>JAGBIJ010000062.1 GCA_017935045.1 Muribaculaceae bacterium
GGCTGTTTAATAACAAATGTGAATTATGGGGTCGAAATCGCAACTTGGATTTTGTCATGCAGGCGAAGGAGCATAGCGGGCTATGCGACTGAGACAAAGGACAAAATACATTTGCGATTTCTAGACCGCGCAATAATAACTGAGTTGAATAATTTTACACACAATGATAAAAAATAAGGATAATTTGCATTGTCCGCCGGATTTTCGTCAGAATCCGGCCGCGTCTCAGTCGCATAGCCCGCTAATGCTCCTTCGACTTAACCGGATTCTGCCTGAAAATCCGCCGCTCCATAATTCACATTTGTGATTAAACAGCCTATTACACTATAATGAGAAAACTGATATATGTATTTTCGATTCTTGCCATATCGGTCATAGCTTCCTGTTCGAAGCCGATGTCACAGTATGATGACGAGATAAACCGTGCCGAGAAATTGATGCAGAGCAATGCGGATAGCGCATTGACTATTCTGGAAGCAATAGACCCGTCCGATCTAAATATTGACTCTTTAAAGGCTAAATATCATTTCCTGAAGGCTTACGGTCATATCAACAGCAACCGCTCCATGATTGGAGATTCGCTTATATCTTTCGCCCACAATTATTATAGCGGAAAGGATATTGTGAAAGATATGAGGAGCAGTACTGCGCTTGCCTTCTATAAATTTTGGCTTGGCGACACTCGGGGCGCCATTGCGATGCTTGATTCTCTCACAAGACTGTCTGATGTGCCCGATTCACTAATGGCCGAGGCTCTAAGAATCCGTGTCTTGCTCGGTGCATCAGAGTATCAGGGGCAACAGATTATACAGCTGGCGAAAAGGCTTTATCAGCTGGAGACAGACAGTCTCAGAAAGATAGAAACGAAGTATATGCTTATGGGAGGCTACTTATATGCCGGTAAGGTAGACTCTGCTTTATATATCGGGACCGAGCTTATTGAGTATGCCCGCCGTCACAACTGGGGCGACAAGCAGTTTCAGTTTACAGTCGACCGTGCCCAAGTCCTTACTGAAGCCGGACGGGAAGATGAAAGCGACAGTCTTATCGGCGAAATATTCAGAAAAGCCGGACCGGAAAACGGAGCTGTCGATCTGCTTCATTTCCAATACGCTATGAATGCCTTAAACCGTGGAGATGTGAACCGGGCAGCCCGACACATCGCAATCGCCGACAGTCTTGCCTACAAAATAAGAGGCGATGATGATTCATACTTCCGCAGCTACAGCAATATGCTCCATGCAGTGATTGACTATAAGCGTACGGGACGCATAAAGCTGATGCAGATTACGGGGCTAAACAACCGGCAGAACGAGCGTCTCAACCGTATGAAGGCGTCTCAATGGGAATCGGAGCAAGGGGCTCTGCATCAGCAGAACCGTGCATTGGCACTGAAAGCCGAAAGCCAACATAAGACCGTAATCATCCTTATCATAAGTCTTGTGGCACTCCTGATACTCGGCGCCAGTGCATGGATTATCAGGACACGCCGTCAGCGTGAACGCGACAATGAAGAGCGCATCGAGGCGTTGCAGAAAATGGTGGATGAATACAAAGCCGCTCCCGTGCAGGGCACTGAAAAAGCCGACTCGTCTGCGCTCCGCAGCATCATGCTCAAGCAACTCGGCATCATCAAGATGGTGGCAGAGACTCCCACCGAGCAAAACAGAGAGATGCTGCGCAAAATCTCAGCCATCGATGGCGAAACCAATGGCGAGCTCGTGGACTGGGTAAAGGTTTTTGAGATGATTGACAACCTCTATTACGGCTTTTACAGTAATCTGCACCGACAATATGGAGAACAACTCACTCCGAAAGAGGAACAGATTATCGTTCTTATGACAGCCGGATTCTCAACGAAAGAGATAAGCGTGATAACCGGACAGACTACCTCCACAATCTATGTGCGTAAATCCTCGATAAGAAAGAAGCTCGGCGTGCCCGAAAAGCAGGATATCGTCATGTTCCTGAGAAACCGGAGCAAGGATTAAGGGGAGATTAAGAGAGATCGATGCCTTATTAAGACTTTCAAGAGATGCAATCTCTGATTATCAGCGGGTTGCATCTCTTGTGTTAAGACTTTTATATTTGGAGTTAAAATCTCTTTGGAGATAATTTTGCATCAGAAAATCATTAAAGTCTGATGTAAAATGAAAACTAAAATCAGTAAACAAATCCTCACTCTTATGCTTGCCTCAGCAGCAGTCACGGCTGCAGATGGCCGGGAGATTTCCGGAAAAGTCGTCGGAGAAAACAATGCTCCGCTCGACTACGTCAATGTCGTGTTATACCGCGACTCAACTTATATCACTGGTACTGTCACCGACAAAGCAGGCATATTCTCTATTTCAACCGATAGCGCCGGAGACCTTGCCGCAAAATGTTCCTTTGTCGGTTATGTAACCTCCGAACTCCCGGTACCTGCTTCGGGCAACATGGGAATAATCAATCTTACGCCCGCTACGGTAGATCTCGGAGAAGTGACAGTCCGCGCCACACGCCCCTCGACGACTATGAAAGGGAATGCACTCGTCACCAATGTCGAGGGTAGCTCGCTTGCCATCGCAGGTACGGCAAATGACGTGCTGACACGAGTGCCGATGGTGGTAAACACGGACGGCAAACTGGAAGTCTTCGGCAAAGGCGAACCGACAATCTACATCAACGGCCGCAAGGTCAACGATATTCAGGAGCTTCGGCAGCTCAATTCCAACGACATAAAGAATGTTTCGGTCATAACTAATCCAGGAGCCTCTTACGCAGCCAATGTAAAGGCTGTCATTCTGATCCGGACGAAACCGCCGAAAGGCGACGGATTCAGCGGAACCCTCCGTACCGACAACGGTTTTCAGCATTATTTCCGGACCGGAAACTCGATTGATATGAAATACCGTACAGGCGGACTCGAACTGTTTGCCAATTACGGATGGTGGTATGGCGACAACCGCGACGACCGCTCAAACGATATGACCACTGCCACTGCGTCGGGCACCTATAATCAGTCGTTCCGCACAATAGGCAAACAATCCTACAACGATATGACGGGCAAAGTCGGCTTTTCCTTCATGTTCAATGATAAGCACAGCATAGGCGCATATTATCAGAACAGCTGGAACCGCCACCATACCTCCGGGACAATCCCGAGCGAAGTATGGCTGAACGGCGCTTTGCTCGACCGCTATAATTCCAATCTGAACAACAGCTTCACGGCAGTGCCGCGCCATAATGTCAATCTTTATTATAACGGTACTGTCGGCAAGTTCAACATTGACTTTAACGCGGATTATCTATGGTATAAAAACCGTGAGCTTTCATTGAGCGACGAGCTCAGCGAGATGGGAGACGACCGCAATGTCAGCACCGAATCGGCCGGCCGCAACCGCATGTTTGCCGAGAAATTGGTAATCAGTCATCCTCTTTGGCAGGGGCAGATGCAGTTTGGCGAGGAATACACCGATACACGCACCACGAATCTCTTTACCTCTAATATTCCTGAAGCTCAGGATGCAGACAACCGTGTGGATGAAAACAACATCGCGGCTTTTGTGGAGTTTGCGCGGCAATTCGGCAGCTTCAACGTCGGCATCGGGCTCCGCTACGAGCATGTGAAATTTGATTACTACGAGATGGGAGAGCGCCGCGACGGCCAAAGCAAGACATACAACAATCTGTTTCCCTCTCTCAACGTCGCCACGCAGATAGGAAAAGTCCGCATGGCTCTGAACTACACAGGCAAAACCGTTCGCCCAGGCTACGGGCAGCTCGATGGAGCCGTCAGCTACATCAACCGCCTTACCTACGAGACCGGCAATCCATATCTTAAACCTACAAAAATGCAGACCGTGGAATATATGGCTCAGTGGCGTCAGCTCTTCGTCCAAGTGTCATATACATATTTCAAGGACGGCGTGCATTTCATCACAGAGCCTTACGGAGCTGACGGAGAGGCAACCATCTTCCGCACTGCCAACCTTGACCACCGCCATTATCTTCAGGCCTTCGTCGGCGGACAGTTTCAGGTCGGCATCTGGCAACCGCGTATGAACGTCGGCATGATGAAGCAATGGCTCACGCTGCCGGTCGACGGTCAACCGATGAAGATGAACAGTCCGGGCTTTCTGTTTCAGTGGCAGAACGCCATTCATCTTCCTTTCGACATCTGGCTAAATATAGACGCTCAACTGACGACGCACTACTGGGACAACAACATGAAACTGTCGAACACTCCCTGGTATGTCAATGCCAAGATTTACAAAGGATTCTTCAACAACTCTTTCAGCATCACTCTTGAAGCAAAAGACCTGTTCAACACATCGCAGAATGACGCGCTTATGTATAACGATGCCGTCAAGCTCGTTCAAAAGAATTTCTCGCCCGGCCGCTCGGTAATGCTTACTCTCCAGTACCGCTTCAACACCACCCGTGACCGCTACCGTGGCACCGGCGCAGGAAACACCGAAAAATCACGTTTTTAGAGGCTGCTGAAAAATAAACGTTAATTATGGGCGACGGATTTTCAGTCAGAATCCGGTTAAGTCGAAGGAGCATGGCAAAATCCAAGTTGCGATTCCGACCCATAATTAACGTTTATTTTTAAACAGCCTCTTAATTACCCTGATATGCAACGTCCTCTTAAATTTTCATAAAAGACACGACCGGTATCAAACATTTGTCACGGTCGGGCGTTACACCTGAGAACTATAATACATCAAAACACATGATTAAAAAATTTATTGTGCTCACATTTGTGATACTCGGGGTAATCTCTGCATCAGCCAAACTTCCTTTCGATAAATACACCATCAACCGCGAGGAGCTACCGCAGGAAGCGCGTGAAATGCTTGACGAGCATTTTCCAAAAGCCAAGGTCAGCATGATTAAGGTTGACAAACATCTGCTGAAGAAGACTGACTATGATGTCAAGCTGACCAACGGCACCAAGATTGAGTTCAGCAACAAGGGCCGCTGGACACACATCGACTGCAAAAAGAAGAGCGTACCCGATGCGCTTGTGCCCAAAGCCATACGCAACAGTGTGGAGAAAAAATATTCAGGGGAGAACATCGTGCGCGTTACCCGTTCGTCACTTTACTACACTGTCGGTCTTGCAAATGGCAAACAGCTCAAATATGACCGTCTCGGCATTTTCCAGGGCGAGCTGACGCCTAAAGAAGCCGAGGCCTTCGAAGCAGAAGCTCTGGCTGAGGACAACAACTCCGAGCCAAGCGAACTCTGACAAAAACACCCGGCGCTGGATTGTTAATGTAAAAAATGGTCGTTGGGTCTGCACGTGTCGTTTTTTTTTCGTAACTTCGCGTATTGATATCAACAACCTTAAATTTAAGTATGAATAAATTTGCATTAACCATGTCAGCTTTAGCTGTTACAGCTCTTGCCACAGGTTGCCAGAACGGAATCGGTTCCGATGAAAAAATCATCGAAAAACCTGATGTTCAGGTGGTAAACGGCGAGATTACGCCTGAAGTACTCGAGGCTTTCGGGCGTGTGGGCGAAGCTGTCGCCAGCCCTGACGGCAAGAAGATTGCCTTTACCGTCGCTTACGAAGACATTGCCTCCGACAAGAGCAACGCCGAAATTTACCTGATGAATGTCGATGGTTCCGGTCAGCGCCGCGTGACCCGCACTGCCGGCAGCGAGGCTAATATCCAGTGGATAGAGAACGGTCAGAAAATAGCTTTCGTCGGCACATGCCCCGAAACCAAGGACCGGCAGATATATGTGATGGGAGCCGACGGACGCGGCATACGCAAGATTACCAATATCCCGGGCGGCGTACTGTGCTTCAAGTTCGCTCCTGACAGCAAGAATCTGGTCTATGCCGCCAATGTCAAGCCATACAGCAAGAATGAAGATCTGCTCAAGGATCTGCCTCTGACATCGGGCCGCATCGTCGATGACCTGATGTACAAGCACTGGGACGAGTGGGTAACAGAAATACCCCATCCTTTCGTAGCCCGATACGAAGGCGACTATATTACCAAAGGCACCGACATACTCGAGGGTACCGCCTACGAGTCGCCGATGAAGCCGTTCGGCGGTCCGGAGTCTTTCGCCTGGACGGCCGACAGCCGGCAGCTCGTCTATACCTGCCGCAAGCAGACCGGCATGAACTACGCCTTCTCCACTGACTCCAACCTTTATCTTTACGACCTGGCTTCAGCCAAGACCACAGAGTGTCTGACCGACAAGTCCAACACCGCCTACGAGGCCGGCGAGGGATACGACACCAACCCTGTCTTCTCGCCCGACGGCACTCAGCTGGCCTGGATGAGCATGAAGACCGCAAAATATGAGAGCGACCAGAACCGCCTGCTCATCATGGACATGAAGACCCGCAAGGTGCGCAACATTACCGCCGAGACCGGTTGGGACTACAGTGTCGAGGGCCTGAGTTGGGCGCCGGACGGCAAAAGCATCGTCATCAACGCTTATTATCAAGGCACTCAGCCTATATTCCGTGTGGATCTCGCCAATCCTTCATTCGTGCAGATTACACCGCAGTCCAAAGACGGCGACAAGGCCGGCGACTGGGATTATGTCGGAGTCCAGGCGCTCTCCGGCGGCAAGGCGCTGGCTCTGCGTCACAGTATGAGCCGCCCCAACGAGGTCTGCACCGTGAGCGGAGGCAAGACCACCGACATCACGGAAATCAACAAAGAGCTGCTCTCGAAGCTGCGTCTTGGCAATGTGGAGAAAAAGATTATCCCCACCAAGGACGGCTACGACATGACTACCTGGGTGGTCTATCCGCCTGATTTCGACCCCAACAAGAAGTATCCCGCCATTCTCTACTGCCAGGGAGGCCCGCAGCAGGCTGTCAGCCAGATGTGGAGCTACCGCTGGAACTTCCAGATCATGGCCAGCCACGGCTACATCGTCATCTGCCCCAACCGTCATGGCCTGCCCGGCTTCGGCACCGAGTGGAACGCGCAGATTTCCGGCGACTACGGCGGCATGAACATGCGTGACTACCTCTCCGCAGTCGACGAGATGAAGAAAGAGCCGTATATCGACGGCGATCATATCGGAGCCATCGGCGCAAGCTATGGAGGCTTCTCGGTCTACTGGCTGGCAGGACATCACGAAGGCCGCTTCGCCGCTCTTGTGGCTCACGCCGGTATTTTCAATATCGAGGCTCAGTATCTTGAAACAGAGGAAATGTGGTTTGCCGATTACGATATCGGCGGCCCTTACTGGGACAAGAACAACGAGACTGCCCAGCGTACTTACGCCAATTCCCCCCACCGCTTCGTACAGGATTGGACCGCTCCCATGCTCATCACTGTCGGCGAGCTTGACTACCGTATCCTCGCCTCTCAGGGCATGATGGCTTTCAACGCCGCAAAAATGAACGGCCTGGAGGCTGAGATGCTCGTCTTCCCCGACGAAAACCACTGGGTGCTTAAACCCCAGAACGCCATACTGTGGCAGCGCGTCTTCTTCCGCTTCCTCGACAAGTATCTGAAACAGGGTCCCGGCACCAAAGGATTGAAAACTCCGGCAGCCGCCGCAGCTCCCGATACCGCGGCAGTAGCGACTCAGACCCCTGAAAAGAAATAATCCCCTTCCGGCGCAGTCACGGTTGACTCCGGGCTGCGCCACTATTACAACTAATACCAATACAACATTATACAATGTCACTTACACTACCACCCGTACTGCCCGAATATCCTGAATTTCAGGAGGGTATCCGCCGCGCGCCTGACCGCGGCTACACACTTTCACCACAGAAGACAGCAGTAGCGCTGCGCAACGCCCTGCGCTATATCCATCCCTCTCTCCACGAGAAGCTCGCACCTGAGTTTCTTGAAGAGCTCCGCACACGCGGCCGTATCTACGGCTACCGCTTCCGTCCCCAGGGAGACCTCAAGGCCAAGCCCATAGACCAATATAAAGGAAAATGCCTTGAAGGCAAGGCTTTCCAGGTAATGATTGACAACAACCTCTGCTTCGACATAGCCCTGTACCCCTACGAACTCGTCACTTACGGCGAGACCGGACAGGTTTGCCAGAACTGGATGCAGTATCGGCTCATCAAGATGTATCTTGAAGAACTGACTGAAAACCAGACTCTCGTCGTGGAGAGCGGCCATCCGCTCGGACTGTTTCCGTCGCGCCCCGACGCGCCGCGCGTGATAATTACCAACGCAATGATGGTCGGTATGTTCGACAATCTCCACGACTGGCACGAAGCCATGCAGCTCGGTGTGGCCAACTACGGACAGATGACTGCCGGAGGCTGGATGTATATCGGTCCGCAAGGCATCGTCCACGGCACTTTCAACACGTTGCTCAATGCAGGACGCATGAAGCTCGGCATCCCGGAAGAGGGTAATCTCGCCGGCCATCTGTTCATCTCGTCCGGTCTCGGAGGCATGAGCGGCGCTCAGCCGAAAGCCGCAGAGATAGCCGGAGCCGCCGCCATTATCGCCGAGGTCGACGAGTCGCGTATCAAGACCCGCCATGACCAGGGCTGGGTACAGGAGGTTACCGACGACATACCGACAGCCTTCCGTCTTGCCCACGAGGCCATGGAGGCCGGCCGCCCCGTTTCCATAGCTTATCACGGCAATGTCGTGGATTTGCTTGAATATGCCGTAGCCCACGGCGAAAAGGTAGAATTGCTGTCCGACCAGACCTCCTGCCATGCCGTTTACGAGGGCGGATATTGCCCCGCCGGCATCTCCTTCGCCGAGCGCACGCAGCTGCTCCACAATGATCCCGACCGCTTCCGTCAGCTGGTCGACGAGTCGCTGCGCCGCCACTTCAATGCCATAAAAGCCCTGGTGGCGCGAGGCACCTACTTCTTCGATTACGGCAACTCATTTATGAAAGCCGTCTACGATGCCGGAGTAAAAGAGATTTCGCGCAACGGCGTGGACGAGAAGGACGGCTTCATCTGGCCGTCATACGTGGAAGACATCATGGGTCCCATGCTTTTCGACTATGGCTACGGTCCCTTCCGCTGGGTATGCCTCTCGGGCAAACATGAAGACCTGATCAAGACCGACAAGGCCGCCATGTCGTGCATCGACATCAACCGCCGCGGCCAGGACCGTGATAACTACAACTGGATCCGCGACGCCGAAAAGAACGCGCTTGTAGTCGGCACCCAGGCGCGCATACTCTATCAGGACGCTGCCGGACGTCTGGCCATAGCTCTGAAGTTCAACGAGATGGTACGCAACGGCGAAGTCGGCCCCATCATGCTCGGTCGTGACCACCACGATGTCAGCGGCACTGACTCGCCTTTCCGCGAGACCTCCAACATCAAGGACGGCTCCAACGTCATGGCCGACATGGCTGTCCAGTGCTTCGCAGGCAACTGCGCCCGCGGCATGAGCCTCGTAGCTCTGCACAACGGCGGCGGCGTAGGCATAGGCAAAGCCATCAACGGCGGCTTCGGCATGGTATGCGACGGCTCCGAGCGCGTGGACAACATTCTGCGCCAGGCCATGCTGTGGGACGTGATGGGCGGCGTGGCACGCCGTTCGTGGGCACGCAACGAGAACGCCATGTCTACCGTAGTGCAGTGGAACAACGAGCACGGAGCCGACGGCTTCGCCATCACAGAGCCTTATCTGGCTGATGACGCACTCATCGAGAAACTTTGTAATATCTAATACTGTATAAGACCCATTGTAATTGTGAAACAGATTATCGAATGTGTCCCCAACTTTTCCGAGGGACGTGACAAAAGCGTGATTGACGCTATTACCGCCGAAATCGAGAAAGGCGGCGAGGTAAAGCTTCTGGACGTAGACCCCGGAGAAGCCACAAACCGCACTGTCGTGACCTTCGTAGGCGAACCCCGTCAGGTCATGGACGCAGCTGTCCGGGCCGTAAAGAAAGCGGCAGAACTCATAGATATGCGCCAGCATCACGGGGCGCATCCCCGCATGGGCGCCACTGACGTGCTTCCCCTTATACCCGTAAGCGGCATCACACTTGAGGAGTGCGCCGCTCTGGCCCGTCAGCTGGCCGAGCGCATCTCCGCGGAACTGGGCATACCTACCTACTGCTACGAGGCCGCAGCTTTTACCCCCGAACGCAAGAACCTGGCAGTCTGCAGGGAAGGCGAGTATGAAGCTCTGCCCGAGAAGATGAACCACGAAGGCAAAGCTCCGGACTTCGGCGACCGCCCCTACGACGAGCAGGCCGCCCGCACCGGAGCCACAGCCGTAGGCGCGCGTGACTTCCTGATTGCCGTCAATTTCAATCTGAACACGACCTCTACCCGCCGCGCCAACGCCATCGCCTTCGATGTACGCGAAAAAGGACGCCCCATGCGCGAAGGCGGCAAAGTCACCGGCAAGCCGGTAAAGGATGAGAACGGCAATCCCGTCATGATTCCCGGTACCCTCAAAGGAACCAAAGCTATCGGCTGGTTCATAGACGAATACGGCATCGCTCAGGTATCCATGAACATTACCGACATGGGCGTCACGCCTCTCCACAAGGCCTTCGACGAGGTAAGCCGCGCTGCCGCAGCCCGCGGCATACGCGTGACCGGCACCGAGATTGTGGGACTTATTCCGAAGCGGGCCATCATTGACGCCGGCAAGCACTATCTGCGCATGCAGCAGCGTTCGCTCGGCATACCTGACAGCGAGATTATCAAAATCGCAGTCAAGTCAATGGGACTTGATGAGCTCAAGGAGTTCAATCCCGATGAAAAAATCATCGAATACATGCTTGAAGCCGACAAAAGCAGCAAGAAACTTGTCGACATGACCTGCAAGGCTTTCGCCGATGAGACAGCTTCAGAATCTCCGGCTCCCGGCGGAGGCTCCATCGCCGCCTACATGGGCGCGCTTGCCGCTGCTCTGGGTACAATGGTGGCCAATCTCTCAGCTCACAAAGCTGGCTGGGACGACCGCTGGGAGGAATTTTCCGACGTCGCCGAGCAGGGCCGCGCCATACAGGAGCGTCTGATCCATCTCGTAGACGAAGACACCGAAGCGTTCAACCGCATAATGGCCGTCTTCGCCATGCCTAAGAAAAGCGCCGAGGAGAAGGCTGCCCGCGCCGCAGCCCTTGAGGCTGCCACGCTCTACGCCACCGAGGTGCCTCTGCGCACCATGAAAGCCGCATACGAGACTTTCGATGTGCTGGAGGCCATGGCTCAGAATGGCAACCCGGCCTCTGTCAGCGATGCCGGTGTGGGCGCTCTGGCTGCCCGCGCAGCAGTACTCGGAGCGCACCTGAATGTCCGCATCAACGCCGCCGGACTCAAAGACCGGGCCAAGGCCGACGCTCTGCTTGACGAAGCCGCCGGCATAGCCGCGAAGGCATGCGAGCGCGAGGCAGAGATTGTGAAGCAGGTTAACGCCATCATAGACAAATGAACAATTCGGTAATCATAACAAACGCTGTCATGTCCACTCCCCTGGGCCGCTCGGCCCGCAAGGGAGCGGACATGGCTTCGCTGCATACGGTGGAAAAAGCCGCTATCGTAGTGACCGACGGCGTGATAGACTATGCCGGACCGCAAAGCGACATGCCTGCCGTGACCGACGAGAGCCGCTACAGCCATATCGACGCCGGCGGATGCGCCGTGCTGCCCGGATTCGTCGACTCTCACACCCACCTGATTTTCGGCGGCTATCGTCCCGATGAATTTGAATGGAGGCTGAAAGGCGACTCCTACATGAGTATCATGGAGCGCGGCGGCGGCATACAGTCTACCGTCAACGCCACCCGCACCGAGTCGGCCGAGGCTCTCGCAAGGAAAGCGCAGTGGTTCATAGACCGCATGGCCGCCATGGGCGTCACTACCGTAGAGGCCAAAAGCGGTTACGGACTGGACACAGCCACCGAGCTGAAGATGCTTGACGCCATCGACCGTCTGGCCTCCGACCCTAATCAAAAGCTGCGTATCGTGGCCACTTTCTTAGGAGCGCACGCCGTGCCGAAAGAATACAAGGGGCGCACCGCCGAGTATGTAGACCTGATGATCAGCGAAATGCTGCCCGCAGTCAAAGGCAAGGCCCGCTTCTGCGATATCTTCACTGAGAAAAACGTATTTGAAATCGAAGACTCACGCCGTTTTCTCAAAGCCGCGCGCGAAGCCGGCTTCAAGCTCAAGCTCCACGCCGACGAAATCGTGACACTCGGAGGAGCCGAACTGGCAGCCGAACTGGGCGCCGTGTCGGCCGACCATCTGCTGCATGTCAGCGACCAGGGTGTCGAGGATATGGCTGCCGCCGGCGTAGTGGCCACACTGCTTCCGCTGACAGCATTTACACTGAAAGAGCCGTACGCGCCAGCCCGTAAATTCATAGACAGCGGCGCCGCCGTGGCTCTCGCCACAGACCTCAATCCCGGCTCATGCTTCTCCGGATCGATCCCGCTGACCATAGCTCTGGCATGCATCTATATGAACATGACCATAGAGGAGACTATTACCGCCCTTACCATCAATGGCGCCGCCGCCGTAGACCTGGCTGAGCGCACCGGCTCGCTGGAGCAAGGTAAAGACGCGGATATAATAATACTTAACACTGATAATTACAGAATGTTGCCCTACTACGTCGGCATGAATTGCGTTCGTACAGTCATCAGCCGAGGACGTGTGGTAGCTAAAAACGATTGACAATATGACTAAAAAATTAGAAACATACGCCATAGGCAGCTCCGAGCTGACCTACGACCTGATAGAGACGATACTGCGTGACCGCACGAAGCTCGTACTCTCCGAGACAGCAATCGAGAAGATAAGCCACTGCCGCGAGTATCTGGACCGCAAGGCTGCCGAAAGCGATAAGCCGATCTACGGCGTTACCACCGGATTCGGCTCGCTCTGCAACCGCTCCATCTCGCCCGAAGAACTCGGCGTACTTCAGGAAAACCTGGTCAAGAGCCACTCCTGCTCCATCGGTACTCCTGTAGACGGCACCATCGTCAAGCTGATGTTGCTTCTCAAGGCCCACGCCCTCTCCTTCGGATTCAGCGGCGTGCAGGTGGAGACTGTACAGCGTATCCTCGACTTCTATAATAATGACATTCTGCCTGTAGTCTACGACCGTGGTTCCCTCGGCGCTTCGGGCGACCTGGCTCCCCTGGCCAATCTCTTTCTCCCCCTTATAGGCGAAGGCGAGGCAATGCACGATGGCAAGCGCTTCAAAGGCAGCGAAATACTCAATATCTTCGGCTGGCGTCCCATCAAGCTCAAGAGCAAAGAGGGTCTGGCTCTGCTCAACGGCACACAGTTTATGAGTGCCAACGGCATCAAGGCTCTGATTGACGGCTGGCACGTCGTACATACGTTCGACGCGCTCGGAGCGATGAGCCTCGAGGCTTTCGACGGCCGCATAGAGCCGTTCTTCGCATGCATCCAGGACGTGCGCCCGCACCGCGGCCAGAAAGAGACGGCAGCGGCTTTCCGCGCCATGCTCAAGGACAGCGAAATCATCGCCCGCGAGAAGAAGCATGTACAGGATCCCTACTCCTTCCGCTGCATCCCGCAGGTACACGGCGCAGTAAAGGACGCCATGCACCATGTGACCGAGGTGCTTCATACGGAAATCAATTCCGTGACCGACAACCCGACTGTATTTACCGAACTTGACCTGGTGGTCTCCGGCGGAAATTTCCATGGCGAGCCTCTGGCGCTGGTTTTCGACTACATGGGTGTGGCGCTGCATGAATTGGGCAATATCTCCGAGCGCCGCGTAGCGCAGCTTATACTCGGCCAGCGCGGTCTGCCTGAATTCCTCGTGGCCAAACCGGGTCTGAACTCCGGCTTCATGATTCCCCAATACGCCGCCGCATCGGTGGTAAGCCAGAACAAGATGTACTGCTTTACCGCATCATGCGACTCAATAGTCAGCTCCAACGGCCAGGAAGACCTCGTATCCATGGGCGCCAACGCCGCCACCAAGCTCCACAAAATCATCGACAACCTCCATTATGTCGCTGCCGTAGAGCTGATGAACGCCGCCCAGGGCCTGGACTTCCGCAAACCGCTGAAGTCCTCTCCCTTCCTGCAGGCCATCAAGGACGCATACCGCGAGCGCGTACCATTCGTGGAAGAGGATGTGGTCATGGCAGATTATATTGCCGACACCATGAAATTCCTCGGCGAATACGACATACAGATTCCCTGCGAATAACGCAGACTTCCTATACCGGGCCGCGATTCCTATCAGATATCGCGGCCCGTTCACAATAAACTCTGACACATGACAATAGAAGACCTGAGGCTCCGCCATTCCGTACGCACCTATACCGACCGGCCCATACCGGCCGAGACAATACGCAAGCTCAACGCCGCCATTACAGATGTCAACACCCACGAAGCCGGCATGCACTTTCAGCTCCAGACCGACGACCCGGCGCCGTTTCAGGGCTTCGGGCGCAGCTACGGCATGTTCAGCAATGTGCGTAACTATATCGCCTGCGTCGCCGACACTTCCTACTCCGACTATATGGAACGCGCCGGATACTTCGGCATGCAGATACTGATGAAGGCTTGCGTACTCGGACTGGACACATGCTTCGTGTCAGGCACATTCTCCGCCTCTCATGTCGGAGCGCGCATACGTGTAGGCGAAAAACTGCTTTTCCTTATCACACTGGGCTACGGCTCCGAGCGCAAGCAGACGGGTCTGTCGGGGATTCTATCAAAGTTAACCCATCGCAACAGCCTGACGCCGATGGATTTCCTCGACACTGAGCTGTCATGGGAAGATATATGTCTGCATTTTCCCATGCTGCTTCAGGGACTGGAAGCTGTATCATACGCTCCGTCGGCCATGAACAGGCAGCCCGTAGGCATCCTCATAAAAGAGCGGACCTCAACGTACAATCCTGTCAAGCCGTCAGAAAAGAAGAGCAAGAAAAAGGCGGAACAGCAGCAGAATCTCGCCGCAATGTATGACTCGCTGATGGCCGAAGCCGCCACAGACACTACAGCTCAAGGCGACAACAACGGAAGTGAACCGCCGCTTGTACTCCAGGCATACGTACCGGCTAAAAAGCCCGATCAACTTATAGACTTAGGCATAGCCATGTATTCCTTCCAGGTGGCATATCCCGGCAGCTGGACATGGGGCAATCCCGCTACTTTCCATCCCTTACCGGACGAATAGTATTCATATATATTTACCGGATTACTTGCGGACAAGCAGATTGAGCGGGCCGGTCAGGGGAACTACAGCGTAGAGGCCGCGGTCTACTTTGTCTGACTTGTAATGGACTATGACCGATGGCCAGGAGGTGTAGCTGCGCTTCGTATCGGAAGTAAGCAGGTAATCGGTATAAGGGTTCAGCATGGGGACGGCAAGAGATACCTCATTGGGATTAAGGCAATACAGTGTGGCAGGATGCTTCAGATGCCGGCTACGCTGTACCCACCCGTAATCGAGCGTCGGCGTTCTCGTTATGCTGACCCCGGCGTAGAAAAAAGTCAGGGCTGCTCCGGCGGTTACAGCCGCCTTGCCGCGCCATCCGTATAATGCCACCGGCACAATAAGGGCAAGCAGGGGCAGGAAAGGATATGAATATCTTACCTCCTTGAGGACACTGGTGTACTGCACCATGCAGACAGTAAGCAACGCAGCCAGTATTACAGCCGAAGCGATAGCAAGCCGACGGCGGCCACCGGCAGCGGCATTGCCGCATCGGCGGCATTGCCAGAGCGTGACAGCTCCGGCTACGGCTATGGCAATCAATCCGGTTACTGTAAATGTCTGCCCTACAATGTCGCGGCTGAACGTCTGTGACATCGTGGATGAAAAATTGATGAATGCAAGGCGTGTATGCGGATTGCTGTGCAGCAGAAAATTGAAAAATCCGGGATAAATGGCCACCGCAGCCAGCAGTCCGATTACGGCGACGGCCGGAAGCATCATAGCGGCCTTACGCTGACCTGAGGCAAAAAGCCATACCATGGACGCGCCGTAGGCCAGAAGCAGAAACCAGGCATTGAGATAACCGGCAGAGAGCGCTACAACGGTGGGCAGAATAAGCCGGGCGGCAGAAAGCGCCGTACTCCCCCGCTTCTCCATAAAGGCGACCATCTCCCATACAAGCCATATTATAGCAGTAGCGGCAAGCTGATACTCGCGCAGCAGCAGCACGCAGTCGCCGGCGCTCTGTGAGCCGAATCCTAAGGCAAGCATAGCCAGCACCGCCCAGCGGCGACCGGGAAAAAGCAGATTGCCGAGACGATACATCAGCAAGTAGGCCAATGCCATCAGCATCAGGTTCAGAGTGCCGCCAATACGGATAAAAGCATCGGGATTCCAGCTGTCGACCGAATCGGTAACCACACGCAACATCATATAATAAAGACTCGCGTGAGGCACATCGGCGTTGTCACGCCACAGTCCGGTCAGGTCTTCTCCCATTGAATGGCTGTCCGCAAGCATGGAGGCCAGCGCGGCTCCACTGTAGACGCCATCGGGAGGAGACTGATAAAAAAGCGGATTGCACCGCGAAATCATCACGGAGTACACTTCGTCAGGATGCATCTCGTGCTTATGCGTCATCTGCCATACCCTGACGGCAAAAATAAACGCAAACAGGACAAGAGCGGCGGCGGCGCTGCTGGAAAGACGGTAGCGGCTCATTGCGGAATCAGCCTATGCCGGCGATTTTCAGAATCTCAGCCGGAGTAGAGACTATGTAGTCGGCGAAGGCGTTGCGCAGATGGGAAACGGGACTGAATCCCCACGTGACGCCTACCGACTCGACGCAGGCGCGCCGCGCCGTCTCGATGTCTACCGCCGAGTCTCCTACATACAGCACATCGGCTTTCGGCGTAGGATGGTCATTGAGTACGGAGAAGACAATCGATGGATCCGGCTTTACCGGCCTGCCCTCTATCTGACCACGCAGAGCCACAAACGGTATGTCGGGGAAATAATGACGCACAATGTCGATTACCGCAGCCTCGTATTTATTGGAAGTCACGGCCACCGCCACACCTGCCTCGGTCAGCCGGCGCAACAAATCATGGATACCGTTGTATGGCACGGTGGTGTCGCAGTTATGGTGGTCATAATACTCCTTGAAAGCCGCGGTAATACGGTCTATCTCCGCCTCGGAAGCCGTAGGCTGCGCGCGCTGTATGAGCTTTCTGACGCCGTTGCCCACCATGAAGGGATAGGCATTGAGCGGATGGGGCTTGAAACCGCATTTCTCAAGCGCATAGTTGCAGCTTGTACCCAAGTCGTTGATTGTATTGAGCAGAGTGCCGTCGAGATCGAAAAGTACGAGTTTCTTCATTGTTAAAACGGATATCCTATTGAGAAGTGAAAACTTGAGTCGCGCCCCCATTTCGGATGAATCAAGGGCCAAGGCTCCTGGCCGGCGGCCGGATTGTGAGCCTTCATACCCATGTCGAAACGGAGGAGGAAATAATCGAAATTCAAACGTATGCCAAGGCCGTAGGCAGCGGCCAGCTCCTTGTAGAAACTATTGAAATGAAACATGCCGCCCGGCTGGTTCTCGTAGTTATGGATTGTCCAGATATTTCCGGCGTCAATGAAAAGAGCCGTCTCGATTACCCAGAACAGTTTAGCGCGATACTCCACACTCATATCCAGGCGTATGTCGCCGCACTGGTTGATAAACGAACTGACGGAGTTGCTCGCATCAAAGGTGCCGGGACCCAGAGTACGTACGTCCCAGCCCCTCACGCCATTTGCTCCGCCGCCATAAAAGCGTTTCTCGAAAGGCAATATGCGGGAGTTGCCGTAAGGATAAGCCACACCCAGGCCGGCATGTACGGCCAGAGAGTTGCGATTGTCGAAAATATGGGTAAAGCTGTAGTCCATCTCAGCCTTGATATACTGGGAGTAGCGGATACCGAAGACTTTGTATGGATTTTCCTTGACATCGGAGCGATGGGTAAAGATACTGTTGACGGCATAAAGCAGGTTTCCGGCAGTCTCGGCCTGCGCTCTGATAGTCCAGATATCGCGCTGCCGGTCTGCGGCATACGGGCGCTCCGGACGCTTCGACGAGTAATAATACCTGTAATACATGCTTTCTATGAAGTGATCTTCATAGCTGTATCGCAGCAGCGGATTGTCGGGAGCTATATTGTCGATGAAGTCGCTTGTACTCTCCGGCAGATAGACATAATTTATGTCGATGGGGCTCCACGTATGGCGTCGCTGCCGGTAACGCTCGCGCCACTGGTAGCTGAGTCCGGCGGAGGCGATGATACGGGTATACTCCGGACGCTCCTGGTAATTCATAGCCATGTTTATCTCCGTCGAGGCCTGGATACCACGCTTGAAGTCCGATGATAAGAAAGGCGCCTTGAACTTAGGGAAACGGAGTCCGAGATCAAGGGAATATTCCATATATCTGTCGTGCAGCAGACCGCCGATATCTCCCGACAGAGATTCGTAAGCGCCACGCAAGCGCGCAGTGAATGTCTCCGAGCCTTTGCCGATATTGCGGTGGCTGTATCCTATGGCGGCAGCCACGCCCAGATCCCCCTCCGAATTGGTGCCCTCAAGCTCAAGACTCATAGTCTGCGGTTTGCCGGGAGTAAGCAGAATATATGCGTCCAGCCATTGCTTGCCGTCTACAAATCCGGCAGGAACCATCTGAATATTGACAAAATTGAGTATGTCGAGTCGCCCCAGTGACTGATAAGTACGTGTCACACGATGTGCATTGTATGGCTTTCCTCTCTCAATCAGGCAATTCTCCGCCACCACTCCCGGCCGCAGATAGGGCTTGCCATTGGTCAGAATGGCGATATCTCCGTAATATATGGTATCACGCGCGGCGTAGTCCCCGGGGGACATCATTCGCGCCGGATTATAGTTCATTACCACATATATGTTGTTGATATAGCTGGGTACATGATGCAGCGAGTCTGCGGACTGCGACGGACGCCCGGGCATAGGATTGTTGACCACTACCGTAAGATCTACGGCAGTGCTGCCCTGTGTCGTATCGGCATTGAAAGTAATAAACTCCTTGGAGAAAGCATAATATCCCCGGTTGCGCAAATCAGTGGCAATACGGTCGCGCTCGCTGTCGAGCAGTCCCATATCAAGATATTCCCCTTCCCGGAGCAATGAGCGCGTCATGCGGCGATCTACGATGGCGGCTATGGAATCATCGTCTATATTCCACTCAATATTCTGTATGATATGCGGGGCTCCCGGTGTAAGCTTATAGCGGACATCCATTTTTTTCTTTTCAGGACGACTCAAAGTGTCTACCGTCACAGAGGCGCCCAGAAACCCTTTGTTGACCATAGCCTGCCGCAGCTGCATTGCAGACTGCGCCGTAAGGTCGCGGCTATATATTACCGGAGCTTCGCCCATACGGCGTATCCAGCGGTTCCACCATCTGGTGGTATCTTTGCCGCTGAGATTGTAGACGCCGAGCTGAAATTTGGCGCTCCACAGAAATTTATGATTGGGCAGCTGCCGCAGATAAGCCTGCATCTCCTCTGCGTCTACCGTATGGGTGGAATCGTCTACGTCTATCCTGACACTGTTTAAAAGCAGCTGTCCGTCAGGCACGTGTCTGACGGACGAACACCCCGGCAACAAGGCGAGCGCCAGGGCAGCGACCAATATGCAGCAAAAGACAATGCGCATTTCAGATGCAAAATTACAAAAAAACAGTGAATAAGCGGTAATACCGGTCCTTCATTCTTTGCATATAAACAACTGCGGAAGCCCGGTGAGACTTCCGCAACCATATAAGGGTCAAATCGTTACTTCATAGTATGGGTCAGAGATTAAGCGCGATATCTTTCTCGGCGGCTATACGACGCATGTTGAGAATGGCATAGCGCATACGTCCCAACGCGGTATTGATGCTGACACCGGTCGCCTCGGCTATCTCTTTGAAGCTCATGGAGCGATAATAGCGCATCTTCAGCACCTCGCGCTGGGCTTCGGGCAGCTCGTCGATAAGGTAGCGCACATCGTCGTGTATCTGCTCGGAGATTATAAGGTCTTCTACGGTATCCTCGCTCAGCTCCTTGCGGTTGAGGATATCCACCTCATCGCAGTCGCAGCTCTGGAGATTCTCTGACTTCTCCTGGCGGAAGTAGTCGATAATCAGATTATGCGCGATGCGGGAAATCCAGGCGGGAAACTTACCGGAGTCGGTATAGCGTCCCTGGCGGATTGTGACGATGGCTTTCATAAACGTATCCTGGAAGATGTCGTTGGCTATGTCCTCGTTCTTGATGATGCGGAGGATGTAGCCGTAGACGCGTTCCTGATGACGCTTCAGCAGTATGTCGAAAGCATTGTTGTCGCCCTGCGCATAAGCCTTGACCAACTGTTCGTCAGGCATGCTTGTCATTTTTACCATTTTCTATTCCTTGCTTTGTTTGTGAAGTAGAAGTCGGGCTATAGGCAATATTGATTTAAAAATTCAGTTATAATATTGTGTTGATATTTCAAGATATGAATACCGGAAATCCGGCAGCCGGATTACGCCGGCGTCATAATGGGCTCAGTACCGGACTGAACGCCGGACTATCCTCATTTTTCAAAGCACAAAAGTAATGCCAATTTCTGAATTATCCAAATTTTTTTGGAAAACAAAACTTAAAAATCATTGTGAAGTATTCCGATGACAATACTTCATTATCAAAAAACAGGCAGCCGTCTCAGGCTGCCTGTCCTTGTCATTGACGGTTAGTGCCGCCGGATGATTATTTCAGATATTCATCGAAAAACTTCCTGACAGCATCAAACGGGATATGCAGGTCAGTTTTTCCTGTCGGTTACAGAGCTGACAGTATCAGACGGGGCCGCAGTAAGCGTATCAGGGGGCAGAACCGGCATGCTGACACGGCGGCGCACATTGATGAAACGCTGGGTCAGATGCCAGAGGCTGTCGTTCTGGGTCTCGTTCAGAGCCATGTCGAGATCGGCTGGATAGCGGCGGTATGTGCGGTACAGCTGCTGCTCGAACCGTCCGATTAGACTCACGGCCTCAGCGCGGGCTACGCTGTCGCTGTCAGCGCGGCAGACGATGCGGCCAAGCGAGTCGGTATAAGATATGTAGACCTGTGTCAGATCACGGAAAAGCCCGTCGGTCTGAGGCTGCCCGGAGGCAGTCTTGTCGCCATCTGAGCCGCATGACGCCACGCCGGCGCAGACCAGCAGAAGGGAGAAGATATATAAGTGAAGTCTATTCATCATTGTTTCGCAATTTGTGTCAGTCAGAGCAGCTTCATGTCGCGCAGAAAGCGGCCGGTATAGGAATCGGGATTGGCGGCTATCTGCTCCGGAGTGCCGGTGGCCACTACCCTGCCCCCCTGCTCACCTCCTTCGGGACCTATGTCTATGACATGGTCGGCGCATTTTATCACATCCATATTATGCTCTATTATCACTACCGTGTGGCCGCGGTCCACAAGACTGCGCAGAGACTTGAGAAGCGTTGATATGTCGTGGAAATGCAGTCCGGTGGTAGGT
Organism: Muribaculaceae bacterium; assembly: GCA_017935045.1. Classification (GTDB taxonomy): domain Bacteria; phylum Bacteroidota; class Bacteroidia; order Bacteroidales; family Muribaculaceae; genus Lepagella. Next base: position 21,441 of record JAGBIJ010000062.1, read on the forward strand.
TCGTCGAAGATATAGAGCGTAGGCTCATTCTTCTCCTGGGCAAGAAAGCTGGCGAGCTTCACGCGCTGATTCTCGCCGCCGGATAGCGACGAGGAGCTTTGGCCGAGCTTTATGTAGCCTAAGCCTACATCCTGCAGCGGACGCAGACGGCGCACTATACGGCGGGCAGCCGGGGTGTCGTCAGAGAAGAAGTCTATGGCCTGATTGACTGTCATATCGAGGACATCGGTTATGTTCTTTCCTTTGTACTCTATCTCCAGCACCTCTTTCTTGAAGCGCTTGCCGCCGCACGCCTCGCAGGGGATGGTAATGTCAGCCATGAACTGCATCGGTATGGTAACGGTGCCTTCTCCCTTGCACTCGTCGCAGCGGCCTCCGTCGGTGTTGAAGGAGAACCATGCGGCAGAGAAGCCCATCTGCCGGGCGGCCTGGGTGTCGGCATATAGTTTGCGAATCTCATCGTAAGCCTTGAGGTAGGTGGCCGGATTGCTGCGCGACGACGTGCCGATAGGATTCTGGTCTACGCTTTCGACATGGCGGATACTGTCCACGTCGCCTCCGAGACCGCGATGCGTGCCGGGCATGTCGCCGGGCAGCCCGAGGCGTCGGAGCATGGCCTTGTAGAGTATCTCGCGCACGAGAGTGGACTTGCCGCTGCCGCTTACGCCACTGACCACGGTCATTACGCCCAGGGGAAAGCGGACATTGATGTCTTTCAGATTGTTCTGCATGGCGCCCTTGACTTCGATATATTTCTTCCAGGGCAGACGCTGCTCCGGCACCGGTATGGAGAGCTGACCTCGCAGATACTGCAAGGTATAGGAGTCGCCTGCGGGACAAGACCGGCCTATGGCCTCATCCACCGGTCCGGCAAAGACAAGATTACCGCCGAGTCGGCCGGCATCCTTACCTATATCTATAAGGTAATCTGCATGGCGCATTATCTCCTCGTCATGCTCTACGACCACTACTGTGTTGCCGAGCGACTGCAGATGGCGCAGCACCCGAATCAGGCGGTCGGTGTCGCGCGGATGCAGTCCGATGGAAGGCTCGTCGAGAATATAAAGCGAGCCTACCAGGCTGGAACCAAGCGAGGTAGCCAGATTTATACGCTGGCTCTCGCCGCCTGACAGAGTGTTGGACGGACGATCGAGCGTAAGATATCCCAGCCCCACGTCATCGAGATAGCCGAGGCGGTTTTTCAGCTCGGTCAAAAGTCTGGCGCCCACAGCGGCATCGGTATCGTCAAGCTGCAGCGTGTCGAAAAACTCACGCAACTCCTTGACAGATATACGCGTGAGTTCCGTAATGGAGCGCCCGCCCACCTTCACGTACTCCACATCGGGGCGCAGGCGGGTGCCGTGACACTCCGGACAGACGCGCCTCCCCCGGTAACGGGCCTTGAGCACACGATACTGTATCTTGTACTGGTTGCGGTCAACCCAGGCAAAAAATCCGTCGATACCGTCCCAGGCTCCTTTGCCGTGCCAGAGGAAATCCAGTTGCTCGCGGGTAAGCTCGGCGTATGGGGTATGAATCGGGAAACCGTAGCGGGGAGCCAGGCGTATCAGCTCGCGCTTGGCCTCGCCCATGACTTCGCCGCGAAAACACTGTATGGCATCCTGGTATACGCTCAGCGACTTGTCAGGCACGACCAGATCCTCGTCTATGCCCAGCACCTTGCCGAATCCCTCGCACACAGTGCATGCCCCGTATGGATTGTTGAAGTTAAACATGAGATCCGAAGGCTCGCGGAACTCCATGCCGTCAGCGCTGAAGCGGCCGTTGTAGCGCCGCGTCTCGATACCTGCCTCCGACCAGATTTTGACTACAGCCTCCCCGTCGCCCTCAAACCATGCCGTCTCCATCGAGTCGGTCAGGCGACTTGCTGTATCGCTGTCGGCGCTGACGGCCAGACGGTCGACCAGAAGAGTATAACCGGACATGTCTGCCGGCGGCGCGGCCATCACATCGGCAATCTCGGCGAAGATGCCATCATGCTCAAGGCGCGAATAGCCCTCTTTGATCAGAATGTCAAGATGAACGGCAGACGTACGGTTTTCCGGAATATGCAGCGGCGCAAGGACAGCTATACGTGTGCCTTCCGGCAGAGCCATTATCTCGTCGACTATAGAGTCGGCCGTATGGCGGCGCACACGCGTGCCGCTTACGGGCGATATGGTATGCCCGACACGCGCAAACAACATGCGCATATAATCATATATCTCGGTAGAGGTACCGACTGTACTGCGCGGATTGCGGGTATTTACCTTCTGCTCTATAGCGATGGCCGGAGGGAGACCCATGATATAGTCACACTCCGGCTTCTGCATACGACCCAGAAACTGACGGGCGTATGCCGACAGACTCTCCACATAACGGCGCTGCCCCTCGGCATAAAGCGTGTCGAACGCCAGCGAAGACTTACCGCTCCCGCTGACGCCCGTAACCACTACAAACCGTCCGCGGGGAATCTCTACATCTATATTTTTAAGATTGTTGACGCGCGCCCCCTTTACCAATATATTGCCGGAAGCCGCGCCCGCAAATTCAGATACTTTTTTCATAACAATTTCAAACTACAAAGGTAATGCCAAAAATCGAAACAGGCCTCCTGACCACGGAGGTAAATTACCTTTATCAGCATTTTTTTTAATATTTTCAGGAATTGGCTTGGCCGTGTATGAAAAAAAATGTAACTTTGAAGAACCAACTGCGTGCCGGCAGCGTTATAGAGACAGATAACTGAAAATATAAACAATAACTTATACAAACAGTAATTATTATGAAACCGATTCATGTAGTATGCGCCGTAATCGGCGGTGCCGTGGCAGGCGCCGCAGTAGGTCTTCTTTTCGCTCCTGCCAAAGGCACTGACACCCGCACAAAGATTGCTGACGTACTCCGCAGCAAGGGAATTGTCCTGAAGAAATCCAAAATGGACGAGCTGGTAGACGAAATCGAAGAACAGCTTGACACCAATCTCTAACCGGAATCATTAAAATAAAGAGTAGACATGAAGAATTTAAGTCTGTTGTACGCTTTCCTCGGAGGCGCCATCGTAGGCTGCGGAGCAGCGATTCTGTTCGCTCCCGCCAAAGGCTCTGATCTCCGCCAGCGTATCTGCACTATTTTGCGCAAGAAAGGCGTAAAGCTGAACGATGCCGAGGTAGACCAGCTCGTAGCTGAACTCGCAGGCGCCATCGAGAAATAATCCTGCCCCCGATAACACAGTATAAGGGTGTGTCACACACAATGTCGGCACACCCTTTTGCTGGATATTTCGCCTATAAAAACGTATCATATATGAAATCAGACTTTACCGCTCAAGTCAAAGCTCTCTTCCAGCTGGCAAAGCGCTATCTGACACTGCAGATAGACGTAGCCCGCTTCTCGCTGGCCGAGCGTATCACGCTGTTGCTGGGTGGACTCGCCATAGGCCTTATCGGAGTCATGGCCGGAAGTATTCTGGTGCTGTTTCTGGCCTTCACGGCGCGCGACCTGTTTCGTACGCTGATGTCTCCCGCACTGGCCAACCTGTGTGTGGCCGGATGTGTCGTGCTTATTTTCGCAATCATTTTCATGCTGCGCAAGCCTCTGATATTGAATCCTATATCACGTCTTGTAAGTAAAATCATCTTCCGCAACGAGCCGGAATCCAAACACTGATACAGCTATGGTAAAAGAGGTTATAAATCAGGAGTCCGCGGCTCCGGCAAAGCCTTTCAAGGGCTATACACTCGACGAACTGCGATACAAAGCGGCTTTAGCCACACTGCACAAGGAATTCTGCAAAGACCAACTCCTTGCGGGGCTCAAGGCCACTCTCGACGAATCGCCGCTCTCGGGCCGAGGCAAATCATCCGGCGTACTCGGCAAGATGCTGCAGGGTCTGAGTTATATAGACTACGCCCTCATGGGATTCTCCGTATTCAAAAGCGTAAGCGGAATAGTAAAGTTTTTCAAGAAGAAAAAATAAGCATTTTAACGACATCAACAACAGCCTCTAAATGACTGATTACAAACATGTACGCATAGCGCTCACGCCATGCTCCGAGACAGCGACCGACTTATTGGCCGCTTTTCTTGCTGATATAGGCTACGACTCCTTCGTACCCGACGACCAAGGACTCTCGGCCTACATTCCGACAGACCGCTTCGACGCTGACGCCCTCGATGATATATTCGCCGGATTCCCGATGGATGTAAGGCATGAGACAAAAGTGGAGACCGTAGAGGGTCAGGATTGGAACGAAGTCTGGGAGAAAAACTATTTCCAGCCTATCGTGATAGGCGACGAATGTGTGGTCCACTCCTCTTTTCATACCGACATTCCGAAAGCCCGATATGACATAGTCATCGACCCCCGTATGGCGTTCGGGACAGGCCACCACGCCACCACATCCATGATGATGGAATATCTGCTTTCCCTGCCGATGGAGGGCAAAAGCGTGATTGACATGGGTACCGGCACAGGTATTCTGGCTATCCTGGCGAGCATGAAAGGCGCGTCACGCTGCGTCGGCATCGAGATAGACCCTGACGCAGCCGACAATGCCCGCGACCATCTGGACATGAACAATACAGAAAACGTGTCCGTCGTTACCGGCGATGCTTCGGCTCTCGGCGCGCTCGAGGCCGCCGATGTGTTTATGGCAAACATCAACCGCAACATTATCTTGGCCGATATATGCGACTATGCCGCGGCGCTGCGTCCGGGCGGCGACATGCTGTTGAGCGGCTTTTATGCCGAAGATATTCCGATGATTGAGACAGCGGCCTGCGACTTCGGACTGACACCCGCAGACTACAAAACCAAAGACAACTGGTGTGCGCTCCATTTACGAAAAAAGTGACGGTAGATTTTGCCGTATGGCCTTTTTTCGTTAACTTCGCAGTCGCGTTTTGCACAAGAACGCGAAATACATCCCATCAACATCACATACTATATAATTCTCATAAATGGAAGTATCAGGAAAAATCATAGCTGTACTGCCCCCCCAGGGAGGAGTAAGCAAGGCCGGACGACAGTGGAAAAAGGCTGAATACGTACTGGAGACACATGACGCATATCCGAGAAAAGTAAAATTCGACTTCTTTGGCGACCGCGCCGACCAGTATCCTCTGGCCATAGGTGACGAAGTCACAATCTCGTTCGACATAGAGAGCCGCGAGTTCAACGGACGATGGTACACCGACATCCACGGCTGGAAAGCAGACAAAGCCGCTGCGCCTGCCGACGGAGGATTCGGTCAGCCCGCAGGCCCGCAGCCCGGTTTCGGCCAGCCCGCCGCGCCCGCGCAGCCTGACTTCGGAGCCGCGCCCGCTGCCGACCCCTTCGGTCCCGCAGCAGCCAACGAAAAGGACGACCTGCCCTTCTGATGCGGATAGCCCCGCAAACCGACTTATGACTACAATACTGCGCCTGCGGCCACACCGCAGGCAGCAGTGTTTATATATACATACACACTGACAAATGCTACAGACAGATATACAGACCGAGCCGATCGTGCATGACACAATAGAGGCCATCCAGGATCGCAAGGGACGCGACATAACGCTCATAGACCTGCGACAACTCGACACCAGAGACACGCAAATGCTGATAATATGCACCGGAAACACTCCCACCCAGGTGGCGGCCATCGCCGACAACATACGCGAGCATGTGCAGCAAACCGCCGGCCAGAAGCCATACAACTATGACGGATACCGCAACAGCACGTGGATTGTGATAGATTACGGATTTCTGATGGTACACGTATTCGTGCCTGACGCAAGAAATTTCTATTCCATCGAACAATTATGGAGCGACGGTGTTATAACAGAGGTGGAGAATATAGACTGAGGTTCTGCCCCGGCCTATCGTTGCCCCATAATTTGAACCCTAACTCAAGAAATACTTATTTATGGCTTTAGGCTCACAACAACGTCCTAAATCAAATGGCTCCAAAGGCAGGCGTCCGATGCTGAATATGTATTGGATGTACGCCCTTATCATCATATCCCTCGTGGCTCTGTATAATTTTCAGGACAATACCATAGTCCAGGAAATGGGCGAAGACCAATTTCTGGAACAGGTAATGGCCGGCCACGTCGAAAAGGTAAAAATCAACCGCGAGAACGCCTCGGTCACCGGCGTGCTGACCAAAGAGGGAGCCAAGGCGCTTAAACTGGTGCCCACTAACAAACGCGGCGATTATACAGCTGAAATCAAGACTCTCTCATCATCGGCCGACCGTTTTGACGACAAGATGACCAGCATCAACCAGAAGCTGGAGACAGAGGGCAAGCCCACCGTCCCCTACGAGTTTGAAAACGGCTCGGACGTGATGAAAATATTCTGGTACTTCGGCCCTATTCTGCTCTTTGTGCTGTTCATGGTCTTCATGTCACGGCGCATGAGCGGCTCAGGAGGCGGACCGGGCGGCATATTCAATGTCGGCAAATCGCGCGCCAAAGTCTTCGACAAGAGCAACGGCTCTAACGTGACGTTCAAAGACGTAGCCGGACTATCGGAGGCCAAAGTCGAAATCGAGGAGATAGTGGAATTTCTGAAGAATCCCGAACGCTACACCGAGCTCGGCGCCAAGATACCGCGCGGAGCGCTGCTCGTAGGCCCTCCGGGCACGGGCAAGACACTGCTGGCCAAGGCCGTAGCCGGCGAAGCCAACGTGCCTTTCCTCTCCATGAGCGGCTCAGACTTCGTCGAGATGTTTGTAGGCGTCGGCGCCGCCCGCGTCCGCGACCTCTTCAAGCAGGCCAAGGAAAAGGCTCCATGCATTGTCTTCATAGACGAAATCGACGCCGTAGGCCGCGCACGCGGCAAGAACCCCAACATGGGCTCCAACGACGAGAGAGAGAATACTCTCAACCAGATGCTTACAGAGATGGACGGCTTCGGCTCAAACAGCGGCGTAATCATCCTGGCCGCCACCAACCGCGCCGACATGCTCGACAAGGCTCTGCTGCGTCCCGGCCGATTCGACCGCCAGATACTGGTCGACCTGCCGGAACTGACCGACCGTATGGAGATACTCAACGTACACCTGCGCAACATAAAGGTCAACTCCTCGCTCGACGTAGAGCAGATAGCACGCCAGACCGCCGGCTTCTCCGGAGCCGACCTGGCCAACGTCTGCAACGAGGCCGCGCTCATCGCCGCGCGAAACAACTCTCTCAGCGTCGACATGGAAGACTTCCGCAAAGCCATCGACCGCATCGTAGGCGGCATTGAAAAGAAATCTACCGTCTACAATACCGAGGAAAAAGTGGCCATCGCCACCCATGAAGCCGGCCACGCCACCGTCAGCTGGCTGCTGAAATACGGCAACCCGCTGGTCAAAGTGACCATCGTGCCGCGCGGACGCGCCGGCGGCTACGCCATGTACGCCCCCGAGGAGCGCCACTATACCCCGCTGCAGTCGCTGCTCGACACCATCTGCACACTCGTCTCCGGACGCGCCGCCGAGGAAGTATTTACCGAAGTCATCGGCACAGGAGCGAGCGACGACCTTGAGAAAGCCACAAAACTCGCCCTCTCGCTTGTGATGTACTACGGCGGCAGTCCCCGTCTGAAGAACCTGAATTACTACGACTCCACAGGCCAGACCTATGGCTTCAACAAGCCATACAGCGAAGCCACGGCCAAGATAATAGATGAAGAGGTGGCACGAATCATCGACGAGCAGTATGCACGCGCCAAGCAGATACTTAGCGAACATGCCCGCGAGCACAACGAAATCCGCGACCTGCTGATAGAGCGCGAGGTAATCTACCACGACGACGTACAAGCCATCCTCGGCCCGCGCCCCTGGAAATCTCGCACCGACGAAGCCATAGCCATGCACAATGCCCGCCAGCTTGAAAACAAAAATCAGCAGACAGACAAAGCTGACACCTCAGCGGCGCCGGCAAAGGCAGACGACAAATCCGGCGGCACAGCTCTGCCTGCCGTTCCCGCCGCCAGCCAGCCCGGCTCCACGGAAGACGATGACTCCGGCACCCCTCCCCCCTTTACAAAAGGAAACTGACAACCTTATTCCCTATCATATACTACTAATCTTCGCAGAGAAGGGCACGCCTACTGTTTTTGTGGCGTGCCTTTTTCTTTTCCCCATACAACCCCCTACTACTATACTGTCATAACCTCGTGTCTCGCTGCAATGCTCTGATTTCTCCATGCCGAGCCTCAAGCCGTTCATGGCAACAAGGACAAAAACAGCCGCATTTCAAGCCATTAGGCACACTGTCGACATGCACCAATCTCCCATGGGCGTCCTCAGCCCAAGAAAAAATCATATCCGCCATAATGCTGTAATCTTCTCGTGAATATTGCAAATACCAAAAGCAAAGTTACTGATTTTTTTATATCACAAAGGATTTTTGCAAATAATATGAAGCGAGTGCCACCATTAAAAGTAAACCGGGTGTGGCGGTCGAAAGAAGGCCTGCCACACCCGGCGGATTATGTATCGGGGGACGGTTAATTCTTGAAGACGAGGTTGTCGCCGTCGCGGTCGATGGTAATGGGGTGCTCGCGGTTGACTGTTCCGGAGAGGATGTCTTTGGAGAGCTGGTTGAGTACGAGGCGCTGGATGGTGCGCTTCACGGGACGGGCGCCGAACTCGGGATCGTAGCCGTCTTCGGCGAGGAGGTCGAGGGCGGCGGGGGTAACCTGAAGTGTCACTCCGTTGGAGGCGAGCATCTTCTGCACAATGCGTACCTGCAGGCTTACTATCTCCTTGATTTCCTTCTTGTCGAGCGGGGTAAACATCACTGTCTCGTCTATACGATTCAGGAACTCGGGACGAATCTGCTGCTTGAGCAGCTCCATGACATCGTTCTTGGTCTCCTCTATCAGCTCCTCGCGGTTTTTGTCGTCGAGCTTGGAGAGCTTCTCGCGTATGATGTGCGAGCCCATGTTGGAGGTCATGATTATGATGGTGTTCTTGAAGTTGATGAATCGGCCTTTGTTGTCGGTAAGGCGGCCGTCGTCAAGCACCTGAAGCAGGATGTTGAAGACATCGGGATTGGCTTTCTCGATTTCATCGAATAGCACAACGCTGTATGGCTTGCGCCTTACGGCCTCGGTAAGCTGTCCGCCCTCGTCGTAACCGACGTAGCCCGGAGGCGCTCCTACCAGACGGCTGACGGAGTGCTTCTCCATGTATTCGCTCATGTCGATGCGGGTCATCATGTCCTCGTCGTCAAAGAGGTATTCGGCCAAAGCCTTGGCCAGCTCCGTCTTGCCTACGCCTGTGGTGCCGAGGAAGATGAATGAGCCTATGGGGCGGCGCGGGTCGTTAAGGCCGGCGCGGCTGCGGCGCACTGCGTCGCTGACAGCCTTTATGGCTTCGTCCTGGCCTATGACACGCTTATGCAGCTCCTCTTCCAGATGGAGCAGCTTCTCTTTCTCGCTCTGGGCCATCTTCTTGACGGGAATACCGGTCCAGCGCGACACTATCTCGGCTATATCCTCGGCGTCCACTTCCTCCTTAATCATGGCGCCTTCGCCCTGGAGCTGACGCAGACGCGCCTGTATCTCCACATTCTCGTCCTCCTTCTGCTTGATCTTGGAGTAGCGTATCTCGGCTACCTTGGCGTAGTCGCCCTCTCGCTCGGCGCGGTCGGCCTCAATCTGGAGCTCCTGTATATCTATCTTGTTCTGCTGTATCTTGTTGATTTCCGTCTTTTCGGCCTGCCACTTGGCTTTGAGGCTCTTGGCTGTCTCGCGCAGATTGGCCAGCTCCTCGTCGATAGCTTTCAGACGGTACTCGTCGTTCTCGCGCTTGAGAGCCTCACGCTCTATCTCAAGCTGCTTGATCTTACGGGTGGCGTCGTCCAGAGCCTGAGGCATGGAGTCCATCTCCAGGCGCAGCTTGGAGGCGGCCTCGTCTATGAGGTCTATGGCCTTGTCGGGCAGGAATCGGTCGGTAATGTAGCGTACGGAAAGCTGCACGGAAGCTATGATGGCCTCGTCCTTGATACGCACCTTGTGGTGGTTCTCGTAGCGCTCCTTCAGACCGCGGAGTATGGAGATTGCGGCCAGCTCGTCCGGCTCGTCGACCATTACCTTCTGGAAGCGACGCTCCAGAGCCTTGTCTTTCTCGAAATATTTCTGATACTCGTCAAGCGTCGTGGCGCCGATGGAGCGCAACTCTCCGCGGGCGAGCGCGGGCTTGAGGATGTTGGCGGCATCCATCGCTCCCTCCCCTTTGCCGGCGCCGACCAGAGTGTGAATCTCATCGATAAAGAGGATAATCTCGCCGTCGCTCTGAGTGACTTCGTTGACTATGGCCTTCAGGCGCTCCTCAAACTCGCCCTTGTACTTGGCTCCGGCCACCAGCGCACCCATGTCAAGCGAATATATCTGCTTGCTTTTCAGATTTTCGGGCACGTCTCCGCGCACTATGCGGTGCGCCAGTCCCTCGGCTATGGCGGTCTTGCCGGTGCCGGGCTCGCCCACAAGCATCGGGTTGTTCTTGGTACGGCGCGATAGAATCTGGAGCACACGTCTGATTTCCTCGTCACGCCCGATGACGGGGTCGAGTTTGCCGCTGCGGGCGCGGTCGTTAAGATTGACGGCATATTTGGAGAGAGCCTGGTAGCTGTCCTCGGCGCTCTGTCCGGTCACTTTCTGTCCTCGGCGCAACTCGTCGATGGCGGCCTGGAGCGCCTTCTCGGTCATGCCGAAGTCCTTCAGTATCTGAGAGGCGCGGCACTTGGTAAGCAGAATACCCATCAGCATGGCCTCGACACTGACATACTCGTCGCCCTGTTTCTTGGAATAGTCTATGGCTTTCTGGAGAGCATCGTTGCTTTCGCGGCTAAGCACGACATCGGCGCCCGACACCTTAGGCAGGGCTGCTATCTCCTTATCGATAGCCTGCACGACAGCGGCGGCTGTCAGACCGAGTTTCTGGAAAACGAAATTGACGATTGTCTCGCTTTCCTGTGTTATCGCTTTCAAAATATGGAGGGGTTCTATCTGCTGTTGCCCGGCACTACGAGTCAGCTCGATAGCCTTTTGTATTACCTCCTGGCTTTTGATAGTAAAATTGTTGAAGTTCATATTCTGGAAATTTTCTGATATTCGAAGTCTTATACACAAGAATTGTGCCACACGGCGTCCGCGTTAAGCAAAATTCTGAAATATTAACACTTGAGATTCAGAAAAGGTTTATGGAATATGAAGCGCGTCTCACACGACCAGCTCGGCGTAGAGCCTGTCGAACTCGCTGTCGAGGTCTTCGGCGTATCCGGGATGCGGGCGCGATGTGGCCAGACACGCGCTCTTAACGGCTGTAAGCCAGCGGAAACGCTCCTCTACGGGCCAGGACAGAGCCGGATGACCACCGGCATCCGGCATATCAGCATCGAACATGCGGAACAATGACAGAGCCTCACGTATCTGTGCCGGTGTATGAGGCGGATTGAAGACACCGATTTTACTCTCGTCTACCTGCACGCGGACCCTGAGCCATCGGCGCCGCTTGCACATCATAATAAGGCCGACGTTCACAAACTCGCCGCGTTCCACCCGGGGCACGTAGCGTATCACGGCATATTCATATAAGTTTGCGTCGTTCATCTATGGCCTGCTTGGTAAAAACAGCCGACTCTGAGAGACGGCGGATAAGGAAGTCGCTGTACATGGAGCGTATCTTGCCGGGATCCATGTCGCCGAACGCCGATGGATCCGCCAGCCATTCGTCGGGGATAAGGGCAGCAATTCCGGACAGAGTGCGCGGCGTGATACGCTGACGTATGTCCCGGTCGGTCTGTTCGAGCAGCGAGGCGTAAGGAAGATAGACATGATCCTTGACGTATGGGAAAGGCGACAGAGCCGCTTTCGCCGGATCCGACATTGAATGATGGAATATGAGCGAGGCGCCGTGGTCTATGAGCCATGTCTCGCCATGCCAGACGAGAAGATTGGGATTGCGGACAGTGCGATCCACGTTGGTAAGGAACGCATCGAGCCACACCAGGCGCGAAGCTTCTTCAGGAGTAGGCGGATTTACTGTCGGGTCGGCTGTGAAAGCTCCTGACAAAAAGTGCATGCCGAGATTCAGACCGACTGATCCGCGGAGCAAATCCTGCACCTCCTCGTCAGGCTCGGTGCGGCCAAAGCTTTCGTCAAGATGGACAAAGACCAGCTCAGGCACACGGAAACGCAACGCTCGCGCTACCTCGCCTCCTATCAGCTCGGCTATAAGAGCTTTCACTCCATGGCCTGCGCCGCGCAATTTCACGACATACTTGAAGCCGTCGTCGGCTTCGGCCAGCGCCGGCAGCGAGCCGCCTTCGCGCATCGGCGTAACCAGACGCGTGAGGGTCTGTGTACGCAGTTCCATCAGCGCTGAATGTCGACAAGCGTCATGAATTCACTCCGCAACGCGGAGTCTTTGGCAAACAAGCCGCTGTATTCCATGGTGGTAGTGGCGCTCTCTTGCTTCTCTACTCCGCGCATCTTCATGCAGAGGTGCTGCGCCGTGCAGGCTACGATTACCCCCTTATTGGGGATGGCTCCGGTCAGAAACTCGCATATCTGCTGCGTCAGTCTCTCCTGGACCTGAAGGCGGCGGGCGAAAACGTCGGTAATACGCGCGAGTTTGGACAGGCCGATAATCTTTCCGTCGGGGATATAACCTATGGTTACCTTGCCGAAAAAGGGAAGAATATGGTGTTCGCAAAGCGAATAGAACTCGATATCGCGGACAAGAATCATACCCGTGCCGTCGTGTGAGAAGATGGCCTTGCGGGCCATGGCTTCGGCATCGGCCGTATAGCCGGAAGTAACGTCAATCAGAGCTTTGGCCGCGCGCACTGGAGTCTTCAGCAGGCCTTCGCGATCCGGGTCTTCGCCTATCAGGCGCAAAATCTCCCGATAATGATACGCCAGCTGCTCTACAAGAGCGGAATCATGTGCTTCTTTTCTACTCATTTATCTAACAAGCGTTTATCTATTCACGACTACGTCGCTTTTCACGATGCGGATCTCGCGTGAGAAATCCGGAAATGCCTTGCGGAGACGAGACAAGGCAGCCTCCGCTTCCCCACGGGTAGCGAAATTGCCGATACGGGTATACCAGTTTGGCGCCTTGGAAAAGGAATATACCTGGTGGCGGTATTCCGGAAAGCTGCGCAGCACTTTGCTCGCACGGGCACGGGCGCGGGCCTGAAGCGTGCTTTGGTTGCGTCCGTCTGCAAAAATCTGAATACGGAATCCGGAAACGATACCGGGCCGCTTAGGTTGCTCCGTAACTGTCCTCCTGACTCTCGTCACTCTCGTAGTCACAGGCTTGCCCGGCATAAGGTCTTTCATCAGGTCGTCCGGAATATCAAACGTTATAGTGCTGTCAGAGGTAATGACAATTCTGTCAACGATATTGACAGGTCCCGGCTCGGATTTGGCAGTCTGCGCCGACACAGTGACAGAAAAGACGGTCAGCATAGCAAACAATATGTAACGTATTCGCTTCATATACATGCAGTCAGGTTGGTTAGGCATGTTACGGATAAAATGAAATCATGGTTGCCGCCGGCGATTCCGGCGGCAACTACTATAAGGGGGAATATCAATTAAATGCTTCTACGATACCCATAAACGAATCAGCCTTGAGAGCCGCGCCGCCGATAAGACCGCCGTCTACGTCGGGTTTGGCAAAAAGTTCGCGGGCATTGGTGGGCTTGCAGCTGCCGCCATAAAGGATAGAAGTATTGTCCGCTATCTCTTTACCGTACTTCTGCTCTATCACTTTGCGGATATGGGCGTGCATGTCCTGTGCCTGATCGGCGGTGGCAGTCTTGCCGGTACCGATGGCCCAGACGGGCTCGTAGGCTATCACGATTTTGCTGAAATCATTGGCATCGAGGTCAAACAGAGCCTCTACCTGCGAGGAAACGACATCGTTGTAAGTGCCGTTTTCGCGTTCCTCGAGTACCTCGCCTACACAAAAGATAGGAATCAGGTTGTTGTCCAGGGCAAGACGGGTCTTGGCCTTGAGAGTCTCGTTAGTCTCGCCGTAGTACTGGCGACGCTCGCTGTGGCCGAGAATCACATATCCGGCGCCGGTTGAAGCGACCATGGGTGCGCTTACCTCTCCGGTATACGCGCCGCTCAGCTTGTCGGCACAGTTCTCGGCGCCCAGGCCGAGGACAGCGGTGTCTATGACGCCTGCCACGGGGCAAAGGTGGGTAAAGGGCACACAAATAACTACATCACAGTTGTTATGACCGGCTTTAACACAATCATTTACCTGCTTGGCGAGCTCTACGCCCTCCTGTACGGTTGTGTTCATTTTCCAGTTGCCGGCTACAATATTTTTTCTCATATTGATAAAATTATTTAGACACATACCTTAGCTTGACCTATGCGGGCAAGCCAAAGACTCTGCAAAGTTAACCAAAAAAATCCATATAATCCACGAATTGAGGCGGAAATACGGCTTAGGGGCGCAGACGGAGTGCGTCAGTCAAGGAAATAAAACGCTATCGCCTCTCCTATCAGGGCCAATACGCCGAGAACGACACACACCATGGCTATGACCTGAAGCTTTGCGGCGGCAGACAGACCGGTCTTGGCAAGCACCAGTGACATGAGCTGCAGAAAAGCGGCCATGAAGAAAAAGAACACATCGGTAAAGCACCACCATGCGGTGCGCGAACTGAAGGTAAGTATTATGCCCAGCACTACTAAGGCAAGGCAGACACCCATCCACGTTTTCGACTGAAAGACTTTGGCCATACTATGTATATCTTTAATTTTTAGATTTGTCAGAGACCGGATACCAGAAAACAGCGTACCTGGCCGATTGGCAGCGTACCCACCATTTTGACGGGAGTATGGGAGGCGTCGGCGGTTACCCAGACATCCAGTGGCTGAGAGCTTACTTTTCCGGATTCAGTAGTAAATGTGAGCTGAAGATGAAAGCAGCTGTACTTCTTGCTGCCGCCGGGTACAGAGACCGTCTGCTTTCCGAGATTCTTTATTTTAATATTCTCCACACCGCTGCCGGAAAATATATTCGCCTTTACTATCTTGCCTCCGGTCAGTTTGTCGAAATTCAGGGCGCGGACAAAGTAAAAGATACTGACCATATCGTAGGTCGGGCCGGTGGCGCTGAATCTCTTATGCGTAGTGGTCGGAGTCTGACCGGCTTTCGATTTGACACGCGTGACGTCGGCATAAGCATGGTTACCGACATAGGAATAGTTGATTACGTCCTTGCGATAGCGTCCGTTCTCATGCGTTATCTTCGTATAATTTATGGGTTTGAATGTCTGCTTGCTGATGTTGGAGGTCAGCGTATCGCGCATTGGATAAATTCTGTCAGCCCAGGGCAAAGTCGAGGCTGTAAGGCGGATACTGTAGGAGTTGGGATTATTGCGCAGCGTGATGGTTGCCGTGGCACCGTTCTTCTGCACCAGTCCCCATTTATACTGTATCATGTATTTCAGTGTCTCATTGGAAAAGGGGACACCCTTCTGAGCTGACACACCCATTGTCAGCATGACCAGAAAAACAAATAAGGTACAGAGCTTTTTCATTATAATCGTTTTAGTAACTATGCAATATTCGATATATACGATACGGCGAGGCGAGGTAAAAATTGTGCCATGGCCATATTATTTTCTTTTGCCGGGCGATATACGCCTGAACCAGTCGCGCCACCTCCATACGGCAGGCGAGGAGACTATATTGGTCGCCAATGTGTCAATCGGAGTAGGCAGCACAGCTCCCGGGCCGAATTGCTCCGGGAATATGATGAGCAGATTATGGCGAGAATAGTAGCGGTTGAGATATGTGGGCAGCGTCTCAAGATCGGAATTATATGATATGGCTGTCTTGCGGGAGCCTATGACGGCAAACAGGTCTTCTTCGTTGACATCTGCCGATGCAGTGATGAAGTCATCCCAGTTGTTCATCGTCACATAGCGGGTGATCAGATTCACGTCAAGCATGCTGAGTACGCCGCGTATGTATCGTATAGTATCGGAGTAAGCGATGAAATTGATATGGCCGCCTATCTGCTCTGCCAACATGGCAAGACGTGTTACCCACAGGCTGAAGCCGGTCTCGAACTCTGCTTTGGCGGGCACGACCGTCACTATGCGCCGCAGCGTATTGACCGGCACGAAGCAGCGGCTCATGATAAGCATCTTGTTGGTGGACTGCAGCAGATTCTCTGTCATCGCGCCATAAAACGAATCCACGATGTTGGTACGGCGGTGCAGACCCATTACAATTTCCGTACACGACCTCTCTTTCAGCACATTGGTAAGACCGGCCACAATATTGACATCGTATCGCTCCACCTCGTCGACCTTGACATCGACACCGGCGGCCGAGCGTGAGACTTCCTTCAGGGCGGCCCGCCCCATAGCCGCGCTTGTGGCATCGTCGTTGGACTTGATGAACAGAGCTGTCACAGGATACACATTGGCGGGATGACGCATAAGCAGGGCTGTACGCATAAGGCCGTCGGCTGTCAGCGGATTGGACACGGCTACAAGCTGACGGGCCCTGACGGCCTTGCTCAGCCCGCCCTCTTTCTGCATCTCTTCCTCGGCTATATTCATACGCAGTGTCTTGGCGGCCCTCTCGGTGCATACCGAGGCTACCGAGCAGCAGAGCAATATCATGATTACAGCCCCGTTCATCACGTCTTCGGAGATGATACCATACCTGTAGCCTATGATTGTGGCGGCGATTGTAGCCGCGGCCTTTCCGGAGGTCAGACCGAAAATCAGCTGCCGCTCGTGAGCCGTTCCTCCGGTTCTCCGCTGCGCCATCCACGCGGCCGCCCATTTGGCTGCCAGAGCCGTCGCAGTGACGATGACGGCTATCTTCATCACTTCGTAGCCGCTGAATATCACTTTTACATTCATAAGCATGCCGACGCCTATCAGAAAATACGGTATGAATATGGCATTGCCTACAAACTCTATGCGCGTCATCAGTCCGGAGCGCGAGGGGATGAACCTGTTAAGCACCAGTCCGGCGTAGAAAGCTCCCAGAATCGACTCCAGTCCTATAATCTGAGCCAGCAGTGAAGCCAGCAGCACCTCGGCCAAAATAAAGATATATTGCGTCACGCGGTCGGAAAAATTGCGGAAGAACCAACGCGTCGCGTATGTCAGCGTAATCCAGATCACCACGGCATAAACCGCCAGCCACGCAAAGAGCGCCAACATGGAGCCTGCCGCTGCCGAACCGCCAGCCTTGATTGTCACGACTTGAGCAAGTAAAATCAGAGAAAGCAATACGGCGACTATCGTGCCGCATACGGCTATCACACTGGAGCGAAGATTGGTTAGGCCGAAACGAGCGACTATGGGGTAGGAAATAAGGGTGTGGGAGCCGAGCATGGAGGCTATCAGGCCGCTGGTAAGCCATGACATGCCCAGTACCCAGCGTGTGACGATAATGCCGGATATGGCGGGCAGCAAAAAGGACAATAGTCCGAATACGACACCTGTACGCCAGTTGCGCCGCAGATTGACCATATCGATTTCCACGCCGGCCAGAAACATAAGATACAGTATGCCCACCTGACCGAAAATCTCGAAACTGGCGTCGCGGTCCAGTATGTGCAGTCCGTAAGGCCCCACGGCGATTCCGGCCAGTATCATTCCCACGATATGCGGTATGCCCAGGCGCCTGAGCAGCACCGGCGTCAGTAATATCATTACCAACACCAGAAGAAAGATGGCTACGGGTTGTTGCAAAGGCAGGCTGAACATTGCTTACAGA
Source organism: Muribaculaceae bacterium (assembly GCA_017935045.1). Classification (GTDB taxonomy): domain Bacteria; phylum Bacteroidota; class Bacteroidia; order Bacteroidales; family Muribaculaceae; genus Lepagella. The sequence continues at coordinate 39,202 of JAGBIJ010000062.1, forward strand.
TCAGTAGGAGGAGGCTCGTTTATACAATAATATGCCTATCAGAAGATAGACTGCATTAGGTATCCACATGGCTACCTGCGGCGAGGTAAGACCGGATATGGCAAACGACGAGGTAACGGTGGAAAACAGTATATAGGAGAAGCTGAGTACCAAACCGATACCGATGTTGATACCCATACCGCCCTTTACCTTTCTGGAGGAGAGGCTCATGCCGATAAGAGTCAATATGAAGGCCGCGGCTGTCATGGCATAGCGTTTCTCACGTTCTATCTCAAACTGGGTAATATTGGCCACTCCGCGTTCTTTCTGTCTGGCGACGTAGACTTCAAGCTCGGGTGTGGTCAGCATCTCCTGGTCGTTCTTGGAAATAATCAGGTCTTTAGGCTCCATGGCTATGACGGTGTCGAGCGACGCTCCCCGCCTCATGGTCTCCTTCATTCCGTTGAAATCGCGGATGATATAATTCTGCACACGCCACCAGTACAGTGTGTCGTATCTGATTGTCTGCGCCGTCAGACGGCTTACCAGGGTCTTGCCCTTGAATTTGTCCAGCCAGAACTGGTAGCCTGTATTGGTCTTTGCGTCGTAGCGGCCTATGAAAGCCACCACTCCGGGGCTGACCATAAGCTGCACGTTGATGCCTTCCTCCACTTTTTTGTTCTTTACATACTTGTTGGTGTAATCAAGCCTGCGCACATTGGTGGGGGGGATGGCGTAGTTGCTCAATACGAAAGAGAGCGACGCTATTATCGCCGCTCCTATCATGTAGGGCACAAGCATACGCTTGAAACTCACTCCGCTGGAAAGGATGGCGATAATCTCTGAATTGCCGGCCATTTTTGAAGTAAAGAAGATGACGGCGATGAAGACGAACAGCGGCGAGAACTGGTTGGCGAAATATGGCAGGAAGCTCACGAAGTAGTCCCCCATGGTCTCGCTGAACGGGGCTTTGAGAAAGGCATCGAGCTTCTCGTTGACATCAAACATGACCACAATGGCCATAATCAGCAGAATCGAGAAGAAATATGTCCCGAGAAACTTCTTGAGTATGTAAAGGTCCAGTAATTTCGGACGTAATGAGAATCTCATGCCAAGTCTTTTAGAGGGTGTTTAATCAAAAAACGTTAATTATGGGCGACGGATTTTCAGTCAGAATACGGCGGACATTAACTATTGTTTTTATATTCAACCCTCATTTATTAATATTTTTAACTGTATCAGAGTTACTTCCGGACTCGGAATCGCAAATGTATTTTACCCTTTGTCTCAATCGCATAGCCCGCTATGCTCCATCGCCTGCATGGCAAAATCCAAGTTGCGCTTCCGACCCATAATTAACGTTTTTTTATTAAACACCCTCTTAAAGTCTGCGGGTCACGTTGACCACCATCTCCTTCTTCCATGAGGCGAAATCTCCGGCCACGATATGTTTGCGCGCCTCAGAGGTAAGCCAGAGGTAGAACGCGAGATTGTGGATTGAGGCTATCTGCATGGCCAGCAGCTCGCCGCTGACAAAAAGATGACGCACGTAGGCTTTGGTATACACCTGATCCACAAAGCTGGGGCCGCCTTCGTCCAAAGGCGAGAAGTCGTCGGCCCACTTGAGGTTGCGCATGTTCATAATGCCGTTACGCGTGAAAATCATACCGTTGCGGCCGTTGCGCGTAGGCATGACGCAGTCCATCATGTCTACGCCGCGGTCTATGGCCTCCAGGATATTGGCCGGCGTGCCCACACCCATCAGATAGCGCGGACGGTCTTCGGGCAGAATCTCGTTGACAATATCTATCATTTCATACATCTGCTCTACCGGCTCGCCTACCGCCAGGCCTCCTATGGCGTTGCCGTCGGCTCCCAGCTCTGCTATGCGCGATGCTGCCTCACGCCTCATGTCTGGATAGACACACCCCTGCACTATGGGGAAGTAGCTCTGATAATATCCGTAATGTCCTTCTGTCTCACGATAGCGCTTCCACCCCCGCTCCAGCCAGCGCATGGTCAGGTCGAGGCTCTTGCGGGCGTAAGCCCTATCGGCGTCGCCGGGGGTACATTCGTCCAGAGCCATCATAATGTCGGCTCCTATGGTGCGCTCTATGTCGACCACACCTTCGGGTGTGAACAGATGCTTTGATCCGTCGATATGGCTCTTGAACCACGCTCCTTCCTCCTTGAGCTTGCGGTTGGCGCTCAGGCTGAACACCTGAAAGCCGCCGCTGTCCGTGAGGATTGGCCGCTCCCAGCCGATGAATTTATGCAGGCCTCCGGCCTTGGCGAGTATATCCAGACCGGGACGCAGATATAGATGGTAGGTGTTGCCAAGTATTATCTGCGCCTTTACGTCATCGCGCAATTCTCTGAAATGCACTCCTTTGACACTGCCTACGGTACCGACAGGCATAAATACGGGAGTCTGCACCGTGCCGTGGGCTGTAGTGAAAGACGCGGCGCGGGCGCGGGTATCGGGGGCTGTGGCTTCTATGCTGAATTTCATATCGGTCAGTTAATATGGACGCAGAGATGTCTCTATACGTGCTGCAAAGTTAGCTATTTTTACGGACATCCGCAAGCCGCCGCCCGACAAGACAGCCCCGCTGCCGGAGCAACGGGGCTGCAGGTATTGTCAGCGGGTATGCGGATTACCAGATGATGATACGCTCTGATTCGGGACGGAACATCGGGTCGCCTTCAGTGATGCTGAATGCCTCGAAGAAGGGGGCGATGTTGCGCAGCGATACATTGACACGGTTTTTGCCGATCGAATGAACGTCGCCTGTGGTCAGCGAGCGGATTTCCTCGTCGCGTATGTTCTGAGCCCAGAGATTGGCATAGTTCATGTAGAAGACCTGCAGGGGATCGAAGCCATCGATTTTAGCCTCTTCTGACTTGATGTCCACACCCTTCTTCTTCTGAGAGTCGAGGAAAGCGGTGTATGCCACACGCAGACCGCCCTGGTCGGCGATGTTTTCGCCCAGAGTGTACTGGCCGTTGGCGTGGAGGCCGGGAAGCACTTCCACCTCGTCGAACTGGGATACAAGACCCTGAGTCATGGAGCTGAATGCCTGTGCGTCTTCAGGAGTCCACCAGTTGACCATGTTGCCTTCAGCGTCGAAGTTGCATCCCTGATCATCGAATCCGTGAGTCATCTCATGGCCGATGACCACGCCGATACCGCCGTAATTCTCGGCGTCGGAGGCGTTCAGGTCAAAGAAAGGCGCCTGCAGTATGCCGGCGGGGAAGACTATCTCATTGGCCATGGGGTTGTAATATGCGTTGATAGTCTGCGGAGTCATGCCCCACTCTGTCTTGTCCACAGGTTTGCCCCACTTGGAGAGCATCTCCTGCTGGTGCCACATCTGGGCGGCGTGCATGTTGTCGTAATACGAAGCCTCGGGGTCGATGACCATAGTGGAGTAGTCTTTCCACTTGTCGGGATATCCGACCTTGACGGTAAATGCGTTGAGCTTCTTGATGGCATTGAGCTTGGTGTCGTCGCTCATCCAGGGAAGATTGATGATATGCTTGCCCAGCGATGTGCGCAGGTTCTCAATCAGACCGATCATGTATTCCTTTGATTCGGGCGGGAAATAACGCTCCACGTAGAGCTCGCCGATAGCTTCGCCGAGTACTCCCTCGGTAGCGCTCAGAGAGCGTTTCCAGCGGGGACGCTGCTGCTTAACACCGCTCATTACCTTATTGAACTCAAAGGAGGCATCGGTAAACTTGTCGCTCAGATAGGGAGCGGCGTGGCGCACCACCTGCCACAGATAGAGGTCTTTCTTCTCGCGGTCAGACAGGGTTTTGTACAGGTCATTGCCCTGCTTTACGGTGTTGAGTTCGGTCACTATCACCTGCTCGGGGGACTTGATACCCATGGTCTCGATGAAGAAGCGGTCCCAAGGCATGTCGGGATACAGGCTCTTGAGCTGGGCAAAGGTGCGGGGATTGTTCATGGCCGGCAGATTGCGGCTTTCCTCGCGGGTCCAGGTGGAGTCGGCTATCAGCGTCTCGATTTTTATCACATTGTCGCACACGCGTTTGGCGTCTTTGGCACTCAGGCCGGCATTGCGCATCTGAGCAACGATGAGCTTCTTGTATGCGTTCAGTATCTCCTTGTTGCGCTTGTCGTCTTTCAGATAGTAGTCGCGGTCGCCCAGACCCAGACCTGCGCCTGAGACATACATGGCGTACTGCTTGGAATTGTTCATATCCTCCATAGGGCCGGCTCCGATGAAGGGGCTGGCATAGCTCTTGTGCATCATCAGGAAGAGGTCTTCCATGCCGTCGGGGCCTGTGGCCTCGATTTTCTCAAGCAGTCCCTTGATAGGCTGTGCGCCGAGCTTGTTGCGGCGCTTGTAGTCCATGCCCTGCTCGTAGATGGTCGACACTTTCTGTGCCACGGTACCCATCTGGGGCTTCTGTGCAGCCAGGCCGAGAACTATGTTCTTGACACGCAGCTCGCTGCTGTCGTTCAGGATATTAAACTGGCCATAACGTGCATGTTCGGGTGTCAGGGGATTGGCTGTCTGCCATCCTTTGGTCACGTGTTCGTAGAAGTCTGTCTTAGCCGGGATACTGTTGTCGATGTACCCTGCGTTGAGGCTCTTCAGATGCTCCTCAGCGTTCACGCTGAGCATGATGCAGCTGAGCGCCGCGGCAGACAATAACAGTCTTGTGTTAAGTTTCATGATAGATAATGCTATATATTAGTGAGTTAAACTTTGAATACGTATGATAGAGTCCTCGCCTTGGCGCAGATTTCGCACCATTCGTTCTCCGGAACCGAGGCATGGGTTATGCCGCCGCCGGCATAAATGACAGCGGAGCCGCCGGATGCCGACAGGGAGGCGCACCGCAGCGTCACATAGAAGCTGAATGTACCGTCGGGGTATACAGGACCGGAATAACCGCCGTAGTACCGACGCGGAGCGGACTCAAAGCGATGGATATAATCTATGGAAAAGTCTTTGTCTGTGCCGCAGACAGCCGGAGTCGGTGACAATGCTTCGGCTACCTGCATGGGCTTGAAACCGTATGGGAGCGCAGCTGAAATTTGCGTACACAGATGCTCTATGTGGCCTGCCCGGCGCGATACTGGAGCTCCATATACGGGGTTCAGGCCGAAGTCACGGAACAGACTGACTATATAGTCGGTAACAAGCGCCTGCTCCTCAATATTCTTTTCATCCCACGATGCGTCTTGCGATGCGGTCGCGGGGCGAGTGCCGGCCAGTGACACTGTATGCAATGATGTGCCGTCGTCAGCCAGCAGCAGCTCCGGCGAAGCGCCAATCCATATCTCTCCGGATTCAGCCAGATGCCAGCAATAGATATAGGCCGACGGATATGCGGCACACAAGCGCTGAAAAGCGCTGAATATCTGACCGGGATTCATACGGGCATTAAACCTGTATGAAAAAACAGTTTTACCCCCCCTTTCCTTCAGGATGACGCGCAGTCGCTCCACGGCCTCGATGTACGACAAATCAGGGCAAGCCGGGATATCTATTTCAGCCTGCGCCGGGCCAATGGCATCACTGTAGTCAAGCGTGCGCTCGTATCGGCATGGGATAAATATAGCCCGGGAGCTGTCAGCGAAAGGAGCGATCACAAAACCTGCGGAACATGGCGTGTTTATTTCGTCGGATACAATCTCAGAGACAATCAGACGCGCTGACCGGGCATCGGGGAGCCGATACATGGCGAAGTTCAGGGCGCCGCTCAGGCAGCGATCCAGGACTTCATGGTCAGTCAGTAATTTCAGCTCTGAGATCAAACGCATCGGCTTCTGTAATTTTTACCTTAATATATGTACCGGGAGCGGGCATGGCATATCCCTCCGGCAGTGACAGCCGGATTTCGTTGTCCACTTCCGGACTGTCCCATTGCGAACGCCCCACCGCCTCGTCTCCCTCGATTCGGTCTATCAGCATCAGCAAGTCGCGGCCGACCAGTTTCTGGTTCAATTCAGCGGATATGGCCTCCTGTATCTCGAGTATCTTCTGTTTCCTGCGCTCCTTTATCTCGACCGGCACATCGTCATCGTAATGCTTCTGCGCGTATGTGCCGTCTTCCTCACAATAGGCAAACGCGCCCATGCGATCGAAACGCGCCTCCCGGACGAAATCGACAAGCTCGGCAAACTCGGTGTCGCCTTCTCCGGGGAAGCCGGTCATAAGAGTGGTCCGCAGTCGTATGCCCGGCACTTCGCGTCTGATGCGTTCTATCAGACGCATGGTAGCGTCCTTGTCTATATGGCGGCGCATGGCTGTGAGGACGGAGGTAGAGATATGCTGAAGCGCTATGTCGAGATAATCACATACATTCTCGCGCCGACGCATTACCTCAAGCACATCCCATGGGAAATCCACGGGATAGGCATAATGGAGTCTGATCCACCGTACTCCCGGAACATCGGCTATGGCATCGACAAGCGTGGCAAGCCCGCTACGCGTGCCGTCCTCCCGGTTGGTGTAGCCTATATCGGTACCGTAGGCCGACAGATCCTGAGCTATGACATTGAATTCCGTCACACCTTTTCCGACCAGCGACCGCACTTCTTCCACTATCTCGTCCACCGGACGGGAGTGGTGTCTGCCGGTAATTATAGGTATGGCGCAGTAGGCGCAGAATCTGTCGCATCCTTCCGAAATTTTCAGATAGGCGGAATACGGGGCGCCGGTCAGCACTCTTTCCCATAGCTCCGGCTCTGCGGCACCTGAGGTATTTCGATCAGGCAGACTGCTTACAATCCGGTTCCAGTCATACTTGCCGTACCACTCGTCTACTTCCGGTATTTCTTGCCTCAGTTCGTCGATATACCGCTCGGGCAGACAGCCCATCACAGCGATGCGCCCCACACGCCCGTCCTCTTTGGCACGGGCTATCTGCAGAATCATATCGATTGACTCCTCTTTGGCATCGCCTATAAATCCGCATGTATTGATTACGACGAACTCGCCACAGACATCATGGCTGTCGTGGTGCATCTCATAACCTTTGGCCTCCAAACGCCTCATCAGCCGCTCCGAATCGACCAGATTCTTGGAGCAGCCCATAGTAATGATGTCTATTCTGCCGGCCTGCATATCAGTTGGCTTTCAGATCCTCCGGAGAGAAAAGTGATTTGACGAACGCTTCGCGGTCAAAGAGCTGGAGGTCATCGATACCTTCGCCTATGCCGATATATTTCACCGGTATCTTGAACTGATCGGATATGCCTATCACGACGCCGCCCTTGGCCGAACCGTCGAGCTTGGTGATGGCAAGCTGGTTGACCTCGGTGGCGGCTACAAACTGACGCGCCTGCTCAAAGGCGTTTTGTCCGGTGGAACCGTCGAGTACGAGCAGTACCTCATGCGGGGCATCGGGTACTACGCGCTTCATCACGTTCTTGATTTTGGTCAGCTCATTCATCAGGCCTACTTTATTGTGCAGGCGTCCGGCGGTATCGATTATCACGACATCGGCGCCGACCGATTTGGCGTGGGTCAGCGTATCGAAGGCCACGGCAGCAGGGTCCGAACCCATCTTCTGCTTAACGATAGGCACTCCTACCCTCTCTGCCCATATATCAAGCTGCTCAACAGCGGCGGCTCTGAAGGTGTCGGCCGCGCCAAGCACTACTTTGGCTCCGGCCTTGGCAAACTGATTGGCAAGCTTACCGATGGTGGTAGTCTTGCCTACGCCGTTGACACCGACCACCATAATCACGTATGGGTCGCCGGGATTGGCCACCGGAGGCACGCTGAAATCGCTGACGCCGGACTCTCCTCCGGTATTTTCCGCAAGCATGGCCGCTATCTCCTGACAAAGCAGAGAATTGAGTTCAGCCGAAGTGACATACTTGTCGCGGGCCACCCGTTCCTCTATGCGCCGTATGATTTTAAGAGTGGTATCCACGCCCACATCGCTCGTGACGAACGCTTCCTCAAGGTTGTCCAGCACGTCGTCATCTATCTTGCTCTTACCGGCTACGGCGCGGGTTATCTTGCCCCACATGCCCTCTTTGGTTTTCTGGAGGCCGGAGTCGAGCTGCTGTTTCTTTTCCTTTGAGAAGAGTTTGCTGAAAAATCCCATAATTTGCTTTTATATCTGTATTCCGTCGGACGGCATTGCTGCCGTCCGACGCTGATGCGCGTTATTACCGCTTTGCAAAGTTAACAAATTTTACGGGATTACACAAAATCTTTTTACCGAGGTTGCGCAGGCGTGGAAATGCCTCCCATACCCGATGAGCCTCCGCTCTGCAAGTCGTTGTTATGTATAGACTTCGCCGTCTGCTTCATCTGGGCACGCAGGGTGCCGATACGGTAGGATACACTGATTCCTACGCTCCAGGCCTGCATACTGTAGTTCATGTCAGACACGGCGCCGGCCATTCTCGTGGTCATGTCCATTTTCAGTTTGGGAGTGATGATATTTGAGGCCGTGAGACTGATTTTCAAACGTTTCTCCTTGAGAAACTGCTTGGAGAAAGCCAGACCGTCGTAGTGCCACAGAGCGCCGTCGCTCTGAAGCGTAGCACCCATATCGCCTGCTCCGCCATAGATACTGAGCTGCATGTCGTGGGGAAGAGTCCAGTCGATATTCGCACCGGCGTTCCAGCCCCACCCGTCATTGTGCATATTCGCCTTACGGGCCCGGTAATTCTTATAGTAAGCGCCGCCGTTGACACTTATCGCCAGATTGTTGACCGGCGACCAGCGCATGAATCCAAACATATTGACCTCGTCGCATGAACCAAGATTGCCGTAAGTCTGCTCCAATACATTGTCCGGACCCAGCAAAGTGTAGTCTACAATTATGTCGGAGGTACGGCTGTAGCCGGCGCTGAAATTCAAGCCTACAGGCAATGCGAAATTTGAATACGTCAGTGTGGCGCCATTGGTCTTCTGCGAAGTAAGGTCGGGATTGCCGTACTTCACACGCAAAGGCACGGATGTATCGCGGTATGGGTCAAGCTGATTGACCGAGGGACGGCTGATACGCATCTGATATGACGCTGTCAGCGACGAGCCGGAAGTCAGCATATATGACAGAGACGCGTTGGGCACCACGTCATTGAGATTCTGGGTATAATCGGTATAACCGGGAGTCTTGAATTTAGCGCCCATGTGGGTAAATTCGTATCTGAGGCCGGCGGTAGCTGTCAGCAGTCCGAAACGGCCGGAATAACTTCCATAGACAGCCGCCACATCCTGAAACTGATGCAGGTCTACTGTCTGAGAGTCATCGGGTATCCATACGCCGTCTTCGCCAGACAGAGAGTATTCCGATTTTCCGTAGTTGCGCCGCATGATATACTTCAGACCCGTCTCAAGCAAATGTATACGTCCTAAGGGCAATGTATAGTCCGCCTGAAACGTATGTTCGTGCGACGGATAGCGCATATCGTTGAGACGGTCTGGAAGTTGCGAGGGGTCGTAGTTGATAAAGCCGTAGTACCGCGAAGCGTTTTCCGAATGGTTCAGTCCATAGTTATACTGATACGCAAAGACTATATTGTGACCCTGGCCGGAAAAATTGCGCTGATAGTTGACGCCGGCTGTCAGACCGGAATATACACCTTTACGCCGCTCCGAACTTGAATAACCCCATCTCAGATTGCCGTCGGCATCCCGCATCGTGCTGACCGACGACATGGGAGCGTTCTGCCTCCAGCTGTACAGATTGGCAGAGACGGTCAGCAGATTGACCGTGTCCGGTTCCCATGAGAGCTGGAGCGAACCTTGATCGAAATGCCCCTTGTTGTTGGCCTCCATCTGCAGCTCGGACAAATGGTCAGTCATGTTTTCCAGATAGCGCGTCTTCATGCCTATATGCATCTTCTGGTCGAAATTATAAGCATGGCTGTAGTTTACGCTTGCGCTGAAATTATTGATTTTGGTCATGGCGCTGACCGAGCCGCTCACATTTCTGTTGGTGGCGGAAGCCTCGATAGTGGCCGTGTAGCCGTACATTTTGGAGGATGTCTCAGTCACAATATTGATTATGCCGCCGGTGCCTTCGGCGTCATATTTGGCACCCGGTTCGGTCCAGACCTCAATCTTCTTGACTGTAGAGGCAGGCATAGCCTTGAGTATCTCCTTATAGTTGGCAGACAGCGCCGGGTCAGGTTTGCCATTGATGAAAATCTTGAAATCGTTGTTTCCCTTGAGCTTTAGGTTGCCCTCGGAATCGACACTGAGCATCGGCACTTTGCGCATGGCGTCTATAACGCTCGAAGTGGAAGCCGAAGGATCCTCCTCGGTATTGTATATTACCTTATTCGGTTTGGTCTGCACCAGAGGCTTTTTGGCCTGAACAGTGACCTCGTCGAGAGTATCATAATCTTCCGTGTCTGGCACTGAGTCCGACACCTCGGTAGGGGCAGCCTGTTGTCTGGTCTGCGCCAACACGCTTTGAGCCAAAGGCAATAGACTGATAATCAAGAGTATTCTATACCTGTTACACATTTCTTAATACAAATTTCAAGGGTTATTTACACTGCAAAGTTATACATTTATTCAATACTATGCAATGCAATGTATTATAATTAACATCTTTTAAACTTTAGCCGTGACAGCCTCCCGCCCTGTATGGTATATTCGCTTGACCCGGTAGCTCTTGACAGAGCCTGTGTGGATGCTGTCCGCAACTCGCCTGACCACGGTAAAATCCATATAGAGCAACGCATCACAGAGCGAAACGGAACACACTTGCTCGACTATGCCGAAGCATTGGGGCTCGGCACTCAAAAATATGTCCTGATTACCATTGAGTGAGCGGACGCTTACATTCAGAATACCCTGACAAGGGTATATTTCATCAAAAGTGCGGCATTGAGAAAAACAATACGGAGAAAAATGCTTAAATTTGCAGTAGCATTCTATGTCTTAGAAAAAGGGTGCGGTTCAGCTCCGTACTCACACGATAATTTTTGATACTATATGCTGCTCTCTGAATTGAAAAACGGCGAGACCGCCGTCATTATAAAGATATTGGGCCATGGCGCATTCCGCAAGCGCGTCATGGAGATGGGGTTTGTACGCGGACGTGAAGTCAAGGCATTGCTCTCCGCACCGCTGCAAGACCCTATCAAATACTCTCTCATGGGTTACGAGGTAAGCCTGCGCCGGGCGGAAGCGTCGATGATCGAATGTGTCTCCGTACCGGACTGGCAGCATCATCTTGAAAAAAACGAAAGCACGCGGCACAGCGAGGCCGGCGACAGCGAGCCCCGTGCGGACAAACCTGATCATGTGCGCCATGACAAGGTAATCAATGTGGCTTTGCTCGGCAACCCTAATTGCGGCAAGACATCTCTGTTCAACCATCTTGCCGGCGCGCACGAGCATGTAGGCAATTATGCCGGCGTGACCGTAGACGCCAAAGAGGGAAGCCTGACCTACAAGGGATACCGCATAAATGTAATAGACTTGCCCGGCACTTACTCCATGTCGGCCTACAGCCCGGAGGAAAAATACGTGATGCGCTATCTTATGAAGGAGCCGCCAGACGTAATCGTAAATGTAGTCGTGGCCTCCAATCTTGAGCGCAACCTGTATCTGACCACGGAGCTTATCGACATGAACAGGTCTATGGTAATAGCCCTGAACATGTACGACGAGCTTGAGAAGTCTCATGCCAAGCTGGACTACGATCTGCTGTCGCGGCTGCTCGGTGTCCCTATGGTGCCTACTTCTGCCAATACCGGCAAAGGCATACGTAAATTGCTGGACACTATCATCGATGTCTACGAGATGCGCAATCCCGACATGCGCCATATCCATGTACCCTTGGGCCATGAGTTGGAAAAAAGTGTGAACATCATCAAGGACGATGTCAAGAGCGCCACCGACATACCCCAGGAGTTCGCGCCTCGATACATAGCCATCAAGCTGCTGGAAGGGGACCCGGAAATGTCGGAGCTGATCGGAAAATCTGCTTCCGCCCCCGTAATGCGCGGCCATGTGGAACAGGAGCTGAAACGCCTGTCCGACACGCTACCCGAAGATGCTCACGCCAGTATTGCCGCAGAGAAATACGGCTTTATCTCCGGCGCGCTGAAGGAAACGCTGACTCAGGACATAAAGGCGGAACACCGCACCACTACCATAATTGACGCTTTCGTAACCAACAAGCTATTCGGTTTCCCTATCTTTCTGCTGGTAATGTGGTTCATGTTCTGGGCGACATTTACCATCGGCCAGTACCCTATGGACTGGATAGAAGACGGTGTCGCCGCTCTCGGCGGTCTGATAGAGGGCTGGCTTGATCCGGGGCCGCTGCGCTCCATGCTGCTCGACGGTGTGATAGGAGGAGTGGGAGGCGTAATAGTGTTCTTACCCAACATCCTGATACTCTACGCCCTTATATCATTCATGGAGGATTCCGGGTATATGGCCAGAGTGGCGTTCATCATGGACAAACTGATGCATCGGATGGGACTGCACGGCAAATCGTTCATTCCTCTGGTCATGGGTTTCGGATGCAATGTGCCCGCCATCATGAGCACACGCATCATAGAAAGCCGCTCGTCACGACTGCTGACCATACTGATAACACCCTTTATGAGCTGCTCGGCCCGTATCCCCATCTACGTGCTGCTGTGCGGCTGCTTCTTTCCCGAGCATGCCGGCACGGTATTCTTCGGCCTATACGTGCTGGGCATAATCATAGCGGTGGTCACGGCCCGGCTGCTGCGCCGCTTCTGGTTCAAGAAAGACGAGACACCCTTTGTGATGGAGCTGCCACCCTACCGTATGCCTACCGCCAGAGCCACATTCCGCGGAATGTGGGACAAGGCTCGCCAGTATATAAAGAAGATGGGCGGCCTGATTATGGTTGCGTCAATCATTATCTGGGCGCTTTCCTACTTTCCCCATTACAACGAGACAGATATGCTTGAATCAGCCGAATACGGGCGCCTGACAGCCGAAATGCAGGTATCCGCCGCCTCCCGGGAGGCCGAGGCTCCGGTCGACACCGCAGCGATGCTCGGCATGTACCAGCAGTCAGAATCTTTCTTAGGCCATATCGGGCATTTCGTTGAACCCGTGATGTCGCCGCTCGGCTTCGACTGGAGGCAGTGTGTGGCACTGATAGCAGGTTCTACGGCTAAGGAGGTGGTGGTAAGTACATTGGGAGTGCTGTATGCCGGCGAAGATTATGACGACGCTGCGCTCTCCGAAAGGCTTGCAAAGCCTTCGCCCGTGACAGGCAGACCGCCGTTCACGCCTCTGACGGCCCTGAGTTTCCTGGTGTTCGTGCTTGTCTATTTCCCCTGCATAGCCACCATAGTGGCCATAGCACGTGAGACAGGCTCATGGAAATACGCCATGTTCTCCATATTCTACAATACCGGGCTGGCCTATCTGCTCTCCCTGCTGGTATATCAGATCGGCTCTCTGCTGTAAGCGCGCCTCGCCACGAGGCAGTAAGCTATGACCATTACCACGCCGGTCAGACACCATGTGGCGGGGTAGACAGTCAGCAGACGCATGTAGTCCAGAGTGAAACCAGAGAGCCTGACCCACCATATTCGGACCACACAGGTTCCGCCCAGAGTGATAAGCATAGGCAGTATGGAATATCCGAGCGCGCGCAACGCGCCTCCGCATACCTCATAGCTGCTGGCTACGAATTGCCAGAACAAGACGAGCTGAATACGCATGACCGCGTATTCAAGCGACGCCCCGTCGCCGGTCAGTAGCTGCGAGGCCGCCGTGCTGAAGCATACTACCGCGGTATTCAACACGAAACTGAACAGAGCCGACAGCGCCACGCAACGCCAGACTATAATGCGGCAGTTGCGGTACTGTCCCGCGCCATAGTTGATACCTACGTATGCCGTGGCGGCCTGCACGAAAGCGCTGATGATGAAATAGCCGTAAAGTTCGTAAGTGATGGCGGCGGCGCTGCCTGCCATGGCATTGGGTCCCAGCAGATTGATGGCCGACTGGATTATGACGTTGCTCAGAGCGAACAATGTACCCTGTACGCCTGCAGGCAGGCCTATACGCACTATAGCCGCAAACTCCGCGCCGTAAAAACGCAGATGCCGCCGCTGCAGCCGTATGCTGCCCTTCTCCCTCGACAGAATCCAGATCACGCCGGCGGCGCTCACATAGTTGGAGACCGAAGTGGCGATGGCCACACCTTCCACTCCCATGCCGAACACACAAACAAACACGAGGTTAAGGCACAGATTTACCACCCCGCCGGCCACAAGCCACAGGAAGGGTCTGAACGTGTCGCCCACACTGCGCAATACCGCGCTGCTGAAATTGTAGGCGAGCATAGCCGGGAACCCCAACGCATAAATCTGCAGATAAGAGGTGGCGGCTTCAAGAATCTCGGCCGGTGTGTCGAGCGCGGCCAGCAAGGGGCGGGCGACGGCAAGTCCGGTCAGCAGCAGAATTATACCTACTGCCGCTGATACTACGGCCTGCGTGGCCACCGTGCGCCGCACACGCCCGTAGTTCCGCTCGCCCAAAGCGCGCGAAACCACAACGTTTATGCCAACGCCGAGACCCATGAACAGAGTTATTATCAGACTGATTACCGGCCCGTTGGCACCTACAGCGGCAAGAGCCGACGAACTGACCATGCGTCCTACAACAGCCACATCAATCGAGTTGAAAGCCTGCTGCACTACACCGCAGCCGATAATAGGCAGGCTGAACCGGATCAGCGACCACGTCAGCCCCTCGCGTCGAAGCATGGCAGCCTCGCCTGATTCACGTTCCTTAGTTCTATGTATCTCTGATATATTTTTCATTTCCTCAAAACGCGACTGCAAAATTACGGCGAATTTCCGATACGGACAAATCTTGTTTTACGGGAATACCAACCATTTTCCCGCCTGCCGCCCCCGTGACGCACGCCTCATCCGTTTCAGAATTTTTTCGTATATTTGCAGCTGAATCACTACCATGCGTATTATGCGAACAATGCGAAAAATCAACAGACGGAAAGACGCGGCGTGGGCGCTTGAGGTGTTTGACAAAGCGCCATACGTCACAGTCAGCATGACGCGGCCCGACGGCTCTCCTTACGGACTGCCCCTCTCTCTGGCAAGAAAAGATGACCGCACCTTCTATTTCCACTGCGCGCGCAAAGGCGAAAAGCTCGATTGCCTGGCTGCGAATCCCGTGGTAAGCCTGTCGGCAGTAAGCCGCTGCACTCCCAAATATGAAGAAGATAAACAGAACTTTACGGAATATTACCACTCTGCCATAGCTGTCGGGAGAGCCGAAGCCGTCACAGACCCATCGGAGAAAACCGAGGCTCTGCGGCTGATATGCGCTCGCTTTCTGCCCCGATATATGGACCGCTTCGATGCCGCCATAGCGCGCAGCCTGGACATTACAGCCGTAATCCGCATAACGCTGACCGAGCCCCCCGTAGGCAAATGCAAACCCTGATTACTCTCAGACAATGGAAGAAATAAGAATAGACGTTACCCGCCAGACCGCCGAAGAGCTTGCCCTGGCCGCCAAACAGGAGCAGCTGCTTTTCCGCTTCAACCACACTATGCCCGGCACATACGAATACGCCTCCCTGATGCGCAGCCTGCTGCCCGACATGGGCGAAGGCAGCCACATCCATACGCCTCTTTCCGGCGTACGGTTCCACTGCGTCTCAATAGGGCGAGGCGTAGTCGTCATGCCCGGCTGCCTGATGATGTCGGCCGGAGGAATAACTATCGAAGACGGCGCCATGATCGCCGCCAACGTGCAACTGATTTCCAACAACCACGACCTTTACGAGCGCCAGGTCATAACCTGCAAGCCCGTCCACATCGGCAAGCGCGCCTGGATAGGCGCAGGCTCCACCATCCTGCCCGGCGTTACCGTCGGCGACAACGCCGTAGTAGGCGCCGGCAGCGTCGTGACCCGCGACGTTCCTCCCGACACCATCGTAGCCGGCAATCCCGCCCGCGTCATCAAGTCCATCCCCCCGCGCCCCGAATGACCATCCCCATCTAACTTATTAATCTTCGCTGATTATTATATACAAGAATAATTTCGACAATATCAATGCACTAACTGAGAGTGAAAAAGTACGATAAGTCTTATTCTTTTATAAGAACTATCGTGGTAATATTGCAGACCCGCATTGTACAAGATGAAAAATATAAAAGCACTGTGACCAATAATCATCTTTAAACACTTTAAATATGTAGTAAGATTTAACAATAAGAATATTATAAATGACTATTGACGATATAAAGGCATTGATTGCTTCGGACGAGTCGCGGACTCTGGAGCTGAAAAAGACTACCGGCGAACTGAAAGACGGTATGCACTCGGCGTGTGCATTTCTCAACACCGACGGTGGTTGGCTGATTTTCGGGATTGCACCTAAGTCGCTTAAAATATTAGGACAGGAAGTTACGGACTCAACACAGCAAGAGATAGCCAAAGCTATTACCGGATTAGAACCAGCTGTCGATGTGAAGATTCATTATGTTGATGTGCCCGACCGTCCGGGGAATAAAGTGATTGCGCTGCACTTTGACGGCTGGGTATGGGGCGAACGTCCGCATACCTTCCACGGATGCCCATATTATAAAGTCGAAAGCACAACGAAGGTAATGCCGCACGAGATGTACGATGAACGAATCCGGGCGCATAAGCCTCAGTTGTATGCGTGGGAGCGTCAGATGGCGGATGGCGTTACACTTGTTGACCTGAACGAGAAGCATATAAGGGGGTGCATCAGGCTTGGCGTAGAGGGTGGTCGAATCCCTGCAAGCGCAATGAGTGCGCCGATTGACGATACGTTGGCAAAATGGAATCTGCTGAAAAACGGCAATCCTACCAATGGAGCTGTCATGTTGTTCTCTAACAAAATTGACGAATATCCTCAATTTAGGCTTCGTTTGGCTCGATTCTTAGGTACGGATAAGAATGAGTTTATCGATAACCAACGTGCCGAAGGCAACTTCTTCGACCTGCTCGACGCAGGTATGGCCTTCTTCTTCAAGCACCTCAATCTCAGCGGCAAAATTACCAATCATAGCCTGCAACGCGAGGAACGGCTTGAAGTGCCGTATCACGCTTTACGCGAGGCATTGATTAACAGTCTATGCCATCGTCAATGGGAGAAGCATAATCTGACAGGAAATATCGCAATATATGATGACCGCATCGAGATTGCAAATCCCGGCATATTCCCACCTCAAATATCGCCCGAATCCATCAAGGAGCCGCATGAATCCTATCCATACAATCTGAAGATTGCCGAAGCTCTGTATAAGTCGACCTATCTGGAAAGCTGGGGTTCGGGCGCCAAGCGCATAATGGACGCCTGCCGCGAGCAACGCATCGAGGAGCCTACATGGCGTTGGGACGGCGGCTTTGTAATCGTTACCTTCAAACGACCCGGCAATGCCTCCCATGAACAAGACGCGGATACCCAACCAGTTCTAAACCGACACTCTACCAGTTCCATACCAGTACCCCACCAGTTCTCTACCAGTTCTCTACCAGTTAAGACGCTGATAGAGAAAGCACCTGATGATTTTATGACAGTATGGCAACTTGCCGAACTATGCGGATTAAAGGATATAAGATACTTCAGAAAGAATTATCTTAATCCGGCATTGGAAGAAGGTGCTATTGAGCGACTGTATCCCGAACAGCCCAAACATCCCAAGCAGAAATACCGCTTAACAGAAACTGCAAGAGAATGGAAGAATAAGAACATCCCAAAGAAACCAAAGAATTCTCCAAAGAAATAGATAAAGACATCCATAATCGTGATTTGGCTGAAGTTCAATGCAATCTGTTGTCTATGGCTATAGCAATGCCGTCGATAACATTGTCTAAAATAGCGGAAGAATTGAATCTGACCATAAATCAGGTGCGTACTTTAAGAAAGAAAATGAAAAATAAAGGGCGATTTCTTTGTAGTAAAGAAGCGACCAGAAAAGGTATCCGGGAAATAAAATTTGAATGATTCTGAATATTGAACCATTAATTGTCAATTAAAATTTGGAAAAGGACTTTGTGATTCAATCTCGATTTTCGGGCTGTTGTTTTCTGACTGAAGTATTGGTAATTTGAGGGATTTTTTGTAATTTTGCAGCGGTATTAGTAGCAAGTCCACGGTGGATAACGCATCGGTCTGCGCGACGACGCATCTCCGCTCCGCCTACGGGGTAAAGTAATGCGCGAATCCGCCTATATACTCAAAATTATTTAACATACATATATCTGCATGAAAAAGAGTGCATTACAGCGCGTGCGCGCTGACTATCAGCCCAAGTTGCCTTTCGCCCTGCAGGGTCCGGTAAAAATCAAAGTCGGCGACAAAACCCAGTCGGTAGCCGACCAGGAAGAAATCCAGAAGCTTTTCCCGAATACTTATGGTCTGCCCGTAGTCGAGTTTGAACGTGACGAAAACCCCGTGCGCGTGGAGGAACCTTTCAACGTAGGTATAATACTGAGCGGTGGCCAGGCTCCCGGCGGCCACAATGTGGTAAGCGGTATCTTCGACGGTATCAAGAGCCTCAACAGGGAGTGCCGTCTCTATGGTTTCCTCATGGGCCCGAGCGGATTTGTAGACCACCAGTATATGGAGCTGACCGCCGGCATAATCAAAGATTACCGCAACACAGGCGGCTTCGACATCATCGGCTCAGGCCGCACGAAGCTGGAGACGCCCGAGCAGTTTGACAAGGGTCTGAAGATTCTTGAGGAACTCAACATCAAGGCTCTCGTAATCATCGGTGGCGACGACTCCAACACAAACGCCGCTGTTCTGGCCGAGTATTACAAGGCCAAGGGTGTGGACGTGCAGGTTATCGGCGTTCCCAAAACCATCGACGGCGACCTGAAGAACAAGTGGATAGAGACCTCTTTCGGCTTCGACACCGCCTGCAAGGTCTACAGCGAGGTCATCGGCAATATCCAGCGCGACTGCAACTCTGCCAAGAAGTATTACCACTTCATCAAGCTGATGGGCCGCTCCGCATCCCATATCGCTCTGGAGTGCGCTCTGGAGACACAACCCAATATCTGCCTCATCTCCGAGGAAATCCTGGCCAAGCGCATGACTTTGGACAACATCGTGAGCTACGTGGCCTACGTGGTAAGCGAGCGTGCCAAACTCGGCTGGAACTTCGGTACCGTACTCATACCCGAAGGTCTGATAGAGTTCATCCCTTCGATGAAGGTACTCATCTCCGAGCTTAACGACGTGCTGGCCGCCCACAACGACGAGCTCTCCGGCCTCGATGACGACAACAAGCTCATTACCATACATTCCTACCTTAGCCCGGCCAACGCCGAGCTTTACAAGAGCCTGCCCAAGCAGATAGCTCTCCAGCTCAGCCTGGACCGCGACAGCCACGGCAACGTCCAGGTCTCGCTCATCGAAACGGAGAAACTTATCTCCGAGATGGTGGAAAAGCGTCTGGAGGAGATGAAGGAGCAGGGTCTGTATGTGGGCAAATTCGCTACTCAGCACCACTTCTTCGGCTACGAGGGACGCTGCGCCGACCCCTCGAACTTCGACGCGGACTACACTTACGCACTCGGCTTCAACGCAGCCATGCTTATCAACGCCGGCTTGACCGGATACATGAGTTCTGTACGCAATCTGACAGGTCACACCGAGGAGTGGATCGCCGGCGGCATACCTATCACTATGATGATGAACATGGAGCGTCGCAACGGCCAGCTCAAGCCTGTGATACAGAAGGCTCTGGTCAATCTCAACGGCCGTCCCTACCTGAAGTTCGCCTCGCAGCGCGAGACCTGCAGCCTCAACACTCTCTACCAGTATCCCGGCCCCATCCAGTACTTCGGCCCCGCCGAGGTCTGCGACCGTCCGTCGATGACTCTGCTGCTCGAGCATAACAAGGAGGTCTACTGATTCTCCCCTTACATAACAACATCGCGCCCGATGCCTTGCTGCACCGGGCGCGATTGCTTTATCCGCTCTGTGGTTACTTGCCTGCGTCAAGGAGCGAACGCAGGGTGCGGGCAGTCAGAGCCGAGACCTGCTGCATGCTGATCCGGCGGCCTGTCTCGCGCGCTATCGAGGTCACGCCCTTGTCCACGAAACCGCAGGGGTTGATGGCTGAAAAGTAGCCGAGGTCGGTGTTGACGTTGAGTGCGAATCCGTGCATGGTCACAAAATGGCTGACTTTCACGCCTATAGCGCATATCTTCCGTTCCTTCGGAGTGCCCGCGTCTATCCACACGCCGGTCGCGCCCTCTACCCTCTCGCCGCGTATGCCATAGCGCTCCAGCACCCGTATTACCGTCTCCTCAAGCAAACTGATGTAAGCCTTTACTCCAAGCTTGTGATCGCGCAGACTGATGACGGGATATACCACGAGCTGACCGGGTCCGTGAAACGTGATATCGCCTCCGCGTTCTATGCGTATGCACTCGGTGCCGGCTGGCAGAGACAGAATATTCTCGGCGTGGCCATGCTTGCCGAGCGTATAGACAGGTTCATGCTCCGTCAGAAAAATTCGCTCTTCGTCTCCCAGCTGCACCTCTCTTACGGTGCGCAGCTGCAGCTCGTGCGTTTCGCGGTAAGGGCTGAGTCCGAGATATACGGTCCGCATCAGTGTACGTGTTTCTCTGCGTGATAACTGCTGCGCACCATGGGCGCGCTCTCCACATGCCGGAAGCCTTTGGAGAGGCCGACGCGCCCGTATTCCTCAAACTTCTCCGGCTCTACATATTCCTGCACCGGATAGTGGTGTCTGGTAGGCTGGAGATACTGGCCGATGGTCATCACTTCGCAGCCGGCGGCGCGCAGGTCGTCCATAGCCTGGAATATCTCCTCCTCCGTCTCGCCTAAGCCGAGCATGATGCCCGACTTCGAGCGGATGCCGCTCTCCGAGATATGGCGGATGACGTCGAGCGAGCAATCGTAAGTGGCCACGCTGCGCACTTCCGGTGTCAGACGCCGCACTGTCTCCATGTTGTGCGAGATGACATCGGGCTTCTCGCTGATAATCATGTCGAGCAGGTCGTGGCGTCCGCGCATATCGGGTATCAGCACCTCCATCGTCGTGCCGGGACACTCCTGCTTCAGCCGGCGTATAAGAGCGGCCCAATGTGCTGCGCCATAGTCGGGCAGGTCGTCGCGGTCCACTGACGTGATGACCACATGTCTGAGACCCAGCTCCTTGACCGAGCGGACTATGTCGTCTATCTCAGCAGGGTCGAGCGGCGCCGGGCGACCCGTGGCCACATTGCAGAAGCGACAGTTGCGTGTGCATATATTTCCGCCTATCATAAAGGTGGCCGTCCCCCGGCTCCAGCACTCGCCACGGTTGGGGCACATGCCGGAGGAACAGATGGTATGAATATGTTTCTCATTGAGCAGTCCGACTACTTGCTCGGCCTTGAAGCCCTTGGGCAGACGTACTTTCAGCCACTCGGGCTTATGACGAAAATCTCCTTTCATTTCGATTCAGGTTAGTTAGATATTATAAATGCACGTGATTAGTCCATCCGGTCACGATAATCGGCATACGTGAAATCGCGCAGGCACTCAAGCGAGCCATCGGCCCGCTGCAGCCATATAGAAGGGTGCTGTATGCCGTTGAACATATTGGTCTTGACCGTGGTGTAATGATTCATGTCCTCAAGCGTGAGGCGCTGCCCCTCAACGAGAGGCGACGCAAAACGCCAGGTACCGCAGAAATCTCCGCTCAGACAGGAGTTTCCTCCCAGCCGGTACTCGCATCCCTCCTCGGAGTCCTCCGGCAGAGCCTCGCTGACGGCGGGCTTGTAGGGCATCTCAAGACAGTCGGGCATGTGGCAGGCGAAAGAGGCGTCAATGATGGCCGTCTTCACGCCCTGATTGTCCACCACGTCAAGCACGGAGGCTATCAGGTCGCCCGTACGCCACGTGAAGGCGCTGCCCGGTTCCATTATTACCTCGACGCCCGGATGCCGCAGCCTGAAGCCGCGAAGCGTCGTTATAAGTCTGTCTACGTCGTAGCCTTCACGGGTCATCAGGTGGCCGCCCCCCATGTTCACCCATTTTACCTTGTCTATCATACGGCCGAACTGGCTCTCAAAGGCTGCGAGAACTTTCTCCAGGTCCTCGGCCGACGACTCACATAAGGCATGAAAATGCAGTCCCTCTATCCCATCAGGCAAGCTGTCGCCGAGCATGTCGGCAGTCACTCCGAAACGGCTGCCCGGGATACAAGGATTATATATATCGGTCTCTATGACCGAACACTGCGGATTTACGCGTAACCCCGGCGACACACGGGTATGGCCGGGAGCGACATTCCAGTCGTTCATACGGGCGGCGAATCGCTCGTATTGCGCTACGGAATTGAATGTGATATGCGAGCTGCCTTTCAGGAACTCGGGAAAACTGGCATCTGTATATACCGGGCAATAGGTATGCACCGTTCCTCTCAGATAGTCGAGCGAGAGACGCATCTCGTTCAGGCTGCTGGCCGTGGAGGCATCGATATATTCCCGGATTATGGGGAAAGTCTTCCAAAGGGCATTGGCCTTGAACGCCATGATTATGCTTACGCCGGCCTCGCGGCTGACACGGTTTATCAGCTCCAGATTGCGGCGCAGACGGTCTTCGTAGACTATATAAAATGGGGTGGGAATATCTTTAATGCTGCTTATCTTCATATCAGTCTATAATTTCAAATACGGCGACACGCACCATCAGACGCTTGTCGCCTACGGAGTCGAACTTAACAGTGATTTTGGCGTCATCGCCATTGCCGTCGTTGGCTGTAATGGTGCCTTCGCCATAGCGGTTGTGGCGTATGCGCACACCGGGAGCCAGCTGAGACAGCGTGTAGGACGTGCCTCCGGCTCCGGGCTTGACTGACGGCGTGCCGGACGGACGGCGGCGTGAATTGGTCCGCAGCCTGTCCTCGCTATAGTCGCGCCCTGCGTAGCCGGAACGCAGACTGCGGAAACTGCTCCGGTAGTTGGCAGCGGGATTGCTCCATGCCAGCCCAGAGGGGCTGTCTATGCTACGCGAAGATACCGGTTTCAGATACTCCGGGTCAATATCACGCAGAAAGCGAGAAGGAGAAGCGAGTGCGGTCTGGCCGTTGCGGTAACGCGACTCCGCATAGCTGATGGTACACGTCTGCTGCGCTCTCGTGATAGCCACGTAAAGCAACCTCCGCTCCTCCTCTACCCCTTCCGGACTGCTCGCGCTCATCGCGGCAGGGAAAAGGTCTTCCTCGACACCTACAATGTAAATATTCTTGAATTCCAGTCCTTTGGCCGAATGTACCGTCATCAGTGTGACTTTCGGTTCATCGGGATCCTCGGAATCCTGATCGGTAGCGAGCGAAATCTCGCTGAGGAAGTCAGACATACCTAAGTTACCCTCACCACTCTGCAGCCGCAAGTCTATGTGTTCCTGCACCGCACCTAAAAGCTCGTTGAGGTTCTCCTGCCGGCTTATGGACTCCGGCGTATTGTCGTGGACCAGAGAGGCGAGCATCCCGGTACGGTTGTAGACCAGCTGCGCCAGCTCGAAAGCGTTGGCGCCGGCGGCATTGTCGTCGATGAAGGTCTGTATTAGCGCGGCAAAAGCCTCAAGTTTCCGGGCGGTGCCGGAATTGATGTTGAGATTGTAATCCGGCAGATTGCAGATGACATGCCACAGACTTACCCGCTCCTCCATGGCGGCGGATATGAGCTTCCTGACAGTGGTCTCCCCTATGCCTCGCGCCGGATAATTGATGATGCGGCGCAGAGCCTCGTCGTCATCCGGATTGAGAGCCATACGGAAATAACTGATGGCGTCCTTTACCTCCTTGCGCTGATAGAACGACAGACCGCCATATATGCGGTAAGGTATAGCCCGTTTGCGCAGGCTCTCCTCCAGGATACGGCTCTGGGCATTGGTACGGTACAGGATGGCGTAATCATCGTAGGAATCGTGGTTTGTGAACTTTGATTCGGCTATCCCGTTGGCCACCAACGTACTCTCCTCCAGGTCGGAGTAAGCCCCTATTACTTTTATGGGCGTGCCGACCGAGTTCTCGCTGTAGACATTTTTGGGTATCTGGCGTACATTCTTCTCAATCAGGCTCCCGGCGGCGTTGATGATGGTCTGCGTCGAGCGATAGTTGCGCTCAAGCTTGAACGTGCGCAGTCCCGGAAAGGATTTCTCAAGCTTGAGGATATTGTCTATGTTGGCGCCGCGGAAAGAATAGATACTCTGCGCGTCGTCGCCGACCATACATACGTTGCGCGACAGCCGCCCTAACTGAGATACGATCAGGTGCTGCGCGAAATTGGTATCCTGATACTCATCTACAAGTATGTAGCTGAAAAATTCCTGATAATGGCGCAATACATCGGCATGGTCCCGAAGCAGGACATTCATAAAATAAAGGATGTCGTCGAAGTCCATGGCCTGCGCGATGCGGCAGCGCCAGGCGTATATCTCGTAGATTTGCCCGATGGCCGGACGGCTCATCCTACGGTCACGCTCGTAATTGTCACGGTCACGCTGATACTGCGCCGGACTGACCAGATTGTTTTTGGCAGTAGAGATGGCCGATGCGACCACTGATGGCTTATAGACCTTCTCGTCCAGCCCCATATCCTTGATTATAGTCTTGACCAGCGCTTTGGAGTCAGAGGCATCGTATATAGTGAAATCCTTCTTGAAGCCGAGCCGGTCGGCGTTATGACGCAGCAGCCGGAGAAATACGGAGTGAAACGTGCCCATCCACAGGCGTGAGGCAACCTTTTCGCCCACTACTGCGGCCACACGCTCCTTCATCTCGCGGGCAGCCTTGTTGGTAAACGTAAGAGCCATGATGCGGTACGGCTCGTAACCATGGCAGAGCAGATGCACTATCTTGTAGGTAAGCACGCGGGTCTTGCCTGAGCCGGCTCCGGCTATCACAAGCGATGGGCCGCCGGTGTAGACCACGGCGTCGCGCTGCTGCGGATTGAGCCGCTCCAGATACGGAGGCACAGGTATATCTATTTCGGGATTCTTGTCAGTCATTCTTTCATTATCGGTTGGCCGCCGCATCGTCATATCCGGGGATGCGGGGCAGGAAGCTATAGGTACTGTTTACATAATCCATACGGCAGCAGTAATGCTCCAAGCCATTGCTTACCGTAAGATAACTGGCCCGAAGCGCCATATTGTATCGGGCTATCTGGTCGAATACATCTTGCGTGATGCGCACTCCGGGGGCCTTGTACTCTACTATCATCAGATGGCCGCCGGTGCGGTCGAAAACTATAGTGTCGCAGCGACGCTGCAGACCGTTGAGCGAGAGGCTTACCTCGTTGTTCATAAGCGAGGCGGGATAGTGCAGTTCGCTGACGAGCCACGCCACGAAGCGCTGACGCACATATTCCTCCGGGGTAAGGGCGACGTACTTCTTTCTGAGCATATCCCAGATTTTGATTATCGCCCCCTCGCGGCGCAGACGCAGCGGAATGTCGGGCAGGTTCAGATGCGGAAACTTATCGCTCACTTTGCAGAAGCGGAATCAAAAATACCGTTCAGAATATACGCCAGCCGCAGACCGCCTTTCAGCAACTGCTGCTCTACGACAGGCGACCACCGCGCTATATAGTCGTAAGAGATTACAGTATCTTGCGGCGTGGCGGCGTATACCTCCTTGGCTATTTCGTAAGTCTCGACAGCCCATGAACTGAAATCGCCGTCAAGCAGCGCGGCCTCTAACTCCGCAGTGACGCGGTCGGTCTGGTCAGCCCATTCGGTGTAGCTCCATTTATGGGCCGATTCGGGCAGAGAAGTGTCCCAGACGGAGTGCAGATTGGTCTCCTTATCAAAAAAAGAGACTTTATGCCGGTTGCCTCCCCGGTCGGAATAGCGGCCGAGGTGCATGGGCTGATGCAGGTCGCCCATAAGATGAATTACCATTTTCAGGGCGAGCGACGCGTCCTGACGCGACAGCGAACCGGAGCCGAGCGCCTCGGTCTGCTGCTGCAGGGCGCGGACAATATCTCCCTTGGGATTCAGAGGAGCGGTCTCGTAGGTGTACTCCGGGTCTACGTTTTTGTAATGCCACGTCAGCGAATAGTCGTACTGCGGAGTGTGGGATGCGTTGTCAAGCCAGTTGGCCCAATACACCGGTGTTTTCCCTCCGAGCAGAGAGTCCACGGCCGCGCGCGTCTTCGGCGTAAGATGGCGCGAGGCTATTTCCGCCACTACATCATGCCCCTTCTGCCCCCAACCGTATGTGAGAGAAGGGAAAGCAGCCGCTAACAGTATAAATATGAATTTATAATATCGCATGTAATGTCTGAATTTTCCGATACAAAATTAGACAAAAAAAGCGGAATAATAAAAAAGCAGGGCAGCCAAATTAGGTTGCCCTGCTTAAATTTATGCGGATTGGGGATTAGGCGTTCTCGCGGTCTTCGTTGAGCAGACGTATCATCTCGATGGCGCTCTTGGGGATACGGGTGCCGGGGCCGAAGATGGCTGCCACGCCTGCCTTGTACAGGAAGTCGTAGTCCTGAGCGGGGATAACGCCGCCGGCAGTCACGAGGATGTCGGGACGGCCGAGCTTCTCGAGTTCGGCTATTACCTGCGGAATCAGGGTCTTGTGGCCTGCAGCCAGAGAGCTGACACCGAGGATGTGGACGTCGTTTTCCACAGCCTGACGGGCTGCCTCGGCGGGAGTCTGGAACAGCGGGCCCATGTCGACGTCGTAGCCGCAGTCGGCATAACCGGTGGCTACAACCTTGGCGCCGCGGTCATGGCCGTCCTGACCCATCTTGGCAATCATAATACGGGGCTGGCGGCCTTCGCGCTTGGCGAAGTCGGCAACCATGCGGCGGGCTTCCTCAAACTCGGGATCACCCTTTTCTTCACTGCTGTACACGCCTGAAATAGTTTTGATTACTGCTTTATAGCGACCTACCACTGCCTCGCAAGCGTCGGAAATCTCGCCGAGAGTGGCGCGCAGACCGGCTGCCTTGACGGCCAGATCGAGGAGGTTGCCCTTAGAGGGGTCTTTCACACATTCGGTTATTGCCTCGAGAGCCTTCTTCACGGCAGCCTCGTCGCGGTTCTGCTTCAGCTCCTCGAGACGCTGGCACTGCTCCTTGCGCACCTCGGTGTTGTCCACCTCGAGGATGTCGATGGGATCCTCGTGATCCAGACGGTACTTGTTGATACCTACGATGGTCTGCTTGCCGGAGTCGATGCGGGCCTGAGTGCGGGCTGCGGCCTCCTCGATGCGGAGCTTGGGCAGACCTGTCTCGATAGCCTTGGCCATGCCGCCGAGCTTCTCGATTTCCTGGATGTGCTCCCATGCCTTGTGGGCGATCTCGTTGGTAAGAGCCTCAACATAGTATGAGCCGGCCCAGGGGTCTACCTGCTTGGTAACGTAAGTCTCCTCCTGGATGTATATCTGCGTGTTACGCGCGATACGGGCTGAGAAGTCGGTAGGCAGGGCGATAGCCTCGTCCAGAGCGTTGGTGTGCAGCGACTGTGTGTGGCCGAGGACGGCGCCCATGGCCTCCACGCAAGTACGACCCACATTGTTGAAGGGGTCCTGCTCCGTCAGCGACCAGCCTGAAGTCTGGCAGTGTGTACGCAGAGCCAGAGACTTGGGGTTCTTCGGATTGAACTGGCTGACAATCTTGGCCCAGAGCATACGGGCGGCACGCATCTTGGCTATCTCCATGAAGTAGTTCATGCTGATGGCCCAGAAGAATGACAGACGGGGGGCGAAAGAGTCGATGTTCATGCCTGCGTTCACACCGGCGCGGAGGTACTCAAGACCGTCGGCCAAAGTGTATGCCAGCTCGATATCGGCTGTGGCGCCGGCCTCCTGCATGTGATAGCCGGAGATGGAGATGGAGTTGAACTTGGGCATATTCTTTGAGGTGTACTCAAAGATATCGGCGATAATCTTCATGGAGAAGGCTGGCGGATATATATATGTATTGCGCACCATGAACTCCTTGAGGATATCGTTCTGTATCGTACCGGCCATCTCGTCGAGCTTCACGCCCTGCTCCAGACCGGCGTTGATGTAGAAGGCAAGCACGGGAAGCACGGCGCCGTTCATTGTCATGGAGACAGACATCTTGCCCAAAGGAATACCGTCGAACAGCACCTTCATGTCCTCCAGCGAGCAGATGCTCACGCCGGCTTTGCCGACATCGCCTACTACACGCTCGTGGTTGGCGTCATAGCCGCGGTGGGTAGGCAGGTCGAAAGCGACCGACAGACCCTTCTGGCCGGAGGCCAGATTGCGGCGATAGAACGCATTGGATTCGGCAGCGGTCGAGAATCCGGCGTACTGGCGGATAGTCCAGGGGCGCATGGGATACATGGCGCTGTACGGGCCGCGCAGGAAGGGGGGCAGACCGGCTGCGTAGTTGAGATGCTCGAGACCTTCGAGGTCTTCTTTGGTATATACGGATTTTACCGGGATAAGCTCGGCTGTCATCCACTCCTCCTTGGGCATAGCTTCATGCACCTGGGGAGCTACCGTCTTGGTTATATCTATGGATTTGAAATTGGGTGTCATGATTACTTAAGGAGTTTAGCGTTGAAACCTACGAGAGTGTCGAGTACATTCACGCGTACATGTATGAAATGCTCTATGCCCTGAGCCTTGAGGTCCTCCATGCAGGCGGGGGCGCCGGCCACTACAAACATGGCGCGGCCGTCGAGGTACTTGTAAGCCTCGGGAGCGAGAGTGGCATACTCGTCGTCGCTGGAACAGAGTACCACGATGTCGGCGCCCTTCTCAAGAGCTGCGTCCACACCGGCCTGCACCGTGTCGAAGCCGAGATTGTCGATGATTTCATACCCGGCGCAGCCGAAGAAGTTGCCGCTGAACTGGGCGCGTGCCAGACGCATGGCCAGATTGCCGATGGTAAGCATGAATACTTTCGGACGCTTGGAGCTGCGTTCTGTATCCAGACGCAACTGCTCAAACTGGCTGGCGGCGCGGTCAAAGTTCAGGCTCTGTACAGCGCCATCCTCGGCCTCAGCCTTGCAGCCGCACTTGCAGCAGCCGTCGGTCTTGATTTTGTCCAGGGCCATCTCGTTGATGTTAGGATACTGGTTAGTACCGAGCAGAATCTCCTTGCGGCGGGCGACATCGGTGTGACGCTTCACTCCGCTTTCGTCCACAGCTTTCTGAATCATGCCTTTCTCAAGCTCGGCCAGGAAACCGCCGTTGTCCACCACCTCGTTGAAGAGTTTCCATGCCACTTCGGCTATGGAGGCGGTCAGAGTCTCTACATAGTATGATCCGCCGGCCGGGTCCACGACCTTATTGAGATGGCTCTCCTCACGAAGCATAATCTGCTGATTGCGGGCGATACGCTCGCTGAACTCATCGGGTTTCTGATACTGCAGGTCGAAAGGCAGCGTCTCGATAGAATCCACACCGGCCAGAGCGGCGCTCATGGTCTCGGTCATGGAGCGAAGCAGATTGACGTGAGCGTCATAGATAGTCTGATTGAACTGAGAGGTCACGGCGTGAACCACCATCTTCGAGCAGCAGCATTTCTCCGCTCCGGGCTGATAAGCCTTCACAATCTCGGCCCACAGCATACGGGCTGCGCGGAATTTGGCCAGCTCCATGAAGTAGTTGGAGGAGATGCCCATATTGAACTTGATGCGTTTGGCCACCTTGCCTGCTTCCAGACCGGCGTCCGTCAGCGAAGTCAGCCACTGGGCGCCCCATGCCAGGGCGTAGCCCAGCTCCTGGGTAATATATGCGCCGGCATTGTTGAGCATATATGTATCGACCGCAAAAAGACGCATGCCGGGTATTTCCTCAAATATTTCAAGCAGCTCCTTAGCCTGGGCTACCATATCCTTAGGATACTTCAGGCCATGCTTGAGCAGACGCTTGAAGGGATTGAAATCCATGGAGCCGCGGAACGCGTCCTTCAGATTCTTCTCAGCGATATAGTCCGCTATCAGGCGGCCGGCCTCCACAGCTTTGCCGGGGCAGCACTTGAAGTTTACCTCAATCTTCTCCAGATCGATGCCTTCAAGTATAGTATGCAGTTTTGCCTTATCGGTCTCGCCACACAGGCAGACGCCGATCGAGTCTACTCCGCGGTCAATGGCGTGGCGTGCGTGTTCGTTGATTTCTTCAGGAGTCTCGCCTGAGATATCCTGACGTATTTTCCAGTCATTGTTGGTGCGTGTGCCGCGCACGTAGGGAAATTCGCCAGGCAATGTTCCGAGATGGGTAAGTTTCTCAAGGTCTTCCGCGCGATACAGGGGTTGCACGTTGAAGCCCTCGTTGGTACGCCATACAAGCTTCTTCTGGAAGTCGGCGCCCTTGAGATCGACATTGATCTTCGCCAGCCATTCCTCAGTGGAAATCGGCGGGAACATGTCAAACAGTTTTTCGTTTTTCTCTGCCATAACTAAATAGCTATATATAATTATTTGGTATGATTCTGTCAGGTCATTTGCCGGAGCGGACGGAGGCAGGTGTCGCACGCTGACGGCTGTCAGACATGGTAAAAGATATCAGTCACAAAATTACTTGTTTTTTTTTATACAAAAAAACTTTTCAGTAAATTTTTCCGTATATACGGCTCGACGCCCCGCAGAGAAGGTCACGGGATGAGCTGCTTGTCCGCGCAACGCATCACACGGGCCGGAAATTCCTCTACCAGCTGCAGATTGTGGGTAGCCATAAGTATGGCGTGCCCTTCCGAGGCAAGCCTGTGGAGAAGGCGCACTATATGATAGCCGGTATGGGGGTCGAGATTGCCGGTAGGCTCATCGGCCAGGATAAGGCGGGGCTTATTGAGTATGGCGCGCGCTATGACTACGCGCTGCTGCTCTCCTCCCGACAGCTCGTGAGGCATCTTGTAGCTTTTGCCGAGCATGTCGACCTCGGCCAGCACCTGCTCTATACGGTCCTCACGCTCATCGCGCTGCGTCCAGCCTGTGGCACGCAGCACAAAGTCAAGATTCTCCGTAACACTGCGTCCCTGCAGCAACTGAAAATCCTGAAAGACTATGCCTATCCGACGCCGCAGCTGCGGTATGTCGCGGCGCCGCAAGTCGCGCAGGTCGAAGTCAAGCACACGGGCTTCGCCCTCCTCGATGCGAACATCGGCGTACATCGACTTCAGCAACGAGCTCTTGCCGCTGCCCACTTTGCCTGTAAGGTAGCAGAATTCCCCCTTATCAACAGTAAACGTGACATCCCGCAGCACCACTCTTTGGGCGCGTTCTATCTCGACATGATTATATTTTATTATGTGGTCTGATTCCATTATGATGCAAAGGTAACAAAAAATATCTGAATATACATATCCACCGCAGCTTTTTTGATTGTCGGAAATCATTTCCGTTCCACGATTCTTCTGCCCTTCCGTGTCAGACGTATCGTGAAGTGTGTCGCGGTTTGGAAACTTGAGGGGGGTTAGGTGGGGAGGAGGCGGGAGAGGGCGTTGGCGGCCATGAAGGCGAGGCGGTGGCGCAGGGGAACGTGGGGGAGCGTGCGTATGCGGGAGTTGACTTCGGGGAACTCGTCACGCCACTGGCGCAGGCTGCGCAAGGGATGGACGAGCGCCTCGCTGTTGCGCAGGTATTTTACCTTGGCTATGAATTTGAGGTAGGTAAGAAACGGAGCATAGACCTGCTCCATGCCTTTGGAGCTGAAATATTGCTCCATGCGCCGGGCCACGAGAAGATGCTGGCGCAGGATTCTGTCTGCGCCTGAGTGGGTAAGCGAGCCGGAGCGCGGATTGACGGTGTACTGGTACAGCGGCTGGCGAAGTATTTGTATCTTCGGCTCCAGCAGCAGTATGGCGGCTATCTGCTCGAGGTCTTCCCAGCAGTCCACTCCGCGCTCAAAGCGGAGCGCGCGGCGATAGAGCGAGGTGCGGATAAGTTTGTTCCACAGGGCGAAACGCAGTGTATCCATCTTCATCTCGTTGAGCCGTAACGATTCATCCACGTCAAAGCGGTGTACCAGTCTGCGACCGCCCGGCCTTATTTCCTCATACTCGCAGCAGACCATGTCTGCCCTCCCCTTTTCAGCGGCCTCCACCATATTATATATGGCGTCTGGAGCCAGGGTGTCGTCGGCATCAAGAGCGGCCATATATTCTCCGGCGGCGACTTTCACGGCTGCACGCCGCGCCGCGCCGCTGCCCATATTCCTTTCGTGGGTAATGATTCTGACTACAACTCCATCTGGAGCGGTTCTGGCGGCGCCCTGAAGCATGCGGTCCGAACCGTCGTAGCTGCCGTCGTCTACCGTTATTATCTCCAGAGGCCTGTAAGTCTGCCTGAACAGAGAGTCAAGGGCGCGGCCAAGCGTCTTTCCCGCATTGTAGACGGGAAGCATGACCGAGACCAAAGGGGTATCGCGCTGATTCACAGGCGTCAGAAATTATAGCCTATGCCCAGACCTACATATCCGCCCCCGACATCTTTCATCCATGTATATTTGCCCTGGAGCGTAAGTTTCAGCAATGATGTAAGATTAATGTCAAAGCCGCCTCCGAAATCCATGCCTGCGCGGGCCGAATTGCCCCCTCCTTCGTATGTCCAGTTGTTGAACGACACGCCGACAAGCGGATATACGTTCACGCCTCTGGCCAAAGAGGCCGGGAAGTGCATGTCGACATCCACAATAAAACCGCTTTTGCCTTCATTGCGGAATACATAACCGACCTCTGGCACGATACGCACATGGCGCGAAAAACTATACATGAAAAAAGCTCCCGCATAACCGCCCTTGTTATATGTAGCATATCCGCCTCCGAGTCCCATGGTCATGGAGCCGCGTGACTGTGCCGAGGCATTTGCAGCGCAGCACAGAGACAGAACAATGACAAATAAGGAGAGGAGGGAGGAGACGCCTTGAATCTTCTTCAGCATAGTCGATATATTGGTTATAGTTGAGAATTTACTATAAAACGCACGCAGTGTGAAAATGTTTTACTAATTTTGTAAAAAAGAGATTCAACACCAATGGACAATCATGGATATTTCCGGGTTTGCGCGGCATCGCCTACAGTGCATCTGGCTGACCCCGAAAAGAATATAGATACCATCGCCGGAGCAATGAGAGCTGCGGCCGACAATGGCGCCGAAGTGCTGGTGCTGCCCGAACTGGCCGTCACAGGCTACACCTGCGCAGACCTGTATATGCAGCACATCCTCCTTGAAAGCGCCGACCGCGCCCTGGGGCTTCTCGCGGCCGCGTCGGCTGAAATACCAGACACTCTGGTCGCCGTAGGCGCGCCTGTGAAGTACGGTACCGCGCTGTATAACTGCGCCGTAATGCTTCAAGGGGGACACATATTAGGAGTCGTACCCAAATCCTATCTGCCCAATTACAGCGAGTTTTATGAAAAGCGCTGGTTCGCTTCAGGCTCCCGTATCCGCGATGCAAGGGTTACCGTCGGCGGCACCGTTGTCCCCTTCGGGCCGGATCTGCTGTTCCGCAAGGGAGACGTCCTTATCGGAGTCGAGATATGTGAAGACCTGTGGTCTCCGCTGCCACCCAGCACTCTGCAGGCTCTGGCCGGCGCCAACGTGATACTCAATCTTTCCGCCACCGACGAAGTGACGGGAAAGCATGACTATCTGCTCTCGCTCATAGGCAACCAGAGCGCGCGCCTGCACGCCGCTTACGTCTATGCATCCGCCGGCACGGGCGAATCGTCGACCGATCTGGTGTATGCCGGCAACGCCATAATCTGCGAAAACGGCGTGCTGCTGCGTCAGTCGAAGCGGTTTGCCGGTACGGAGCTTATGGAGACAGCGGACACTGACCTGGAAATGCTCGCCCACGACCGTATGGCTTCGGGTACATTCTCCGACACTGCCGCCGCTGTCCCGCTGCCTGATTACCGCATCATCGACTGCCCTTCCGCCGCTCCAGCCGCCGGCCGGAAACTGCTGCGCCGCATAAATCCTGATCCCTTCGTGCCGGCCGCCGACAGCGACAGGGCGGCTCGCTGCGAGGAGATAATCAGCATACAGACTGCCGGACTGACGCGCCGCCTGCAGGCCACGGGATGCCGCCACCTGGTCGTCGGCGTCTCCGGAGGCCTGGACTCCACTCTTGCCCTGCTTATAGCCGCCCGTGCCTTCAGCAATCTCGGACTGGACGCCAAGGGTATCATAGGCGTGACAATGCCCGGCTTCGGCACCACAGCCCGCACCCGCACCAACGCTACTGATCTAATCGGGGAATTAGGCGCCACGCTGCTTGAAATAAATATCTCAAAAGCTGTGAGGCAGCACTTTGAGGACATAGGCCACGATGAAAACATACATGACGTGACCTACGAGAACTCGCAGGCACGCGAGCGCACCCAGATACTTATGGATCTGGCCAACAAGTACAACGGTATGGTCTTAGGCACCGGCGACCTCTCGGAGCTGGCTCTGGGCTGGTGTACCTACAACGGCGACCAGATGTCGATGTACGGTGTCAATGCCGGCGTGCCCAAGACACTTGTACGCTGGCTTGTGCGTCAGTTTGCCGATACCACCCCCGACGAACGCCGGAGAGACACACTGCTCGACATCATCGACACACCGGTCAGCCCGGAGCTTATTCCGGCCGATGCCCAGGGGCGCATCGTACAGAAAACCGAAGACCTCGTAGGGCCCTACCGACTGCACGATTTCTTCCTCTATCATCTGTTGCGCCACGGTTTCGCTCCGTCGAAACTGTATCGCATGGCCCTTGCCGCTTTCGACGGCATATACACTCCTGAGGTAATATTACACTGGCTCAAGACATTCTGCCGTCGCTTCTTCCGCCAGCAGTTCAAGCGGTCGTGCATGCCCGACGGTCCGAAAGTAGGAAGCGTCAGCCTCTCGCCGCGCGGCGACTGGCGCATGCCCTCCGATGCGTCGCCCGACAGCTGGCTGCGCGACCTGCCTGAGTGAGCCGGGATTTTGGCAAGTCGAAAATTTGTAGTAAATTTGCATTGTATGTCCGAACAGACCAAAAATGAAAACGATTTCCGTGAAGACCAGCGCGAAGCCATCAGAGTGCTTCGTGCCGGAGGCATCATCCTGTACCCTACCGATACAGTCTGGGGCATAGGATGCGACGCCACAAACCCGGAAGCCGTCAGCAGAATTTACGAACTGAAGCACCGGGCCGCCGCGAAGTCGATGCTTGTGCTTGTCTGCGACACAGCCCAGGCCGAGCGGTTTACCGATGATGGCGAGGAGATAGCCTTCCAGCTGCTTGAGGAATCGGTCACTCCGCTTACCGTCATCTTCGACCGTGCCCGCGGTCTGGCGCCCAACCTTGTCGCCGACGACGGCTCCATAGGCATGCGCCTGAGCCGGGAGCGCTACAGCAGCGGGTTATGCCGCGGACTGCGCCGGCCAGTGGTCTCGACTTCGGCCAACATAAGCGGCACGCCTGCTCCGGCTCTCTTTCAGGAGATTGCCCCGGAAATAGTGGAGGGAGTGGACTATGTGGCGCGCTATCGGCGCGATGACACACACCGTGCCGCGCCATCGGCTATAATCAAGGTATCCAAAGGCGGAGTGATAAGAATTATCAGAGAGTGAAGAACAATACCACACAGCGCATAAAATATCTGGCGGCAGACTTCCTGACGGCCAACATCGTCATATTCATATTCGATGTGCTGCGCTTCCATATCCTCCAGCGCTCGTGGGTAGGATTCTCCTCGCTCGAAGACTTCCTGACCTTCAAGCCGCTGGTGGTCGAGCAGATTATGCTTCCGCTGCTGATGATGGTCGTCTACGCCCTGTCGGGCTACTACAACCTGCCCTTCCAGAAATCGCGGCTGCAGGAGTTTTTCGGCACGGCGATGAGTTCCGGCGTCAACACCATACTCATCTTCTTCGCGCTGCTGACCAACCAGCAGACCTCGGTGCGCTCCACCAATTACGAGATGCTGTTCTATCTGTTCTGTCTCTGCCTGGGGCTTACATACATAGGGCGCTGGGTCATAACATACTGCACCTCATATCGCTTTCGTACCGGCAAAAGCCTGTACAACGTCATGATAGCCGGACGCCCGCTTGAGTCGCTCGCCATGGCGGATACGGTCAGGGCCAACCGGCGACGCACCGGCCTGAACCTGTATGGCTTCATCCGTATGCCGGAAAACGCCAAGGAGGAATACGGCACTGAGCTGCCGGTCGAGGAGGCCGGCGACATGCCGCGCGTGTGCGCCGACCATAATATACGCGAGATACTGATAGCCTCGAAAGGCATGGACGAAGACACTCTGCTCCGGCTTATCTACAAGCTGTTTCCCCTCGGATTGCCTATAAAAATCACACCGGACTCCATATCCGCGCTCAACAGCAACATACGCCTGCAGAGTATCTACGAAGAGCCGTATATCGACGCCTCTACCGCCAACGTCAGCGAATTTACGAAGAATGTAAAGCGCATCTTCGATATTGTGGTCTCCTCCTTCGCACTTGTGCTTCTGGCTTTACCTATAGCGATAATCGCCATACTGGTACGGCGCGATTCCAAAGGAAGCGTCATCTTCCGTCAAGAGCGCATAGGTTACCGCCAGAGGCCGTTTACTATCTACAAATTCCGGTCCATGCGTATAGATGCCGAGGCCCAGGGCCCGCGGCTGTCTAATGAAAATGACCCACGCATTACAAAAATAGGCCGCTATCTGCGCAAGTACAGACTTGACGAACTGCCTCAGTTCTGGAACGTCTTGCGCGGCGACATGTCGCTTGTCGGGCCGCGCCCCGAACGCCGCTATTTCATAGCGAAGATAATGGAACAGGCGCCCTGCTACAGTCTGGTGCATCAGGTGCGGCCGGGCATTACATCATGGGGTATGGTAAAGTACGGCTATGCCTCCGAAGTGGGACAGATGGTCAACCGCCTGCGCTACGACCTCATATATCTGGCGAATATGTCGCTGACTGTAGACCTCAAGATACTGGTCTACACTGTAAAAACCGTATGTAAAGGAAGAGGAAAATAACTATGCCTTATAAAGAACACAACGGCCCGCTCGCCAAATGGTGGCTCAGACTCGTGATGTGGCGCGAACGCCACATCAAGGAGAAGAATTTCCTGATCATACTGGCTCTGGTAGTCGGCGTGCTGTGCGGATGCATGGCGCTGGTCCTCAAAGGACTGATTCACGCCATATCCCACCTGCTTACAGCCCATCTCAGCCAGACATCGGCCAACTGGGCATATCTTGTCTTTCCGATGATAGGCATAATCATTGTCACTCTGTTCGTCCGCTACATAGTCAAGGACAATATTTCACACGGAGTGACCAAAGTGCTGTACGCCATCTCGCGCCATAAGTCACGTCTGAAAGCGCATAACATGTACACCTCGGTGGTGGCTTCATCCATTACCATAGGCTTCGGCGGCTCGGTGGGAGCCGAGGGCCCGATAGTGTACACCGGCGCCGCCATCGGCTCCAATATCGGACAGGCATTCCGGCTCTCCCCCAGGATTCTGATGCTTCTGGTGGGCTGCGGAGCCGCCGCCGGCATTGCCGGCATTTTCCGCGCTCCGATAGCAGGCATGCTTTTCACGCTGGAAGTGCTGATGATAGACCTGACCGGAGCCACCGTAATGCCGCTGCTGATTTCCTCCATCACGGCCGCCACCGTAGCCTATATAGCCGAAGGTTATAGCGCCGAATTCTTTTTCACTCAGAGCGAGGAATTCTTTACCAGCAAGATTCCATACGTGATTCTGCTCGGAGTCTTCTGCGGCTTCGTGTCACTGTATTTCACGCGCGTACTGTGGAAGATGGAGAGCATGTTCGGCCGCATACGCAGCCGCATACTGAAGATATGCGCCGGCGGCGCCATACTGGCCATACTCATCTTCCTGTTTCCGCCGCTCTACGGCGAGGGTTACGCCTCCATCAACCATCTGCTTGACGGCAACACCTCGTCGATAGTGGCCGGCTCCTTCTTCTACGTAGACCGCAACAGCGTCTGGTTTATCGCCATGTACATCGGACTTATCGTGCTGACCAAGGTCTTCGCCACTTCGGCCACCAACGGCGCCGGCGGTGTGGGTGGTACCTTCGCCCCCTCGCTGTACGTGGGAGCCATGGCCGGATTCGTATTCGCCTACACTCTCAATAATCTGGACATAGGCATTGAGATTTCCAACAAGAATTTCGCGCTCATGGGCATGGCCGGAGTGATGTCGGGCGTAATGCACGCGCCGCTGATGGCCATCTTCCTCACAGCCGAGATGACCGGCGGCTACAACCTGTTTCTGCCCTTGCTGATAGTCTCGACACTCTCCTACGGTACCATAAAGATATTCGAGCCATACAGTATCTACACCATGCGTCTGGCCAAACGCGGCGAGCTGCTTACCCATCAGAAGGACAAGGCCGTGCTGACACTGCTCAAGATAGACAATGTGATCGAGACAGACTGCAGCCGCGTAAGCCCCGACATGAGCCTCAAGGAGATGGTCGACGTCATAGCCCGCTCGCATCGCAACCTCTTCCCTGTAGTGGGCGGCGGAGGCGAGCTGAAAGGAGTGGTGCTGCTGGACGACATACGCAACATCATGTTCCGCTCCGATCTGTATCACAAGATGCACGTCCACAAGTTCATGTCCATGCCGCCGGCGCGTATCGACATCCACGACACCATGGACGAGGTCATGAAGAAATTTGACCGCACTAACGCCTGGAACCTGCCGGTAGTGGACGGCGACAAATATGTGGGATTCGTGTCCAAATCCAAAATATTCAATTCATACCGCAGGGTTCTGCGGCATTATATAGACGACTGATGAAGAAAGAAGACCTCAGAATAGTTTTTTTAGGCACGCCGGAGTTCGCCGTCAAGAGCCTCGACACTCTGCTTGAGAACGGTTGCAATGTCCGGGCTGTGATAACCATGCCCGACAAAACTGCCGGCCGCGGCCACAAGCTGCTGCAGAGCGACGTGAAGCGTTACGCCGTAGCCAAAGGCCTGCCCGTGCTGCAGCCCGCCAATCTCAAAGACCCCGCTTTTATCGAGGAGCTGCGCCGCATAGACGCAGACCTCTTCATCGTGATAGCATTCCGGATGCTCCCCGAAGCGGTATGGAGCATGCCGAGGCTCGGCACATTCAACCTCCACGCCTCTCTGCTCCCCCGATACCGCGGCGCGGCGCCCATCAACCGCGCCGTGATGAACGGAGAGAAGACCACCGGCGTGACCACCTTCTTCCTCAAACACGAGATTGACACGGGCGACATCATAGCCCAACGTTCCATTGACATAGCTGATGACGAGGATGCCGGATCAGTCCATGACCGACTCATGAATCTCGGGGCGGAGATGGTAATGGAGACGGTGGAGACGATTCTCAAGACCGACGGCGACGTGCCCGTGCAGCCACAGCCGCAAGGCGAATTTATCCCCGCGCCTAAGATTTTTACAGAGACATGCCTGATAGACTGGAGCGCCGACAGCGAGACGGTACACAATCTGGTGCGCGGTCTTTCGCCTTATCCGGCGGCATTTACTTCGGTTCGGGACAGTCATGGCGACAGCCTGAAACTGAAGGTATTCAAGGGACGCAAGGCTCCGGAACTGACGGCTCCGGAACTGAAACCGGGCGACCTGATACTGCTGAAGAAGCGCATGGCCGTAATGTGCGCCGACACCCCATACGAGATACTGGAGCTACAGCTCCAAGGCAAGAAGCGTATGCCGGCCGAAGCCTTCCTGTTAGGGTTTACCCCCGTCGCCATAGATATGGAGAAATGACTGGCAAGATTTCGTGTGATATAGTTGTCAAGGTGCTGGCCGGACAGGGAGTAACCGATGCGGTCATCTCTCCGGGAAGCCGCAATACGCCTCTGATTCTGGCGCTTGACGCCGAGCCGCGTATTGAGAAGCATACCGTAATCGACGAGCGGAGCGCGGCGTTCATAGCCCTCGGCATGTCGCAGCTCACACGCCGCCCCACCCTGCTGTGCTGCACCTCCGGCACCGCCCTTCTCAACTATGCCCCGGCCGTGGCCGAAGCCTATTATCAGGGGGTGCCACTCATCGTACTGTCTGCCGACAGACCGGACGAATGGATAGATCAGGATGACAGTCAGACCCTGCGTCAGCGCGAGGCTCTGGCCAACTACGTGAAGGCGAGCTTCGACATCCCCGAGTTCGACGCCTCGGCCGAATCGCTCCGCTGGTATGCCAACCGTATAGCCAACGACGCCATGCTGACCTCGCTCTCGCGCCGCCCCGGCCCGGTGCATCTCAACATGCACTTCGACGCGCCACTGTCAGCTGTCTGCGCCGCAGCTCCCCCGCAGCGCCTCATCGCCGACACCAGTTGCCACACTCTGCTGCCTCCGGACCTGATGAAAGAGCTGGCCTCCTACGCGGCCACGCGCAAAATCCTCATCATAGCCGGGAGCCACGTGCCGGGACACCGGCTTAACCGCGCCTTTGCCGTCCTGTCGCATATCCCCAACGTAGCCATCTGGACCGAGACCACTGCCAACATACACACGCCCGGCGTCATTACCGGCATAGACCGCACCCTGCTGGCCATACGCGATGAAGACCCTGCCCCGTATGCTCCCGACCTGGTCATCAGCTTCGGAGGAGCGCTTATAAGCCGCATGGCCAAAGATTTCATCCGTCGGCTTGACCGGACGGAACACTGGAGCATAGGATGGCGGCGCGACCGCCTGGCAGACCCCTTTCAGTGTCTGTCGCGCTGCATAGAGTGCGACCCGGAGGTCTTCATGCCCCATTTCGCCAACGCCCTGTGCCGTCTGCATCCCGAAAGCTCGTATGCGGAAATATGGCAGGCGGCCGACATCCGCGGCCACGACCGGCTCAACCGGGCGGTGCAGACAGCCCCCTGGAGCGCACTGAAAGCATTCGGAATACTGCTGGCCAGGATTCCACGGAAATATAACCTGCAGCTCTCCAACGGCACGTCCATAAGATACGCGCAGCTTTTCGGCACACGCAACATACACGCCTGCTACTGCAACCGAGGCGTATCGGGCATAGACGGCTCTACGTCGACAGCCATCGGGGCTGCCGTAAAATACGGCCACGGCACTCTGCTTATATCCGGCGACATGAGTTTCGCCTACGATATAGGCGCTATGGCCACACGCTTCGTCCCATCGGATTTCCGTATCGTGGTAATCAACAATGCAGGTGGCGAAATTTTCCGCTTCATCTCCGGCACAGCGGCTCTCAGCTCGCGCGAAGAATACTTCAGCGTCGCCCCGCTGCTGCCGCTCAAAGCCCTGGCCAAAGCATACGGATTCGACTATTATCAGGCTGACTCTGAGAAGGCTCTGCGCGAGCAGACAGGGGCTTTCCTCGCGCCTTCGCTGCGACCCGCAGTTATGGAGGTCTGTGTGCCGCCCAACGTCAGCGCACGTACCCTGACCGACTATTTCAAGTGACCAAACCATCTACACCATATATAATAATCCATAGCTATGAACAACTGGACTACCATAAAGAAATACGAAGACATACTCTTTGACTACTGCGACGGCGTAGCCAAAATTACCATCAACCGTCCGCGTGTCTACAATGCTTTCCGCCCGCAGACCAACTTTGAGATGCTCGACGCCATGGCCATCTGCCGCGAACGTGCCGACATCGGTGTCATCATTCTTACCGGCGCCGGAGACAAGGCGTTCTGCTCGGGCGGCGACCAGAACGTGAAAGGCATCGGCGGATATATAGATGCCAACGGCACCCCGCGCCTCAACGTACTCGATCTGCATAAGGCCATACGCTCCATCCCCAAGCCGGTCATCGCTATGGTCAACGGCTACGCCATAGGCGGAGGCCACGTGCTGCACGTGGTGTGCGACCTCACTATTGCCTCTGAAAATGCCATCTTCGGTCAGACCGGACCCAAAGTGGGCAGCTTCGACGCCGGCTTCGGCAGCTCGTACCTGGCCCGCTGCGTAGGGCAGAAAAAGGCTCGTGAGATATGGTTCCTGTGCCGCCAGTATTCAGCCCGCGAAGCCGAGGAGATGGGTATGGTCAACAAGGTGGTGCCATTCGACCGTCTGGAAGACGAGACCATGGAATGGGCACGCACCATCCTGAAACGCTCGCCCATGGCCATCCGCATGATAAAGCGCGCGCTCAATGCCGAGCTGGACGGACAGCGCGGCATGATGGAGTTTGCCGGCGACGCCACACTGATGTATTATCTCATGGCGGAGGCACAAGAGGGCAAAAATGCTTTCCTTGAAAAGCGTGACCCCGATTTCGGTCAATTTCCTAAATTTCCCGGATAACAGCTGCTTATGAGACTCGCGTATTATCCGCTGACCCTTCACTTCAAGTCCCCGGCAGGCACATCGCGGGGAGTGATGCGCATCAAGCAGACATACCTGCTCAAACTCTGGGACGAAACTGCTCCGGAACGATATGGTGTAGGCGAGGCCGCCGTATTCGACGGACTGAGCAAAGAGGCCGACGGCCGATACGAGTATAAACTGGTGGAGCTGCTGGCCAATATCGCACTCGGGCGCTCCACCGACCTTACCGACTGGCCGTCGATACGCTTCGGGCTGGAGCAGGCCATACGCGACTTCTCGACCGGAGGCCGCGGACTCTACTATCCATCCCCCTTTACCGAGGGAAAGTCTGAGATAGAAATCAACGGTCTGGTCTGGATGGGAGACATCGATACCATGATGGCGCGTCTGGAAGAAAAAATCGAATCGGGATTTCACTGCATAAAGCTGAAGATAGGCGCTTTGGACTTCCGTCAGGAGATGCGTATGCTTGAAGCCATACGCAGCCGTTTCGATGCCGCCGCACTGGAGATACGCGTAGACGCCAACGGGGCTTTCACGATGGACAACGCGCTGCCGGCTCTCCACATACTGAGCGGCTATGAAGTCCACTCTATAGAGCAGCCCATAAAGGCCGGCCAATGGGAGATGATGCGCTTCCTGTGCGATGTCTCCCGGGTGCCGATAGCTCTCGACGAGGAGCTGATAGGACTGAACCGGCGCGAGCAGAAAATCGCAATGCTCGACACCATACATCCGGCCTGGATAGTACTGAAGCCGGCGCTGTGCGGAGGTTTCTCAGGTGCGGAGGAATGGATTGCCCTGGCCGAAGAAAGAGGCATCGGATGGTGGGTCACATCGGCGCTGGAATGTAATGTAGGGCTGTCAGCTCTCGCCCAATGGACTGCCACTCTCGGAGTGAAGATGCCGCAGGGACTCGGCACAGGCCAGCTCTATACCGACAATTTCCCCTCGCCGCTTATCTTGGATGGCGACCGGCTGCGCTTCAATCCGGCTGCCATGGGCGGCGACCGGAAAGCGCTTAACAATCTGGATTGGCGCGAATAGGCTTTATGAATGACTTTGACAGGGAGATAACTGAATTCAGAGACGAATGGCTCGGATCCGGCGACTGCATCGTGGCGCGCACGTCGGGCTCGACAGGCGCTCCACGCCCGATTTTACTGCCGAAGACCTTTGTCAGAGAGTCGGCGCGACGCAGTATCCGGCATTTTGGGCTGGACAGTTCTTCGACCCTGATGATGAGTATGTCGCCGCAATACATAGCGGCTAAAATGATGATTGTACGCGCATGCGAGGCGCAGTGCCGCCTTGTGGCGCTGCCCCCCTCCTCTAAGCCGGCCCTCCCCGGAAATCTGAAAAACATATCTC
The DNA here is from genome assembly GCA_017935045.1 of Muribaculaceae bacterium. Lineage (GTDB taxonomy): Bacteria > Bacteroidota > Bacteroidia > Bacteroidales > Muribaculaceae > Lepagella. Next base: position 82,821 of record JAGBIJ010000062.1, read on the forward strand.
TGCTCTCAGCTGTCCCGGCCCAGATAGAGGGCTACGCGCGCGCGCTTGCCGCATCCGGCTCTCCGAGTGTGGACCATCTGCTTCTGGGCGGCAGTCCGCTTACAGATAGTCAGCGCGAACAGAGCGTCAGGCTCGCCGACAATGTCTGGGAGTCATACGGCATGACCGAGACAGCCTCCCATGTCGCTCTGCGCCGCGTAACGCCGCATACGGCAGTCCCGTTCGTGACACTTGAAGGCATCACTGTCAGCACAGACTCCAGGAACTGTCTGATCATAGATATTCCCGGACACGGAAAGACCGTAACCAACGATGTGGCCCGCATCCGCTCCGGGCGCGAATTTGAGATTCTGGGGCGCTACGACAATGTACTGATATGCGGAGGCATAAAAGTGCATCCTGAGGCCGTGGAAGCCGCGCTCGCGCCTTTCTTCAGCGGCATAGGAGACTTCTATGTCACCTCACGCAGCCACCCCCTGTGGGGAGAGCAGACGGTAGTGGTGCTGGAGACGGACACTGCGGCTACAGCCGCCCTGGAGCTGGAGATGGCAGCATACATAGCCACCCGCACATCGCTCAACAAGGCGGAGCGCCCACGCTGCATCATAGCCGTCCCCAGTCTGGAGCGTACTGATTCAGGCAAGCTGAAACGCATAAAAATGCAGTAGCCCGATTAGACTATCAATTCATCAAGAGGCCTTTTGGGTACATGATGCACGCCGTCGGCCGTACGGTAATACTTGAAGTCTGCCTCACGCGTGCCGTCCATATCCTCGATAACCACGGTCTCCGCCGGATAGCCCAGCGCCAGCACATAGCGCGGCTCAAGATAATCAGGCAAAGCAAGCGTATCCTTGACAGCCGCCCTGTCAAAACTCTTTATTATGCAGTTGGCGATTCCGAGGGCTGTCGCTCCCAGAGTTATGGCCTGGAGCTGCAATCCATCGTCACACAGACAGTTGGCGCCAAAACTGGTATCCAGCAGCTGCACCATGTAGGCAGCCGGACGCTCTCCGGGAGCCGGCCCGTCCCAATCCTTGAAATAACCCGCCCACGCCAGAGACGTAAACAGGCGTCCGCGTATGCCGGCATCGCATACCAGCCGATAACGCAGCGGCTGCGCATTGCGGCCGGATGCGGTAAAACGGCATAATTCCACCAACGAGCGCAACGTATCCGGACCTATCTTCCTGCCCTCGTCAAACCTTCTGCAGGTGCGGTCCGCTCTCAGCAAATCGCGCAGAGCGGTAAAAGAAACTGTATTATCTTGCATAAGATGTGAATGTTTTGCTGTTTAAAAAATACTATGACACCACGAAGTTACGATAAAATTTCGACAAAAGGTAATTTTTAAACCTTGTAAACGGGTAGATTCCGTTTATTTTTATTATATTTGCACCGAATTAAGGCGCCCCGTCCGCCAGACGCGGCGACAAATACAAATCAACCACATATAACCTTATAATAATCTGAGGAAATGAAGATTTCACACATCGAACACATCGGCATAGCCGTACCCAATCTGGATGAAGCCATCGCTTATTACGAGAACGTACTCGGTCTGAAATGCTACAAGAAAGAAGTAGTGGAGGACCAGAAAGTGACCACTGCGTTCATAAAGGTAGGCGACGTTAAGATCGAGCTGCTTGAGGCTACGTCCCCCGACAGCACCATAGCCAAATTCATAGAGAAAAACGGCGGCAAAGGCGGCATGCACCACATGGCTTTCGCTGTAGAAGACGGTGTGGCTGAAGCGCTTGCCGAAGCCGAGGGCAAGGGCGTGCGTCTGATAGACAAGGCTCCCCGCCAGGGTGCCGACGGACTGCACATAGCGTTCCTGCATCCCAAGTGTACGCAGGCCGTGCTTACTGAACTCTGCGAAGACCCCGCAAAGAAATAATGAATCCCATACAGATAGCCCGTATCGTTGAGACAGCCCTCAGTGGTACGGGCAATCTACGAAATATGCAATCAAATATCCAATAATATCGACATGAGCAAACAGACTGAAAAGATCCAAGAGCTTATAGACAAGCGCGCGGAAGCCCGCCTCGGCGGCGGCGAGAAAGCCATTGACAAACAGCACCAGAAGGGCAAATACACCGCCCGTGAGCGTATCGCCCAGCTGCTGGACGAAGGTTCCTTCGAAGAGCTGGACATGTTCGTTACCTATCGCTGCACCAACTTCGGCATGGGCGAGAAGAAGCACCCGCTCGGCGACGGCGTAGTGACAGGCTTCGGTACCGTGGAAGGCCGTCTGGTCTACGTATTCGCACAAGACTTTACCGTACTCGGCGGCTCTCTGTCCGAGACCATGGCACAGAAGATATGCAAGGTCATGGATCTGGCCATGAAGATGGGCGCTCCCGTCATCGGCCTCAACGACTCGGGCGGCGCACGTATCCAGGAAGGCGTCAACGCATTGGCCGGCTATGCCGAGATTTTCCAGCGTAACATCCTCGCCTCCGGCGTCGTTCCCCAGATTTCCGCTATCCTCGGCCCCTGCGCCGGCGGCGCTGTCTACAGCCCCGCCCTGACAGACTTCACTATCATGGCCAAGGGTATCTCCTATATGTTCCTGACAGGTCCGTCGGTAGTGAAGACTGTGACCGGCGAAGACGTGACTCAGGAGCAGCTCGGCGGCGCATCGGTACACGCTACCAAGAGCGGCGTGACTCACTTCGCAGCCGAAGACGGCGAGGACGCCATCCGCATCGTGCGCAAGCTCCTCAGCTACATACCCCAGAACAACCTTGAGGAAACACCCCTCATGCCCTGCGACGACCCCATCGACCGTCTGGAAGACAGCCTCAACGAGATTATCCCCGATAACCCCAACAAGGCCTACGACATGTACGAGGTAATCGGCGCCATCATCGACAACGGTGAGTTCCTGGAGATACAGAAGGACTATGCCAAGAACATCATCGTAGGCTTCGCCCGCATGAACGGTCAGGCCGTAGGCGTGGTTGCCAACCAGCCCCGCGTGCTGGCCGGCGTACTGGACTCCAACGCCTCCCGTAAGGGCGCGCGCTTCGTACGCTTCTGCGATGCCTTCAACATTCCTCTGGTAACGCTCGTCGACGTGCCCGGATTCCTCCCCGGCACCGGCCAGGAATACAACGGCGTCATCCTCCACGGCGCAAAACTGCTCTACGCCTACGGCGAGGCTACAGTGCCCAAGGTAACCGTGACACTGCGCAAGAGCTACGGCGGCTCGCATATCGTGATGAGCTGCAAGCAGCTGCGTGGCGACATGAACTACGCATGGCCGTCGGCCGAAATAGCCGTGATGGGCGCCGCCGGCGCTGCCGGCGTACTCTACGCCAAGGCCGCCAAAGAGGCTGCAGACCCGAAGGCATTCATCAAGGAGAAGGAAGACGAGTACACCAAGCTCTTCGCCAATCCCTACAACGCCGCCAAATACGGCTACATCGATGACGTCATCGAGCCCCGCAACACCCGCTTCCGCGTAATCCGCGCTCTGCAGATGCTGGCTACCAAGAAGCTGACCAACCCTGCCAAGAAGCACGGCAATATACCTCTCTAATATAGACTTTTACCGCTCCGACGGCGTCGTTGCGCCGCCGGAGCGGCAAATCTAAAACCACAAGATATGAAGAAAATATTATTGACTCTCGCCATAGCCGCCACAGCCGTCTGCGCCACTCCGGTATTCGCTCAGGACGCCGAGAACTCAGCTCCCGAAGCTACGGTGGAGAAAGCCGTGGTCACAGAGGACGGAGACAATGTTACCATCGTCTACAAAGGCGAGACCCTGAGTCTACCTTCCGAAGACTACCAGGCGCAGAAAGACAGAAACCTCTCTGACGAGAAGATAGCCAAAAACACACGTATCGACCAGGCTGACGGCGACGGTATCGGCGTGACAATCATGTCCATGTGCATCGTGCTTTTGGCTCTCATCGTACTCAGCATCCTGTTCATGATATTCGGCAACGTCTTCGCCCGCAAGCAGAGCCGACAGAAGAAAGAGGCTCACGGACTGCCCGACCATGCCGAAGAAGAAGACCATGATTCCGGCGAGGTAATCGCCGCCATCGCCATGGCTCTGGACGAGCATTTCAACTCAAAGCACGACCTTGAGGACACCGTGCTTACCATCCGCCGCATGAAGCGCGCATACTCTCCCTGGAACTCCAAAATCTACAACATGCGCGAGCTGCCCGCCCGGCCTCGCCACTAATCAACTACTAAACACCGATTACTGACATGAAAGAATACAAGTATAAGATCAACGGTATGAAGTTTACCGTAGCTGTCGGCGATATTGACGGCGACACTGTGAAAGTAGAGGTCAACGGCACTCCCTACAAAGTAGAACTCGATGAAAGCCAGAAGAGCAAAATCTCTCCTGTAGCAGCGCCCAAACGCCCGGCCGCAGCTCCGCGCACAAGCACCGGCGAGAAAGTGATTGCAAAGCCTGCCGCCTCTTCCGCCGGCGCATCCGCTGTCAAGAGCCCGCTGCCCGGTACCATCATGAGCTTCAACGTAAAAGTCGGAGACACCGTCAACGCCGGAGACACCGTATGCATCCTTGAGGCCATGAAGATGGAGAACGACGTACACACTACAGTAGGCGGCACCGTAAAGCAGATACTGGTCAATGTAGGCGACTCCGTGCTTGAGGGCAACGACATCATGATTATTGAGTAATACTCCCATCAATATTCCGATTATGATTCTTGCTGCAACATCTTTCGGAACGTTTATGAGCGAAAGCCTCCAAACGTTCTGGCAATTCACAGGTTTTGCCAACTGTGAATACACCAATCTTATAATGCTCGCAGTAGGCTGTTTCTTCCTCTGGCTCGCCATAAAGAAGAATTTCGAGCCTCTGCTCCTTGTGCCCATCGGCTTCGGTATGCTGATAGGCAATATTCCCTTCATGCCCGGCATGGAGATAGGCATATATGAAGAGGGCTCCGTACTCAACATACTGTACAACGGCGTGGAGCGCGGCTGGTATCCCCCCCTGATTTTCCTCGGCATCGGCGCCATGACCGACTTCTCGTCGCTGCTGGCCAACCCGAAGCTCATGGTAATCGGCGCATGCGCCCAGTTCGGTATCTTCGGCGCATACATCCTCTCGCTGCTGCTCGGCATGGACCCGCTGTCCGCAGGTTGCGTCGCCATCATCGGCGGAGCCGACGGCCCGACAGCCATCTTCCTGACCTCAAAGCTCAATCCCACCCTGCTGGGCGCCGTAGCCGTGTCGGCATATTCCTATATGGCTCTGATTCCGCTGATTCAGCCCCCATTGATGCGCCTGTTCACATCGAAGAAAGAGCGCCTTATCAAGATGAAGCCCGCACGCGTCGTAAGCCAGAACGAAAAGATACTGTTCCCCATCGTGGGTCTGGTGCTGACTTGCTTCGTAGTGCCCTCCGGCCTGCCCCTGCTCGGCATGCTCTTCTTCGGCAACCTGCTGCGTGAGAGCGGCGTGACCACCCGTCTGGCCAAGACTGCATCCAACGCCATGACCGACATAGTGACCATCCTGCTCGGTCTGACCGTAGGCGCGTCCACTCAGGCAAGCCGCTTCCTGACTACTGACACCATCATCATCTTCGCGCTCGGCTTCGTAGCCTTCATCATAGCCTCCTCGGCAGGCGTGCTCTCCGTGAAGCTGTTCAATCTGTTCCTGCGCAAAGACAAGAAAATCAACCCGCTCATCGGTAACGCCGGTGTGTCCGCCGTACCTATGGCAGCCCGTATCTCCAACAACGTCGGTCTGGAATACGACCCCACCAACTACCTGCTCATGCACGCCATGGGTCCCAACGTAGCCGGTGTGATAGGCTCCGCTGTAGCAGCCGGTGTGCTGCTCAGCTTCCTGGGCTGATATACCTCCGTCACTACGACATGATAAAATCCGGTCTCGCTCCTACGGCGAGGCCGGATTTTATCATATCTTATACATGATTATAAAATAAATATCAGTTACCGAACTATTCCGCCTTACATGCGTTAATATATTGAAAGCGTTGCCAGACTCAGGCGCAGCCGCCTACGATTAAGTTGAAACCGGCTTCCGCTCCTCACAACCGGTCGAAATGTCAGTCAACCGAGTGAAATAGACAAAACCTCGCAAGGCATAATGACAGAATCGTAATGGCAGCTGTTCTAAACGCTATTTATGTGAGAACTCGCCATGGTCACTCAAGAAGTAATAAAGGAAATCTACAAGCACTACAGCAAGCCGCCCAAAGATATGAGCGACCTGCGCATCCCCTATTTCCTGGATATGCTGAAGACTAACCATAATCTTGCAATCGCGGGCGACGAGATTATCAATCAAAACCTTGATGAGTTCAACCCCTTCCGCCGCTTCCTTACCCACCGCCTGACTGCGATTCTTGAATTTGAGAAAGTAGTCGCTTTTGTCTTCAATCGCCATATCATCTTCTTCGACAAGAATTCCCCAAACATGCACGTCCACTTCAAACCGGAGAAGCAGTCTTTCCTCTCTCGCCTTTTCGGCAGAAAATAAGAGGCTATTTAAAAATCGACAGTCTCCAATCCCATTGTTTTTTATTTTTATTAAGACGTATGTGCTTCATTTCGGCACACGGGACGTTGTAACTTTGCACCATAACAACAAAAACCAACAAAGCAATGGATAAACCCAAAGTAATAAGAAAGCCTATACCTTACGGTCTGCTTGCCATCTATCTCATCGGGATTCTGCTAATAGCCCTGAACCTGAAGAACTATCTGCTCTGACGCTCGTCCGGACCCGCCGCTGCGATACAGAAAATATCGCCGCATGAAAAAAGAAAAGCGGATACCCGTCGCGCGGTATCCGCAAAATCTTATCAGAGGCGTGTCTGGCCGACAGCTATCAGTTGAAGTCCTCGAATCCCTCGGGGAGCTCGTCCTCACTGAACTCTGAGTCGCCGTAGAAGTCAATGTCAAGACCGTCGGCCGCGGCGGCCGCCTTCTTGTCAATCTTGGCGTCAAACTCGTCCATGTCTACATGCTGGGGGGGCACCTTGCCCTCCTTGCGCGTACAGAGAGGATCCATCATGGTCTTACGCGGTATTATGCTTTTCAGCTCCATGAAGAAAGAGCGCTCTGTAAGATAGTCGAAGACAAAAATCAGACGCTGACCCTCTTCCTCTACCAACTCGTTGATATGCGTGTCCTCCATCAGCCATATATCCTCATCGCTGCTGGATCCCATGTCTTCAAGAGTAATTTCTTCGCGCTTCTCCCAGTTGTCGTCGCAAAGGAAGAAGGAATTCATCTCGTCCTTGGTGTAACCCACACTGTCGAGAATCGCGTTGCGCAGGACTAAAAAATTGGCGTCTGCATCAATCTCAATCTCCCGACAAAAATTTTCTACTTCGTCAGAAACTAATTTGAATCTGTATACCATAGTTTTAGTTCAATATTTCTTTTTCCTGCCCGGCTGTCATGGAAGCGGAGTTCCGCCCCCGCCGGGACATCTCACTTTTACGGTGCGAAATTAATGTAAAATAATGAATATACCACTACCTTGACATGAAAAAAATCATGCTTGTATATAAAAAAATTCCACAGGCCGCACAAGAGCGCCGTAGTCTCTAAACAAAGGGTATTCCCTCCTGTGCGCACAAGGAGGAAATACCCATTATATCTCTTTATAGACAGATGCCGACAGACCGCTTATCCCAGCAAGTCGTAGCGTCTGAACACCTTCTCTATTGCATCAAGCGAGCGTTCTACCTGCTCTTTGGTGTGAGTGGCCATCAGCGAGTAGCGGATAAGGGTATCCTTGGGCGCTACGGCCGGGCTGACCACGGGATTTACAAATACGCCTTCGTCCAGCAGGTCGCGGGTAACGCGGAAAGTCTTGTAGTCGTCCCGTATGAAGAGCGGAATGATAGGCGTCGACGTATGGCCTATCTCGCATCCCATCTGACGGAAAGAATCAAGAGCGAAATTCGTGATATCCCATAGATGCTTCTGGCGCTCGGGCTCCGTCAGCATGATGTCCAGAGATGCGTTGACGGCTGCGACACTGGCGGGAGTGATGCTGGCAGTGAAGATGTAAGAGCGGGAGTGATGGCGCAGGAAATTGGTAATCTCCTTGTCTGTGGCGATGAAGCCGCCGAGCGATGCGAAAGACTTGGAGAAAGTGCCCATGATGAGATCCACATCATCGCTTACACCGTAATGATGGCATACTCCCCGGCCATTCTGACCGAATACGCCTATGCCGTGCGCCTCGTCGACCATAACGGTAGCGTTATATTTCTTGGCCAGCTCCACTATGACAGGCAGATTAGCCACATCGCCTTCCATAGAGAAGACCGAGTCAGTCACTATAAGCTTGATTTTGTCGGGCTCGGTCTTACGCAACTGGTCTTCAAGAGAAGCCATATCGTTATGCTTGTACTTCAAATAGTTGGAGAATGAAAGGCGGCGGCCTTCGATAATCGAGGCGTGGTCCTGCTCGTCAAGGATTATGTAGTCCTCCCGTCCTGTCAGCGTTGATACCACGCCGAGGTTGACGCCGAAACCTGTGGAATAAAGCATCGCGTCCTCCTTGCCGACAAAGTCGGCGAGACGGGCTTCCAGCTCCTTGTGGATGTCAAGCGTGCCGTTGAGAAACGGCGAGCCAGCAAGACCGGTGCCGTATTTGCGGGTAGCCTTGACAGCGGCTTCTATGACCCTGGGGTCGTTGGTAAGGCCCATGTAGCTGTTGGAGCCGAACATGAGGACCTTTTTGCCGTTCATCAGAACCTCTGTGTCCTGCTCTGATGATATGGCGCGGAAGTATGGATAGATTCCGGCAGCCTTGGCCTTCTGCGGGGCGTCATAACGAGATAATTTCGCCTGAAGAATTTTCATAGTTTATGGGTATCGTATTATTCTAAACTATCTGATGCGGGGTACGGCGTTGAGCGGGTACCCGAATCAGGCTACAAAGTTAGTCAAATATTATGGAATAATCATGCTGCCGGACTAAAAAAATGCACAAACCGGGCAAAATGAGCAATTATCGGATGGACACAGTGAGATTTATTCGATTTTATTGGGTTCTTTAGAAATAAATTCCGATATTTGCACCAAATTTCAACCCGGCCTTGCCTATACGTAGGGCTAAGTCGTGCATACTCTACTCGGCCTGACGCACGAACAACCTTTTTTTGCTTTGCAATAATATGGAAATATCCGCACAGGAACTCGCCTCCCTCGTCGGAGGCACCGTAGAGGGAGACGGCTCGGTAAAAGTCTCCACGTTCGCCAAAATCGAGGAAGCCAAGCGCGATGCCCTCACCTTTCTGGCTAACCCCAAATATACCCACTGGCTTTATACCACTGAAGCCGGAATCGCTCTTGTGGCCTCAGACTTCGTCCCGGAGCATCCGCTGCCCGGCCATCTTACTCTGATCAGGGTGGCAGACCCTTACGCCACGCTTGCGCATCTCATGTCATACGTGGAAAGCCTCAAACCGCGCCCGCGCGGCATAGAGCAGCCCTGCTTCATAGCAGAGGGAGTCGTGATACCCGAGGACGCGTACATAGGCGCGTTCGCTTATATAGGCAAAGGGGCGGCCATCGGCAAAGGTGCCATGATATATCCGCAGACATACATCGGAGCCGGAGTCAGCATCGGCGAGGGCTCGATAATATATCCCGGCGTGAAAATATACGACGGCTGCCGCATCGGCTCCAGGTGTATCATACACTCCGGCACTGTAATCGGTGCCGACGGCTTCGGATTCGCCCCGACAGCCACAGGTTATGACAAAATCCCGCAGACAGGTATCGTAGCCATCGACGATGACGTAGAGATAGGCGCCAACTGCTGTATCGACCGCGCTACCATGGGAGAGACACGCATCGGACTCGGCACCAAGCTCGACAACTTGATGCAGGTGGCCCACAATGTAAGCATCGGTCGCCACAATGTGTTTGCCGCGCAGAGCGGCATAGCCGGCTCCACTCAGATAGGCGACTTCAATATGATAGGCGGCCAGGTGGGCTTTGCCGGACATATCAAGGTAGGCGACCGCAACGAGATAGGCGCGCAGAGCGGCATACCCAACAACGTGGGCGACGGCAACCGCCTGATGGGCTATCCGGCCGTAAACGCCGCCACTTTCGCCCGCACACAGGTCTACCTCAAGCGTCTGCCCGAGCTCTTCGCCTGCAAACAGACACGTTAACTGCATTATCAACGAAATTACAATCGCAACAAGATATGAATCAAATTACTCTTAAGTCACCCTTCACGCTCAAGGGTCGAGGTCTTCACTCCGGATTAGAAATCACAGCTACGTTCACTCCCGCACCCGAAAACCACGGCTATAAGTTTCAGCGTATAGACCTGCCCGACCAGCCCATAATCGAGGCTTTGGCTGAAAATGTGGTAGACACCACACGCGGCACTGTCCTGGGCAAGAAAGACGTGAGAGTCAGCACCGTAGAGCACGCACTGGCCGCTCTCTACGCCAGCGGCATAGACAACTGTCTTATTCAGGTCGATGCCCCGGAAATGCCCATACTCGACGGCAGCGCGGCCATATACATCCAGGAGATAGAAAAAGCCGGCGTAGAGGAGCAGAAAGCCGACAGGGATTTCTATATCATAAAGCAGAAGACCATAATGAAGGACGAGGAGACAGGCTCGACCATCACTGTCTACCCCGACGACCACTTCTGCGTACAGGTAATGGTGGAGTACAACTCCCCTATCATACCCAATCAGTTTGCCGTACTCGATGACCTCTCGGACTTCGGCTCCGAGGTTGCCAGCGCCAGAACGTTTGTCTTCGTTCGTGAAATCCAGCCGCTGCTCGAACACGGTCTTATAAAGGGTGGCTCTCTGGACAACGCCATAGTCATCTACGACCAGCCGGCTCCGGAGCAGCAGATAGACGCTCTTTGCGACCTGATGGGTGTACACCGCCGCAAGCTCGACAAGCTCGGATATATCAACGAATATCCGCTGAAATGGGACAACGAGCCCGCACGCCACAAGCTGATGGACGTAATCGGCGACCTCGCCCTGGTAGGACGCCCGATACTGGGCCGAGTAGTGGCCGTCCGTCCCGGTCACGGCATCAATAACAAGTTCACGCGCATGCTCCGCAAGGAGGTCAAGCACACGGAGATACAGTCGCCCGTCTACGACCCCAACAAGCAGCCGGTCGTAGACATCAACGGCATCCGCGCCTTGCTGCCACATCGCTATCCCTTCCTGCTCGTAGACAAGGTAATAGAGATGGACAAGAAGCACGCTGTAGCTGTGAAGAACGTCACTGTCAACGAACCGTTCTTCCAGGGCCACTTCCCGCAGGAACCCGTGATGCCCGGCGTACTCATTGTCGAAGCCATGGCTCAGACAGCAGGAGTGCTTGTACTGAACAATGTAGAAGACGCCGAGCGCTACTCTACATACTTTATGAAGATAGACAACGTGAAGTTCCGTCAGAAAGTAGTGCCGGGCAACACACTTCTGCTCCACGTAGCGCTTACCACCGAGATACGCCGCGGCTGCGCCACTGTCAAAGGCTACGCCTTCGTCGGCGAGAAAATCGTATGTGAGGCAGAATTCATGGCTCAGATAATAAAAAACAAGTAAACACAGTCATGCTCAACTCTATGAATGCGATTCATCCTGACGCCAGGATAGGCAAGAACCTGACCATCGGCAATTTCAATACCATAGGCGAGGATGTAATCATAGGTGACAACTGCTGGATTGCCAACAACGTTACCATTTATCCCGGTGCCCGCATTGGAGACGGCGTCAGGATATTCCCAGGTGCGGTCGTGGCGGCTGTTCCCCAGGACCTGAAGTTCAAGGGCGAACCGTCTACAGTAGTCATCGGCAATGGCACCGTACTGCGGGAATGTGTGACCGTACACCGCGGCACCGCGTCAAAGGGGACCACCGTAGTGGGCGACAACTGCCTGATTATGGCCTACACTCACATAGCCCACGACTGCCGCCTGGGCAACAACATAATCATTTCCAACGCCACTCAGCTGGCCGGAGAAGTGCAGGTCGACGATTACGCAGTGATTGGCGGAGGAAGCCTCATACACCAGTTCTGCCATCTGGGCAAGGGGATAATGCTTCAGGGAGGAGCTTTGGTCAACAAAGACATACCTCCTTACGTCAAGGCCGCCCGCGAACCCATCTCCTACGTCGGACTTAACAGTGTCGGGCTCCACCGCCGCGGCGTGCCGCAGGAGGACATCGACATTATTTCCGCCGTATACCGCCTGATATACCTGACAGACCTCAATGTGACCAACGCCGTGAAGCTCGTGCTGGAGAAAGTGCCCCAGTGTTCTATCCGCGACGAGATTGTAGAATTTGTCACAAACTCCGAACGCGGCATCATACGCTCAGCCGTCTGAGCGGCCCGCGCCGCCTCCATATACAGTCCGGATGCCGCCCGAACGGCGGTGTCCGGACTGACAACAACACCTGACATATACCTTAATATAATAAAATATACTAAACTTAAAATCTATAAACCAATGAACAACATCAAGCTATGCCCTAACCGCGTAGTGCAGTATCTGCAGAAAGAACCCAAGGATTTCCGCCGCGATGACATCATCCGCTTTGTCAAGGAAAACGACATCAAGATGGTCAACTTCATGTATCCGGCAAATGACCACCGTCTCAAGACGCTGAATTTCATCATCAATTCCGAGGAATATCTGGAATCAATACTGACTTTCGGCGAACGCGTAGACGGCTCAAGTCTGTTTCCTTTCATCGAGGCAGGCAACAGCGACCTGTATGTCATACCCCGCTACAGCACTGCCTTTGTCGACCCATTCGCCGAGGTGCCGACGCTGACCATGCTTGCCTCTTTCTTCGACAAGGACGGCCATCCGCTTGAATCATCGCCCGAATACACGCTGCAGAAGGCCTGCCGCTCGTTCCGCGAGACTACCGGCCTGGACTTCTACGCCATGGGAGAGCTGGAGTATTATGTCATCTCCGAAGACAACGGCCTCTATGCCGCCACTGACCAGAAAGGCTATCACGAGAGCGCGCCTTTCGCCAAGCACAACGAATTCCGCACACAGTGCATGTACTATATAGCCCAGGCCGGAGGTCAGATCAAATACGGACATAACGAGGTGGGCAACTTTACCCTCGACGGCAAGGTCTACGAGCAAAACGAAATCGAGTTCCTGCCCGTACCCGCCGAACAGGCTGCCGACCACCTTATGATAGCCAAATGGATAATCCGCAATCTCGGCATGAAGATGGGCTTCGACGTTACTTTCGCACCCAAGATTACCGCAGGAAAGGCCGGTTCGGGTCTGCACATCCACTTCAAGCTGATGGACGGCGACACCAACGTGATGACCGTAGACGGCCGTCTGTCCGATCAGGCACGCAAGGCCATCGCCGGCATACTCGACATGTCGCCCGCCATTACCGCTTTCGGCAACAAGGTGCCTACCTCTTATCTGCGTCTGGTACCCCATCAGGAAGCGCCTACCAATATCTGCTGGGGCGACCGCAACCGCTCCGTACTGGTGCGCGTGCCGCTGGGCTGGACCGGAGAAACGGATATGTGCGCCCAGGCAAACCCGCTTGAGGCTGACGACATCGTACCCCCGGCACAGAAGCAGACAGCAGAGCTTCGTTCCTCCGATTGCTCGGCCGACATCTACCAGCTGCTGGCCGGCATGGTGGTTGCCGCTCGCACCGGCTTCGAACGCGCCGACGCGCTGAAGCGCGCCGAAGATATGTATGTGGCCGTCAACATACACAACGACGAGAACAAGGAGAAGCTCGCTTCTCTTGCATCTTTGCCAGACTCGTGCGTAGCCTCGGCCAAGGCTTTGGAAGAGCGCCGCGAAGTATTTGAGAAAGGTGGCGTATTCTCGCCGCAGATGATCGATGGAATCATAGCGCAGCTCAAGAAATATGACGATGAAAACCTGCGCCGTAAAGTCAACAATTCTCCCCGCGAGATGATGGAGCTCGTCCACAAATACTGGCATTGCGGCTGATAAGCTCCTCATTACGATGGAGATATGGCTTGACAATACCATTTTCTCGCTACAGCGCGCCGGAGGAATCTCCGGTATATGGGCGATGCTTATCAGTCGGCTGCAGAAGATTGCAGGACTAAGGCTCAGATATGTGGAGCGTCCCGACGCCGCGGACAATATCTTCCGCCAGAGACTTGAAATCCCGGCCGACAGTATCATCGACGACTACAGGCTGCCCCTGATCCTGACACGCTATATGCGTGTCAGGACAGAGGCAGCCTGCCCGTTTATATTCCATTCTCCTTATTATCGCCGCTGTTCGTCACAGCTTGCGCGCAATATCGTGACACTACACGACTTCGTCTACGAACGCTGTGGCACACATGGAGATATAGCCACAAAAGTACATGTCGCACAGAAAACAGACGCACTGCGCCATGCCGACGCCATAGCGGCAGTAAGCGCCTCTACTCTGGACGACATGCACGAACTGTATCCTGACATCAACGTCAGAAGTACGGTAATCCATAATGCTCCTATCTGTATCCCGGGCAATCCCCCCGGCCGGCAACAGAACACACCGGACTATGCGCTCTTCGTAGGGGCGAGAGCCGGATATAAAAATTTCCATCTGGCAGCCGAGGCTGTAAAAGGGACACATATCAGGCTGACAGTGGCAGGCGCACCACTCAATGCCGACGAGAAACACAAATACGCCTCCATGCTTGATTCCGGCCAGATGACAATAGTGGAATATCCCGGCGACAGAGAGTTGAGCCGGCTATATACCTCTGCCCTGTGCCTGCTGTATCCGAGTGATTACGAGGGATTCGGCATACCTATAGTCGAGGCGCAGGCTCACGGTTGTCCGGTTATTACAAGCACATGCCGGGCCTGCCTGGAAGCATCTGGCAATGCCGTCATTTCGCTGAGCGAAATGACGGCGAGAGCATGGCGCGGCGCCATGCTCTCGCTGACGGAACTCGATCCGCGTGACCGGCTCATCGCCGCCGGACTCCGCAATGCCGCCGAGTATTCTGCGGAAACTATGGCAAAAAAATACGTAAACCTATATGAATCATTGCTTTGATAGTCAAAACCGATATACTTTGACCTGCAATTCGGATTTTTTAGCTATATTTGCACTATGATTTACCTATTTCGCATCTACCAGTGGCTTATAGCCGCCCCCATACTGTTGGTTCTTACGTTGCTCGCATGCCTGATGACCGCCGTCTGCACACTGCTTTTCGGCCATCGAACCGGAGCCTACTGGGCTCCGATGATATGGAGCCGGTGTATCTGCGCGCTTCTGTTCATCCGGGTAAAAGTATGCGGACGGGAGCTGCTTGATAAGAAACAGTCTTACGTCTTCGTGGCCAATCATCAGGGTGCCTTTGACATCTGGGCCATATACGGCTATCTGGGCCGTCCGTTCAAGTGGCTTATGAAGAAAAGTCTTGAAAAAGTGCCGGTGGTAGGCGCGACATGCCGCTATGCCGGCCATGTCTTTGTGGATGACTCCAGCATAGCCGGAATCAAAGAGACTATTTCCGATGCCGAGAAAACCTTGAAAGAGGGCATGTCGTTAGTAATTTTTCCGGAAGGCTCCCGTACTTATGACGGACGTATGAGGCCCTTCAAGCGGGGCGCCTTCATGCTCGCAGCCGAGTTCAACCTGCCCGTCGTCCCCATTGCGATTGACGGCGCTTTCAAGGCGATGCCCCGCACCACTTACAACGTGACACCCTGTACCATACGCCTGACAATCCACCCGCCTATCGTTCCACCTGAAAAGGGCTTCAATACCAAACGCCTGATGTCCGAATGTCGCCGTCAGATCAACTCCTCGCTCCCCCCGTCACACCAGGACCCCGCCGACTGACCCGGGAATGACCTGATTACCGCCGTACAAGCCGGCGGCCGCAGATGCGGGGAGTATATATGCGATATAACAAGATGACCCATCCTCTCGGACAGGTCATCTTTCGTTCTAATATTTTTATAATTTGGTTCAAATGTCGGACCTGTGGGTACGAAGGTAACATAAATTGTTTTTTTATGCAGCATAATAACCTGAACTGCATCTCGTTATAATATCAGACACAATATACCGAAATATAATAGGCGACACTCTTAAAAACATTTTTTAATATCTATGGCGAATCATAATATTTTTCTTAAAACTGTGCTGGCGGCCACGCTTATGGCGCTGCCGGCCTTGAGCCACGCCAAACATTGGGTCGGAGGAGACATATCGCTTCTGCCGGAGTATGAAAAGGCCGGCGCTGCCTACAGGCAGCATGACGGCAAGCCGATAGACCAGGCGCTCCCCTTTTTCAAGCAGGAGGGTATGAACGCCATGCGCGTGCGCCTGTTCGTGAACCCGTCGGCCTACACAGGCAGCGACAAGGATCCCAACGCATGCCAGTCGCTGGAGTATATAATACCTCTGTGCAAAGAGATAAGAGACGCCGGGCTGGCTCTTATGCTCGATTTCCATTATTCCGATACCTGGGCTGACCCGGAAAAGCAATATACGCCGGCCGGCTGGGCCAATCTCTCGGACGATCAGCTGTATGATAAAATATATGACTATACACGCGAGACTCTGCTCACGCTGCGCGAGCACGGCATCGTGCCTGAATTTATTCAGACAGGCAACGAGATAAGCTACGGCATGCTGTGGGGGCCTGAAGGAACACCGGAAAGCGCGAAAAAGAAATGCTACACCAACAGCGCGGCAAACTGGGAGCGCTTCGGAGCTTTGCTGCGTCAAGCCATAAAAGCGTGCGGCGAGGTGTGTCCCGACGCCCGGATAGTGATTCACACAGAGAGGGTCGCGCAGCCTGCGGTATTAAAGGCTTTCTATCAGAAGATGGAGCAGCTGCAGGTGGACTACGACATAATCGGTCTGAGCTATTATCCATATTTCCATGGCAATATGTCTGTACTCGACACCGCGCTGGGCACTCTTGAGTCATCTTTTCCTGGTAAGGAGATAATGATTGTGGAAACCGGATATCCTTACAAATGGGAAGTGCCGGGCACCACCGAGAAGGTGGATTATCCTTATACCGACGCCGGGCAGGACAGCTTCGCCAAAGCTCTGGTCAGCACTCTTGAGGCCCACAGTCAGGTCGACGGCCTCTTCTGGTGGTGGATGGAATACAATGCCTACGGCACGTCGCTCACCGGATGGTATAACGCGCCTCTGTTCGACAGCACGACCGGTATGGCCACCGCCGCGCTTTCCACCATCTGCACCTTCGCAAAAGACAGCGGCATCGACTCCGTAGGCGCCGACGGCGACGACATCCCAGAGGTCTGGTACGACCTGGCCGGGCGTCCCGTCACGAATCCCGCCTCCCGCGGATTATATATAAGCAAGGGGCGCAAAATTCTCAGATAAATAGCCAGTTGCACAATTTCAGCGGCTATATTCCGTTACGTTATAAGTATAATCCAATTTTAAACCATTTGTAATGAATATAAAACGAAGTCTTATGTACGCAGCAGCCATCGCCGCGCTCTCGGTCACGGCAGCGCAGCCCGCGGCGGCACAGAGCAATTATGATGCCCGCTTCGTGGCATACCCCTCTTACAACGGCACCGACCTGGAGCTGCTGGTCGATGGTTCGGGCACCCACTTCAAGCTGTGGAGCCCCACGGCCGAAGCCGCCCGCGTCAATCTGTATGACAACGGCCGCACCGGCGCCCCTTACAAAACGCTGGAGATGACCATAAATCCCTCCAATGGCGTGTGGAGCGCGAGCCTGCCCGAAAGACTGTATGGCAAGTTCTATACCTTCCAGATTCAAAACAACGGCAAATGGCTGGACGAGACCCCAGGCGTATGGGCAAAAGCCGTAGGTGTCAACGGCAAGCGCGCCGCCATAATCGACTTCGCCTCTACCAATCCCGAAGGCTGGAACAGCGACAAGGGCCCCGCCGTAAAGAATTTCTCTGATGTCATACTCTATGAGATGCATCACCGCGACATGAGTCTGCACCCCTCCTCGGGCATAGCCAACAAGGGGAAATTTCTGGCGCTTACCGAGCGCGGCACTGTCTCGCCCCAGGGGCTGGCCACCGGCATCGACCACCTCAAAGAGCTGGGCGTGACCCACGTGCATATCCTCCCCTCCTACGACTACAATTCCGTGGACGAAGCCAATCTGCCGGCCAATCAGTACAACTGGGGATATGACCCGCAGAACTACAATGCTCCCGAAGGCTCCTATTCCACCAATCCCTCGGACCCCGCCACCCGCGTACGCGAGATGAAGCAGATGATCAAGGCTCTGCACGACGCCGGCATAGGCGTGGTAATGGACGTGGTCTACAACCATACGGCCGAAAACGACGGCTCCAACTTCAGCCTTACCGCTCCCGGATACTATTACCGCCACCGCGAGGACGGCTCATGGAGCGACGCCTCGGGTTGCGGAAACGAGACAGCTTCCGACCGCGAACAGATGGCCAACTTCATAGTCAACTCGGTAAAATACTGGGCCGATGAATACCATGTGGACGGCTTCCGCTTCGATCTGATGGCTATACACGACACCGAGACCATGAACCGCGTGGCCCGCGAACTGAAGCAGATCCGCCCCGATATCTTCGTCTACGGCGAGGGCTGGACAGCCGGCGACTCTCCGCTGGCCGTGGAGCGCCGCGCCCTGAAGGAGAATGTCAGCAAGATGAAGGACATAGCAGTCTTCTCCGACGATATCCGCGACGCCGTCAAGGGGCACTACTCCAATGCCGAAGACCGCGGATTCGCGTCCGGCAAGC
This sequence comes from Muribaculaceae bacterium, assembly GCA_017935045.1. Classification (GTDB taxonomy): domain Bacteria; phylum Bacteroidota; class Bacteroidia; order Bacteroidales; family Muribaculaceae; genus Lepagella. Next base: position 101,607 of record JAGBIJ010000062.1, read on the forward strand.
CAGGCAACGAGGAGACTGTGAAAATCGGCATAGTGGCTGCCACAGCCCATCCGCAGGTGGATTACAAGAAAGGCAACAATTCCAAGTTCCCCTACGCCGGCTCGCCTGAGATGATAGTCAACTACGTCAGCTGCCACGATGACCTGACCCTGACCGACAAGCTCCGCAAATCGATGCCCGATGCCACCGATGCCGAGCGCCTGGCCGTGGCCAAGCTCGCCCAGACCATAGTCTTCACTTCGCAGGGCACCCCCTTCATGTTCGCCGGCGAAGAGGTATTCCGCGACAAGAAAGGTGTCCACAACTCTTATAAGAGTCCTGACTCCATCAACGCCATAGACTGGAACCAGAAAGCCACATACAAAGATCAGTTTGATTACTACAAGAATCTGATTGCACTGCGCAAAGCGCATCCCGCTTTCCGCATGACCTCAGCCGCCGATATAGCCAAAAACCTGAAATTCGACAAAATCGACTCCAGAAAGCAGCCCAACCTTATAAGCTATTCGCTGCTGAACAATGCCAACGGCGACCAATGGGCTGAAATCAAGGTAATATTCAACGGCGCCCCCGCTGCTCAGACAGTCAGCGTAAAGGGAGGCAACTGGATTGTCGTGGCCCGCGACGGCAAGATTGACCCGGCCGGACTCGGCTCCTCGCAAGGCGGCAAAATAGAGGTCGCCCCCTACTCCGCACTAATACTGGCAAGAGAATAAACCGAGCCAGTTCCAATCATTTTCCGGCGAAAGATTGTTACTGTAAAGACAGGCTTCTTTCGCCGGTCATTGTTTTCAATCCACTCACAGATTTCCGCGTATGTCACAGACTCAGCTTTTCAAATCCAAAATAGGCCTCGTAATGGCCACCGTAGGCTCCGCCGTCGGCCTGGGAGCCGTATGGCGCTTCCCCAATCAGGTACAGGCAGGAGGCGGCGCCGCGTTTCTGCTCATCTATGTAGCCTGCCTGCTGATTCTCGGCATACCGGTCATGCTCGCCGAGTTCTCTCTGGGCCGCGGAGTACGCAGCGACATCATCGGCGATTTCCGCCGCTTTACCCCCCGCCAGCCCTGGTGGCTGACCGGCGGCGTCTCCCTGCTCGCCGTCTACCTCATCAACGGCTTCTACATGGTAGTGGCAGGCTGGACACTCCAATACTTCTGGGGCTCCGTGACCGGCAGCCTCTACGAAGGAATCGGCACCGAAAGCTCCTTGACCTTCGCCGACCGTATGCAAGATGCCATGACAGACACATGGAGCCCAATATTCTGGACCGTAGTCGTCCTGCTGCTCAACATACTTATATTGCTGCGAGGCGTACAGAAAGGGGTCGAGAAGATGAGCAACCTGCTCATGCCCCTGCTCTTTATCCTCCTGCTCATACTCTGCGGCGTAACCCTTACCCTGCCCGGAGCCTCAGGCGGCATCAGCTTCTTCCTAAAGCCCGACTTCTCGGCCGTCACAGCCGCCACATGCGTCAATGCCCTGGGGCAGAGCTTCTTCTCCCTTTCCTTAGGCATGGGCATACTGCTTACCTACAGCGCCTACTTCCCCGACAACGTCAATCTGCCCAAGACATCCGTGACCGTAGCCGGATGCACCCTGCTCGTCTCCGTACTCATGGGCCTCATTGTCTTTCCCGCCGTAGCCTCCTTCGGTCTGCTCTCCGGCCACGAAAGCATGGAGGGCACAGCGCTGGTCTTCATCACTCTACCCGAAGTCTTCGCCCGCATGCCCGGCTGTCGCGTATGGAGCGCCATATTTTTCGCCCTGCTCGCCATAGCCGCCATTACCTCCACCCTCTCCACCTCCGAAGTATGCATCAAATTCTTCCAGGACCGCTTCGGCTGGAGCCGCAACAAAAGCGTCATAATCCTGCTGCTCAGTCTATGCGTGCTCAGCCCGCTCTGCTCCCTCTCCAACGGCCCCCTCTCCTCTTTCCGCATCTGCGGCATGAACATCTTCGACCTCTTCGACAACGTCTCTACCAACTACCTCCTGCCCATCGCCGCTTTCCTGACCTGCATCTACGTAGGCTGGAAAGTGCCCCGAGGCTTCCTGCATGACCAGCTGACCGACAGAGGCGCCACACTGCCCCGCCTGGCCCCCGTCATCGTCTTCTTCATCCGCTACGTAGCTCCCCTGCTGATACTTACCGTCTTCATCTACTCTTTGCTGTGAACTGCGTACACTTACTAAGCCCCCTGACCGGCATACTGATATGAACGAAACCAGAGACCACCTACAGCGACGGCAGGTGCGCGGACTGCTTCTGCTCATGGCAGCCTGCGCCATACTCCTGCTCGCAGCGCTATGGCGACACGGCAGCACCCGCCCCGCCGACAGCAGCATACCACAGGAAGTGATGGACGAATTCAACCGAGTGACCGCCTTCAGCGACACCACCGCCCCCGCCGGCCGCCAATACTCCGACACCGACAAAAAGCGCTCCTCTGCCACCAAAAAGAAGAAGCCAACCCGTATCCATAAATCCGCCGCCGCCAAATCCGCCCCATCCGCTCCCGCCCGAGACATAACCTCCGAAGACCTCTGACCCGCCTGCAAGATACCGTAAATGCCGTATGTAACGTATGTGACCCATGTAAAAATCACATAAGTAACATAAGCTACATAAAAAACACAAGTAGACTCCCCCAAAAAATCCTCAGTATCCCCGCTGCCTGCGCCGCACGCGGCTCATAGCCTCTTTAAGCCCGCCATTCTCAATAAAGTCAGGCAGCATGGATTGAAAAAATACCCTCAGGGGGGTATTTCGTATGTTCAGGGGATTGAGTAAATTTGCAGTCCAAAAGAAATCGCACTATGGAACAGTATCTACCTACCCACCGAATGAGAGACATTATCGCCGATAACCCGCTGCTGCTGCCGGTTCTCAGCCGCTTCGGCATCCCTCTCGGGTTCGGCGACAGCCAGGTGGCCGATGTCTGCGAAGCCCACTCGGTAGACTGCCATACCTTCCTTGCGGTAGCCAACTTCATCAGCGGCAAGCCACATCAGGTCTACACAGTGTCGCTCCCGTCATTGATCAGTTATCTGAAGCAGGCGCATTTCTATTTTCTGAGCTACGTGCTGCCGGGTATACGCAGCCGTCTGATCGAGGCGCTGGGCACCGGCGTGTCGGGTGATATGAGTTTCCTGTTGCTGAAGTTTTACGATGAATACGTAGAAGAGGTACGCCGCCACATGGACTTTGAGGACACCTGCGTATTTGATTATGTCGACTGTCTGCTGAAAGGCAAACGCAGCCCCGACTTCAGGATAAGCGATTTTGAGAGCGACCACCACCCCATCGCAGCGAAGCTGAAAGAGATGAAAGAGATATTCATCTGCCACTTCCAGGCCGACGGCACGCGCGTAGACCAGCTGAACTCGGTGCTGTATGAAATCATAACCTGCGAGCGCGACATCACGACGCACTGCCAGGTGGAAAACCGGCTGTTCGTGCCGGCTGTCTACAATCTTGAGCAGTCGCTGGACTCCGCTGAGCCGGACGAATCCGCATCCGCCCAGCCGGACAAGCTTGACGCCAACGGCGACATAGAGCTGACCTCACGCGAGAAAGATATTGTCACGGCCATAGCCCGCGGCCTCTCCAACAAGGAGATAGCCGACCGCCTGTTCATCTCCGTACATACCGTGGCCACCCACCGGCGCAATATCTGCGCCAAGCTGAACATACACAGCGCCTCGGGCATGACCATATTCGCCATACTCCACGGCCTTATTTCCATGGAGGAGGCCAACAGTCTGCTGCAGGGGAAATAAGATAGACATGTTTGCCCGGACACCGGGCGCACTCCGCGCTCAGACAGCCGTAAGCGGAGTCTCGATGACCGCGCCCGTGCTGTCGTGCTTCGGGATGATCTTCGCCGGGTCCACAGTGCCATAAGCCTCCACTATCTCGGCCGGCACCTCGCCCGGCGCGCGCGTGGAAATACCGGCGGCAAATCCCCGGAGAAAGCGGTTGAACGTATCCTCGTCATTGTCACAAGCCCTGCGCAGCTCAGCCACCTCCCTGTCCACCTTGCCGATGGTCAGATGCTTGTCCAGCACCTGATTGACATATTCCAGGCCAAGCTCATACCCCATACGATCTAGATCGCCGAGACTGGAGGCCGTATATAGTTTCATCTTCGAGACCAGAGGCATGGAAGCCGCATAAGAGTCGAACGCCATACGGTATATGCCGAACCCCTCCTCGCCAAGCTTCTCGTAGATATAAGTGTCGACCTCCATATAGTCAGAAATCCGGATATTGCCATGCTTGCCCTCCGCGACCTCACACATATATACGGCCAGCGAATCGGGCGCGACACCCTTGTCAAGCAGCACCCTGACCTTCGACGTGTCGGGCAAAGAGGCGAAATCAGACGGCAAAGACTTGTCCAGCGCCGACGAGCCGGAATCAGACGAACCGCATGAAGCCATTGACGAGACGATGGCCGCAATGGCACACAACTTACACAGTTTCATAATATTATCACAATTCACGAGTAGCGGACTACTAATTATGATACAAAATTACGAAAAAAAATCAGAAAAACCCTTTGCCACCTCAGAAAAAAGCATTAACTTCGCACTGCGAAAACGGAGAAAAAGCCATCTGCAACACAAGACAATGACTCCGCGACGCCTACAGACATAAGGAGCGGTGCTCGAGTGGCTGAAGAGGCACGCCTGGAAAGCGTGTATACGCCAAAAGCGTATCCCGAGTTCGAATCTCGGTCGCTCCGCAAAAGAACAGAAATCCCGCAAGCAGAATTGCCTGCGGGATTTTTCTTTTACTCCCGTACGCCCGCAAGCGGGCTATCAAGGGTCAGTAGAAAAACAATGGGGATAAGATTCTAATAATCAAAATTATATCAAATTTGTATAGCAAACGATCATTTACAGATGCCGACGCATATAATTCTGCCTACGCATATACTTGAGTTCCGTTTAAATAATATTGTGCTTGATTATACTGCAAAGATATAGTCAAGCACAATATGAGGAAAGACACAAAATATAATCTTAATTATCCTTTCTTGAAGTCTTAACCATTTTACCATTGGTCTGTTCTTCCAGATGCGCGGTCAAGATTATCACATGCAAAATACCATCTAACACCATTTTCATCTTTGACATAGAATGGCTTGTAATTATTTCCATCAGCATACAAGATATCATATACACCATTCCTATCTTGCGCATAGAACCGATAAGTTCCATTTGCATTCGTCGTTCGCATAATTTTGAACCACCTTGTTTTAGTTCCTTGTTGATTCTGTGCTTCAACTGAAGTAACAAAGACTGCTTCCGATGAAGAACCGGAGTAAACGGAAGCGGAAGAAGTGTTTGCAGCCACATTGGGAATTATGGTATTTCCCAATATTAATGTGATAAATAATAATAAAATACTTTTATTCATTTTTAAATTTGCTTACATAAAAAGACTTTAACGCACAACTTTATATGTGCATAAAGCCTATTTTTAGAGAGTGTTTACTTTTAAACCGATTTCATTAACACACGTAATTGTTAACGCAGTTTAAAAGTAAACACTCTCTTAGAAACGATGGTAAAAAATTACCATTTCCGCCATCTTTCACCATTAAGCCTTAACTGCCCAACATTAGTTCCTTTATTGACCGCATAAGTCAAAGTTCCTGTCATAGTCACTGTACGATTACCCACATAAATTTCCACTGTAATAGGAACATCGGTAACGTAATTGCCTCCGACTCGTCCGTTATCTTTAACATGCCATTCTCCTCTACGGCTCTCAGGCGCACCTTGTGCTTTATAAACGACCATTCCATTGTTGTAAAAGTCAAGGGTTTGTCCATCTTTTTCGTAAGTCGTTCCATCGCTCCCGAAATCAGGCTTGGCTGCAAAGACAACAGTAACTGATAAAATCGCTACTGTTATCAAAAATAGGAATCTTTTCATACGCAAAACGTATTTAGAGGTCTACAGTCCTTCGACCATTATAAAATAAAAGAAGCGTGGACTGCTATGCCACGCCTTAAGTAGAAGGTGGTCGGATTACCTTTGTATGCAGATGTGGAATAAACAGCTCCACGCCTTATGACGTGAAGACAGTTAAGCCAACTTCTTGCATACGTGAGTAAGTTTCCGACGCTTCTCTACTACAAGATGATGGGCATAACGCCTCTTATTTTTCAATACATTGAATTGGAATACCTCCAATTCGCTACAAAATTACAAATATATTTATTGGCAGCCAAATTTTACACGATATTTTTCGTAGTATAAGCATAAAATTTAGGTATGGTCAGAGACGAGGGTGGTTTGGTCGAAGTAATTGAACATCTGCCCTATTGCATTGTTCGGCGTAATGGGGGGCAGAAGTTCTTAACTATCGGGTGTCTTCAGTTTTTGTAATTAGCTTTGAGATATCTAACGACACAAGGAACGCACCGCCGGGCGGTGCGCTCCTTGTGTCGGAAAGGGGTATATGGTATGGGGCTATCAGAACCAGCGGGTGTAGGCGAAGTCCATACGGTGCGGCAGAGCCGGGTTGGAGGGGTACATGCGGAAGCTGTAGGCGTATTCGCCGGCGCGACGCAGGTGGTCTTTAAGCTCGTAGGTCACGATGCTGCCGTCTTCTTTGACGGGCTTGAGGGGCAGTGTGCCGGCGAAGGTGCGCTGGCCGTCGACCACTTTGTTGACTACGAGCTCTACGCCGATGCTCTTACCCAGGCCCTTGGTGTCGAGCGTGCAGATGGCTACCATCTCGGAGCCTGCGTGGGGTACTACACCCTGCTCCACGATGTTGATGTTGGCGTTGATGACGTGTATCTGATCCCACTTGGATGCCACGTCTTCTTTCCATGCCACGATGTCGCGGGCCTCGCGGAAGTCGTCGGCCTTGAGCGCTGCGGCACGCTTGGCTTCGGGGGCGTAGAAGCGGTCGATGTAATCATCGAGCTGACGCTTCATGGTAAAGTGGGGAGCGATATGGCCGATGGAGCCTTTGATGTACTGTATCCACTCGGGGCTGTAGCCCTTGGAGTTCTTGGCGAAGTAGAGGGGTACGATTTCGTTCTCAAGCATGGAGTAGATGGTGGCTGCGTCGAGCTTGTCCTGCTGTGCCTGGTCTGTGAAAGTACGCTTGTCGGTCAGGGCCCAGCCGGCTTTTTCGTCGAAGCGGTAGCCTTCGTACCACCATCCGTCGAGTACGGAGAAGTTGAGTACGCCGTTCATCTCGGCTTTCTCGCCGGAGGTGCCGGATGCCTCGAGGGGACGGGTCGGGGTGTTGAGCCAGATGTCGACACCGGATACCAGACGCTTGGCGACAATCATGTTGTAGTCCTCAAGGAAGATGATCTTGCCGAGGAACTGGGGCATGCGGCTGATCTCCATGATGCGCTTGATCAGACCCTGGCCGGCGCCGTCAGCTGGGTGGGCTTTGCCGGAGAAGACGAACTGCACGGGGAACTGCTCGTTGTTGACTATCTTGGCCAGACGCTCAAGGTCGGTAAAGAGCAGGTGAGCGCGTTTATAGGTGGCGAAGCGGCGTGCGAAGCCTATGATGAGGGCGTTGGGATTGATTTTGTCTACTATCTTCATCACGGCTGTGGGGTCTCCCTGGTTGGCGAGCCACTTTTCCTTGAAATCTTTCTTTACGAAGTCGATGAATTTGTTCTTCATGCGGGTGCGCATGTTCCAGATTTCCTCATCGGTAACCTTGAAGATACCCTCCCAGGCCTTGGGGTCGCTCTGGTTGGCGAAAACCTGGTCGCCGAGCTTGCTGGCATAGAATTCTTTCCATTCGGATGCGGCCCAGGTAGGCATGTGTACGCCGTTGGTAACGTAGCCTACGTGACTCTCTTCGGGGGCATAGCCTTTCCATACGCCGGCGAACATCTTCTTGCTGACCTCGCCGTGGAGCCAGCTTACGCCGTTGGCCTCCTGGCAGGTGTTCAGAGCGAAGACGGACATGGAGAAGCGCTCGTTGGTGTCGGGGTTCTCGCGGCCCATGTTCATCAGGTCGCTCCAGGAGATGCCGAGCTTGGCGGGATACTCGCCGAGGTATTTGCCGAAGAGGCTTTCCTCAAAGTAGTCGTGGCCGGCGGGCACGGGTGTGTGGACAGTGTAAAGCGAGCTTGCGCGTACCACTTCGAGAGCTACGTTGAAGGGGAGGTGATCCTGCTGTACATAGTCTACGAGGCGCTGCAGGTTGAGCAGAGCCGCGTGACCCTCGTTGGCGTGGTAGATGTCGGTATGGATGCCGAGCTTGTTGAGCATATAGATACCGCCGATACCGAGCAGATACTCCTGCTTGATACGGTTCTCCCAGTCGCCGCCGTAGAGCTTGTGGGTTATGACGCGGTCGAACTCGGAGTTCATATCGAAGTCGGTGTCAAGCAGATAGAGCTTCATGCGGCCTACGTTGACACGCCATACGTGGCAGTAGATGATGCGGCCGGGGAAGGGTACCTCAAGAATCATGGGCTGTCCGTCCTCTCCCATGACCTGGTCGATGGGAAGCTGGGCGAAGTTCTGCGCCTCGTAGTTGGCTATCTGCTGGCCGTCGATGGAAAGGGTCTGGGTAAAGTAACCGAAGCGGTAGAGGAATCCGACGGCGGTCATGTCCACGCGGGAATCGGAAGCCTGCTTGATATAGTCGCCGGCAAGCACACCGAGGCCGCCGGAATATATTTTCAGACAGTTGCAGAGACCATACTCCATTGAGAAATAGCTGACAGAGGGAACGTCGGTACGCATGGGCTCGGCCATGTAAGCCTTGAAGTCGTCGTACACCTTCTTCATGCGCTTGAGGTACGCCTTGTCGTTGAGCACCTCCTGGATGCGTTCGAAGCTGAGACGCTGGAGCAGCATCACGGGATTCTCGCCTGTAGCGCGCCACAGGTCGATATCCAGGTCCTTGAACAGTTGCTTACCCTCGCTATTCCATACCCACCAGAGGTTCTTGGAGAGTTCCTCAAGGGGTTTGAGCTCTTTGGGGAGTTCGGCGCGTACCGTGATGTCGCGCCATGCGGGAGAGTTGGTGTTGCTTACTTGCAGTTTCATATACTATAAAATCTGTAATATTTACTTAGTTAAGGGATTTATTTGTTTTGCAGACGTGCGTCACGCCGCCGTAAGGCGACGGCGAAAGCGTCCAGATAATGTCTGATGAAAAGTGACCAGTCGGCCATTGATGCGGTTCTTGCGGCGGCGTTGCCGACTTCGGCGGCGGCTTTTGCCGACAGTGAGGCGATAAAAGCTGTCTTGCGGGCTATGGAGTCAGCCGCAGCAAGGTAGTTGTGGTCATTGCGTTCCACGACTTCAGCGCCGTCCTCAGCAAAGGTGGCGGGAGTCTCGTCAAGTATCCATTGGCCGAATCCGGCCTTGTCGGTGCTGACGGTAGGCACGCCGAAAGCTATGCTTTCAAGCGGAGTATAGCCCCAGGGCTCGTAATAAGAGGGGAAGACGGTCAGATCCAGAGCGGGGAGCAAGTCGTAATAAGATATGTCAAGCACACCGTCCTTGCCGTCGAGATAGCAGGGAATGTATATGTAAGTGACCTTGTCGTGCGAACCGTTGACGTTCAGGGAGCGCAGACGGCATGCTATGGCGTCGGAATCCTCGTTGTTAAGGCGATGGCTGAGGAAATTGACCTCCGCCTGTCCTGACATACGGCCGTCCATTCTGTCGCGCAGGCCGGCCTGAGGCTCCTTGACCCATGCCGGTACAAGTATGAGCGCCAGCGCCTGACGTTCGGAGTCGGCCATGTCATGGGCGTAACGCTGCATGGAATCAATAAACAGGTCGATGCCTTTGTTGCGGTATTCATTGCGGCCTGAGGTGGCTACCAGCAGCGTATCGGAGGCAAATGTCTTGCCGGTCAGCGCCGATGCAAGCGCAAGCAGGCGCGCCCGCCCTTTGGCGCGCAGCGTCTTGTATCTGGCAGACGAGGGAACGAAATCAGGTTCGAAACCGTTGGGAGTGACAACCTGAGGCTTAACACCGAGCAGCTGCACACATTCGGCTTCGGTCACGCGGCTTACCGTAGTGAAGCAGTCGGCATGAGCCGCGGCCTGCTTCTCCAGAGAGTGCTTGCTCTCCATATTAAGCTCACGGGCCATCTGGTCGCCGTTATATCCGCTGAAATAGTCGTAAAGAGGCTTTCCGTTGCCACAGATGCTGCGGCCGATGCTTGTGGCGTGGGTGGTAAAGAGTGTGGCTATGCGGGGAGCCGTATCCTCAAGGTAAAGGAGCCCCATGCCTGTGGTCCACTCGTCGAAATGAGCCACCGTATGCTCCGGATTGTCGCCCAGATGCTCAGTCAGAGCCTTGATGACGATAGCCGAGGCCACGGCGAAAGCGCATCCCTCGCCATAATCGCCATACGCATGCAGCGAGTCGACGCCAAATCGCTCCCACATACGCCCGTATATTTCAGGCAGATGCTCATATATTCCGGCAAAATTCACAAGTACGGCCAACGGCTGGCCGGGTACCTGCCAACGTCCGACCCGTATGCTGATGCCGTATGGCAGCTTCAGTCCGGACGCCGCATTGCGCAAAAGCGTCTTGTATTCCTTAAATACAGGCGACGGATTCTCGGCTGTCCAGACATCCGGACCGATGAATATTGTCGCGTCCTTATGCAGAGTCTGAAGCACGCGCGCTTTGGTAGAGAGGACAGTATATATACCCCCTATCTTGTTGCACACTTCCCAACTGGTCTCATATATGCGATCAGGAGCGATAGCAACGTCATCAGAGGCGCCAGAAACAGGGTTTCCACCGCCTTTAGGATAATTCTGCATACGACATCGACTGCCATCGGCAGTAATGCTGTCAGTCTTTTGCATATTCTATTGGTTAATATTTACACTCAATGTATTGATAATCAATACACATTTAAAATATGAATAAAACTGCTATTTCTATCTTTTATGGCGCAAAGTTACTAAAAAAAAACATAACTGCCAAATTCATACGCACGCGTGACAGATGTTTTTTCAGTGTCGCCTGCGGGCAGCATGGCCTCCTCAGTCATGCAATATCACGGGAAAGCCCAGCAAGCCCTCCGCCACTTCCACCCGGATACGGCTTCCATTCCTGGTTTTCACATATTTGTCGACACCTACAGGTTTGTCATAGCGTCCGTAACCGGGAACATCGAGCTGCAGCTTATAGGTATAATATGTACCGGCCGGGCGCGAGCGGCCTTTTACCCCGGGACGGTAACGGGTATGCTGCTGCTTTGCGCGTCCCACGACGGTAGCCGTTACCTCCCGGCAAGTATCGCCCGAAACACCCCAATAATTGGCGCCGGCAACAAGGAACGCCCCCAGTGTCCCGGCAACAGCGAACTGTACGGCGCGCCCCAGCCAGAGTTCCTTCAAAGCCAGCAGACGGCACCAGCGGCGGGAAGGCGCGGCGGCAGCGGCCAATCCGACGCCGACGCCTACACATGGTAACAGCCACCACGGCATCAGCGTACGCCCATACAAGGCCATGCTCAATCCTATACAGATGATTACCAATATTATAAGCAATACAGCAATTACTACGGGCTGGATAACTTCACGTTTCATGGGGACAAAGTTAGCGAAAAATATTGTATAGCACACGGAATATTTGTAAATTTGCAATTCAAAATCCACTGACAAATGAAAAAATTCTTACTTACAGTATTCAGTGTAGCAGCACTGCTTTGCGCACCCGTGGAGGGCCACGCGCAGTTCAATCTGAAAAAAGCCATAAACTCCGGTCTCAACGCAGGCAAAGCCCTGACACTGACTGACGCCCAGATGACAGCGTACGTCAAAGAGTACATCGACTGGATGGACACCCACAATAAGGTCTCTGACGACAACAGCCCTTATACCCAGCGTCTGAAACGTCTGACCGCCGGCCTGACGGAAGTAGAAGGCATACCCTTGAATTTCAAAGTGTACGAAGTAATCGATGTCAACGCCTTCGCCTGCGCTGACGGCAGTGTACGTGTCTTTTCGTCGCTTATGGACATCATGAGTGACGACGAATTGCTCGGAGTAATCGGCCATGAAGTCGGCCATGTGGCTCACAAGGACTCCAAGAAGGCATTCCGCACCGCCCTGCTTACCTCCGCGCTCAAGGATGCCGTAGGCTCCACCGGCAGCACAGCCGCAGCCCTTACCGACTCGCAGCTCGGCAGCCTCGGAGAAGCCCTGGTAAACGCCAACTACTCGCAGAAGCAGGAGCGCAATGCCGATGACTACGGATACGAGTTCCTCAAGTCACACGGCAAGAATCCGGCTGCCATGGCTCTCTCGTTCAAGAAACTCAAGAGCCTGCAGGAAGAAGCTGCAGCGCAGAAAAGCAGCAAAATCAATCAACTGTTTTCCACTCATCCCGACATCGACGCCCGCATCAAGCGAATGGAGGAACGCGCCAAGAAGGACGGACTGACAGTCGAATAAAACGCTTTTTCTACCCTCTGCTTTCCATTTCCAGCAGAGCGGCCATTATATCCAGGCCGGAAGCATAGCCATGGAGTTTTCCATCGGCACCTACCACGCGGTGGCATGGGCGCATCAGCAGCAGTCTGTTGGCTGCGACAGCCCCTGCCACCGCTCTTGCTCCGTCCGGCACCCCGACTGCGGCAGCCAGACCGCCATAGCTTATAGTCTGTCCGCGCCCTATCCTATCCATAGCATTATAGACCTCGCGCCTGAACGCAGTCCTGGGCTGCTCGAGAACAGGCCTGTCCACTTCATGCTCGCATCCGGCGAAGTAGGCATCCAGCCATTCTGCAGCCTGACGCAATACAGCGCAATCCGGCTCTCTTACGATATCTCCGGACATCCACGCGGCATACCTCGGAGTGGCGCGCCATACGCACCACGTGAGCACTCCGGCACGAGCCGCTACAAACATGTCGCCCAACGGCGTAGCATGATACATATAACTGTCGTAATCTGGTATCATACGGCAAAATTAGAAAATAATTCGCATATCGTGTGTCAGTTTTTTCATATAATTTCGCAAAATAAAACCAAATAAATGAGCTGCACACATAATTGTCATACATCTTTCGGCTGGACAGCACAAGCGCTATCCGGAGCATTGCTTGTCTGCGCCGTAGTTATCAGTCATCTGACAGATCTGCCTCCGCTGCTGGAGGCCGCCTTGTATCTGTCGGCAGTAATCCCTACCGGCATAGCCGTGGCAGACGGCATGATTCGTGAGCTGCGGCGCGGCAGTATCTTCAACGAATTCACACTTATGCTGCTGGCCTGCGCCGGAGCATTCGTCATCAGGCAGTATCCGGAAGGGGCGGCCATTATCCTGTTCTACTCCATCGGCGAAAAGCTGGAAGACATAGCCTCTGAGCGCGCCCGGCAGCGCATACGCAGTCTGCTTGATGACATGCCGGACATCGTACACACCGAAGAACGTGGCGATATGCCGGCCGCAGAAGTAAATATAGGCGAGACTGTCAGAGTCCTGCCGGGCGAACGCGTTCCTCTTGACGGAGTCCTGCTCTCCCCTGCCGATTTCGACTTCTCAGCCATCACGGGAGAGAGCCTGCCTGCAAGCCGCGCACAAGGAGAGGAAATACCCTCGGGAGCCATCCCTACCGAGACAGCGGTCAGACTCAGAGTGTCGCGCCGGTGGTCCGAAAGCTACATGAACCGCATGGTGGAAATGATCGAGACGGCCTCACGCGGCAAATCGCGTCCGGACACGGCCATGCGGCGCATCACGCGCTGGTATACACCGGCTGTTATGGCCGCAGCCCTGATTCTGCCGATAGCCGGATACATCTGGACCGCCCTGACCGCCGGGCCGGCTGCCTATTGCTGGCAGGAATGGCTGTATCGCTCGCTTGTACTGCTCGTATGCTCTTGCCCGTGCGCGCTGGTAGTCAGTATTCCTTTGGCCTATTTCGCCGCCATAGGCCGAGGTTCGAGGCTCGGCATATTGTTCAAAGGCAGCCACGCGCTCGACGCGCTGCGCCATGCCGACACCTTGTACTGCGACAAGACGGGTACCATTACCACCGGACGATTCCGTCTGATATGCGCCATACCGTGTCCCGGTGTCACAGAGGCATATCTGACTGACGTAGCGGCGGCGCTCGAATCGTCAAGCTCCCATCCTTTGGCCAAAGCCGTATGCCTGGCATCGCGGCAGACGCTCCTTGCCACCGATATACGCACCGTGCCCCACGGGATTACCGGCATACTCGATAAGTCGCCCGTACTCGTCGGCTCGCGCCAGCTTATGTCGGAATATGGAGTCAGCGTGCCCGAACAGCATACGTCCGGCACAGAAATATGCGTCGCACAGGGAGGCCGGCTGCTCGGAACCCTATATCTTCAGGATACTCTGAAGCCGTACATCCCGGCCCTGTTCAGACGGCTGCGCCACTACGGCATACGCTCTGTAGTGATTCTCTCCGGAGATAACAGGGAAGCCGTCAGCGAGGCCGCCGCAAGCAGCGGCGCAGACGATATGCACGCATCCATGCTTCCGCAAGACAAGAAGCTGACAATCGAGAATGCACGGCAACAAGGAAGACATACCATCTTCATCGGCGACGGCATAAACGACGCTCCGGCTCTGGCGGCAGCCGACACCGGCATAGCCGTCGGCTCCGGCACCGATCTCGCCATAGAGAGCGCGGACGCGGTAATACCTGGCGACAATCTCGCCGCAGTCGCTTCGGCAATCGCCCTCTCCAGACGGCTGCACCGCGTAGTGACCGGATGCGTGGCCTTTGCCGTGACAGTGAAACTACTTGTCATGATACTCGGCGCGTTGGGTCTGGCTACACTCTGGGCGGCCGTTTTCGCCGATACCGGACTGACCATAGTGACCGTCTCCATAACGCTGGCAGCGCTGCAGATAAATAGAAAAACCGATGTCTCCGATGGCATAGACCTGTCAGAGACACCGGGTACCTAAAACAAAATATAAAAAAGCTATATGGTATCTGAATATCTGATGCAAAGTTAGCGGTCTTACGCTTCCCGTACAATACTCCGAATCAGGTATTTTTGCCAAGAGGGTTTAATAATAAAATTTCCAGACTATATTACATGATTTCCCAATTCTTACAACAGTATCATCTGCTCGGCCTGACGCTCGGCCTGTCGACCTTCCTCATCATAGGTATCTTCCACCCCATCGTCATCAAATGCCATTACTACTTTGGCGTACGCTGCTGGTGGTGGTTTCTCGTACTCGGTATCGTAATGTGCCTGCTGGCCATACTTGCCAGCGATCCGCTCTGGTCCACGCTTGCCGGCGTCACAGGCTTCAGCAGCTTCTGGACTATCAAAGAAATATTCGAGCAGCGCGAGCGTGTACGCAAAGGGTGGTTTCCCAGCAATCCCCGCCGGAAGCAGGACTGACCTGCGGGTACAATAAAGAGGGCGACCCTCAACAGGGTCGCCCGGGATACCGAAATAGGTAAGTTGTGTTTTTCTCGGTCGTTTGACTTGCGAATATTCGTTTTATCGTTGATGCAAAATTATACATTTTTTTCGATATACACATCACGAAAGGGATAAAATTATCCTGAAACTTATCTACACCTTTGCTTCTAAAGGCTCTATTTCGACTCCGAATCCTGATATAATCCGGTACTCTTTCCTAATTTATAGAGCTTATCCGGGGCTATCAGAACCGGATGTTCCTTACGGCGCCGCGAAATAAGGCTTGTGACATAGACAGTAAAAATCGGAAACATCATCATGCCCAATGCCGCAAGTATGACCGCCACTACGCGCCCCACGGGCGTAATGGAATCGATAGACGAGCCTACCGTAGTAGTATCCATGCAGGCCCACCACAAGGCGTCGCTGTAACACGTGATACCCGGATTGATATCTTTCTCAAAGGTATAGAACACCAGCGACCCGAAATAGACCGTAGCCAGCAATGTCACTATATATGTCACAAATATACCTGTGACCTTATTGTACGTGAACCATCCGACGACGAACGCCAACGCATACCCGCCCCTTACCAGTGGAATAAATTGCAGCAGATAGTTGACATTAGGCGGAAAATGCCACCCGGCTTTATATATGATGTACAGATACGGTATTGAAATCAGAAAGAAAACGAAGTGGGTGGCTACATAGTGCCATTTGCGTGGAGACATAAACAGCTCTACGAAAAAATCAAGCATGAAGACAGCGCAAATCCAGGTCTGAAGCCTTACGAAATGGAGGGTATTGAGAAACCTGACATCCCTGAACGAATCGATAGAGATACTCACAATCAAGAATATGGACAATGCCAGCATCGTCAGATGAAGCACCAGATACACGGCCTTTACCGACCGGTTGCGCGCATTGGCGGGTAGTTTCCACATAAGCTCTCTTTTTTGATTTCTTAACACACTTTAAAATACAAAAGTTCAACCGCGCCGCCTCCGGACGAGGCCACGCGGTTGACATGCGGGATTATAGAATATCAGCGTACGAAGAGCAACTCACGATATTTGGGCAACGGCCATATCTCATTGTCCACCATGAGTTCCAGCTTGTCGATATGATAACGTATTGTCTCCATGCGCGGCACCACTGTATCGTGGTAGGCTATCGCCTTGGTACGCTCGCACTCTATACGGTTGGCCTGGCGCCGGGCCTCCACCATCTCCTCGACCTCGCTGCGTATGGCAGCCATGTGTTCGGACATTTCCTCGATGGACTTCATGTCCTGCGCTGCGATAGTGTCAGCCTTGTCGCTCTTGAAGAGCTGCTTGATTTTGAATACATTGTCCAGAAGCGTACTCTGATAGCGGGTAGCGGCGGGCAGGATGTGGTTGATGGCCAGATCGCCCAGCACACGGGCCTCGATCTGCACTTTTTTAGTGTACATCTCCCATTTTACCTCATTGCGGGCCTCGAGCTCCAGCTTGCTGAAGACACCGGTACGGCCGAACATCTCCACGCTCTGGTCAGAAAGGTAGGCGTCATACATCAGCGGAGCCGATGTCTCAGTGTCGAGACCACGGCGTGCGGCTTCCTGCTTCCATTCCTCGGAATAGCCGTTGCCGTCGAAATGGATGTCTTTGGATTCCCCTATCAGACGCTTGATTTCGTTGAGCAGCGCCTCATTCAGCGGTGTGCCCGAAGCCACAGCCTTGTCCACCTTATCGGCGAAATCGTTGAGCTGGTCGGCCACGGCGGCATTCAGGGCTATCATCGCGGATGCACAGTTGGCCGACGAGCCTACGGCGCGGAACTCGAAGCGGTTGCCGGTAAAGGCGAAAGGCGACGTACGGTTGCGATCCGTATTGTCTATCATCAGCTCCGGAATCTGAGCCACATCGAGACGCAGGCCCTCCTTTCCGGACAGAGCCAGGATGTCGTCAGACGGATTCTTCTCTATCTCGTCGAGTATGGCAGACAGCTGAGTGCCCAGGAACATGGATATGATTGCCGGGGGAGCCTCGTTGGCGCCCAGACGGTGGGCATTGGTGGCCGTGATGATGGATGCCTTGAGCAGCGCGTTATGGCGGTGTACGGCAGCCATTACATTGACTACAAATGTGATGAACTGCAGATTCTGCTCCTTTGTCTTGCCAGGGCCGAACAGCAGGACGCCACGGTCCGTAGAGAGGCTCCAGTTGTTATGCTTGCCCGAACCGTTGACCCCGCCGAAAGGCTTCTCATGGAGCAGAACGCGGAAATTATGGCGACGCGCCACCTCATCCATCAGCGACATAAGCAGCAGGTTGTGGTCGTTGGCCAGATTGGTCTCCTCAAAGATGGGAGCAAGCTCAAACTGATTGGGAGCCACCTCGTTGTGGCGTGTCTTGGCAGGGATACCCAGCTTGTGGCACTCTATCTCCAGGTCCAGCATGAAGGCTTTCACACGCGAAGGTATGGCGCCGAAATAGTGGTCTTCCAGCTGCTGGTTCTTGGCGCTCTCGTGTCCCATCAGAGTGCGGCCTGTCATTACCAGATCCGGACGGGCGGCATACAGAGCCTCGTCCACCAGGAAGTATTCCTGCTCCCAGCCCAGATTGGAAGTCACGTGATTTACCTCCGGGTCAAAGTAACGGGCTACGCGCGTGCCGGCCTTGTCGACACTGTTGAGGGCGCGGAGCAGAGGAGTCTTGTAGTCCAGAGCCTCGCCCGTATAAGATATGAAGATGGTAGGGATACAGAGCGTGCCGCCCAGTATGAAGGCCGGAGAAGATATATCCCACGCCGAATATCCGCGGGCCTCAAAGGTATTGCGGATACCGCCGTTGGGGAAAGAGGACGCGTCCGGCTCCTGCTGCACCAGCAGCTTGCCTGAGAATTTCTCAATGACGCCGCCCTTGCCGTCATGCTCCACAAAGGCGTCATGCTTCTCGGCCGTACCGTCGGTCAGCGGATGAAACCAGTGCGTATAGTGGCGGGCGCCATTGTCCACGGCCCAGCGCATCATGCCCTTGGCCACATCGTCGGCCACATCGCGCCCCAGAGCCTCCTTATTGTCTATGGCCTTGACCAGAGCCTCGAAAGTCTCCTTGGGCAGATATTCAAACATCTTCTGACGGTTGAACACCTGACAGCCATAATAGCTCTCCGGACGAGCCGAAGGGATATCCACTTTCACGGCCTTGCGCGAGGACGCGTCTTCTACACTCTTGAATCGTAATGACGTAGACATAATCGTTTCTGAAAAATTTATCAATAATTTACACTAATTTTTATCATAACACTCCTATTGCCGCTATGCGCCGCGCGGCCTCGGCGGTAGCTGCCTCAGTATTGAAGGCAGTCAGCCTTACATAGCCCTCGCCGGCAGGGCCGAATCCGCTGCCAGGCGTGCTGACTATGCAGAGTCTTTCGAGAAGCAGTCTGAAAAATGCCTGCGAGTCGTAGCCCTGCGGACACTTTACCCAGAGATACGGCGCGTCTGTTCCGCCGAACGTCTTGAGTCCGGCCTGCACGCATGCAGCCTTGAGCAGACGCGCCCCGCGCATATAATCGGCAATGACGGCCTGAATCTGGCTGCGGCCCTCCGGTGTGTAGACAGCTTCGGCTCCGCGCTGTATAATGTAAGAAGCTCCATTGAATTTGGTAGTCTGGCGCCGCAGCCATATATCGCGGAGAGACAGCATGCTGCCATCGGCACACTTGCCGGTAAGTCCGCGCGGCACTACAGTATAGCCGCACCGCAGACCGGTAAAACCCGCCGTCTTCGAGAAACTGCGGAACTCTATGGCTACCTCGCGCGCCCCCTCTATCTCGTAGATGGAACGCGGCACGCCGGGGGTACTGATGAAAGCCTCGTAGGCAGAGTCGTAGAGGATGATGCACTTATGCTCGCGCGCATAGTCCACAAACTCTTTCAGCCGGGCGGCGCTCAATACCGTGCCGGTAGGATTGTTGGGATAACAGAGAT
This sequence comes from Muribaculaceae bacterium, assembly GCA_017935045.1. Lineage (GTDB taxonomy): Bacteria > Bacteroidota > Bacteroidia > Bacteroidales > Muribaculaceae > Lepagella. The sequence goes on from JAGBIJ010000062.1 coordinate 120,990, forward strand.
ATATCAGATCTACCGGAGTTTCGGGCAACCGGGGGATGAAGTCTGTCGCTTCCGTGCAGGGCAGATAAGTGATACGGTTCCATCCCTGAGAGGTAAGCTGGCCGGCGCGCCCGGCCATAACGTTGGAATCCACATACACCGGATAGACGGGATCTGTTACCGCCACCCGGCAGTCACGGCTGAAAATATCGGAAATATTTCCCAGGTCGGATTTGGCTCCGTCACTGATGAAAATTTCGTCGGCGCCTATCTCTATGCCCCGTCCGGCATAATCGCCGTCGGCTATGGCCTGGCGCAAAAACATATATCCCTGCTCCGGACCGTAGCCCCGAAAAGTCTCGGCGGACGCCATGTCGTCCACAGCGCGCCGCATGGCCTGTGTTACCGCCGGCACTATCGGACGAGTGACATCACCGATGCCGAGACTGATGACCCGCGCGTCAGGGTAGCTGTCGCGGAAACGCGCCACTTCGGCTCCGACAGCTGAAAACAGATAGCTGTCCGGGAGCAAAGCGAAATTGTCATTAACCGGTGTATTACTCATATATCAATTATTTTGAGGGTGTCTTAAAAAAGCGGCGGAAGCCCGTAGTGTCAGGCTTCCGCTGTGTCATATTGTCGTATAAAGGGGTTGGCTGAGATACTGTCAGTGTGAAACCGTCCGGAGGCCACCAGCGTGGCCGGCCCTGTCATCATCACGTGGCCGTTGTCTTCGCGCCACTCTATCGTCAGCTCGCCGCCGCGCAATCGCAGACTCACGCGCCGGTCGGTCATACCGCGCAACATGGCCGCCACAGCCGTAGCGCAGGCACCGGTGCCGCAGGCCATAGTTTCGCCTGTACCCCGTTCCCATACTCTCATCTCTATAGCAGAACGGCTTATTACGCGCGCGAACTCTATATTGGCTTTCTCTGGCCACGCCGGGTGGCGCTCCAATTCCGGACCTAAGGTCAGCACCTCGTAGTCCGTAGGACTGTGATCCAGAAAGACAATCCCGTGCGGGTTGCCCATGCCGACAGCCGTAAGACGCAAATGGCGGTCGAAGATATCGGCATCAAACTCAATGATACCGTCATGCGCATCCCTGTCTACCGGTATATGCCGGGCATCAAGTACAGGCAGGCCCATATCCACGGTCACGCTCTCCACGCTGCCATCGGCAGCCATGTTCAGATGCAACCCTTTGATACCGGCTTTAGTGTAAAGCGAGAAATCCGGAGTGTCGACAAGACCTTTGAGCCATCCGAGCAGAGCCACGCAGCGCGAAGCGTTGCCGCACATCTGCGCTTCCGTACCATCGGCGTTCCACATGCGCATGGTCAATATTCCGTCGCCCCTGCGGCCTACTATTACCAGGCCGTCTCCTCCGATACCGCAATGCCTTTCCGAAACGGCGCGCGCAAGCCCTGAGAGGTCGGAGGGCAAATCATTCTCTCCCTCCACCATATATACATAGTCGTTGCCAAGACCATGCATCTTGTAGTACTTCAGCGTGCGGTCTGCCGCAACGCGCGACTCAGATAAAGACATAAACTCAATATTTGCGTAATATCAGGTCGCAAAGTTAAGCATTTTTTTCAAATTGACCAACGCTCACGCCTGATATTTTCGCAACCCCGCGTATCGCCTTCTATCAGCCTCTGCCTGAATCTTCAGCTCTACCGATTCATACCGCGAAAAGCAAGCCGGGCACAAATTGCAAATCGAATAAATTTTACCGCAAGGGATCCTTGTGATGCAACTGTTTTACCAGATAAACCATATCACGCAATGTTATCCCTTCCTCAATAATCGGATTAGGGTAATTGTCAGTGAAGAAGTTTGGGATACGGTGAGAATATGAATAGCCGCATGACTTATAAAACCTCAGTGTTGAAGGTGTTTCGCCTGTTCCAAGGACAATCTTTTTATTTGCATGCTGTGATTCTGCATATTCAAGCATCCGGCGACCGTATCCTTGTCGCCTGAAATCAGCTTCGACAGCAAGATTTTTGATTTCAACAGTGTCAATATCGAGATTGACGGCTACGCAAACGGCTATCGGCTTACCATTAAATAAGCCGACATAAAGAGTTCCGGAATCCAGATACCGGTCAATCATCGATTCCGATTCATCTCCTGTCAGAAGTAGAGGCAGATATTGTCTCTTGTTGATATCTGCCTCAATAATAGTGAAGTCGCCATCGGTTTTCATATCACGGAATTAACGATTATTCGCGGTTTTTCAACGCTGGTATGCCGTCATTCGTTTTTACCGGCACGGAGCCTCAGCCGTCATTTCGCCCCCTGACTAAGCGCACAGACGCAGTGCCGGCGAAGCCGCTGATGGGGGGCGTGAGTTTGGCTATCCTGACCTCGATTCGCGTCAGCTGCGGCCAGCGCCGCTCGATGCTGTCGGTTATGCGGTGCGCCACATGCTCAAGCAATGCCGAAGGCACGGCAAACTCTGCCACGGCCACATCATACAAATCGGCATACGAGACGGTGCCCTCGACCGAATCTGTACGACAGCCTTCGGGCGCCGCGCACTCTACGTTCAAATCAAGACGGAATTCATTTCCTACGCGCCGCTCCTGCTCCATCACGCCGTGGCAGCCGTAAAGGCGCACATCTTCAAGCGCGATGGTCAGGATATCGGATGAACCAGTCATTTCGCAGGAATTTTGTCGATACGGCGCTGGTGGCGTCCGCCTTCAAACTGTGCTGACAGATATGCGTCTACAATCTTGTCGGCCATCTCCGTGCTTACGAATCGGGCTGGAAGCACCAGTATATTGGCGTTGTTGTGTTCCTTGGCCAAAGAGGCCAAAGCCGGCTCCCAGCAGAGGGCCGCGCGGATACCCTGATGCTTGTTGAGAGTCATCTGTATGCCATTGCCGGTACCGCACATACAAATTCCGAAAGCACATTCTCCCTTTTCCACGGCCTCGGCTGCAGGATGGGCGTAATCCGGATAATCGCATGATTCCTCGGAATGGGTGCCGAAATCCACCGGCTCATACCCTTTGGCCTTCATGTATTCCTCAAGATGCTTCTTCAACTCATATCCGGCATGATCGGATGCAAACGCTACTTTTTCCATTTTCCTTTTTACTGATTTTGTAAGCTCCGCAGGAGGAGCGATGATAAATAATTTACGCGAAGTTACTAATTTCTTCCTGATTTTTTGTAATTTTGTGCGAATTTTAGTGCGCTCAGCTTCGGCCGGGCGTCTGCAAGTATGTGTCAAACCATGGAGATTTACTTCTAATCTCCTGATTATTCATTTCTTATAACGAAGCAACTACGCTAAGATGAAACTATCAGTCAAGCTTTCCGTAATCCTCGGGCTCGGTATGCTCATGTCAGCATGCTCCGGCACAAAAGATGTGCAATACATTAAGGATTTCCCGTCTGGCGTCGTGATTGACGCGCAGGGCAATCAAGGGCTCATAATCGAGCCGGAAGACCTGCTCGGCATTGTTGTGACCACCAAAGACCCGGAGCTGGGCACAATCTTCAATCTCCAGCCCGGAACAGTTACCGCCGACCTCCAGGGTTCGGGTATCAACAGCACCCAGCAGAACAAGACCGAGCTGGGTTATCGCGTCGACTCTGACGGCAATATCACTTTCCCCATGCTCGGCCAGCTCCATGTGGCCGGTCTTACGCGCCGCCAGGTCGAGACTATGATAAAGCAGCGTCTCATCAAGGAAGGGTATCTGAAAGACTTTTCGGTACAGGTATCGTTTAAAAACGCCAAAATTTCAATTCTCGGCGACGTCGGTTCTCCGGGCAACTATGAGTTTAAAGATGACAAATATACTGTGCTTCAGGCCATAGCTGATGCCGGCGACCTGCAGATGACCGCAGAACGCGAAATCATGGTCATACGTGAGAAAAACGGTAAACGACAACTGTATAAGATAGACATGGCCAGCAAAAGCCTGTTTGACTCTCCCGCGTACTATCTGCAGCAAAACGATATAATATATGTGCTGCCTAACGACAAGAAGGCCGGAGAAAGAGATATAAACTCCAATCCACTGCGCAATATGTCGACATGGATGAGTCTGGTCACATTCGCTACGTCTATGGTAACACTCGTCATAGCGCTAACGAAGTAAACGCACAATCATAAGCCCCATATTTCAATCAAAATTTTATTCCGACTGTCAACACAATGGAAGACAAAGTGATATCCGACAAGACTGACAACAAGAAGGAAGAATCATCCGACGGATTCAACATCAGGGAATACCTGATGCTCGTATGGCGTAAAAAATGGTGGGTTATGCTCTCCATAGCGATCTGCTGCGCCATCTCTGTTTATCTATACAAGAGAGAAGCGATGACGTATGGCAGCTCCGCTGACGTAATGCTGCTTTTCGACAACAGCGGAGCCTCGCGCTCCAATGCAGTGACCGCCCTTCAGGACCTGACCGGCAACAGCAGCGCCAACGTAAACTTCGCCAACGAGCTGGCCATCCTGCGTTCGCCGGCTCTGATGGAGACGGTAATCGAGCGCCTGAACCTCAACACGCAGTACACTACAGACGGATTCGGTCATCGTGAAGACCTGTACGGACACTCGCCCGTAGTTGTCAATTTCATGAATCTTTCCCCCGATTCCGCCGCCTATTTTACCATTCGCAAGGGCAAGGCCGGACACGTGCTGGCATCAGACTTTTCCCTTAACGGCAAGTCTGCCGGCAGCAAGACTCTTGACATCCCGTTGGGAGCCGTAGTCAAGACCCCGGTCGGAGATCTGGCCATATCGCCCACATCCGACATCTCCCGGTTCCCGGAAAAAATATATGTCAGCCACCCCGATATCAGCAATCTCGCCAACACCATGTCATCAAGAGTGACGACCATCCGGAGCGACGAGAGCAATTCTATCGTGACAATCAATTACAGCGACGCTTCGCAGGCACGCGCCACCGACGTGGTAAGAGGCATAATCGAGGCATACTCAGACCTGTGGATTACCGAACAGAACCGCAGCGCCGTTAACACCTCCAACTTTATCAAGGACCGTCTGGCCATTATTGAAAAAGAGCTGAGCGGCATCGACTCCGACATCTCACACGTGAAAAGCGCCCATCAGGTGGCAGACTTCAGCGCCGCCGCCGAGTCTTACTACTCCCAGTCGATGAACTATGATACACGCGCTTTCGAGACAACCACGCAACTCAGCATCGCCCAGTTCCTGCGCGACTATCTGCGCGGACACAACGACGACAGTTCGCTGATTCCCGCCAATACCGGCACGAGCGGCGCCATTGAGACTCAGATTCAGGAATACAACAAGATGCTGCTCAAGCGCAACGCTCTGCTTGAAAACAGTACAGAGAACAATCCGGTAATAGCCCAGATGAACTCAGACCTGGCTACCAACCGCAATCTGATAATGACCTCGCTCAATAATCTTATCTCCACGTATGAGATTCAGGCCAACCGCGCCACCGGCCGCGGAGCCGATTTCTCGGGAAAAGTCAGCTCCGTACCCGAACAGGAGAAACAGATTCTTTCCATCGAGCGCCAGCAGAAGGTCAAAGAAAACCTGTATGTATATCTTCTCCAGAAACGTGAGGAGAACGAGCTGGCACGCATGATTACCGTCAACAATACGCGCGTCATCCGTGCCGCCCACCCCACAGGCGCCATCACAGCCGGCATACGCAAGGCTCTCATGGCCGGCGCCGGCATAGGTCTCGCCATACCTCTGATCATCTGCTTCCTCATCATTCAGTTCAACACCAAAGTCACACGCAAGAGTGACCTGGCCGCCATTACCGTGCCATTCCTTGGAGAAATGCCTCTCAGTCCGAGAGGTTCGCGTAAGAATACATGGTATTCACGCATGTTCAAACGGACTTCCCGCACTAAAGACGACAAGGATCTGCAGCTCGTCGTACGCGAACACTCGCGCAACTATATCAACGAGGCGTTCCGCATGATGCGTACTACGCTCGACTTCATGGTAGACACCAACAAAGGCGCGAAGGTTATCATGCTGACCTCGTTCAATCCCGGCTCCGGAAAAACCTTCATCTCCATGAACCTGGCGCAGTCGCTGGCTCTCAAAGAGGGCAAGCGCGTGATTCTGGTCGACGTCGACCTGCGCCGCGCCTCACTGTCGAAGCAGTCTGTGGCTACGGCCCGCGGCCTGTCTTCCTACCTTATCGGCAAGACCGACAACATCGATGACCTGATCCAGCACCACTCCATGGGTAAAGGCATCGACGTGCTGCCCGTGGGAGCCATCCCGCCCAACCCCTCCGAGCTGCTGCTCGGCAAGGAGTTCGACACCCTGATGGAGCATCTGCGCAGCGAATACGACTATATTATACTCGACTGCCCGCCCTATGACCTGGTGGCCGACACCGCCATCCTGTCGCGCGTGGCCGATATGACTATATTCGTAATGCGCGCCGGACTGTTTGACAAGTCGATGCTTCCTGATCTTGAAGAGCTGTATCAGGAACACAAATTGCCGCGCATGGCCATCGTACTCAACGGCGTAGACCCCCGCAAGTCATATTACGCCAAGCGTTACGGTTACAGCGGCCACAATGGCTACTATATCTCGGACAAGGACGACTGATACACCGATAAATCCACTGCATCCGAATGAATATAGCAATAGTAGGCACCGGATATGTAGGGCTCGTGACAGGCACATGCTTCGCTGACATGGGCATGAATGTGACCTGCATAGACGTAGATACAAATAAGATAGAGGCACTGCGCAAAGGCGTAGTGCCAATCTATGAACCCGGTCTGGACACCCTCGTTGCAAAAAACAACAAGGCGGGCCGGCTCCGGTTCTCGACCCGGCTTGAGGAAATAATAGACGATGTGCAGATTATTTTCAGCGCCGTAGGCACCCCCCCGGACGAAGACGGAAGCGCCGATCTGCGCTATGTGGCCGAGGTGGCACACACCATAGGCCGCAGCATGAATGACTATAAACTGGTAGTCACAAAGAGTACAGTGCCTGTGGGGACTGCCGAAATGGTGCGCTCCATCATAGCGGAAGAAATCAAGTCACGCGGACTTGACATAGCATTCGATGTAGCCTCCAACCCGGAATTCCTGAAGGAAGGAGCGGCTATAAAGGATTTTATGAGTCCTGACAGAGTGGTGGTAGGCGTGGATTCGGAGCGCGCACGCTCTCTGATGCGCAAGCTGTATCGGCCGTTTCTCGTATCATCAGACCGTCTGCTGTTTACCGACATACCCTCGGCGGAAATGATAAAATATGCCGCCAACGCCATGCTCGCCACACGCATCTCCTTTATGAACGACATAGCCAACCTGTGTGACCTGGTCGGCGCCAATGTCAACATGGTGCGCAAAGGCATAGGCAGCGATGCGCGCATCGGCACCAAATTCCTCTATCCCGGATGCGGCTACGGAGGTTCCTGCTTCCCGAAAGATGTCAAAGCCATCATACGCACCGCCTCACAGCACAATTACCGGATGCGTGTGCTGGAAGCCGTAGAAGAAGTCAACGCGCTGCAGAAGCAACTGCTGTTCAAAAAACTGAGCGACCACTTCGCCGGCAGACTGCAAGGTCTGACAGTAGCTCTGTGGGGGCTTGCCTTCAAGCCTGAGACCGACGATATGCGCGAGGCTCCGGCGCTGGAGCTTATATCCCTGATGAAGAAAGCCGGCATAACTGTAAAGGTCTATGACCCGGTAGCCATGGATGAATGTCGCCGCCGGCTCGAAGACACGGTAGAATACGCCTGCGACATCTACGATGCCGCTCTCGACGCCGACGCAGTGATGCTCGTCACGGAATGGAAAGAATTCCGCATGCCGTCATGGGGCGCCGTACGGAAAGCGATGCGCACCAGTCCGGGAGTCAATCCTCCCGTCTTTGACGGAAGAAACATATACGATCGCGCCGAGCTACAGCAGAGCGGATTTACCTATTACGGACTCGGAAAATGACCGTATGCTGCGGAGCGCATAAGCTCCGCATCTATAATTTTACACCTGATTTATAAACGTACAACAGAATCAAACTATGAAAGGGATAGTGTTAGCCGGAGGCAGCGGTACACGCCTCTATCCTATTACAAAGGGAGTCAGCAAGCAGCTGCTTCCGGTCTACGACAAACCGATGGTCTACTATCCGGTCGCCGTGCTGATGAACGCGGGCATACGCGACATACTCATCATATCCACACCCGAAGACCTCCCCTCTTTCCACCGTCTGCTCGGCGACGGCTCTGACTTCGGCGTGCATTTCTCTTACGCCGAACAGCCGCGTCCCGAAGGACTTGCCCAGGCCTTCATCATAGGCCGCGACTTCATCGGCGACGATGACGTGTGCCTGATACTCGGCGACAATATTTTCCACGGAGAAGGGCTGGCAGAGATGCTCTGCGAGGCCATAGCGACAACAGCCTCCGAGCGGCGCGCCACAGTGTTCGGCTATCGTGTAGACGACCCGCAGCGTTACGGCGTAGTGGAATTTGACACGGACGGACGGTGCATATCCATTGAAGAAAAGCCGGCCCATCCCAAATCAAATTATGCTGTAGTCGGACTCTACTTCTACCCCAACGACGTGGTCGACATCGCCGCTTCAATCAAGCCCTCGGCACGTGGAGAATTGGAAATAACCACTGTAAATCAGACCTATCTCACACAGGGACGACTGTCAGTGCGCACACTTGGCCGCGGATTCGCATGGCTGGACACCGGCACCCACGATTCGCTGGCCGACGCCTCCATCTTTGTAGAGGTAATAGAAAAACGACAGGGACTTAAGATAGCCTGTCTGGAAGGCATAGCATATCGCCACGGATGGATCTCACGCGACCAGATGCGCCGCCTGGCCGAACCTATGCTCAAGAACCAGTATGGCCGTTACCTGCTAAAAGTAATAGACGAACTCGATGGAATACATTAAGACAGACATAGAGGGGGCGGTCATACTCCGTCCCCAGGTAATAGGAGACTCGCGCGGTTACTTCGCCGAGACTTTCAGACAGGAGGACTTCGACCGCAATGTCCGGCCCGTACGCTTCGTACAGGACAATGAGAGCCGCTCTACCCGCGGCGTGGTGCGCGGTCTGCACGTGCAGCGCGGAGTCCATGTGCAGGGCAAGCTCGTAAGATGCGTGTCCGGCAGGGTGCTTGACGTGGCTGTGGACCTCAGAGCCGGCTCCCCGACTTTCGGACGCCACCTGGCCGTAGAGCTTTCTGACGAAAACCACCTGATGCTGTTTGTGCCGCGCGGCTTTGCCCACGGCTTCTCGGTACTGAGCGAGACTGCCTTGTTCCAATACAAATGCGATAATTATTATTGCCACGAGTCAGAAGCCGGTATCGACCCGTTTGACCCGGCATTGGGCATAGACTGGCACGTCGCCGCCGCCGAGGCCATAGTCTCTGAAAAAGACCTCAGACATCCGACCCTGGCCTCCGTACGCGACGAAATAGCTTTCAAAGGAGAGTTGTACTGAATAATCTGAATACACTATGAGCAACCAACAACGCAACATACTGATTACCGGCGGAGCCGGATTCATCGGCAGCCATGTGGTACGCCGTTTCGTCACCCGGTATCCCGAATATAATATCATCAATCTCGATAAGCTGACTTATTCGGGCAATCTTGATAACTTGACCGACATTGCCGACGCTCCCAATTATACTTTCGTACGCGCCGACATCTGCGACGCTCCCGCGCTGCGCGACATCATGCGCCGCCACGACATAGACGGCATCATCCATCTGGCGGCAGAGAGCCATGTGGACCGTTCGATAGAAGACCCGTTTGTCTTCGCGCGCACTAACGTACTCGGTACGCTCGCCCTGCTACAGACCGCCAAGGAATACTGGGAGTCGACACCCGGCGGATACGAGGGCAAACTGTTCTACCATATCTCTACCGACGAGGTCTACGGCGCGCTGGCTGAAGGCGACGGACTGTTTACGGAAGAGACGCCTTACTCTCCCCACTCTCCTTACTCCGCATCCAAAGCATCGTCGGACCACTTCGTGAGAGCTTTCCACGACACCTACGGCTTCCCGTCGCTCATTACCAACTGCAGCAACAACTATGGCCCTAACCAATATCCGGAGAAACTGATACCTCTGTTCATCGACAACATACTCAACCGCCGCCCGCTGCCTGTCTACGGCACCGGAGCCAATGTACGCGACTGGCTGTATGTAGAGGACCACGCACGCGCCATAGATCTGGTGTTCCACCGGGGCAAGCCGGGCGACACATATAATATCGGAGGCTTCAATGAATGGCGCAACATCGACCTGGTAAGGCTGCTTGTACGTGTTACCGACCGTATGCTCGGCCGTCCCGAGGGCGACTCGGAGAAGCTGATTACTTTCATCACTGACCGCAAAGGCCACGATCTGCGCTACGCCATCGACAGCTCTCGTCTTCATCAGACTCTCGGCTGGAAACCCGAACACGATTTCGAGCAGGGTCTGGAAAAGACGGTAAGATGGTATCTGGACAACCGCGAATGGCTGCAAAAAATAGCTGATAAAACGAATAACAACTTATGAGCCAATCAAGAATTTTACTTTGCCTCGCCCACATGAGCGGCAACGAAATGAAATATATCGAGGAAGCTTTCGCCGACAACTGGGTCGTGCCTCTCGGTCCGAACGTCGACGGTTTTGAGCATGACCTCGAAGAGTTTGTCAACAGCCGCGAGGGCGCGTCCCCGCTTGACAAGCGCGTGGTGGCTCTCTCGGCCGGAACTGCCGCCATACATCTGGGACTCATACAGCTTGGCGTAGGCCCGGGCGACGAGGTACTCTGCCAGTCATTTACCTTCTCGGCCTCGGCCAATCCCGTGACTTATCAGGGAGCGACACCGGTATTCGTGGACAGCGAGCCCGATACATGGAACATGTCGCCCGAACTGCTGGAGCAGGCCATTCTGGACCGCAAAGCCAAGACCGGCAGATATCCCAAGGCCATCATCATAGTCTATCTGTACGGCATGCCGGCCAAAATTGACGAATTGATTGCCATAGCCGACAAATACGGCATCCCCGTGCTTGAAGACGCAGCCGAAGCGCTCGGCTCTCGCTACAGAGGTCAATACTGCGGTACTTTCGGCAGATACGGAGCCCTGTCGTTCAACGGCAACAAGATGATTACCACCTCCGGCGGAGGCGCTCTGATTGTCCCCTCCGACAAGGAGAAAAAGGAGGTAATGTTCTATGCGACACAGGCGCGCGAACCATTTCCCTACTACCAGCACGAGAAGATTGGCTACAATTACCGCATGAGCAATATCTGCGCCGGTATAGGCCGCGGCCAGATGACCATACTCGAAGAGCATATAGCCCACCACCGCCATGTACACCAGCTGTATGCCGAGGCTTTCGCCGACATGGATGGCATAACGCTACATTCCAATCCCGAAGAAAAGTTTGACGCCAATTACTGGCTCTGCAACATCCTGATAGACAAAGATACGACCGGATTTGACTACGAAGAGCTGCGCCAGTATCTTGACAAAGCCGGCATAGAGAGCCGTCCGCTGTGGAAGCCGATGCACCTGCAGCCCGTCTTCGCCGCTTGCCCCGCATACGTCAACGGCGTCAGCGAGGATTTATTCGGCCGAGGTCTCTGCCTGCCCGCAGGCCCATGGGTGGGCGACCGGGAAGTGGAGTATATCGTCGAGACAATTAAGTCTCTTTATCGCCGATGACCCCTGATCAGCGACGCCGATACAGCCGGAACATAATGCTGCCGGAGATAGGCAAAGAGGGTCAGCGGAGATTGCTCGACGCCCATGTGCTTGTCATAGGCGCCGGAGCGTTGGGTTCCATATCCGCCATGTATCTGGCCGGATCAGGCGTAGGGCGTATCACAGTGGCTGACTTCGACACCATCGACATCTCCAACCTGCAGCGCCAGCTCTCCTTCACGACCGCCCAGTGCGGCCGGAAAAAAGCCGAGGCTCTGCGTGAGCGGATAGCCGAAATAAACCCCGACATAGAGGTCACGGCCATCGACTCCATGATTACCTCCCGGCAGATAGACGAGCTTACTCGCGGAGCAGACCTGGTCTTGGAAGGATCAGACAATCCGGCTACCAAGTATATGGTCAGCGACAGCTGCACACGCTGCGGCACACCTTACGTACTGGGCGGAGTGGCTCAGTGGCAGGGGCAGGTGATGAGCTGGCGGCAGGGATACCCCTGCTACAGAGACATATTCCCCGAAGCAGCCGAAGATGGGGGCTTTACCCCCTGCTCTATCGGCGGAGTCCTGGGTCCGCTGCCTGGTATAATAGGCAGCTGGCAGGCCGCAGAAGCCATAAAGATACTGACCGGCTCCGGAAGCCCTCTATACGGGCGAATGGCCCTCGTCGACATCCTGGCCGCAAGCTCTCGCATCGTTGATTTATAATCAGTTTATCTGAAAAAGATAAAAACCCGGCCGCCGTCCGCAAAGGACGACGGCCGGAGCTGTATATAAATGATTGTGCGTATCTCAGAGTAACGTGGCAGAGCGGCGGATGAAGGCGTCGAGAGCGGCACCCTTCAGCAGACCGGATCCAAGAAGAGCCAGGTCTATGATCTGTCGCAGACGCGGCTGGCCGGCGGCATAGTCAGACTCTATCTTTTCCTGACGCGAGCGCAGCTCGCCTACTTTCTTCTCAGCTTCGGCTATCGCTTTTTTGGCGTCGTCAGCCTCAGGTGTATCTTTCTTGTCTTCTGTTATCTTGCGATTGTCAGCGATGCTCTTGTTCAGTTCCTCTACCTCCTTGCGCAGCGGCTCGATTTCTGTACGCAGCGACTCAGTGGTCTGCTCCACTACAGTCTGCACCGCCGGATTGGCGGTATTTACCACCAGAGTATAGGAATCGGGCATCTCGCTATAGAAGCTCATGCCCGGCTGCATGGCGCCCATCTCCTTCATACGTCTCATAAACTCGCCCTGAGTGACAGTGGCAGGCAGTTCGGGAGACTCCAGCGACTGGAACTCCACTATGAAATCTGTCTTCTCCAGAGCCGGTATCTGCGAGCGGAAAGCCGTGCTGAGCATATCGATCTGGAGCGGGGTCAGACCAGCGTCCTTGGCGTCGGCCTTGACAATGAGGCGGTCCAGAATGTCGGAATCGACACGCACCAGACGAGTCTTCTCCTGCTTCTGCTCAAGCAGACCGATAAAATGCGGGTCGAGCTGGCCATCCATCAGGAGTACGTTGTAGCCGCGTGCGCGGGCAGCCTCGATATAGGAATACTGGGTCTGCACATCGGTGGCGTACAGATATATTATATTACCCTGCTTGTCAGTCTGCTCCGGCTCCACGAGTTTCTTGTATTCCTCAAGAGTGAAATAGTCGCCCTGAGTATCACGCAGCAGAGCGAACTTCATGGCTGCATCACAGAATTTTTCATCGGTCAGCATGCCGTACTCGATGAAGACCTTTATATCGTCCCATTTCTGCTCAAACGCCTTGCGGTCGTCCTTGAACATGGATGCCAGCTTCTCGGCCACCTTCTTGGAGATGTAACCTGAAATTTTCTTTACGGCGCTGTCGGCCTGCAGATAAGAGCGGGAGACATTCAGAGGAATATCCGGAGAGTCTATGACGCCCTGCATCAGAGTCATAAACTCAGGCACTACGCCCTCGACCTGGTCAGTGACATAGACCTGATTGCAATAGAGCTGTATGCGGTCCTTGCGTATGTCGAGATTGTTATGAATCTTGGGGAAGTACAATATGCCTGTCAGCGTGAAAGGAAAATCGACATTCAGATGAATCCAGAACATCGGGTCTTCGGCGCCGGGCATAAGCTCATGGTAGAACCGCAGGTAATCCTCATCCTTGAGGTCTGCCGGCTTACGTGTCCAAAGCGGCTCAGTCGCATTGATTACCTTGTCACGATCGGTATCCTGCATTTTGCCGTCTTTCCACTCCTGCTCCTTGCCGCTTATTACGGGCAGCGGCATGAAGCGGCAATACTTCTTCAGCAGCGCATCGATGCGGTCTTGCTGCAAAAATTCCTTGGAATCCTTGTCGATGTACAGTATTATGTCTGTGCCGCGGCCGTCCTTCTCAATACCCTCCTCGGTCATCTCATATTCGGGCGAACCGTCGCAGCTCCAGCGTACGGGCTTGGCGCCCTCCTTGTAAGAGAGCGAAACAATCTCGACCTTGTCGCTGACCATGAAAGCTGAGTAGAATCCCAGGCCGAAGTGGCCGATAATGTTATTGGCGGAATCCTTGTATTTGCTCAGGAACTCTTCGGCTCCCGAAAATGCTATCTGATTGATATACTTATCTATGTCCTCGGCTGTCATGCCTATGCCACGGTCACTGACAGTAAGGGTGCCCTTGTCTGCGTCGATGCTGACTCTGACATCGAGAGTGCCGAGCTCCCCCTTATACTCGCCGAAAGTGGATAGCATGCGCAACTTCTGCGATGCATCTACAGCGTTGCTGACCAACTCACGAAGGAAGATTTCGTGATCCGAATAAAGAAATTTCTTTATGACGGGGAAAATGTTTTCAGTAGTTACTCCTATTTTACCTGTTGCCATATTCTGAGTATTTTTATATTCTGACAGTTATTCTACAAAAAGTGTGCCGAAGATTATTCTCCGGCATATTTTTTTACAGTCGGACTCTCTACGTCCACGCCAAACTCTTTGGCTTTATTCAAAATAGCGCGTGCAAGCACCGGCTTCAGCTCCTCCGGACAATATCTGAAATAAGCCTCGGCCGCCCTGACATGCGCCGCGTCCGGCATAGGATATTCCCTGCGTTCCGGCAATCCATAAGCCGAGTCCGGCAAAGCTTTGCGATCTGCCGCATAGAGGCGGTCATCAATGTGTGTCTTCATAATATATATGTTAACATTAATATCTTCTCGTATTACAACATACAGTCCTGACATAAAGTTCTCCCTTCCACGTATGCCGAAGTGAGCATACGTGTCCACTCCGGAATACAAAAATGGGGGTATGGCACTTCATAGCTGCAGATACGCTTTGTGTTTTGAGGGAATTTTTGTAATTCTCCGCGATATAAAACGGGAAAAACGGGGATAAAAATAAATGCAAGCAAATAAACGGATTAGCAAGAGGCTGGTTTTCCGCGATTTGCCTGCAAATGGGGCGATTTTCTCAAAAAGTACACCTTTTGTACCCTGTTTCAAGAACATTCGGGATATGTGAAGTGTTAAGGACTGTAAA
>JAGBIJ010000007.1 GCA_017935045.1 Muribaculaceae bacterium
TCGTGACGTAGCCATACTGTCCCTTGATGTATTTATCCACGATTTCATCGTCGGTGAGCGAGAGGATGCTCTGGTCGTATTTCATCTTGTCGAAGATATACTTGGCCTCGGCGTCGGAGGGAGTGATATCACACCGGAGATAGCGGTAATAGGCGTTGGTGGTGTCGAAGTTCCTGAGGTCGAAGTCGAGCGTCAGCGTTACGCTCTTCTCTGAGCTTCCGGGCGTGTGGCGGAATTCCTGTATGGCGGTGGTCGGAGTGCCGAACTCGTCGATACCGATTACGTAGAACACACCTGTTGGTTGAATTAAATTCTTAAAACATTTATAATGAAAAAGTTGCACATATCGCTGATATTTAGTAAATTAGTGGTGACCAAACCATTGATTACTATCATCGCGCTTATGCACAACTTCATCGTAAAGTTCGGAAAAATCCTCGACATATTCAAAGAATTTGCCGGAAATCGTGTAAATGAGTTTGGGAATGTACCCCGCAGAGGTGTTGTCCCCAAGTTCTCGGATCTGGAAGTCCTCGCACTTTCCGCCACGGCGGAAGTATTCGGTATCGACAGCGAAAACTATCTGTTCCATCGTCTTAAGAACGAGTGTGCCGACCATTTCACCAATCTTATCACCCGTCGCCAATACAATCAGCGCAGAAAGCTCACTTACCGTCTCGGAGAGGAAATCCGCAAGGATATAGCTGCCGCCATGGATGGAAGAGAGAACGTTTTCAGCATTGATTCCAAACCGGTAAAGGTCTGTCAGAACGCAAGAGCGGCTCGTTGCACCATGGGAAAGGATACGCACGAACTGGCTCCGGCATGGGGCTACTGTGCTTCCCAAAACATGCATTATTATGGGTATAAGCTCCACGCAGTCTGCGGAATAACCGGGGTAATACACAGTTATGACATGACTGCTGCCAATGTTTCTGATCTCCATTACCTCCAAGATGTCAAATGGGAATACAACGATTGCCTGATGCTTGGCGACAAAGGCTATCTGAGCGCTGATATTCAGCAAAACCTGTTTGATGTGGCACATATCTCGCTCGAAGTCCCTTATAGGCTCAACCAGAAAAACTGGAGACCTCCGATTTGGGCATACAAGCGATTCAGAAAAAGAATCGAAACTCTCTTCTCTCAACTTAATGACCAGTTCATGATGATACGCAATTACGCAAAGCAGCCAAAGGGTCTCTTTACCCGCATAGCGGCTAAAGTATCGGCTCTTACAATCCTTCAATATGTCAATTACGTCAATCATCGTAATATCGGTCAAGTGAAATACGCTTTAATTTAATTCATCAAACAGGTTATGGACAGTTAATCCCAACTCATTTTGCATTAGAAAGACGTTATCTACTTTTAATGCATATCATGGAAGAGAACGATAATTAATACGGCGAAAATCCTGTTGATGATATGATGCCCGATCAAGATTGTCATGTCAATAGAGTGGAATAGCCGGAATTATTCGAAGAACAAGTTCTTAGAGCGTGGCTTCTGATTTCTGATTCTTTATTCTGCAGACCTAAAGTTTCAGTATTTTTATATAAATTTGCACCGAAATTACTCGATTGACATTATGATAATACAATTCGGTGTTTTGTTTGCATTTCTCGCCATTGGCGAATTTCTGGTAAATCTCACCGGCATTGCGATTCCGTCAAGCATTATTGGCATGGTGCTCTTGTGTGCATCGCTCAAATTGGGAATAGTGAAGCTGGGATGGGTGGAACGACTATCCGGTTTCCTTGTTCATAATCTCGGATTCTTCTTTGTGCCCGCAGGTATCGGTCTCATGAATTGTCTGGGGATAATTGCCGACCAATGGATTCCCATTGTTTTCGCCACTGTCATAAGCACATTCATAATCATTGCTGTTACAGGTTGGGTTCACCAGCTTGTGCGCTCCGCTTCTTCCAAGTTGAGTCATAAATACGCAAAGGAGGCTGAATAATGGATTTCCTGCAAAACAAATTTTTTCTCATAGCCCTTACTTTCGGCTTCTACCTCGGCGCGCAGCTCCTTCAGAAACGCACCGGAATAAAGCTGCTCAATCCTATCCTTATTGCAATAGCTGCAATGATTGCTTTCCTTCTGATGTGTGATATCGACTACGATACTTACAAAAAGGGAGGAGAATACATTGACTTCTGGCTCAAGCCCGCCGTGGTTGCCCTCGGTGTACCTCTCTACAAGCAGCTTTCGTCCATAAAACGGCAAATTCTTCCGCTTCTGCTGTCGGAACTTGCAGGATGTGTTGCCGGTATTGTAAGCGTTGTTCTTCTCGCCGAGTTATTCGGTGCCACTCGTGAAGTTGTCATCTCGCTTGCTCCAAAGGCGGTCACTACACCCATAGCCATGGAGATCTCAAATGCCATGGGAGGTATTGCGCCCCTCACTGCTGCGGTGGTAGTGGCCACCGGGATTTTCGGAGGAATGACAGGGTTTAAAATTGTAAAGATGAGCCATATCCATTCGCCCATTGCGGGTGGCCTGTCTATCGGTACGGCAGCCCACGCTGTAGGCACCTCTGCAGCTATGGAACGCAGCGAACGCTTTGGTGCATTTTCATCAATAGGGCTGACACTAAACGGTCTCTTCACTGCTCTTCTCGCTCCAATGATTCTGGGGCTGCTCGGATATTCCATGTAGAACATAGTAACGAATAGCCGTCCGTGGCGGTCTTTTTTCTGTCCGATGACGGTCCTGAGTCGTCATTTTTAGGCACGAAAAAACCGCAGAATCGATTGATATTCTGCGGTTTGTCTTGATTTTGTCTTGTGTCGTCCGGAAGGTGTCCGGAACACTTAGTGGAGGTGGAGGGGATTGAACCCTCGTCCAAACGCTGAGCCGGCGGGCTTTCTACATGCTTAGTCATCGACTTGGTTTTCGTGCATGAGCAGGCTCAAGACTACCAACTCATGCCTTATCTCCTTGGTTTCGGACACGCCTTGGAGAACAACGTGTCTTATTCCTGAATTTTTTAGCACTACCTTATCCAAACGTCTCAGGACGGGGCAATGGGGTAATGTCTCGTCTCTGCCATCTTGGGGCGGAGATTAAGCGATTCTACTGTACTTCAAATCAAGCAGCGAGAGCGTAATTGTTATTTTCGCCAATTATAAGTCGACACATTTGTGATTATAGAGCATTAGTGCCTCTGCTCTGCATGCTTACCTGTCGTCTCGGGCGCTGTCAAAGCCAGTCACCCCCGATAGGATTTGCAAAGTTAGCTTTTTTACTTGTAATAACAATAAATCACAGTCTTCTTTTAAAGTTATTTAACATTTATATTTCTGTTAATGTTTTTTTATAGGGTTTGTGTATCGAGGTATGCTTTTTTTTATTAATTTTGTGGCTGAAATTCGGCGGCATGGCCGAGTATAGGCCGGCAGAAGTCGCGTTGTGCATGTGCGCTTTGCGTTTTTCGGATATGCGTCGCTTTCATGCGGTAATAGCTCAGTTGGTAGAGCGGCGGCTTCCCAAGCCGCAGGTCGCGGGTTCGAGCCCCGTTTACCGCTCATGTTGTAATCAGCGTCCTGACATCGTTGCGGGTCGGCCGGGCAAAATCGGCTGCTTGCAGCGTTTTTTATACAGGCCTCTTGTTTGAATGTGGCGGATAACCGGATGCTTGACATACGCGACGGTATGAAGAATATTAGAAATTTTTGCATAATCGCACATATTGACCATGGCAAGTCTACGCTTGCCGATCGTCTGCTGGAGTACACTGACACTGTGAGCGCCAAGGATATGGAGGCTCAGGTGCTTGATGACATGGAGCTTGAGAAGGAGCGAGGAATTACCATCAAGAGTCATGCTATCCAGATGACTTACCGGCAGGACGGTACGGATTATGTGTTGAATCTTATTGATACTCCCGGGCATGTGGACTTTTCATACGAAGTGAGCCGCTCTATAGCTGCCTGTGAGGGGGCGCTGCTTATTGTGGACGGTTCGCAGGGCATCCAGGCTCAGACCATCTCTAATCTGTATATGGCTATTGAGAATGATCTGGAGATTATACCTGTCATCAACAAGTGTGATCTTGACAGTGCCAATCCCGACGAGGTGGAAGATCAGATAGTGGATCTGCTGGGATGCGAGCGCGATGAGATTATACGTGCGAGCGGCAAGACAGGTATGGGTATTCCGGAGATACTCAAAGCGATAGTGGAGAGGATACCGGCGCCCGTAGGGGATCCTGAGGCTCCGCTTCAGGCTTTGATTTTTGATTCCGTATTTAATCCGTTCCGTGGCATAATAGCTTATTTCAAGATTGTAAACGGCTCTATAAAGACGGGCGACTTCGTAAAATTTGTATCTACGGGCAAGGAATATCATGCCGACGAGATTGGAGTCCTGAAGCTGAATATGGTGCCTTGCAGGGAATTATCGGCCGGCAATGTGGGATATATCATTTCCGGTATCAAGACTTCGCGTGAGGTCAAGGTGGGCGATACGATCACTCATGTCGCAAATCCGTGTAAGGAGGCCATTGCGGGTTTTGAGGAGGTAAAGCCTATGGTTTTTGCGGGAGTGTACCCGATTGAGACTGAGGATTTTGAGAATCTGAGAGCATCGCTTGAAAAGTTGCAGCTCAATGATGCGTCGCTTACTTTCCAGCCTGAGTCTTCGGCGGCTCTCGGTTTCGGATTCAGATGCGGTTTTCTCGGATTGCTGCACATGGAGATTGTGCAGGAGCGTCTGAGCCGCGAGTTTGATATGGATGTGATTACCACTGTTCCCAACGTGTCGTATAGGGTATATGACAAGAAGGGCAATATGACGGAAGTCCACAATCCTTCCGGTCTGCCGGAACTGACGCTGATAGACCACATTGAGGAGCCGTATATCCGCGCATCGGTAATTACCCGGGCTGACTATATCGGTCCGATTATGACGCTGTGTCTCGGCAAGCGGGGGGAATTGGTCAAACAGGAATATATTTCCGGTAACCGCATAGAGCTTACTTACGATATGCCTCTGGGCGAGATAGTGATAGACTTCTATGACAAGCTCAAAAGCATATCCAAGGGCTACGCTTCGTTTGACTACCACCTGCATGGATATCGTGAGAGCAAGCTGATAAAGCTCGACATTCTTCTCAATGGCGAGAGTGTGGATGCTCTGTCTACGCTTACGCATGTGGATAACGCTGTGCGTTTCGGGCGCCGCATGTGCGAGAAGCTCAAAGAGCTGATACCGAGACAGCAGTTCGACATTGCCATACAAGCTGCTATAGGAGCTAAAATCATAGCTCGTGAGACTGTAAAAGCTGTGCGCAAGGATGTGACGGCCAAATGCTATGGCGGCGACATCTCGCGTAAGCGCAAACTGCTGGAGAAGCAGAAGGCCGGCAAGAAGCGCATGAAGCAGATCGGTTCGGTCGAGGTGCCTCAGAAAGCCTTTCTGGCAGTGTTGAAACTGGACTGATCTACCGCCGGTATGGAGCAATCGGGCCCAAGGATGCAGTATGTCGACGCTCTCAGGGGCGTGAGCATACTTCTTGTGGTCTTGCATCATGTGTTCGGCAAGATGGGTCCGGTCATGGCCTTGCCCTCGGCTCTGGCATTGCGCGAGACGTTTGCTTCATTCCGGATGCCGCTGTTCTTCTTCCTGAGCGGCTATTTTGCCTATCGGGCCGCAGACCGGTGGACAGCAGGCAAGCTGAGGGATGTGTTCAGCAAAAAAGTGTGTGCCCAGATTATCGGGACAGCTGTATTCGCCACAATCTTCTGTCTGTGGTTCGATATAGACATCCCTGCGTTTTTCTCCAACATCGGCGACGGTGAATACTGGTTTACTGTCGTGCTTTTTCAGATGTTTGTCCTCTATATACTTCTGATGTTGCTGACGCGGGGACTGAGGCGTGGAGACAGGATATTCACCGCCTTGACCATAGTGTTGGCCACGGTTATGTATGCTGTCAATATATGTCTGACTGTCAGCCACAACTGCATACAGCTCTGCAATTTTACGGACGCATGTGGGTGGGGTAAACTGACGTTTTTCTTCCCCTACTTCGCAATAGGGCTGCTGGCTCGCGGCAGCGGGACGCGGCTATTCCGTCTGATGACAAGGCGGTTCTTTTCGTTTGTTAATGTTGCGGTATTCCTGCTGTGCCTGATCTTTATCAGTGATATTGATTATACGTCCAAAGGCAAATTGCTACATCTGGCGTGTGGGGTAAGCGGAGTGTTGACACTGTTTATGTTGTTTTATGGCTCGCGTCGCTACTTTGATTCAGGCCGCGCGCTCCCGCGTGTTATGAGTTTTGTGGGGCGCAGGACTCTTGATATCTATTTTATTCATTATCTTTTTTTGCCAGACCTGGCTTTTATTCCGATTGAAGTTTATGGAACCAATCCGGCGTTGCCGCTGCTGGTTATCGGACTTGGAGTATCTGCGGCAGTTACCGCTGCGGCATTGGCGGTCAGCAGAGTAATCAGGGTATCGCCTACATTATCCTTGCTATTGTTCGGTTCGAGGCAGCAGTGATTGTCATTATGGCGATAACTACGAAAAGCCTGTTTTTTCATACCCTAAAATGTTTATTTTCATATAGCCTCTGATTCCGCTTATAAAAGGGGGCGTGATAAAATTGGCCGTTTGCGGAATTTTTGTTAACTTTGCAGTGGATGGTGGAAAAGGCCGGAAAAGGCCGGGACGGAGTCGGGAGATACCGGACAAGATGATAAGAAAATGGCACTATATACCCCTTACGTTGCAGCAACAGGCGGAAGGGGAGATACTGTCGGCACATTATGCCGATAACAGCGCTTTGGCTGAGCTTCTGCTGAGGAGAGGGGTTCATACCCCTGCCGAGGCAGACAGATTTTTTGCGCCATCGCCGCAAGATTTGCATGACCCGTTTCTGATGCCAGACATGGACAAGGCGGTAAACCGTCTGAACAAGGCTATGGGGTCAAAAGAGAAGATAATGGTCTATGGAGACTATGATGTCGACGGCACTACAGCTGTCGCTTTGGTCTACAAATACCTGCAGAATTACTATTCAAACATAGAGTATTACATTCCTACGCGCTACGAGGAGGGCTATGGCATATCGCGCAAAAGCATAGATTATGCCATAAGCGCCGATATCAAGCTGATAATCGTGCTGGACTGCGGCATCAAGGCGCGTGAAGAGGTGGCATACGCCAAGGCGCATGGAATAGATTTCATAATCTGCGACCACCACAAGAGCGACGAGGAGCTGCCGGATGCTGTAGCCATACTCAATCCCAAACTTCCCGGTTCGACCTATCCGTGCGAGCATCTTTCCGGATGCGGGGTCGGCTTCAAATTCATGCAGGGTTTCGCCATGAGCAACGGCCTGTCCAACCACGGTGAACTGCACGGCCTGCTTGACCTGGTGGCGGTCAGCATAGCAGCCGACCTGGTGCCGATAGTAGGGGAGAACCGTGTCATGGCATACCACGGCCTGCGCCGTCTCAATTCCAATCCCAATCTCGGTCTGCGCTCCATAATCCGTATCTGCAAACTTACCAACAAGGATATTACCATCTCCGACGTGATATTCAAAATCGGCCCGCGCATCAATGCCTCGGGTCGAATGCAGAGCGGAATAGAGGCGGTAGACCTCCTTGTGAGCCGCGATCTGCATGACGCTTATGAGAAAGGCGCTAATATAGACCAATATAACCGTGACCGCAAAGAGCTGGACAAACGTATTACGGACGAGGCAAACGCTTTGATTGAGCGCAACGAGCATATAATAGAGGGCAAACGTACCATAGTCATCTGCAACCACGACTGGCATAAGGGCATAATCGGCATAGTAGCCTCGCGCCTGACCGAGTTATATTATAAGCCCGCGGTTGTGCTTACAGCGACCGACGGCATAGCCACCGGCTCAGCCCGTTCGGTCCAGGGATTCGACATCTATGCCGCCGTCAATGCCTCGCGTCATCTGCTTGAAAACTTCGGCGGCCATACCTACGCAGTCGGACTGACACTCAAGGAGGACAATGTGGCTGAATTCGCGCGCGAGTTCGAAGAATATGTCTCGGCCCACATCCTTCCCAATCAGCTGGAGCCCCAGATTGAGATTGACGCAGAAATCACTTTCGCACAGATTACTCCGGAATTTACAGCAATGCTGCGTAAATTCAATCCATTCGGCCCCGGCAACCAGAAGCCGGTATTCATGACACGCAATGTCTTTGATTTCGGCACATCTAAGATTGTAGGCAAGAATATGGAGCATATCAAGCTTGAGCTGGAGGACAACAGCACGAGCCGCGTCATCAATGCCATAGCTTTCAATATGGCTCCGTATTTTGAACATATACATGCCCATAAGCCGGTCGATATCTGCTATACCATCGAGCAGAACAAGCATGGCCGCGGAGAGAGCATCCAGCTGATGGTACGCGACATCCGTTTGTCCGGAAAGTGATGGATCTGGAAGCGATACTCAAGCAGTACTGGGGATACGATAGTTTCCGCCCCGGCCAGCGCCCCGTCATAGAGGATGCCGTAGCTGGCCGCGATACGCTTACGCTTATGCCTACTGGCGGCGGAAAGTCTATTGTTTTCCAGGTGGCCGGGCTGGCTCGCGGCGGTCTTACGCTGGTAGTTACGCCGCTTGTCGCACTTATGAAGGATCAGGTCGACAATCTGAGTAAAAACGGTATTCAGGCCGTATTTCTCCATTCCTCCATGAGTCGGCGCGAATATGAGAACGTCTGGCAGAAACTCGCCCGAGACAAATGTCGCTTCCTCTATGTATCGCCTGAAAGGCTGCGTTCCGAGCGCTTTGTCGAAGACCTCCGTTTGCTCAAACGAGTGAATCTTCTTGTGGCTGACGAGGCTCACTGTATCTCCCAATGGGGCTACGATTTCCGGCCGTCTTACCTTGAGGTAGGCCGGTTACGCCGGTTTTTCCCGGATATTCCGGTACTGGCTCTGACGGCATCGGCCACACCTGCCGTAGCTGATGATATCTGCCGTCTGCTTAAGATGCGCGACGGTCGCAGACACAGCACATCGTTCGCAAGACCGAACATCAGCTATGTAGTCCGCGCCACCGACAATATGATTAAGCAGGCGGTGCATATATTGAACCGCGTTTCCGGTACGGCCATTGTCTACGTACGCAGCCGAAAGGCGACATCCGAAATAGCTGATATGCTGAATAGTTACGGTATCAGGGCGAGCGCTTTTCATGCCGGACTCACGTTTGAGATAAAAGAGCGACTGATTGCCGGATGGAAGGATGGCTCTATCCGTGTCATGGTGGCCACCAATGCGTTCGGCATGGGCATCGATAAAGCTGATGTACGTATCGTACTCCACTATGGCCCTGCGCCTACACTTGAGGAATACTATCAGGAAGCGGGCCGCGCCGGCCGCGATGGCAAACAGGCGTATGCCGTAGTACTCTATGATCCTGCCAGGCATATAAAGCAGCTGCATGCCAGATTGACCGCCACATTCCCGCCGCGAGATTATATCAAGGAGCTGTATCAGCTGATATGCAATTATATAGGTGTAGCGCTTGAAGAGGGAGAAGACCGGTTGTTTGAGTTTGATGTCGATGGATTCTGCACAACGTTCCGGCAGTATCCGCAACGCGTGCTGAGCGCGCTGAATATACTGGGCGCGTCGGGTCTGATGGAATATGTCGACGAGCGTGAGAACGCATCGCGTGTGCAGATATGCGCTACACGCGACGAACTATATAGCCTGACGCCTGCCGTTCATCCCCATGCCGAAGTCGTGATGCGTGCTTTACTGAGGCGATACCCAGGACTGTTCAGCGACTACATATCCATCTCCGAGACGCGTCTGTGTGAGGACACAGGACTCGGCAACGAGGAAGTCTATGAGGCATTGAAATCGGTGTCCAGGGCCGGATTCATACATTATGTTCCCAGGAAGCGTGCGTCTTATGTCTATCTGCCCTCGCGGCGCGAATATCCCGAAGATGTCAAGATACCGTGTGCGGTCTACGAAGACCGCCGCGAGATAATGAAAAAACGACTGGAGAAAGTAGAGCAATATCTGTCCGTCTCCGGCGAGTGCCGCGCCAGGTTGATTTCTGAATATTTCGGTCAGGATGCGGAGAATTGCGGCACATGCGACAACTGCCGGGCCGCCCGTCATAAATCAGGCTCTGCCACGCACGCGCGAAACGAAGAATCGCTGCTGAACGGCTGCCTCCGACTCATTCAGACAAGAGGCGCCGTAAGTCAGGAGGAACTTAACAGATGTTTCCCTGCATCAAGACAGCAACTTAACGATATTTTGCGGTACCTGATTGACAACGGCGCTGTAGGCATAGACAGAGTCGGAAATTATATTATCAAATGAAAGAAGACCTCTGATGATTGAAGATATAAGAGTTAGAGTTAATCCGCAGACCGCTGCTGAGGCAGAGCTGTTGCGGCAGGCTGTCGCAGCAGAAGCCGGGATACGGCCTGCCGATATACATGAGATGCGCATCGTACGTCGTTCTATCGATGCACGCCAGCGTAATGTGATGGTCAATCTTACTGTGCGGACGGCATTTCGTGAGGATCGCAGACTGCCTGAGGCATTTGAACCGGTACATTATCCGGATGCGCGAGGGGGCAAACCGGTAATCATTGTCGGAGCTGGACCGGCGGGTCTTTTCGCTGCGCTTGAGGCCATAAAATGCGGAATGAGGCCTATAGTCCTGGAGCGGGGAGCCGATGTAGACAGACGCCGTAAGGATTTGGCCGCCATATCGAGAGAGGAAGTGGTCAGCGACCGCAGCAATTATTGCTTCGGCGAAGGCGGCGCAGGCGCTTACTCCGACGGCAAACTGTACACCCGCAGCAAAAAACGCGGTCCTGTAGACGAGGTGCTGCGGACTTTTGTGCAGCACGGCGCCGACCCGGACATACTGGTTGACGCGCATCCGCATATCGGCTCAGACAAGCTTCCCGGCGTAATCAAGGCCATGCGCCGGACTATAGAAGAAAGCGGAGGCGAGGTGCTGTTCGACACGCTTGTCACAGGCTTCGCCACCGATTCCGGCTCTTGCGGAATCTCCGGCGTAGTCACAGAACGGGGCACAGTATATGCGGGCCCCGTGATTCTCGCAACGGGACATTCGGCTCGTGATGTCTACAGGTTTTTGCACAAGTCCGGAGTGCGGCTTGAAGCAAAAGGCATAGCCATAGGAGTCAGATTGGAGCACCCGCAGCAGCTTATAGACCGCATACAGTATCACAGCAAGGATGGCAGAGGCAAATATTTGCCTGCTGCCGAATATAGTTTTGTCGAACAGGTCGACGGGCGCGGAGTATATAGTTTCTGCATGTGTCCGGGTGGCGTGATAGTACCTGCGGCTTCGGGTGCCGAGCAATCGGTAGTCAACGGCATGTCTGCTTCGGCGCGTTCGTCGCGGTGGGCCAACTCCGGTATGGTGGTCGAACTGCATCCCGGCGACATAGAGGGCTTTGCTGACCACGGCCCGCTGGAAATGCTTGCTCTCCAGGAAAAGCTGGAAGCCGATTTCTTTGCTGCGGCAGGGCGTACCCTCAAAGCGCCGGCGCAGCGTATGACAGATTTTGTCAACCGCAAAATATCGACCACGTTGCCCTCGTCTTCCTATCTGCCTGGACTCTTGAGCCTCCCGCTGCACTTCCTTCTTCCCCCATTCATAGAAAGCAGGCTGCGTGAAGGATTCAGGCGAATGGGACGTAAAAGCCGCGGCTTCCTTACTGCCGACGCCGCCATGATAGGTCTGGAGAGCAGAACATCCAGCCCAGTCCGTATTCCCCGCGATCCGACCACCATGGCTCATCCCGAAGTCTGCGGTCTGTATCCCGTCGGCGAGGGCGCAGGATACGCCGGCGGAATAGTGAGCGCCGCCCTTGATGGTATAAAGGCCGCTCGCGCTGTAGCGCATACCATATCCACACAAGACAATCAGCCTCTAAATTGTATTGAAAATGAGCATAATTCTTAATATAGAGACATCTACCGACTGTTGCTCCGTAGCTCTGAGCGACGAGGGCGCGATACTTGAAGAGCGCATAGAACGCGAAGGAATGAATCATGCCAGACTTGCGGCGCCGTTTGCCGACGAATGTCTTGACTGGCTGAAACGCCAGGAGAAGAAAGCTGACGCCGTAGCCGTGAGCATAGGCCCCGGGTCGTATACCGGACTCCGCATAGGCATGAGTCTGGCCAAGGGCCTATGTATGGGCATGGGCGTGCCCCTTATAGGAGTGCCGACACTTCAGATACTTGCTGTCAAAGCTATGTTTTCCCGATTCGACTTTCAGGGAGATGAATTGCTGATTCCCATGCTCGATGCACGCAGAATGGAAGTTTACACAGCGACTTACGGGTTTGCTTTGGACGAAATTCAGCCCGTACGTCCGCTGATACTCGAGCCGGACAGTTTCGCCGAAATGTCAGCTACAGGCCGGCGCCTTGTCTTCATCGGCAATGGCGCGGAGAAAGCCCGCGGAGCGCTGCAGGTCCCTGACGATACTCTGTTCCTGCCTGAAATCTATCCTGATGCCCGAGGTATGCTTGCCTTGTCAGAGCGCGCTTTCCGTCAGAACGACTTCCTCGATGTGGCATATTCCGTACCTTTCTATCTTAAGGAATTTCAGGCTACCGTCCCCAAGCGCCCGTTCTGAATGAAGAAAGGCGTGAAAGCAATCTTGCCAAATTTGTAAAAATTTCTTATCTTTGCACTTTGAACCGACATTTGACGGATTCGCTCTTCTCAAATTATCGATTTATCATTTGAATGTGAACCGCCACATATAGTCTTTATATGGAATACAATACCCGTCAGCGTCCGCTGATACTCGCCGAGTACGGACGCAACGTACAGAATATGGTAGACTTCTGTCTCTCTATCCCTGACCGGGAAGAGCGCACGCTGTGCGCGTACGCTATCATAGGCGTGATGCGTAAACTCACGCCCCAACAGGCCAATACGCCAGAGAAAGAGCAGAAGCTATGGGATCATCTCAATATAATGTCCAATTTTACACTGGATGTCGATTTCCCCATGCCGGTGGCCGGACCTGATGAGCATGCCATAAAGCCCGAACGCATCCCGTACAGCAGCGACCGCATCTTATGGCGTCACTATGGCAAGAATATTGAACAGATGGTTCAGCGCGTCGCCGATCTTCCCGAAGGAGAAGACCGTGACATACTCATCTCCATGATAGCCCATCACATGAAGAAACTGCAGTTCATACATAACAAGGAAGGTGTGGACGATGCCAAGATACTACGTGACCTCGCTATCTACTCCGGCGGGAAAATAGACCTGGATCCGGCTACATATCTGCTGCATGAATTCAAGGAGGCGCCCCAGCCTGAGGGTAAAGGCAATAAAGTACAGCGTCGCGGCAAAAAGAAGAAATAGGCTATGAGTACATTTATAGTAGAAGGCGGTCATCGGCTAAGTGGCGATGTGAGTCCGCAGGGAGCGAAAAACGAAGCTCTGGAGGTAATATGCGCCACATTGCTGACGGCAGACGAGGTCACGATCGACAACGTGCCGGATATCCTCGACGTGCGCAATCTGATACGTCTGCTCCGCGAGCTGGGCGTCAAGGTAGAGCGCAAAGCATCGCATACTTATTCCTTTAAAGCCGATGACATCAACATAGATTATATTCACACTCAGGAATTTATAAGCAAGGCGCAGAGCCTGCGCGGCTCAGTGATGATTATCGGCCCGCTTACGGCTCGCTTCGGCCGCGCCATCCTGCCTAAACCGGGGGGCGACAAGATAGGACGCCGCCGTCTGGATACTCATTTCCTGGGTATGGAGAAACTTGGAGCCCGTTTCCGCTATGTCTTCGACAAGAGAAGCTATGACATAGAGGCCGATCTACCGCTGCGTGGCGCATACATGCTGCTTGACGAAGCATCTGTGACCGGCACGGCCAACCTGATTATGGCCGCTACTCTTGCCGAAGGAGTGACCACCATTTACAATGCCGCATGCGAGCCTTATATCCAGCAACTGTGTAAGATGCTTATCGGCATGGGCGCGAAAATAGATGGCCTGGCCTCAAATCTGCTGCGCATAGCCGGAGTGGAGCGGCTGCACGGCACCACTCACCGTATGCTTCCTGACATGATAGAAGTAGGCAGCTTTGTCGGTATAGCGGCAATGACCGGCTCGTCGCTGACACTCAAAGATGTGGGTATGGCAGATCTCGGCATTATGCCCGAAGCGTTCCGCCGCATGGGAGTGGACATGATACAGTCAGGCAGCGACATCGTCATACCTGAGCAGGACGGTTACCAGATAGAGACCTTCATCGACGGGTCCATTATGACCTTCGCCGATGCGCCGTGGCCCGGCCTGTCGCCTGACCTGCTGTCAATATTTTTGGTAGTTGCCACCCAGGCGCAGGGCAGTGTGCTGATTCATCAGAAGATGTTTGAAAGCCGCTTGTTCTTTGTCGACAAACTGATAGACATGGGAGCGCGAATCATACTGTGCGACCCTCACCGCGCTGCCGTGATTGGCTCTGGCAAGCTCGGGTCGCTGCACGCCACCAACATGGTGTCGCCCGACATACGAGCCGGCATCGCCATGCTGATAGCCGCACTCGGCGCCAAAGGTGTCTCGCGCATACAGAATATTGACCAGATTGACCGGGGGTACGAGAATATCGACCTGCGCCTCAGTTCACTGGGAGCGGCCATCACAAGAGAGGAATAGGTATGATAGACATGAAGTCGCTGACATCCGCCGGGACGTTTACACGTACCCACGGCATCCACGGAGAGCTGAACGCTATTCTCTCGGTGGATGCGGACTATTTCGATGTCGACCCCTGCTTTGTCTGCGACACCGATGGTATTCTTGTGCCTTACTTCGTGGAATCGCTGCGTACGAAAGGCGCTAAAGGTGTCCTGATAAAGCCTGAAGATGTTAAATCTGAGACTCAGGCTAAACCTTTTGTCGGGAAAACCATCTATATTGATAAGGAGAGTTATGCCCGCTTCGAAGCCGCACTGGCCGGCGATGAGGATTTCGGCGAAGCCGAAGGATTTTATGCCGATGACCTTGCCGGCTATGCAGTCTATGATACCGAAGGCAGACTTATCGGAGAGATTACCGGCATTGAGACTTCGACGGCCAACATGCTTTTCATTCTGCGCACACCGGAAGATAAGACGCTTTATATCCCGGTGGCCGAGGAATTCATAGCCGGTATTGACAATGATGACAATCGGCTTACAGTCGACCTGCCCGACGGGCTGATAGACCTTGTAGCCGGATAAAATATATATTATTATGGAGAATAAAGAGATTGGTGTATATGACGAGGACAAGGCGATAGCTTTCATCCGCAAGGCGATTCCCGCTGAAATCAGTGATAAATATACAGATGATGATTTGCTTTTTGTCATTGATACTATCTGGGATTATTACGAATCTAAAGGTCTTACGTCTCTTGATGCCGATTTGACTGAAGATGAACTGATTGATACTGATGATCTGACTGCCTATGTGTTGAAAGAAATCAAGAAAGACGGCGTACTGATCATGGATAAGACCGATATCAATTTTATTGTTAAAGCGGAACTTGAATATGAAGAAACTCTCGATATTTTCGGCGATTGAACGCATTGCGGCAGTCCTGGCGATAATCCTTCTTATGGCTGCAAGTCCGGCGATAGCGTGGGCCGATGAAGACACAGAAGATGAATTGGCGCGTATCGCTGCTCTTGACGAACTGTCAAACGAAGAACTGATACAGTCCGTGAATCTGGGCAAACAGGCCGAATTGATTTCCAAATTTCAAGACAAGGAGGCCAAACGTCTGCTCAAGGATGTCTATAAGCGTGCTGACGGTTGCGATGTGGAGATGTACCGCAATCACGAAGTGATAATAGTCACGATTCCGGCCTCCCAGCTGTTTTCGCCCAATTCCACCCGGCTGAGCGGCGAGGCGGACAAGTATCTTGACCCCATACTCCGTTATGTAAAGACCAACCGGCCGGACATGTACCGCGTGTTGCTTATAATGCACACAGACGATACAGGCTCGACCTCGTATACCGACAATCTGTCGCTGAACCGCGTAGAAGCTGTCTACGACTATCTTGACGAAGCCGGCGCCGACACCAGATACATATTCCCGACCGCTGCCGGTTCCACTGACCCTCTTGTCCCCAACAATACAGTAGACGGACGCGCGAAGAATCGTCGTCTGGAGGTGTATCTTATCCCCGGAAAGAGGATGCTTAACGAAGCCAAGAAAGGTCGTGTGGCACTCTGACAGTTCAGGAAACAGAGGCTCAATGAAAAGGGTTATCATGCCGTTTATTTGCATGGTTGCGGCCGTGCTGTCCAGTTGTGGACAGACGGAGCCATGCCAAACGGTGCAGCCCGTATATGTGCCCGCTGCGCCAGACTATTCAGATATGACCTTCTGGCATATAGATGCTGCACAGGACGAGAGCGGTGTAGATGTTTTTTATATTCCTTCGACGTGGGAATATGACTGGACAGCCCCATCCGGAGCAGTGTCCCACTGGGCCGACCCTTCAAACCCGAAGCATCGGGCTGACGTAGAGAACGAAATGACTGGTGTGGCTGAGTATATGGCTGACGGCAACCGATTCTATTCTCCCCATTACAGGCATATCACGCTCGATTCCTGGGCCACGCTGGATGAAGACACGATAAACCGCCGTTATCATGATGTCGCCTATGTCGATGTACGCAACGCGTTCAAGTACTTTCTTGAGCATTTCAGCCAGGGACGCCCATTCATCCTTGCGGGATTCAGTCAGGGAGGCAAGTCGGTGGTGGAACTTATGAAAACTCTGACTCCAGAGCAACAGCGCCGCATGGTCGCTGCCTATGTATTAGGATATAAGGTAACGCCAGACGATGTAAAAGCCGCCCCATGGATTAAAGCCGCCGAAGGAGAATGTGACACCGGAGTTACAGTCTGCTATAATTCTGTATCTGACCTGAAATATATCAAGCCCATAGTCAGCGCGCCTAATGTAATGTGCATCAATCCGGTCAACTGGAAGACCGATGCCTCTCCGGCTATTCTCAACGATACGATCACGGTCACTCTCTCCAGTCCATACAATGTGCTTGTCCTTGATGGCTTCGACGGCAGTTATCTGCCGAATATTCTCGACATACTGAATGTCGGGGATTACCACGGCGCTGAGCCGTGGCTGTACAGCGAATGTCTCCGTGAGAATTTCAAACGTCGCATCAACGCTTACCGCTCATTGGCGCAATAATATATGATATACACGCATACAGACAGGCCGGCGCACATTTTCCGGGCGCCGGTCTGTCGGTGTTTTCATTCCTGTTGAACGAATAATCTAAAAAAGTTTTCGATTTCTGTTGCATTGGGAGGTATGCTGCGTTATAGGGGTGAAGCCAATAAAAAACAATGATGAAGACAGAAATATTTGCATCAGCCTACCGCCGGCTCAGGGAGAGACTTCTACCCGGCGCCGCGCGTATGCTGTCCGACACCGCCGACGGTGAGGATGCGCTGCAAGATGTCTTCTGCCGCCTCTGGACCTGCCGCGACTCGCTTGCCTCGCAAGAAGACGTGGAGCGTATGGGAGCCCGTTCGCTTCGAAACGAATGTATCGACACGCTGCGCCGCCGTGCCCGCCGCGACGCAGAGGACGCGACTCCCGCTGACTGCGCCACTCGGGACTACGACGAGCTGTTTGCCGAAGTCGACAGCCTTATGCGTAAGATTCTGTCTGCACGCGACAGAGAGATTCTTATCCACAGGGAGCGCGATGAATGGGAATACGACGAATTGGCGGCATATTATTCCCTGTCTCCTGCCAATCTGCGCATGATAGTGTCGCGGGCGCGCCGTACGGTAAGAGACGAATGGTTGAATCTGAAAAATCAAAAATCATGAAAAAATCTATGGAAGATCATATCCGCAGACTTGAGGCGAAGTATTTCGCCGGAGCTACGACAATAGCCGAAGAACGCGAACTGCGTCGATTGTGGAAGGAATCTGCTGAACATCCCGGTCTGGATACTGTGATGGCGGTAATGAGCTACAGCGATGCCGCCGGAGCCCGCAGAACATATCGCAGACGCTCCCGCTTCAGAACCGTGCGCGTCGCGGCTGCCGCGACAGTGCTTCTCGCTGCCGGATGGGCAGGTCTGCATTTCTCCGGCGCCTCCTCCCGTGACTCCGTCTGCATCGCCTACATAGGCGCGGAGCGCATAGATGATTCGGAGACAGTGATGGATATGATGGCAGCCGATCTTGAAATTATGGCTGAAGCCAGCGAGACATTCGGCCAACAGATAGCAGATGACTTCGACATGATACGTGAAGCCTCGGCCACCCAAAACAACAACACAATTTAGACATGCTATATGAAACGCTTCTTTCTTTTACTGTTTATAATTCTGGCAATCGGCTTTACCGAAGCCTCGGCACAGAGCGGACTTAATATAGAGCCGCTGTTCACATCCGATTTTACCCGCGATGCCCGCTGCAAATCCACCCTCATAAGGGGCGATCGTGTCGCACCCTTTTCCCTGCGGCTCTATCGTAGCCTTTCGCTTACAGGTATGCCAGGAGCGGCACCGCAGATTGAGGCCAAAGTGCGTAAGGACGGCGCCCGCGCTACCGATAAGGAGGTAAGCTACAAGGCGGGCAGGCTCGCCTACGGTTTCTACACTCTCCCTCCCGCCGGAGGAATGAACCGCTATATCTTTTATCTGAACAGTGGAGCTGACTCCAGAAACAAGATTGTAC
This sequence comes from Muribaculaceae bacterium, assembly GCA_017935045.1. GTDB lineage: Bacteria > Bacteroidota > Bacteroidia > Bacteroidales > Muribaculaceae > Lepagella. Next base: position 18,786 of record JAGBIJ010000007.1, read on the forward strand.
TTCTGTATATGGAAGGAGATGCCACAGCCTCCGAAATCAGAAAAATGCTTAAAAAATAATATCTTACACTATGAATATATCAAGATTGACCTTCGCGCTCCTGGCGGCCGCAGGCGGATTGCTGCCTATGTCGGCCCAGACCGAACAGACCGACACGCTGGCCATAATCAAGGCGCCGCACTCCATCCTTATCACTAAAGGGGAGGGGAGTGCCGGCATCGAGGTCCGAGGCACAAAAGACAACGAGGATTTTTTCTACGGATATAACGTGGAGACAGACTCCGTGGTCACTGACAATGCGAAAGCAGCCGACAGCCCGGAGGAATGGAATATCGATTTCCCTTTCAGCTCCAAGGACAAACGCAAAGCCCAGTCTTCGTTACGCGTGCTTAAAAACATATACTGCGGCGCATTTATCCCTGTAGCTTCCGCCGACGGACTGAAGACATCGTGGGAAGGCGGTATAGGCGAAATAGTGGGCTACGGTTGGCGACAGTCGCCGCGCGCCCCGATATTCTCTGCCGGTTTCGGATTCGGCTTCAGCGAACTGAAATGCTCCAAGGGATATATGTTTGCCAAACAGGGTCAGGCGCTGTCCATAACCCGAGCATCGGAAGGGGACCGCGATGTCTCCGCCGTATTCCGGCTTTGGTCGCTCCGTTTCCCTTTTATGATGACCTACGAATTCGGCAACAGCCCTGACACCCGTTTCGGCTTCTCTTTAGGCGTGGTGCTTAACCTCAATGTCAACGCCACCGCTTTCAGCCAGACATGGCATGGCGACGTGCGCTACAAGCAGTTTTTCGACGGATTGCACCAGCGTATTATGACCGCCGACATACTCGCCGTAATAGGCGGTGTGGATGCCATCGGCGTATATGTGCGTTACAGTCCCATGCGGCTTATGAAGAAGAATTTCGGCCCCGATATGAGCGTGATATCCGTGGGCGGCTCAATCAATTTCTAACCCTCACAGATACGAATATTATGAACAGGATAATTTCTTTACTGATATTTTGCGCTGTCTTCGGCACCACCGTCCTCGCTCACGGCGCCGAGGTGACTGACACGGCGCTGTATATGAAAAACGCCGGATCGGTCATAGTGACTGAGAACTCTTCGGCTCTGACAGTGACGGTCAACGACACTGTCACAGGCAACGCCGAGACATTTCACTTCCCCTACGAAGAAGGGAAGAAAGTAAAAAGCACAGCTTCATATTCGTTGCCGTGGGAGCGTGTACGCAGCAGCAAGGCGCAATGGAATATAGTTACCGGCGGCTTCGGTTTCGGTTTCGTCAACGCATGCGGCTCTCCGTCGGGATGCGATGTAGAGATGGGCAAATCCTTTGAGTTTACCATCAAGAACGCGCTTGCCGTAGGATACAGCCCGAAAGGGATGCATGATACATTTCAGGCCGGTATCGGCATGGTATGGCGCAACTATAGGATGACCGGCGACAACCGCTTTTTCCGTATGGACGACGGCTCGGTGGCCGTAGGTCCATACGCCCCCGGTCTTGTGCCGCAGGGCTCGCGGCTGAAGACATTCTCCCTCTCCTTCCCGGTAACATGGAGTCACAGCTTTTCCCGTCATTTGGGCTTCGACGTATCGGTCATGCTCAATGCCAATCTCTACGGCAGTCTGAAGACCAAATACCGCAACGCAGAGAACATCCAGACCGAGGAGTTCACAAAAGTCAGCGACATGGTGCGCAAATTCTCCGTTGACTTTATGGGCACCTTCCGCTTCTGCACCTCGGCCGCGCTCTACATACGATACAGCCCCATGAAAGTACTCAAGACCGGAGCCGGTCCCGGCTTCACTCCGCTCTCCACCGGCCTGCTTATCTGCTACTGATTAAGAGGGTTTAATATATATGAAAAAATATTTGGCTGAACCGACGAAAATCAGTAACTTTGCACCGCTTTTGGACTAAGAATCTCCGCGAGCATCCGGCCTTTGGCTGGGCCGGACGCGTCTCAAAGTTGATTCTTACCCTGCAAAGCTCAATTTATCAATAATTTAATATTTACAATCATGCACTTAAGCACTGAAGAGAAGCAAGCCATTTTCGAGAAGTACGGCCAGGGCAAGACCGACACAGGCAGCCCCGAAAGCCAGATCGCACTGTTCTCAGTACGCATCAAGCACCTGACTGAGCACCTGAAGCAGAACCACAAAGACCACACTACAGAGCGTGCCCTGAAGTCGCTGGTAGGTCAGCGTCGTAGCCTTCTCGACTATCTGATTCGCAAGGACATCAACCGCTATCGCGCCATCATCGCAAAGAAAGAGCTTGGTATCCGTAAGTGATTCACACTCTCATCGAAGACCTCAAGAGCGTCCCTGCCTCGGCACGGACGCTTTTTTCATTATCAAACATTTAATCGCAACATATCCTGACATGACTGTGAAAGCTCCAGTCTCTATTTTTTGTGCTATTATTTTCACTTTGTGACATAAAGTGAGATTTTTTTAGTATATTTGCAAAGCATATTGTTTGTAAAAAAGGTTAGCTTGGGGGATGCCCGGACAGCCATAACAATTATAATACTTTGGATATGAAGCGTTTTATCTTTTCAGTTTTGGCTGTGGCTGCTGTGTGCGGCGGAACGGCTATGATGTATGGACGGCCTAAAAAGGTCAAAGTGGCGGCGGGGCAGCTCGAGAGACTTGTGAAGCCTTCTGATTTCAAGAAGACTGACGCGCTTGAAATAGCCGGTACGCTCAACAATACTGACCTGATTTACTTGCGCCGTCTCTGCGGGCGTGATACCGTGGGCACGGTGTTGCCGCCACTATTAAAATCGCTGAATATCAAGAATGTGAAGTTTGAAAGGTCGGGCGCGCCATATTTTTTCAAAACCGAAAAGCACGAATATTCTGTCAGTTCGCCGCATACGCTGCCTGCCGCAGTCTTTTACCAGTTGCCCCTGGAAAATATCGTTCTGCCGGAAAGGCTTGACACGTTGGGCAGCTATTCGCTGTTCGGCACTCATCTGACAGAGCTGTCGCTGCCTGGCAACGTGATAGTCTGTGACGCCGCTATCGGCAGCGACTCCCTGCTGACAGAGCTGAGTCTGCCGCCTATGGCTACCGGGCTGTCGCCTGATGCATATAATCTTCCCAATCTCAGATCAATCCGTTACTCCGACATCGACTATTTGCCGAGCGGATCGTTTAGAGGTATGCCGCAGCTGGAGGAAATAATCTTCGACGGATTGATAGGACATATCGACGGTTATCAGATAGCCGGTTGCCCGAAGCTGAAAAGGGTAGTATTCAATGGACCGATTATGAGTACCGGCGGTCTGCAGTTTGCCTTCGGTTGTCCCGCTCTGGAGGAAATCAGTGTGAACTCCATAGGGGTAGGCTTCGGTCTTGTTGACAATGACAGCTGCCCCCGGCTTCAAGGTATAACTGTGAACGGCGGTATAATCAGCTCTGCGAATACAGATAAAGTGCCTGCGACTCCTCTGATGAAGATAAAATCCAACCCACAGCTGCTTGCCGACATTGACCGGCTGGTAAACTGGCAGACCGGGCATCTCGGCGCCAAAGGATTTCTCGGCAGACTTACACGAAGTTATGCCGGCAATATGCCTGAAATCCTGGATTCGCTTGGATTGAATGAGCAGGCCGTAAGGCTTGCTGCAGCACGCACGGCTTACCGCAATCCCGACGATGACAAGACCAAACTGCAGTTACTCAAGGAGGCTGCGCCATACGCGGCCTATACAGGAGACAAGGACCTGACTTTCAGCTATGCTCTGCCTTCTGATTCGCTGCTCGCCCGCTCTCGTGAGTACTTCAATCTGGACAGCATCGCCGGTAATGGTGACGATGTGTCTCGTATCAAAAACCTGCTTTACTGGGTACATGACCTTGTGCGTCACGATGGCTCGTCGTCGTGGCCTGACTGTCGCTTCAATCTTGTGGACCTGCATAAAGTATGTCAGGAACAGAATCGCGGGCTCAACTGCCGCTTCATGGCCATGATGCTCACAGAGGCTTTGCTGGCCGAAGGTATACCCGCCCGGTATCTCACGTGTCAGTCGAAGGCTTATGATGAAGATTCGGATTGCCATGTCATCTGCATTGCCTGGTCTGACTCACTGAAGAAATGGATATGGGTAGATCCTACTTTCGCCGCATACGTGACTGACGGCGATGGACTGCTGCTCCATCCGGGAGAGGTCAGACAGCGTCTGCGCGAGGGGCTGCCGCTGATTCTCAATGCTGACGCCAACTGGAACCATAAGTCCGCCCAGACCAAGGAGTATTACCTTGACGAATATATGGCCAAGAACCTTTATGTCATATCGGCTAACCTGATGCAGCAGTCTGAGCCGGAAGGACCGGCAGACCACGCTCAGGGCAAAGTCTGCGCTCTGGTTCCCGAGGGATTTGACTTCACGCACGCGCATTACCCCGTCTCCGACGACTCTATTTTCTGGGCTCCGCCGGTTCTTGCCCGTACGGAATAAAATTCACGCCGCAGTGTCACAAAAGCGGCGTAAGAGCAGTTACATGATAAAACGAACGTAGACAGATGACACTCGATGAGTTTAAAGAAAATGTCTTGGCCTGGCAAGGGCTGATGTATGCCGTTGCCAGGCGGACAGGACTTTCTGACGATGATGCCGCCGATGTCACGCAGGAAGCGATACTCAGACTCTGGAACAACCGGATGCGTCTGTCTGCCATAGAGGATATAAAGGGATATTGCCTGAAGACTCTGCGCAACGAATGTTACTCGTTTTTTCGTAAAAACGTCCCGGACTGTCCCATTGATGAAATAGGTGATATACCTTGCGCGGAAAACGAAGCGCAGAAGATAGATTGCTCGGCGGAGCGCCTGCTTCAGATTATAGACCGTCTTCCCGCCGGACAGGGAACGGTAATGAGAATGAGGTGTTTTGCAGACATGGAGTATGATGAAATCGCTGATGCCACCGGATACTCTGAGGCTAATGTGCGGCAGCTGCTTTCAAGAGCGAGGAAAAAGATACGTAATTATTTTAACTGATGAATAATCGCCAATTACATATTCAGAATCTTCTCGACCGCTATTATCGCGGCGAGACCGAACTGCATGAGGAACTCGAACTGATGCGCTTCTTCACTTCGCCGGATGCAGCGCTTCCTCCTGAATTGGAACAGGAAAGAAGCTTCTTTATGTCGCTTGCGGCTGCTTCTGAAGAAAACATAGGAGCTTTTGATCAGGAGATGCCGCCTGAAACGAGGGCACGCATAGAGCGGGCTCTGGATATGGCTGCGTATGGCTCTCAATCACGAAGGAGACTACGGCGGTGGAAGTCGGTGTCAGCCGCTGCATGTGTCGCCGCTCTTATTACAGGCACGCTCATATTGTCGCGTCTTGATACTGCCAAAGTCCATATTTCCGGAACTCATGCAGCTCCGACAGAGCTGGTGGCTGCTGCCTCTCCTCAGCTGGATAGCGCGGTTTACACCGGTATAGAAAACGATGAAAATGAAGCTCCAGCTGTACCCGCAGATTTGCCTCCAGTTAAATCTGCGAGCGATAAAAAAGTATCACATCCGCGCCAGACTAAGCATATAGCCATGGCATCTCGGTCCATAGAAGCCCAGGTTGAGACGGACGACGGAATGATTGAGATAACTGACCCGAAAGAGGCTGGACGTATACTCGCGCAGGTCAACGACATGCTGGAACTCAATATCAGCAAGAGCCGCGACGCCTGCCAGTCTGCCGATATTATTCTGACCGATAACTTCAATAAAATTAGAACAACGATATATGAAAAGATTTAGTCTGAGATTGATAATCACATTCTGCGCGCTGTGTATTACGTCCGCGTACTCTACCGTGTTCGCCAAAAACCTTTTCCCCGAGCTGGCAGACCGCAGCGATGTGGAAAAAGTATATATATCGCCCATGGCCATAAAAATGGCAGGCAATTATGTGGATTTTTCCACATCCTTATTACCGCAGACCGGCTCCATGCTTCCTGAAATTAAATCTCTGCATGTGTATACGTGTGAGACAAAAGAGGGTGTTGCCGCCGCTTCAAAGGCTATTGACAGATACATCAAGGAAAATCCCTGGTATGAGGTAATCATGTCGACTGAAGACGATGAGGATACTACTACGATTTATGGTATTCCTTCGCAGTCGGAGGAAGGCAAATGTGAGAGTATGATTATCCGGGTCCAGGATGGAAATACGGACATGACCATCGTCGTCATAAACGCAAAATAAGAAAGTTGCCTTTAGAGGCAGATTAAACAAATTGGAATTCGATGAGAAAATTTCTGAAGTACCTGTTGCTTACATCTCTCGCATTGCTGTCGCAGACCGATGTATTGGCCATTTCCGGCAGTTGGCGCGGCAATCTGGAAGCGTTCGGAACCAAAATACCTTTGGTTCTGAAACTGGATAAAACGAATGACGGAAAGACGGTAGCCTCGATGGATTCGCCGAATCAGAACGCCAAAGATATACCATGTGAGGTTTGCTTGTGTACCGAAGACAGCATAAGCCTCGATTGCAAGATAATCGGAGCCACATATACAGGCCGCATATATCCAGGACGGATAGAGGGTGTCTTCACACAGGCCGGTATGCGGCTGCCGCTTGTTCTCACTCCTGAGGCGGCTCTGTCAGAGCGCCGTCCGCAGACACCGGTTGCGCCCTTCCCTTATACTGAGACAGATACGGTTTTCTTCTCCGCAGACGGCACTCGTCTTGCCGGCACACTGACTATACCGGAGAGAGCTTCGGACAAGGCTGTGCCGGTAGTGGTCATGATTACCGGCAGCGGCCCTCAGAATCGTGATGAGGAGGTATTTGAGCATCGGCCGTTTGCCGTGATTGCCGACTGGCTGGCGCGTCACGGTATAGCGTCGTTTAGGTATGATGATCGCGGAGTAGCCTCGTCCGGTGGCAATTACGCCGAAGCTACCATAGATACGTTCAAGTCCGACGCCGCAGCCGCGCTGCAGTTCGTCAGGCATTATGGCGGTTTTGGCAAAGCCGGCCTACTCGGCCACTCCGAGGGAGGCACGCTGGCCGTCCTGATCGCAGCCGAGGACGCTCCCGACTTCATCATCAGCCTGGCCGGAGTCTCTGTGCCGGCAAAGGATGTGGTGATTTCGCAGAATATCAGTCTGTTCGACATGCTCGGAGTTACCGATAGCCAGCGCGATGCGTCAGCCAGGCTTCTGGATATACTGTTTGATACCATCAAGACGCAGTATATTGCAGGCTGCCCGGCTCCCATCGACATAGATGCTATATGCCGGGACAATTCTCTTGATGTACCGGACTTCATACTCGCATCCGTCAAGCGCAACATGTCGGCACGCAACGCATATTTTGACAGTCTTGTCAGTCTTGACCCGACGTCTTGTCTTAAGAAAATCAAGTGTCCGGTGCTTGTCGTCAACGGTACAAAAGACACTCAGGTCAACGCGGAGGTCAATCTGGAGTCTTTCCGTAAAAATGTGAAAGACGTAGATATCAGACGGATAGACAATCTCAACCATCTTATGCAGCATGCCTCTACCGGTAAGGCCGAGGAATACGCTGACATTAAGGAGACGGTCTCACCGGAAGTGCTGGAAATCATCAGCGATTTTATTCTGCGTCATAGATAGTCTTTCCGTAGGTATTGCTGAATTTCATAATTATTGCTAACTTTGCGGTGCCTTGGAAGGAGTCGCCGAGAATTCTTTCAGCCCTCAAGAGGCATCGTTATTCAATTATGAATTGGTTGATTCTGATTGTCGCCGGCTGCTGCGAGGTAGGATTTACCTATTGTCTCGGGCGGGCGAAATCTGTAGATGGTCTCCCCTGGATAGGATGGATGGCCGGATTTTTGGTTTTCACAATCATAAGTATGGGTCTGTTGGCAAAGGCCACCGAGAGCCTGCCGATTGGCACGGCATACGCTGTTTGGACGGGTATCGGAGCCATCGGCACCGTATTGACAGGTATTTTTTGTTTCCACGAGCCGGCTACTTTCTGGCGTCTGTTTTTCATCTTTACGCTTATAGCATCTATCATCGGTCTGAAAACCGTATCGTGAACCGGACTTCCGTAATTCGGGTAAGTATAACCGTAACGCGGTTGCATCCTTTTTACGAAGATGTGAGTAAATTTGCACCTGTAAAGAGAGACGCTTAACGGAAAGTATATATATGAGAGCTATATTTAACACTCTCTAAACACGCTGAAAATAAGAATCAATATGAGCAGACCATATATAGTAGTCCACATGATGACTACTCTCGACGGAAGAATAGACTGCCCCGTAGTGGCGCAAATAAGCGGCCATGAATATTACGAGGCACTGGACAAGATTGGCAAAACCTCTAAAGTATCGGGTAAAGTGACAGCAGTATTGGAAAATACTGCGTTAAGGGCGGAAATAACAGAGCATACGGGTATCCCGGTAGGGGAGGAGTCTGTGAATATTGCACAAGAAGCAGATGAATACAGCATAGTGGCAGACACACTTGGGAGCCTGCGCTGGAAGAAAAACGAAGAGGACGGACATCCACTTTTGTGCATAGTCAGCCAACAGGCAACACTCGACTATCTGGAGGAACTTCGTGAGCAAGGCATATCGTGGATAGCCACAGGCAAGAATCGAATTGATCTGGCGCGGGCAGCAGAACTACTGAAAGAGCATTTCGGCATCGGCAAACTCTCCATAGTCGGAGGCGGGCATATATGCGGCGGATTTCTTGCAGCCGGTATTGTGGACGAAGTCAGCGTTATGATTGCCCCCGGTATAGACGGACGCAAAGGCCAGACCGCTGTCTTTGACGGCATAGTGAAACCCGATGACACACCTTACCGCCTGAAGCTGAAAAGCGTGGAGCAATGGCCGGGCACTGAAGTAATATGGCTGCGATATTCCGTTGAAAAATGATGTGGGACTATTAATCCACCAGGATATAATGCTTCTGCCCCGGGCGGGGCAGACTGATATGGCTATAGCCCGGCGCAACGCGTAGGGGATGAAGTCGCAAAGAGCAATCTCCGCTGCAATATCGAGTATAAAAGATTTAGGAGCTGTTTAAAAACGGCTTCCGATTCCCGATTCTTGATGTTTTGCATTGATTTTGCGATGAAATAGTAGCTCAACTTTGTATGATAAGAAAATTCTTGCTACCTTTGCACTGTTATTGGCATAGTGGCTTCGGCCGTTACCCCATGACAAGACATATATAGGAAGGTTTTCGCTTCCTCTGACATACGCAAATCACCACCTTGCAATATATTAACAAGTCAGAGATTGCCGAAAATGCTTCTCACATGCCTGCATATCAAGTTCAAAACACGATATACAGTTCATGGTGAGTGGCTATTTCGTGTTATCTGCTTGTTAAGCCTTGTGGTGAGGCCGCGTATGAAGATGACGTTGAAAGTGGCTCACTTTTTTATGTGCCTTAACCGAATACCAATCACTCAACGCACCCTCAGAGCCATAAGGTGTATTATTGAAGCTATGAAACGACTTATAATTCTACCTTTGGCAATAATGTTTATCGGTTATGCGACAAGCAGTTGCTCTTCATCCGCCTCAAAAGACAAAGAGCCAAACGATTCTATTGCGACAGCTGAAGCTAAAGCTGCTGGGCTCGACTCCATACGTCAAGATTCAATAAACCGTATAAATTTCACATCGCCCGACCTTGCATTTAATGAGTTGCACGGAATGGTAAAAGAATGTAATGGAGAAATACAACATTATTACGGATATAAAGAGCAATATACCTATAAATATGATGAAAGCGGGAACTGGAAGAATGTATCCCGGCGAATAACGCGAGATGATCAAGGCCGTATTGCGAGCAGAATCGAAAACTCCGACATGGAAGGCGACTATGATACAGAATACATCTGGGATGACGGTATAATTGTGAAGATTACCAATCCCTTTGCTGAGGAAACACTTGAATACGACAAAGACGGATTACTGAAAAGAAAAGTAATTACCCACAGAGAGAGTGAGGGATATGACGGAGGAGAAGTAGAAGCTGTGTTATATTCCAACTACAAATTAGATGACAAAGGCAACTGGCTTGAAAGAATGGTAAAAACCAATGACGAGATGTATAAAGAATACCGCGTCATCAGTTATTACGGGGAGAATTCAAAGGCATCCCGTACAGTTTCAGAAGCAAATTCAACTCAATCTCAATCAGCAAGCCAACAATCACAACTAGTACAACAGGATAACGGGAATATACCCGACTGGATTCAAGGCGTATGGCATCTCGATATCAACGGACCTAACGGCATTGCAGTGGCAAACTATATTATAACGATTAGAGGTAATCACGCCACATTCGTTGATGGAAAAACAACCAAATATGATGGTGAATGTCACGTTGAGGACGGTTATCTTTATTTAGGAACTTACAAACGCTATCAAATAGATGGAAAGACTTTGGTATTCATGGGCAGGAGACTCACAAAAGATGGCGATGGATCTTCATTCAATAGAAGTTTCAGAACTGACAGCGATGTAATGAGATATCTTACCGACCGCACATTCTATTCAGGCAGCCACCGTATGTCGTTTACATACAACAGTTGTAAGATTGACGGATATGCAGTTTCGGGCGCACCACGTATCAGCAATTTCTCGTCATCGTCAGCCACAATCGTAGTAAATCCTATAGGCGGAGGACGTGCTGCATATCTCTACCTCAACGCCTCCAACGGCACAATCGACTACGATGGAGATATATTCCGAGCAAGATAACAACATTTTAATCACACAAACAAACCTCTCTAAAATCATGGATAAATATATTAAAGGAGCAGTTTTCTTTCTGTTCATGCTCGTCTCAATTAACCCAATCAAGGCTTACAACTCAGACGATGTTTTCTTTTTTGTAGTGCCTGAAGGATACACCATGACAAAATTGTCTAAAATGCTCTCTGTCGAAACGGAAACTCTATACAAATACAATCCAGAATTGCGAGATGGTTTGAAAATAGGAATACAGATTTTTCTTCCTGCAACATGTGTTTCAGAAGAAAAGCTAAAGAGTGTGAATCCAAGCTACACTCTTGTCGAAGGCACTCTGAGTTCCATGTGTACCAATGACAAAGACCAAACAGACTCAGACCAATCAGACACACAAGCAAACGCCACAAGCCATTATACTTTCAGAGCGACTAATCCATTATTTCAACCATGGTTATATGAAAAGAAAAGGAGCATAGGTTTTAAACCTAATCCATTATTATCCCTTTCAACAACATCACAGGAAAGTAGCGTCAACATTAGCGCATCAGAATTGTCAGAGGAAAACCCGAATTGTGATAATGCCAAAGGAGACTTACGAGCATTGGTAAGTCGTGATGATAAATTTGGATTTGTAAATGAGCATGGGAAAGAGGTAATTCCTTTGATGTATGATGACGCGACAAACTTCTATAACGGCTTTGCTTGTGTAAAGAAGGGCAGTCAGCATTATCTGATAGACAAAGACGGTAGTATCGTAAGCGATCTTACACAAGCGATACCAGGAGGGGATGTATTATATAATGATAGTTATAATCCTTTGGACGGTAGCATATACCTGATCATATCTGGAGCAGTATTTGAGGATGATCCCTCGCAAGATTTAATCACATGGAATACTCTTGGACATTTCCAAAAAATCCATTTAGAACTTCCCCATGGAGCAATATGGAGCCCTAACACACATCTTCTCTCGGATGATGTCAGGTATTTCAAAAATAAAAAGATAGTAAAGGCATCATCTTCCCAAAAATCTAAATCAGATAATGAAATAGCAACATATTCAAATGCTATATATGATTTGAAAGGCAATCTATTGTTTACATCGCCCAAAAATGAAGACTTGCAACCATTCTCATGCGGTTTGGCACGAATAAGAACATTCCAAAAGAGAAGCGCATCCAAACAAGATACGATTTATAACGTCAGATATGGGTTTGTTGATTTGAAAGGCGTAAAACTACCTGCATGCTCTTACGATTATGCTGAGGATTTTTCCGACGGTCTGGCATGCGTCCACAAAAACGGGAAAGCTGGGTACATTGATACAAAAGGCAACGTAGTAATTCCATTTACTTTTGATGGAAAGGAGACTTGGACTGTTGGAAAATTCTATAAAGGACACGCACCCACTTACAGTATTATGGAAAGATATGACGGGAAATATAAAATTGGACAGTTTCATAATGGCTTGTCTTTACAAGAGTTGAATGACAATTATGTTATAATTGACAAAAAAGGGAATATCGTGAACAATCTCAACGAGTTCAAAGGGTATTATATGCCTGTAAGATCTTTTGATAATGGAATTATTGTATTCTCTAAAAAACCTGAAAAAATAGACCCCTCTGATAATCGCGTGATTGATTATGTTCCTGAAGATAGATTTTGTGCGTACAATATTGATGATGGATTTATAGTATCACCTGGTAAATACTCATATATTGGCCCATTTGTAAAGATATTAAGCAACAATTAACCAGACTGAGTGATATTCAAGTTTATATTTTAGTCGTATAATTCAAAATATGATTTGATGATGAAACGAATAAAATTTATTTTTAGTAGTATCTTATTGATTATAGCGGTATTTCACATACCGAATGTTTTTGCTCAATGGCACGTAGTGAACAAACTCAATAATGGCTATGAGATACAATCGGTAAATGAACATTACACAGTTAACTCCGATGGTAATTATGTAGTGAAAGTAAAGAGGTATTTCCCTAGTAACAGAAATGCTCCCAGCTATCAGGGAGGTGATAACGTAACTAATATCAATACTTTTGAGATTCATCACAACCTTAAAAATTATCGTTGTATCGGAGATGAATGGTTTGACACTAACAATAATAGAACAAGTTTCGATGATTACTCTTACCCAAATAGTCGAGATTACAATAATGGGTGGAAACCGATGAATCTATACCAACATGGAGCTTGGTCAAATATTTGGAGATTTGTCATAGCTGTGATTGAGACAATAAAACCAAGATCTACATCTAAGGTTCCACAAGCAGATAATTCAGCAGTCTATACGAAGAATAAAGTTGACCAGGGAGCTGAATATCCAGGAGGTACAACGGCTTTATCCCGATTTATATCATCTAATATGAAGTACCCCGAAGAGGCATACAAAAATAACATACAAGGCAGGGTCGTATTACGATTGCTCATTGAGCAAGATGGGTGTATAAGTGATATTACTGTAAATAAAAGCATCCATCCTCTCCTTGACAAAGAAGCCTTGAGAGTCGCTAAAAAGATGCAACGGTTTAAGCCAGCAGTTAAAAATGGAGTCCCAGTCCGCAGTTATTTTAACCTTCCAATGAGTTTCAAGCTTGCTAATTAGTGTATTACAGGCTATCTGTATTATTGAAACTGCCTTGCTTAATCATTTTCGCGGTATCAGCAACTTATACGTGGCTGTGTCAAAATAGGCGCAGCCTCTTTTCATAACATGCTGTAAAACATAAAACAAAGCCCCGACTTTCACAAGCCGGGTCTTTGTCATGTCAAAAAGTTTTTGTAACTTTATAACAAATAAGAAATTAAATGTCCACAA
>JAGBIJ010000008.1 GCA_017935045.1 Muribaculaceae bacterium
TAAAAATTCTTAAAGCAAGCCAAAAATCTGAAATTCAATTTACTCGGCTTTCCGTCAACTTCCACAAAAGTACACGATTAGTACCCACGCCTCTCGAAACTCCTCTGAAAATCACCGAGTTTGCCCAAATCAGAAAAAATTAGTAACTTTGCCACAACAAACACATCCGGATGAAAATAACTATAATAGGAGGAGGCAATGTAGCCACGCACCTGTGTGTGGCCTTGTCAGACAAAGCCGACGAGGTAATAAGCGTCAGTTCGCGCACACTTGAAGACCTGCCTGAAGACTCGGACCTGTACATCATAGCGGTAAGCGACAGCGCAATAGCCGAAGTAGCCCGACGGCTGCCGCGCCTTGACGGCGTTGTGGCCCACACTTCGGGCAGCGTACCTATGGAGGCGCTGGCTGATTGCGCGGAGCGGTACGGCGTCTTTTATCCGCTGCAGACATTCACAAAATGGAGCGACCTGGACTACACCCGCATACCGGTATTTATCGAAGGCTCCGACACCACTGCTGTCAGGACGCTGACCGAAGCGGCAAACTGCTTCACGACGCATATACGCGCGGCCGACTCCGAAGCCCGCAAGCGGCTGCACCTTGCCTCGGTGTTTGCCTGCAACTATGTCAATCATCTGTGGACCATAGCCGACAGACTGCTTGCCGCCGACGGGCTGAGCATCGAGATTCTGCGCCCGCTGATAGAAGCCACGGTAGAGAAGATACGCCATCTGCCCCCGGCGCAGGCTCAGACAGGCCCCGCCTCGCGCGGAGACACCGGCATCATACAGAGCCATCTCGCCATGCTTGCTGACACCCCTTGCCACGATATTTACAAACTCTTAGCCGAATCCATACTGCATGAGCGCAATAAATTATGACCTGACACAGATACGCGGAATAGCTTTCGACGTAGACGGCGTACTCTCCCCTTCCACCATCCCTCTGTCCGTAGAGGGCGAGCCGATGCGCATGGTAAACATCAAGGACGGCTACGCCATACAGCTCGCCGTAAAACGCGGCCTACACCTGGCTATAATCACAGGCGGCAACACCAAAGCGGTAAAAGTCCGCTTCGAAGGCCTCGGCATGACCGACATATATCTTGGAGCATCACGCAAGTTACCCGTGCTTCAGGAGTGGATGGCCAAATACGGCCTTACACCGCAACAGACCATATACGTCGGCGACGACATACCCGACCTGCCCGCCATGCGGCACGCCGGACTCCCCTGCTGCCCTTACGACGCTGCTGCCGAAGTACGGATGACAGCGCAATACGTCTCTCGCTTTACCGGCGGCTACGGCGTTGGACGCGACATACTGGAACAAGTAATGAAAGCGCAGGGGATATGGATGAACGACCATGAGGCGTTCGGATGGTAAACATTACAGACAGACTGCTTATGCTTGACAATCTTAAAAAATACAGGATACTGCTCTGCAGCAAGTCTCCCCGTCGCAGAGAGCTGCTGCGTATGCTCGATGTAGATTTCGACATCGCGCCGGATATAGAGGTAGACGAGACGTGGCCCGCCGGAATGGAGGCCGAACGTGTGCCGCTATTCCTGTCAGCGCTGAAGGCGCGGGGCTATGCCGACGCCGGGCTGCTGACAGACGGCAACATGCTGATTACGGCCGACACCGTGGTAGTGTGCGGCGGCAAGGTAATAGGCAAACCGCGCTCCAAGGCCGAGGCAGCCGACATGCTGCGTTTCATGGCAGGCAGGACTCACACCGTAGTCACGGGCGTAAGCATCACGACAGCCGACCGGCAAGAGAGCTTCGACGTCCGCACCAAGGTAGTGTTCGCCCCGCTTTCCGACAGCGAGATAGACTACTATGTCGAGAACTACTCTCCTATGGACAAGGCCGGCGCCTACGGCATACAGGAATGGATAGGCGCAGCCGCCGTAGAGCGCATAGAGGGCAGTTTCTACAATGTCATGGGCCTGCCGGTCCACCAGCTCTACACACAGCTGAAACGCTTCTAAATCAATATGTCCAGCGACAGAGCCGCCCTGCTGTAATTACGCGCATCGTCGAAGATGATGAATTTCGTAAACCCCATGATGGAGCGCTGCGACTTCATGGGGTCCGCCCAAGCCGACGGTCAGCTACCTCGAAGAGATTGCGCACACACAAAATACAATAAAATGAGCTACGTAAACGCTTTATATCATATCGTATTCAGTACGTGGAACAGAAAAAAGATGCTTCTGCCCGATCAGCGGCCCGTGCTGTTCAGATATATGGCCGGGATAATCGAGAGCGAAGGTGTAAGACTGTTGGCAATCAACGGGGTAGGAAATCATCTGCATATTCTTGTAGACCTGCCTGCTACAGTGAGGCTTGCCGATCTGACTGCGCGGCTCAAAAGGTCGAGCAGCCTGTGGATGAAAAAGGACGGTCGGTTTCCACTGTTCGAGGGATGGGGCAAAGAGTATTTCACCGCGACAATCAGCCATCGTGACAAACCGGCGGTAATCCGATATATCCAGCAACAGGAATTGCATCATGGCGTTCTCAGCTATGAAAACGAGCTTGACCGGCTGCTGACAGGAGCGGGCCTTACTCGTGTGGGCGCAACCTAACCCCATGAAGCCGCTTCGCGTTATCATGGGGCGGTTGGAGAACAACTTTCCACAAGGCTGTTGCAATAGGCCATCGTCGAAGACGGTGAATTTCGTTAGCCCCATGATGGAGCGCAGCGACTTCATGGGGTCCGCCCAAGCCGGTGCCCAGCTACCTCGGAGAGGTTGCGCCATCTGTCACAAGCGTTTACGACATGAGTTTGCGCCGTGTATGCGGGCGCAACATCTTCGATGTAGCTGTATCGCACAGGGCCGGATAACCCCATGAAGCCGCTTCGCGTCATCATGGGGCTAACAAAACTGTAGCTCTGCGAGCTACTGCATGGACTATAACGTAAGGAAGTGGGCAGATGTAGTGTCGCGGCATGCCGCGAGAACAGTGAAGTGCGCTATAATCAGGTGGTTATCAGATTCAGTAGTGTATTTATCGGGTGTAGCAGCAGAATCCGGCGGAACGTAATGATGGAGCGGCGGTTGGAGAACAACTTTACACAAAGCTGTTGCAATAGGCCATCGTCGAAGACGATGAATTTCGTTAGCCCCATGATGGAGCGCAGCGACTTCATGGGGTCCGCCAGGCCGACGGGCAGCTACCTCGGAGAGGTTGCGCCATCTGTCACAAGCGTTTACGACATGGGTTTGCGCCGTATATACGGGCGCAACATCTTCGATGTAGCTGTATCGCACAGGGCCGGATAACCCCATGAAGCCGCTTCGCGTCATCATGGGGTAACAAAACTGTAGCTCTGCGAGCTACTGCATGGGCTACAACGTAAGAAAGTGGGCGGAATCCGGCGGGATTGGACAATGGCAGGGTTGGACAACGGGGTTGGATGACCGGGCGCTGCCATAAGCTGAATTGCTTTAAAATAAATCGGAGAGTTCAGCGTTATGTGAATGTGAGAATCTATCTGAAAATATTATTGATATGTATGCTCGGCGCACTGACGGCAACGGGCGTATACGCGGACAACGTCGTCATAAGCGGAAAGGTCAGCGACAAGGAGGGCAAACCTGTGGAGTTCGCCACGGTCAAGGTCTCAGGCACAGCCATCGGCACATTTACCGAGCTGGACGGCACTTACAAACTTACCGTAGCGCAGGCCGACACCATACCCATACAGTTTAACTGCGTAGGATTCAGAGAGCTGCGCCGCCAGCTTGTCTCTCCCAAAGGGGCTGTGACCCTCAACGTGACCCTGCAGCCTGACGACATCACGCTTGACCAGGTCGAGGTAACGGGCTACCGTACGAATATCGGCGGCATGCAGCAGATCGACAAGGATGACCTGAAGCTCTCGCCAGACGTGTCGGGCGGCAGCGTGGAGGCTCTGATCACCACCATGGCCGGCGCCAATTCCAGCAACGAAATGAGTTCGCAGTATTCGGTGCGCGGCGGCTCATTTGACGAAAACTCGGTGTACATCAACGGCACGGAAATCTACCGCCCGCAGCTCGTCCGCTCAGGACAGCAGGAGGGCCTGAGCATCATCAATCCCGATATGGTCGGCTCCATCAAGTTCTCCACCGGCGGCTTCCCGGCCCGCTATGCCGACAAAATGTCGAGCGTACTGGACATAACGTACCGTCAGCCGGAGGCTTTCGAGGCCGGCATTTCGGGTTCGCTGATGGGTGTCAGCGCATACCTCGGCACCAGCTCGTCGAAGTTCTCGCAGCTCCACGGCTTCCGCTACAAAAAGAACAATTCGCTGCTGTCGTCGCTGGAGACGAAGGGAGAATACGACCCTTCGTATCTTGATTATCAGACCAATCTTATATACCAGCCGAGCAGCAAGATAAAGATTTCTTTCCTCGGCAACATCTCGCTCAACAACTACAACTTCACGCCCGCCGACCGCGAGACCTCATTCGGCACGTCGGATAATGTGAAGAAATTCAAAGTGTATTTCGACGGTCAGGAGAAAGACAAGTTTGAGACATATCTCGGCGCTCTGGATCTGAATTACCGCCTCAACGCGGCTACGGATTTCTCCTTAGGGCTGTCGGGCTTTCTGACCAACGAGTTTGTGAGCTACGACATTTCGGGCGAATACTGGCTTGACCAGGCCGGCACCAACGAAGGAGGGGGCGCAGGCATAGGAGGCGAGCTTGGCGTAGGCAAATATATGGAACATTCGCGCAACCGCCTGAAGGCTTCGGTAGTCCAGGCCATACTGCGCGGACGCACTGTCATAAAGAACAACAATCTGTCGTACGGTCTGCTCATACAATCCGAGAAATTCTACGACCGCACACGTGAATGGGAATGGCGTGACTCCGCGGGCTACTCGCTGCCGACGCAGCCCGACGGCGTACATCTCATCTACAATCTGGCATCGCATCAGGACCTGAACTCCACCCGCGCAGCCTTCTACCTGGAGGACGCGGTGTTTTTCGACACCTCGGCCGGCTACTTCTCGCTCAACGGCGGAGTGCGTCTTTCGTACTGGAACTTCAACAAGGAGTTTCTGGTATCCCCGCGCGTGAACCTGGCTTTCTCCCCCGCCTCGTGCAACCGCTGGACCTTCCGCACCGCCGTAGGCATGTATTACCAAAGTCCTTTCTACAAGGAGTACCGCGAGGCCATCACCGACGAGCTTGGCAACACCTCCATACACCTGAACCGTGACATAAAGTCTCCACGCAGCATACAGTTCATGCTCGGCGCCGACTTCAATTTCCGGGCGCTCGACCGCCCCTTCAAGATTTCCACCGAAGCCTACTACAAGAATCTGGCCAACCTGATATCCTACGAGTACGACAACCTCAAGGTGCAATACTCCGGCGTCAATGACTCCAAAGGCTACATCATGGGACTCGACTTCAAACTGTTCGGACAGTTCGTAGCCGGCTCCGATTCGTGGATTTCCTTCTCGCTGATGAAGACTCAGCAGAACCTGAACGGAGTCAAGGTACCGCTGCCCAGCGACCAGCGATATGCCTTCTCGCTCTTTTTCACTGACTACTTCCCGAAGTTTCCGAAGCTCAAGTTCTCGCTTCGCGGCATCTTCTCCGACGGACTGACCATGGTGGCTCCGCGCGTGAAGCGCGAGGTATCGTGGTTCCGCGCTCCGGCCTACAAGCGCGTGGACATCGGTCTCAGCTATCAGATTATAGGCGCGCCGGGAGAAGAGCGCAACCCGGACAGCTTCTGGCGCCACTTCCGCAACATCACGGTGGGAGTAGATGTATTCAACCTCTTCGACATCTCCAACGTAAGCTCCTACTACTGGGTTACCGATGTCAACAACATCCAGTACGCCGTGCCCAACTATCTTACCCGCCGGCAGATCAACGCCCGCCTTACCATCGAGTTCTGACCCGGCTCCTGCGATACACGCCACGCCCGTCAGTAATAATGGTATTTTCTCCCGTAGTATGTATAACTGAAAATCGGAATCCAATTACTAACTTTGCATCCGTAAACAGAGCTTTACACTGCATACTATGAGATACTTTAACCAGACATTTTCTACTATAATCCTTATGGCAGCCACGCTTTCCGCCACACCCGCGACTGCGGCGGAAAGCGTGGATACTGTGCGCACGCTCGGCGAAGCCGTAGTGACCGGCACGGACCGTTCCGTACCGCTCAATCTGCTTCCATATACCGTCTCCGTCATCGATGACCGCAAACTTGAAGCGGCAGGATCCACTCAGGTGCTTTCAGTCCTCTCCGGCATGGTGCCGAGCCTGTTTGTCACACAGCGCTCTGTCTACGGCTTCGGCGTAAGCAGCAGCGGCGGTTCCGGACATATCAAGATGAGAGGCGTCGGAGGCGACCGGGCCAGCGGCGTGCTTATGATGGTCGACGGACAGCCCCAGTTCGCCGGCATTTACTCCCACCACATCGCCGATTTTTACGACAAGGAATATGTAGACCGCGTGGAAGTGCTGCGCGGACCAGGCTCCGTACTTTACGGCTCCAACGCCATGGCCGGCGCCATCAACGTAATCACACGCAAAGCCGCCGACGACGGCACGCGCCTGACCCTCACGTCGCAGTTCGGATCATACAATACCTGGCTCTCGTCGCTTACAGCCACAGCCCGCTACGGACGCTTCTCTGCCCTCGCCTCCGCTTCCTACAACCGCTCAGACGGCACCGTAGACAACTTCGACTTCAAGCAGGCCGACGGCTATCTGAAAGCGGGCTGGCAATTCTCTCCGAGCTGGAACGCATACGCCGACTTCACTCTGATGAACCTGCGCGCCAACGACCCCATTTACCCTACTCTCTCCAATCCCGAATCCACCGACATCTATACCCAGAACGTGACACGCGGCGAAGCCTCGCTGACAGCAGCCAATACCTACGGACGCACCTCCGGAGCAGCACGTGTCTATTACAGCTACGGCAACCATTACGTCGACGACCCGCGCCACTTCCACAGCACCGACGACCGCTTAGGCGTGCTCATCTACCAGAACATCGCTCTCTGGCGAGGCGCCTCGGCCACGCTCGGATTTGACTTCGACCGCTATTCAGGCGAGATACCCGTCTCCGGCGGCTCGCAACACAAGCCTGGCTCGCTCAGCACACTGCCGCGCAAGACCATAAGCGAATACTCCCCTTACATCACATTCTCGCAGTCGCTGGCCGGCGAGCTGCTCAACCTCAACGCCGGGCTGCGCATGGCCAACAGCGACATGTTCGACACCCAATGGGTGCCACAAGCCGGATTCGCCGTCAACCCCGGCTGCGGCCTCACGCTTAAAGGCAACGTGGCTATGGGCTACCGCAACCCTTCATTCAGAGAACTATACCTCTACCGTATGGCCAATCCCGACTTGCAGCCGGAAAAAATGTGGAACTACGAGATTTCAGTCGGAAAAGATTTCTCGCGCTGGCTGGCCGCAGACATTACCCTCTACTACTCACGCGGCTCAAACATGATACAGGTAGTAGACATGCAGAACCGCAACACCGGCAGCTTCATCAACAAAGGCGTAGAACTGACAGCCCGCAGCCGCCCTTTGGACAACCTCAGCCTCAGCGCCTCCTATAGCTACATGCACACATCACTCTCAGACCTTACCGGAGCCCCGCGCAACCAATACTATCTGGGGGTAATCTGGCAACCGATTGACCGTATAGAGATAAGCGCCGACCTCAAAGGCACCGGAGGCCTCTACGTAGCCGATGACATCGACCGGCAGAACTACGTGCTGCTCAACATGAAGCTCTCCTGTCGCGTACACAAGCACCTGACGCTGTTTACCCGCATGGAAAACATGACATGCACCCGCTATGTCATCAACCGAGGTTACGAAATGCCCGGCTTTACCGCCCTCGGCGGCTTTCGCCTCCACCTCTGAATACATTACCGACAATTTTTACACATGCCGATAAAAAGAGTATCTAAGAGTATCTACTCCGTACAAGGCAAAAAAAGAGCTCCATAATTTTGTCAATCTAAAAAAAAGAGCTAACTTTGCACTCGCAAAGCCCGAAATCAAGGAGAGATGGCAGAGTGGTCGATTGCGGCGGTCTTGAAAACCGTTGAGGGTCACACCTCCGGGGGTTCGAATCCCTCTCTCTCCGCCAATAACAAAGCTAATTCCGCTGTAAGTCAATAACTTACGGCGGATTTTATTTTATATACATACAAATTGCCGGACAATTCAAGTCCCATACAAATGAGTCAATAACATGGAAAATAACCTGTTATTTAGCGGTAAAAGATAATTCCTTGAAACTCATTCTGCCCATTGAAAACAGATAAGTCACTTTTTTCTCACAAGTTCAATGGCTTCTTTACCAGTCATGTGTTCTATGTCAAGCCGGAGAACAAGCATGTGAGACAGACCTTTTTCTAACTCTCTCTGCAGTCCGGCATCATCGCCGAGATTGTATCGCGCCCCTAACAAAGAGGCGGCATACATTCTCTCTTCCTCTGATTCGATAATTTGAATCTTACCAAAAGCTATGACGCTTCGGAAATAGGTGGTAAACTCAGAGGGATGAATATCATCGGCGGCAATGACACAGAATGACGCTTTGTTATATTGTCTTATGGCATCTACCTTATGACCTGTTTTAGCACTATGAAAATATAGCTTGTCGTCTGCATAAACATAACTTATCGGAACGGCATAAGGATAACCGTTATCTCCGAGTAAGGCGAGTGTGCCGGATGTCCCGATTGACAATATGGCATCACATTCTGATTGTGTGAGTTGTTGGCGAAAACGCCGCATTTTACGAAATTCCATGGCTTATGATACAATTTTAAGTCCTATAATTGACGATATCAGCGTAAAGATAAAAAACAAACGCCAAAAGGTTGCGGGTTCGTGAAAAAAGAGGATGCCAACCAAAACTGTTCCGACTGCTCCAATACCAGTCCATACGGCATAAGCAGTCCCTATCGGTAGGCTTTGTGTGGCTTTTGCCAACAATCCCATACTTATAATTGTAAACACAAGGAATCCGCAAATCCAACCCCACCATTCGAGACCTTCAACGGATTTTGCCCTTCCGAGGCAGTAAGTAAAGCCGACCTCGCAGAAGCCGGCTACAATTAGAATTATCCAATTCATAACTGAATCCGAACCTGTTTGAGGGCTGCAAGAATTCTCGGCGACTCCTTCTAAGGCACTGCAAAATTACAAATAATCGGTGAGATTCACGTGCTTTTCTCAATAAAATGGTAAGGTTGGCGATGTTGCGGAAGGTCGGTATGACTGGAAGATTGAGAGAGGACGAGGAGGAATCAGTCTGTAATCCTATTACCACTCTCCTTCATCCGAAATAATTTATCGGGCATTTCCTATCTTCTTGCGCTTTATTACATTTATAATTACGAATACTATCAATACAATAAAATGGACGGTGTTTAGGAGCAGCGCGTAAAACCACCATGTTATTCCAGCTCCGTATCGGCTGTTAAAGACAAGATCGTAAGATAATATCGCATTATAGACAATCATCACAATCAAATTGACGTAGGCAACTCTCGGCATTATCCTATGGCACAGCCAAGTCGATAACAGCGACAACGCATAAGCTCCGCTGAGCAAAGCTGCATCTTCACTCCAGCCCTCGGACAAACAACATCCGACCATAATAACGAGCAATATTCCCCACGCAATCCAAAATCGTTCTATCTTCGGGTTCATATTTTTTCAACTATTAAATCTAATGTGCCATCTTCCAATGAATTGTATTCGTCCAAATGGATATATGTGCCACAAGGTACATCTTTTGGTGCCAAATTGAGTAAATGAATATGTATAATCGCCTATAATGATTCTCGGATCCTTTACCACATTCTTTATGTAGCAAAGGCTCGGAATTGCCGGGTTGGGAAATGCCTTGTCTCTGTCGGGATATATTTTCATGGTTATTGAAGTCTTTGCGAAGACGAATGTATTATATGAAGAGTTTTAGATTCGGCATAATGGCATCTATCATGGGCTGGGGAACTTCACATTCCCTTGCCAAGAGAGGCCAGCGCGATGACACTTCGGTAATGCGGTCGATTATTTCAGCAGCATCTTTTATATTGTTGCGCTTGGCAAATTCTATAAGGTCCTGACGGGAAATGCCGTCAAACTTTCCGTTGATCGACATCTGGTGCTGTGCTGTCCATCCACCCTTTGGATTATAGGCAAATCCCATGTCGTATGCCGGCGAAAGAGCCCATTTGCCTTGTCTGTCCATAAGGAATGATATATTCTTGGTATGATCATCCTGATTGCGGATTACAACATTGAATACCATGCGACGATACATTTCCTGCGCCTGTGAGTATGGCAGTCTCAATGCCCTCATCACGTTGAA
>JAGBIJ010000002.1 GCA_017935045.1 Muribaculaceae bacterium
CCTTCATTCAAGGCATAAACGGCGAATGTATGTCTCGCAACGTGCATAGTCAGCGGGAAACTAAGCTCCAGTTCCTCTCCCACAACAGTCAAGGACTGGTTAATACTTCTTGTCGCCGTATTTCTGACTTTATATAATGCCTCATCATCATCTATATCCAGATTCTCTTTTACAAGGTTGAATACAAATTTGGAATCCCCGTTTTTCTCTTTCCATGCTTCAAGTAATTCAATAGCCGGGTCAGACAACGGAATTATATGGCGTTTCCCTGTCTTAATCATGACCTTTCTTAATTCTTTTTTCTTCAAATCGACATTAGTCCATTGAAGCGTCATAATATCTACGACTCGAAGACCGCAAGCGTGAAAGGCGAAAAGAAACATTTCGATATATTCCTTACGACGGGGTTCCTTACAATGATGGTAGTATTCTATCAACTTTGCCAATTCTTCTTGCGAAAGGCTCTTGCCATCATAAGAAGACTCATCACCGGATAGATTAGGCTTGACTGCAATACGCATGTCTTGTATTCTCGCATTTAATGCCGCATCTATTATATGTAGTTCTGCGGCATAAGCACAGGCTTTGAGAATAGGGGTCAGAGCATGGTTGATGGTGTGGTCGCTATTCTGTTTTATTTCACGACGCCATTCTATATATTCTTCAAGCAGCTCAATAGAAATCTCTCCAAGATAGATTCCATCGGATTTATATGTTCCACGTTCTTTTGAACGCAGGAACTCCTTAAACATATTCATGCCGCTTTTCCCGTTTTCATAGCGACTACGGCCGATACGGTTTCGGGAATATTCGGAATCCAGCCTGTCAGTAACGAACTCAACAAAGTCCTTACCGTTATCTTTCCTTACGGCAACAGGCTTTTCAAGAAGGAAGCCATCTATGACTTCTTCCGTTATTTGATGCGGATTGTTTTGGGCAAATTCGGCAAGTAAAGAATCTGTCCTTTCTACTCTGGCAAGTAATACACTGTTGATGCGCTTGGACTCCGAGCCGTAGGATGGGCGAACACCACCGCGCCCGGCGTGAAGATTCTGGTTCCAGTCTGCAATCTTCACGAAGATATTGGTAGTGCGTCGGATCACCTTACGGTTCCAAGTATATTCTATGTCCACCGGATAAGCCTTGTTCTTATCCGGATTTTTTGGTGTCCTGAGACGGTATTTCCCTAATGGGTATAATCTCTTTGTCCTTCCCATAGGCCGTTATTTGTTTGTATTTTTACGATATTCCCACATGTCTGCAAAGGTAGTGAATTATATACAAACAAAACGGAAAAATCGGGGCAAATGTTGTATTTTACACAAACAAATTCGGCTATTTTAGACCATAAAACACCAGCCATACAAACAAATTCTAATTGCTTATATGGCTGGTAATCAGTATGTTGCGTGTAAATTTGAGTCTTAATACTCGTCCTCGTTGAAGAAGAAGTCGTCTTTGGAGGGATAGTCGGGCCAAATGTCTTCTATGCTTTCGTAGGTCTCGCCTTCGTCTTCAATCTCCTGAAGGTTTTCTATTACTTCCATCGGAGCGCCGGAGCGCATCGCGTAGTCTATCAGTTCTTCCCGTGTTGCGGGCCAGGGTGCGTCTTCAAGTTTGGATGCTAATTCGAGTGTCCAGTACATGACTTATGTGGTATTTATCTGTTTTTTTAAAAATGTGCGCGAAGTTAGCAATTTGCTCGCATATATGCAAGTCTCGGACACTGTTTTTTTCATTCCTTACTCCACAGGGTCTCTGCGATGCCGGCCTGGAAATTGTAGAAACGCGCCAGGATAAAGAGGAAGTCTGAGAGTCGGTTGAAGTAGGTAAGCACGATGGGCGCTACGTAGCTGGTGCGGCTCAGGGCCACTATGCGTCGCTCGGCACGACGGCACACGGTACGGGCTATATGGGCCTGCGAGGCGGCTTCGGTGCCGGCGGGCAGCACGAAGCTGTTGACTTTCGGTGTCTGGGCGTCAAGCGCGTCGATGGCCTGCTCTATCTCTTTCACATCATCGTCGGTCAGTCCCTGAGGCTGTGGTTCTGTGCCGGGCTCCGGAGCTGTAGCCAGATATGCGCCTACATTGAAAAGGCGGTTGAGTATGTTGCGGAGTATGGACTGTATGGCTATCTCATTTGTATCGTTAGCCAACAGAAGGCCGAGATGGGCTGAAAATTCATCTACTGTGCCGTATGCTTCAAGACGTACGTCATCTTTTTGGGCCCGCTGTCCGCCTACGAGCGAGGTAGTGCCGGTGTCGCCGGTGCGGGTGTATAATTTGCTTTTTTCCATAGTCTGTATCTTTTGTGATAAACGGTTTATGCGGTTCTTGATTAGTATTTCAAAGTTATTAACACGGAGGGTGCGCCGATTGTTGTATGAATCGGATTTTTTTCGTAACTTCGCCTGATAAATATGACCAGTATGAACTCCCCTTATATAGTATCGGCCCGCAAGTACCGCCCGTCTACGTTCCGCAGCGTGGTGGGGCAGGCGGCGCTTACGGCTACGCTGAAGAATGCCATCGATTCGGGACGACTGGCGCAGGCTTATATGTTCTGCGGCCCCAGGGGTGTGGGCAAGACGTCGTGTGCGCGTATCTTCGCCAAGACAATCAACTGCCTGCATCCTACGGCCGAGGGCGAGGCGTGCAACGAGTGTGAGAGTTGCCGTGCTTTCAACGAGGGCCGCAGTGTCAATATCGTGGAGCTTGACGCCGCTTCCAACAATTCGGTGGACTATATCCGCAATCTCAATGACCAGGTACGTATTCCCCCGCAACTGGGCCGCTACCGCGTCTTCATCATAGACGAGGTACACATGCTGTCCACCTCGGCTTTCAACGCTTTTCTGAAGACGCTGGAGGAGCCGCCGCGCTACGTCATCTTCATTCTGGCCACTACCGAGAAGCACAAGGTCATCCCGACCATTCTGTCGCGCTGCCAGATTTATGACTTCCACCGCATCACGGTCGCCGATATCGCAGAGCATCTGGCATACGTGGCGTCCAGCGAGCAGATAGAGGCCGACCCGGCTGCGCTGGGTGTGATAGCCCGCAAGGCCGACGGTGCCATGCGCGACGCGCTATCCATATTCGACCAGGTGGCAGCTTCCAGCCAGGGACATATATCCTACGCTTCAGCCATCGCAAGCCTCAACGTGCTGGATTATGAGTACCACTTCCGTCTGACCGACGCTTTTCTGAAAGGGGACGTCACTACTGCGCTACTCATCTATAAAGAGATACGCGACGCAGGTTTCGATTCGCTTTCGTTTGTCAATTCGCTTGGCGCCCATATCCGCGACCTGCTCGTGGCAGCAGATCCGCGCACGCTGCCTCTGCTTGAGGTCAGCCACGATGTGGCCGACCGATACAAGACCCAGGCTGCGCTCATCAAGCCGCAGTGGGCTTACGCAGCCATGAATCTGATCAACGATTGCGACATACATTACCGCACTGCGACGAGTAAGCAGTTTCTCGTCGAACTGACTCTCATACGACTCTGCCAGCTCATAAACCCTGACGGCGCGACGGTCTCCCAGGGCCAACCGTCGCGCCCGGACCTGCAGCCCATAGCGGCTGCCGCCCAGGCCCAGGCACCACACAACACACCTGTCTCCTCCCCGGCTCCCGCCGCGGTCCGCATGGCTCCGGCAGCCACTGCCGTATCCGCAGCTCCGGCTCCGGCACCGGAGCGCCCCACGCGGCCTAACCGCCCATCTACTTTCCGCATCAATCAGCCTGCCGACCGGCAACCGGCTCCTGCCGCTCCCGCGCCACAGCCTGCCGAGCGCCATGCCGTGTCCGGCTCCTATACGGCTCCGGGCCAAAGCGTGAATTATGATGCACTGCTACGCGCCTGGGACGCTTTCATACATGAGCACACCTCCGAGAGAATCCTGGTAGCCACGATGCGCACCTCGGTTCCCAAACCCTCCGGCGAGCCGGGCGTCTTTACTGTCAGTGTCGACAACCCGGCGCAGCAGCAGACCATCGAAGACAGCGCCCTGCTCCACGAGTACCTGCGCGCTGCCACCGGCACTCCCGCATTGCGTCTGAAAGCGGAGGTCGACGTCTCCGGCGCGCGTCCGCGTGTCCTGACGCAGACCGAGGCGCTCCACAAGATACTTGAGGAGCACCCCGACATAGCCTTCATCCTCAATGACCTTGAGGCAGACCTCACATCCTGAGTATCATACGCCGCGTCACAGCCCCAGATAGCCGCGGAGAGACTCCACATACTGCCTGAACGCTGCCCTGCCGCTGTCTGCCACCCGGCAGACCGTACGCGGCTTTCTGCCAGCAAACGTCTTTTCCACTGATATATACCCGGCTTTCGACAATTTGTCGAGCTGCACACTCAGGTTGCCGGCGGTCGCCTCCGTCTTCTCCTTAAGATATACAAAGTCTGCCTCCTCTACATTCATCAGTATCGACATCACGGCCAGCCTCAGCTGCGAATGAAGCAATGGGTCCAATTCTTTCATCTCTGACGACGCGCTTTATAGTTCAACACGTGTCCCGGTATTATCATCATTGCGGCGAAGCCCGCGATGAAGAGGGGCATCATCCAGCGGGCGGCGAGCTCTACATGGCCCGCTATGCAGGCCAGAGTGATTATTCCCGCTAACAGGCCTACGGAACCTCCCCAGACAAATGAACGTTCGTCGAGTATGATGCCTTGCGCGATTTCAATCATAGGCACTATGATGAGGGCGAAAGCGAACATCATCGACCAGGAGTCCACTCCGCCAAACAGCAGAAATCCCAGGCAGCAGAAAGTGCATGCTATGGCACTGAATCCCACCACGCTCCACAGACGCGATA
Source organism: Muribaculaceae bacterium (assembly GCA_017935045.1). GTDB lineage: Bacteria > Bacteroidota > Bacteroidia > Bacteroidales > Muribaculaceae > Lepagella. Next base: position 4,833 of record JAGBIJ010000002.1, read on the forward strand.
TGATTTTGTCGGTAGCGCTCTTCATGCCTTTGCGGCGTGACTGCCGGCGCGCCATAATCGGTGTGGCAATGCCGCCTATGATCCATATCAGGAACCAGAGCCAGTTAACCGCCGGATTGTGAGTCAGCGCTAATAGCGTCCACACGAGGGCGGCGATGCCTACGGAGAGGTATCCCCACAACAGCAGTATGTTGCCGTCACCCAGCATATAGCGTTCCTTGGTCCTCTCGATCATAGTCGTGATGATCTCCAGACTCTCCTTTTCGGTAAGAGTTTTATTATTCATAATTCCTTTTGTTTTAAAGTGGTTTATATCATAAACCACAAGATTAATAAATATGGCGGTCGCGCGCACCGCCTGTCTGACGCTGCAAAGTTAATACAGTTTATTTTATAAATCAAATTTTTCCTGAAAAATTTTATATTTGTAGAATCAATGGGCAGAGGATCAAAGTCCAATATCAGTTATTATAGGTATTTCAGAATTACTACACATAGTATTAAGCCTACTACAGTAGTATTGGATTACAGTTTATGACGACTATGCTTATGTTGACACGATATACTATACCCGTACCCGCGGATAGCTGTCAGCTTTCATGGATCACGTACATTCGTGGCTTTATGGCCTTGTTTTGAAGATTAGGTAAAAAAACGTAATTTTGTGAAAATATGAAACTCAACCACATAGCATTATATGAAACTCAGGGCTGGCGCATGAGATTTAGTCAAAATTAAGTGAATAAACTGCATGATTTTGTGAAATAAGCTGAATTCTGTTGCGAATATGGCTGAAAATTCGTAACTTAGAGTTATGAATATCGAAATTTTCAGCAAGGTA
>JAGBIJ010000009.1 GCA_017935045.1 Muribaculaceae bacterium
GAACAAGTGGGCTATGGAGGGCCATGACTCGCTTCTGTGGAATCTTCTTATGGCTAATTTCCCCGCGGAGTTCCGCGCGATGGCTCAGCGTATGCGCGAGAAGATGACAACCGAACGCGTGCTGGCCGTGTTCAACGACGAGCAATGCGGCCACTGGCCGACTCGTCTCTTCAACAAATCGGGCGAACTGAAATACATACTGCCTACCACGGTGGGTACGCCCAACAAGACGGGTGCCATACAGAAATGGCCGTACATATACGCACTGCAAGGCTCGAATACGCCTCACCGTACGTATTTTATCAAGAACCGCTTCGCGCTGCTCGATGCCAAGTACGGCGTGAGCACGGCGCACGACGACAACATCGACCTGTACCTGGCGCGCACGCTGACGGACACGGCCGAGCGCATCATAATCACGGCGGCGGAGGACTATGTGTTCGGCTACGGCACGAATAACTCGCCGGACATTTTTACTTCCGGGCTAGTGCGCGCCGGTGAGACCGTTGAGATAGTGATAAACGGTGCGTACACCATCAACGACCCGCTGCGCATCTACGGCGCATCCAAAATCCGCAAGCTCGACATGCGCGGGGCTGCATCGCACCTGAAGAACGGACTTATTCTGAACCGCTGCACGGCGCTCCAGGAGCTGAACCTGAGCGTAAGCGGTTCGGCGACGGCGTCGGAGTCGTGGACCTTAGGCATCTCGGGCTGCTATGCACTGCGTGTGCTGAATCTGAACGGCCAGACGCATGTGCGCACGTCGGCCTCGTCGGCCGTGCTGGACCTTACGGGACAGAGCCGCCTGGAGCGCCTCGACTGCCGGGACACACAGATAAGCGGCGCGCTGCTGGCGCCGGGGGCGCCCGTAAGTTTTTTGCGGCTGCCAGGCACAGTGCGGACGCTGGTGCTTGAGAACCATCCGCTGACTGACTCCGGGCTGCAAATCGCCGGGAGCGCAACGATGCAGACCATCAGCGTCAAGGGGTGCGTGGGCCTGGACGTGCGGCCGCTTGTTGAGGCGTCGATAAACGCCGGGACATTGCAGGCTCTGACGCTTGAGGGCGTGGAGTGGAGCAACATCACGCTGGCGTTGCTTGAGAAGTTTCAGGAGGTGAAGAACCTTTCGCTTTCCGGCGTTCTGACGCTGGCCGCTACGGAGTCGCTTGACGCAGTGACGAAAATGCGGCTGACGGCACGTTTCGGAGATATTGACAGTGCGGCGAACGCCCTGCGTATCGTGTATAAGAGCATACCGCTGAACGGCCGAACGATAGTCATTGAAGGGCCCGTGGAGCCACAGTTGGGCGAGACGGCATACCGCCTGCTGCCCGTGTTCAACGATGTTTCGGCTCTTGCATGGACGATGGCCGGCGGCGAGCTTGCCTCAATAGACAATCTCGGCGTGGTGACCGTACACAACAAAGGCAGCGAGGAGGCGGCGCCGACGGCCGATGTGGCCGTAACGGCGACTCTGAGCGACGGAACGACGGCAGAGGCTACCCTGTCGGTGCGCCTGTATACGCGGACTCCGCAGTACGGCGATTACGTGTGGGCCGACGGCACGACCAGTCTGGAATGGACCGACAAGAAGACGTGTATGGGCGCGTACCTCGGCAGTCTTACTACAGAGGACGGTCAGGTACTGAGGTTCTGTGCGAGAAAAGCGCCGGATATATCCCGCAATAGTGTATGGGGTCTGTACCCCGATTCTTTCCCGGATCTTGCGCTCAACTCCGACCCCGACTTCGACTGTTTCCTTGTGAACAAGGGCTCCAAGCAGTGGTGGGGCGTAGAATACCTGCTGGAAGACATAGAGACGCCGCTGGGGACGGTGAGCAAGGGGCAATGGATGTTCTGCTCGCATGTGCGCTGTCTGGAGGTGATGGCTCATAGGGACAAGATACTCGCTGACCTCGGTCTGCCGTTGCCGTATGTGGAAGGCGGCAACGCATCGGCGCTGAAAGCAAAGCTTGACGAGTGCATAGCGAAGATTGTAGCCGACAACAACAACGATACGAAGTACCGTCAGTTCTATTATCCTAAGATTGCATATGGGTTGCTGTATCAGCCTACGGTTAAGGCCGGCGAGACACTTGCAGAGTGCTTCACTCCGGGACATTGGTTCATGGGTGACGGTGAACATTGGTCTTCCTTCAGCTGGCGCCTCACGAACGACCGAATAGGAGAAATCAAAAGTCATGGCGTGTGGAACAATTATAGCAATACCTGGACTCATGGCATGGGTGCCGGAGAAAAAGACCGGAAAACCGTAAAGGCGCATAATCAGGCATCCTATACTAAGGATAAAACCGGTATAAACGGCTCTGATTACCAGCATATCTACTGTATGTTCTAAATCGAAATGACAATGGAAACAAGCAACATGAAGATAGAGGAGCGCAGGCATTTAGGCATGGCGGCGTACACGGTGGCCGTGGCGACTGACGGCGTGGAGCGCAGGACTTACGACTCTCGGAAGCGGCAGCTGACGCGGGAGGAGGCAGAGGCCGGGGAGCTGCGCGTGGTGATGTATCCCTGGAACTGGGACTATGCCTCAGTGGTGGCGGCGCTGGTGAACGCGCGCTATGACCGCGACGCGATGGATGCGATAGTGAACAACTACCTGGCGGACCCGGAGGACGCCGAACACGCGGCAGAGATGGCGGCGATGCAGGCCTGGCGCGCCGAGGCGAAAGCCATAGCGACCAGGGCGCTGGAGGAGACAGGAACAGACAAACAGTGACGTCATGGATATACATTACAAAAACGACTTCGACTTCATACTTGAACTCCGGGATTCAAGGGGGCGCCTTATGGGCTGGCCCGACTGGGACTGGTCGCTGGTTCTGCGCACAGAGTCGTGCCGGCGCCGGTTTTCAGCCTATAGGTGCGGCTCGGCCCTGAAAGCGTGCTATAAAGACGGGGAGCAGATACACATAGTAGTCTCCAACAGTGGCCTCGGCCTCGGTAAATTGCGCATGGAGTTCACCGCTGAGCTTCCTGCCGAAAGCTACGGCGACGAGAGGCAAACGGTTTCCGTGAAGACGACACTCGCTGTGAGGCTTGTAGCAGGAGATGGCGACACGGTAAAGACATTTAGGGCTGGAATCCGTCTGCCAACGTCATTCAGACCGAAGACGGCGGCCGGTGTGTGCCCGAACGTGAATGGGGGCGTATATCGCCTGCAGCGCGGGATTATATCTATTTTCGCCCGTGCGGGATATGCATACCGCAATCACGGCATGATAAAGCTGCCGATAGATAAGGGTATCCGCACGAAGACCTACAGCACGGCGCACATAGATTCAGGATTAATCAGAGAGGAACAGCCACAAGGTAAAAGCATGAGTGTGGAATACGACCCGATTGCACAAACTGCGACTATGAGCATAGCCCCGCAGGCAGACATTAACAGCCTCGAAAAGAGACTTCTCATAGATGAAAAGGCGGGTCGATATGTAATGCGCTGTTCCGATGGTGTAATCCGTGCATTTGACGAGTTTGCGCCTGTAGACGCCAGTCCAAGGCTACCTACGCCCGA
>JAGBIJ010000010.1 GCA_017935045.1 Muribaculaceae bacterium
GGGTACAAAAGGTGTACTTTTTGAGAAAATCGCCCCATTTGCAGGCAAATCGCGGAAAACCAGCCTCTTGCTAATCCGTTTATTTGCTTGCATTTAATTTTATCCCCGTTTTTCCCGTTTTATATCGCGGAGAATTACTAATTTTCAGTGACGCCGGCAAATCCGTTTTTATCATCGTAAAGCGGAGCGCCCGGCTCAAAGATGGTGCATCCGGGAGCGTGGCGCGCTATATGCAGGGCTACGTACCCCATCGTGTGGCGCAAGTTGATCTCCACGCATCCGTTGATTTCGCCGTCCTGGTCCACGAGCATGTCGATGCCCGCCGGGCCGTCGTACCAGGGTGCCACTCTCTTTTTCAGAAATTCCTGTTGCGCGGCGGTCAGCCGGTCGATGGCGCCGAGGTCTGTCATGGAAGCGAGCCGCCGGCGGAGTCCGGACTGCGGAGCTATAATATTTCCCTTGTAGCGGCCGGCAGTGTCGCAGCCGAAGACTGAAAGTCCGAGAAAGCGGACGTCGCCCCCCTGCATCATCCATTCAGTGGCGAAGTCCTGTGCGTTGTCCCACGCCTTTTCCATCATTACCGCGCCTTGCGTACGCAGTATGCGCTCCAACCGGCGGCGGTCGGTGTCGGGCAGCGGGTGGCCGATGCGCATGACCCCTTTGCCGGAACTGCTCCAGGGGGCTTTGGCAAAGCAGTCGGCGTGCATGTCGAGCGCAGCTTGTATTTCAGTCATTGTTCGGGCAGCTATCGGAGGCAATCCGCAGTAGCGGTCAAGACCTTTTCCTGACAGCCTGGCGGACAGGTAGGCGTGACAGTCTGTGGTCAGCAACCTTGACGACAGAGTGCGCAGCCGCGCGAGCTGCAGGTCTCCGGGAAGACTGCTGTCAGGCACTCCTTGCGAGCGCAGTGTGCGGACAAGAGCGGCGTTCCATCCCCAGGGTACTACTTTGCTGACCTGCGTGAGCCGTGTGCCGGCGCCGATGAGGCTTATGTGGCGCTTTGCGGCGATTGAGCGGTAGGGGAGCGCCGATGGGTCGGCTATGCCATCGGGGAGCAGTATGGCAGAGCCTTCCTGAGCATAAAGCGCCGGCAGCAGGGCCAGCCCGGCCTCAAACCGGCGTATGGCTGCCGGAGGAGTGTATGATACACTTCCGGCAGCCAGAGCCATGTCTGTGGAAGGGTTGAACAGATATAGAATCATTCAGATGTTATAAAAAAATCAAGGTGTGCCGATACTAATCGTACACACCTTGATTTTATGACTAAGTGTCTGTTACTTCACTTTCAGTACCTGTCCGGCGCGGATGTGGTCAGACTCCTTGATGCCGTTGAGGTTGAGCAGCGTGCGCACGGAGATACCGTTGATGCGCGCTATTGAAGCCAGCGTGTCGCCCTGTTTTACAGTATAAGTGCTGGACTGGGCGGCAGTGGCATAGTTCTTCTGCGAAGGCCCCTGAGTGTAAGTACTCTTTGAGAAAGCGTAGACGTCGCAGTGAGTGCGGCGGTTGGCTATGTCGAATATGGCCTGCGGATTGATGGCGTAACCCATATAGCGCGTCTCAAAGTGAAGGTGCGGGCCTGTGCTGCGGCCAGTGCTGCCACCCAATGCGATAGGTTCGCCGGCGCGTACAGTCTGGTTCTGTTTCACAAGGAAGCGGTTGAGGTGGCCGTAGACGGTCTCCATACCGTTGGGGTGGCGCAGTATCACATAGTTGCCGTAGCCTCTGGCCTCAAAGTTGGTCAGACGCACTTTGCCGTCGAAAGCGGCGTAAATAGTGTCGTTCATGCGGATACCTATGTCGACGCCCTTGTGCATACGGCCGAATTTCTTGCGGTATCCGTAGGGGGAGGTAACGCGTGTGGATTGAGTGGGCATGGCGTATCCGCGTACATCTATACGGGCGGCATTGGGAACCATGGCCTCGGAGAAGGGATTAACGCGGCGGCTGTTCCAGCCCTCGGTATAGATGTCTATCTCGGGCTCCAGCTCGTCGTACTTGAAATCAATGAATTCAGAAGTCTTCTTGAGAGTGACCTTCTGTGTGGGTGTAGCCTGTTTGGCTATAAGCTTTTTGTGAGCCGCTGCGTGCGGATTCTGGGCCATCGCTCCGAAGCCTGTGGCGGCCAGGCAGAAAGCGGCGAGGCATATACTTTTAAAAATCTTCATATCGTTCTAATGTGGCGGTCAGTCGTTATGGCGTCAAGCCTTGACTTCGTCGTCGGAATAAATAAATTTAAGTGTTGACGGTATGTATCTGAATATCTCCTCCGGTCTGAAGAAGCGCTTCAGCTCTATCCGGGCGTTCTCGATGCTGTCGGAGGCATGGACTATGTTAGCCTGTCCGCTCATGCAGTAGTCTCCTCTCAGGGTGCCGGGAGCGGCGTTGCGTCCGTTGGTCACGCCTGTCATGGCGCGTACTACAGCTACGGCTTCCACTCCCTCCACACACATCACGATGACCGGAGTGGCGGTCATGCTCTCCACGATGGAGGGGAAGAAGGGACGGTCGGTAAGGTGGGCATAGTGCTCGCGCAGTATGGCTTCGTCAAGCTGCATCATCTTCATACCGGTAATGATGAGTCCCTTGTTCTGTATGCGGGTAATTATCTCTCCTACAAGGCAGCGTTCTACGGCCGAGGGTTTGAGTATTACCAGTGTCTGTTCCATTATCTGTAGTCAGTTTTCAAAGTTATTATTGTGACGGTTTTCTTGTTAACAGATTTTAAGATTGCCGTCCTTTCACTTCCAAAAGTAATACAACTTATCGGTTTGACCAAATATTTCAGCCGGAAATTTCATATAAAAAGTCTTAAAAAAGTTTACATGTCATCGTAACTGACATTCACATAGGACTATAGCCGGAAATTTTTAGCGGAAAGCGGGCTCCGGAGATTTTGCACACATGAATTTCAGATGTGCAAAAGCTGAATAATTGAAGTGTTAAAATTATTTAATACCGCGTAATTGAGGCTCTGTCAATAATTTATGCACACAGCTGCCGGGTTTGTGCAAATGGCATTGTCCGTATCGAACAATCAGGCTCTATAGATTGTCACATATATATATAAGGTAATAATAATCCTCTCTCATGCCAATAAACTATATCGGATATGCTATTTTACTCCTTTCTGCTTACATCGCGCGTTTCCGGAGCCACAGGAGACTTCGGTCATGTGCTGCAGTTGCCTAAGATTGCCAACGAGAGTACTTACTTTGTGGCGTCGCTGCTGATGGATATAGTTCATTATATTTGCGACTTTTTCGGTTTGAGCCATAATGCGTCGGCCATCAATCTGATATATATATGTCTGGTAATTATGCTGGGTATCGCCATAGGCGCCGTGATAAAGTGGACAGTACTGTTCGCAGTGCGCAAATTATCGCGGCATTTCAGACGCAAGGCCATACAGGACCTGATACGCGGCAACTTTTTTACTAAAATCAGCCGCATCATTCCTCCGCTGGTCATGCTGCTGCTCATGCAGTTCGCCCTGGCGCGCCACAATGTCTATATATCGTGGATAGAAAAGGGCCTGTGGATATACATACTCTATTGCATAGCCCTGTCTGTCAATACGCTTGTCTACGTGATATGGCTGCATATAGATGAGCAGGAGAACAAGAAGCGTCTGCCGCTCAAAGGCATAATGCAGGTAGTGAAAGGTCTGGTCTGGTTTACTCTGATGATTATAGCCATAGCCATAATTGTCAACAGGTCGCCCGCCGCGCTGCTGGCCGGTCTCGGAGCTTTCGCCGCCGTGCTGATGCTGATTTTCAAGGATTCCATACTCGGTGTGGTGGCAGGAGTGCAGCTCGCTGAGAACGATATGCTGCGTGTGGGAGACTGGATTGCGGTAGACGGCACTACGGCCAACGGCACCGTAATCGAGGTCACTCTTACGTCAGTCAAAGTCATGAACTGGGACAAGACCATAACGACGCTTCCCCCATATTCGCTGATATCCGGTTCTTTCCGCAATTACCGCTCCATGCAGGAGAGCAGCACGCGCCGCATACAGCGCCAGTATTTCATCGATGCGGACACGGTGCGCTCCTGTACTCCCGAAATGCTGGAGGAATTCAAGCAGATACCATCGATGAAAGAGTATATAGAGCGCAAGCAGGAGCAGGCGGCGCAAGGCAAGACACAGGATGTAAACAATTCTGCCGGTCTGGCTGACGGCAGTCTCGATACCAATCTCGGTCTGCTCAGAGCCTATATCAAGATGTACCTGGACGCCAGCCCCGACATATCGCACGCAGATACCTGTTTTGTCAATACCCTGCAGCAGACCAACGGCGGCATACCTCTGCAGATATATTGCTTTACTTCCACCTCCTCCTGGATTCCTTACGAGGGGATACAATCAGGTATTTTCGAGCATATAGCGGCCGTTCTGCCCAAGTTCCACCTATATCTGTTTGAGAATCCTTCGGGCCGCGATACCGTGAACGAGGGTTATCTGGAGGCCGCAGGCAATCCTGCCAATCTTTACGGTCTGCCATATCCTTTCATGCCCGGCACCGACGGCGCTCCCGGGCGCTCCCCCTTCGCCGCGCCCGCCCGCTGATAAAATATCTCTTATTTGTATTTGGCGTAAATCTGGGCTCCGCGGCGTTTGGCTCTCGCCACACATGCGGGGTCGGAAGCGTCTATGCCGTATTTTGACGCTGGTGGAATCACGATACGTGTACCGGGCTTGATGCGGTCGGGATGACCGAGTATAGCCTTGTTTTCGTCGTAGATGAAGGGCCACAGGTTATAATCGCCATAATATTCTCGGGCCATGGTGGTAAGGAAGCGCTTCTTGGTAATCACGTCGTATTGCTTTTTGGCCGGCTTCTGCCTGGTGTCGGATTTGTCAGTTTCCGCAGCTTTTGTCTCGGCTTTTGTTTCGGCCATGCGTTGGCGGTCCGATGGGGCGGTAGGCACCTCGTCAGTGTTTTTTGTCTGCGTTACAGATGTCTTGTCCTCGTTGTCCGGACGGTCTGCTTCGGTAATATGGGCCGGGAGTACTTCAGGCTCAGTATCGGCAGCTGACATCACATGCTGACCGGCCTTGCGGGCGTCGGAGTAGGTGGCCTGAGCCGGCTGCGCGATTTCATACGTTTCGTCGGCCATACGTGTGCCGGTCATCATACAGAAGGATTCAGGAGCTATCAGGCGCCATAGCGCGGCTACACCTACAAGTACGACAATGGTACCGGCTATGCCGATCAGTATGCCTCGGCGCAAGGAAGCACGGCGCGCGGGACGCTGTGCCGGTATGGGCTCGGGCGTAGATTCGGGTTCAGATAGGATTGTAGGTTCAGGTTCCTTTTCTGGTTCCGGTGCCGACACTGATTCAGGCTCGGATTCAGGTTCGGATTCGGGTTCAGATTCAGATTGGATGTGAGGTTCTGGTTCGGGTTCCTCTTTTTCTTCTTCCTTCTGTACGGAGGTGTCGCTGGATTCGGGAACTATGGCGGCCGATTCAACTGTTGTTTCAGAAACCATGTCAGTATTTGTTTCCGCTTCCGCTTCAGATGTGGCGCTTTCCAGCATTTCATCTGTGACGGAGTCGTTCAGCTCAACGGATTCAAACATGGCGAACGGCTCGTTGACGGCTTCGGCCAGAGCCTTATCGGGTGTGAATGAGACTTTCCGGTGTGACGGAATGATGATTTCCTCTCCGGTATTGACATCGACGCTGCGGCGTTCCTCTACCTTGGTAGCCTTGAAAGTGCCGAGCCCCTTGATTTTGACGTTGTCGTCATCGGCGAGACGCTCTGTGACAAGGGTAAAAAGCTCACGCAGGAAAAATTCGCACATCTCCCTGTCGTATCCGCTGGCGTGAGCGAGCAGATCGGCCAGTCGGCCTATGGCAATTTTATTGTTCATGAGTTGCGGAGTTTCTGTTTAAGGATAGCCGACGGCTTGAAGGTAAGCGATACTTTCGGAGGCAGCAGCATGCGTTTGCCGGTGGACGGCATGACCATGACCCTCTCCATGCGCTTGCGAGGCTCAAAATTACCGAAACCGGGAATCGCTATCGAATCCATGTCAGAGCAGCGGTCACGCATTACCCGGGACAATCCCTCAAGCAACGCCGTGACATCCTTCTTGTTGCAGTCGAGTCGACGCGAAAGATTTTCAATCAGAGTCTTGGCATCCATACCGTGTTGTTGCAGTGATTTATTACAGTGATACTAAGTTTTTGCACGAAATGAACTGCAAATATACAAAAAAATCCGAACACACGCACAATCCTGCTGCATACCGCAGATTTTCAAAATTTATTTAAATGATATTTTGTCGTTTCATCAGGATGTGCTTATTTTGCAGTCTATAAAAGATGGATATACTTCGTAAAGAATTGAATGATATTTATGCAGCACAGCATCTGGAAACTGAAATCCTCGATTCTGAGATACTGGCGGCTGCTACGAAACGCGCTGAAGCATTGGCCGAAGCTACCGGCGCGTGTGAGGTAATTACCGATGCATCGTGTGACCGGTGCTATATATTTTCGGGCAGACTCGGGATGCATATAGGCATAGCCGATGCGGCATCTGCGTATAAAACGGCTGATTCGAGCGACGAGGACGAAATATATAATCTTATTCATCCGGAAGACCTTGTGGACAAACGTATGCTTGAATATGAATTTTTCAAGATGGTGGATTCCTTGGCGCCGGAAGAAAAGACTTCTTACAGGGCGGAGTGCAGATTCAGGATGAGGAACCGCGACGGCGAGTACCGCGTGATGCACAATACCACGCGCGTCTGCAACCTTTCGCCGGGGGGCGGAATATGGCTGATATTATGTGGATACGATCTGTCGGCCGACCAGAGCGCGGCTGACGGCATCGACCCGCATATAGTCAATAATCTTACCGGACGCATTATCTCGCTGTCGTTCGGAGAAAAAAGAAAACAGGTGCTTTCGGTCAGAGAGAAAGAGATACTCCGGCTTATTCGCGGCGGCAGACCGAGCAAGCAGATCGCCGCGCTGCTGGGTATAAGTATCAATACAGTCAATCGCCATCGTCAGAATATCATCGGTAAGCTGAGCGTAGGCAACTGTGTGGAAGCCATCACGGCGGCCACAGCCATGGGGTTGCTGGATTGAAAGGCAGTGCCCGCCGCTAATGCGGACGGGCACACGTCTGTCATCTGATTATCGCTACATTGTTTTTGTAACCGGGGAACCGTATCTTGCCGTTATTGACGACAGCCCTCTGGCCGGTGTACAGCTCCGTGACCGGACGGCCGTCAGCAAATATGCCCCGGACGTCGATTGCTGTCCCCGCGTCCGGACGAAGACGGATCAGCACAGTGTCAGAGTCGTCATAGCGTAGCGCCGTGTGCGTATCGAGAGTGCGCTGGCGCCCGGTGGCTATCACTGGGTTGTCGCGGCGTATCTGTCCGAGCCGGCGGAAATGCTCCAAAAGCCCGCTGTCGATGCCTTCCCAGTTCATATCCGAGCGAAAAGCCTGGTTGCTGTCTACATTGTAGCGAGCCTCGCTGAGTCCGCGCCCGGTCTCGTCGCCATAAAATATTTGCACTGTGCCCGGAGCCAGCAGCAGGGTGGTGGCGCAGTCGCGCATATTGTCGGAGTCGGCATCCCGATGGTAAGAATTGTTGAGGTAGCTGAAAGGGTGCCAGCCGGGATGCGAGACCAGGCTGTCGGCGTATGCCTGCCAGGTGTAGACGATGGCGTCGAGGTCTCCATGTTTCGGGAAAAAGAAGTTGACCATACTTGAGAAGCCGGCGTCTGCGTAGTCAGCCTTAAAGTCAATCGATGCGTTTTCAAAATCGCCTGTCATATAGAATCGGTCTGTCCATACGGACGCCGGGTCATCGGGATGCGCGGCGCGCCACTTGTCCAAAGCGGCATTGCAAGCCTGCGACAGCTCCTTCCACCTGTTCAGTCTGACGTTTTCTACAATATCGCAGCGGAACCCGTCGATACCGAATTCCTCCACCCATGACGAAATCCAGGCTGTCACGTACTGCATGGGCGACCATTTCCTGTCTTTGCGCAATTTGCGTGCCGAGGGGTTGACCCAGGCATCGTTGGCTTTGCCCTCCTGCCTCCATTTCCGATGCAGAAAGGGGGGAATCTCTACCGCTTCATTGCTCTCATCCTTGAAATCGGGCATACCGTACAGAGTAGCTTCCAGCGGATTGGTTTCGTCCCAGTTTTCATCCGGCATGCGTATCCAGCTGCGGTCATACCAGCCCTTCCAGCCGGCGCGTCCGGCGAAGAAATCGTCGAAGCTCCAGTCGCGGATATGTCGCGCCGCTTTCTGCCCGGAGAGGCCGGTGTCGGCGAATCCGTATTGGACGGCATCAAGCAGCGTAGGATAGCCCGGATCATTGAGGTTGGCTCCGAGCATTACCCGTATGCCCTGCGCATGAAGGGTATCCACCAGCTCGCGGAACTCCGCCACGGTGCCGTAATTCTTGTCAATCTGCGTGTAGTCGAGCGGATAATAGCCATGATAGCCGTAATGGGGAAAATCATTGATGGAACCCGAGCCAGACATCCAGCCATGTATCTGTTCGTAGACATCGGTCATCCAGACCACATCTATGCCGAGGTCACGGAAATATCCGTCGCGTGCTTTCTGCAGCATCCCCTTGAAATCGCCGCCGTGGAAAGTGGCCGCGTTCAGTCGTTCGCTGCCGTAATCGGTAATTCGGCCGTAATTTTTGTCATTGCTTGTGTCGCCGTTGGCAAACCTGTCGGTAATGACGAAATACACCGTCGCTCCGTCCCAGTGGAAGGAATCGGCCTTTTTGTCGCCGTCAGCGGCCGCAGCAACCGCCATGCCGCCAATCAGCAAAGAAGTCAAGATGAGTTTTTTCATAAATTTTTTTTGCAAAATTACTCATCTGCCCCGATGCCCGCAATACTGATTTATAACCATGCCGGGCTCTCTGATAACAATTAGACCAATCAGTCCATTCAGACTGATTGGTCTACCGTAGCAGTGCGCACGAAAGGACTCGAACCTTCACGTCTTTCGACACCAGATCCTAAGTCTGGCGCGGCTACCATTACGCCACGTGCGCGTTTGACAGTGCAAAGTTACTAATTTTTCCGCACGGATGCAAATTTTATCTGTCGACTCTGGTTATATCGCCCAACTTCATAAGTATGACCTGACGCCAGGGGTATAACCAGACATAACGGCAGCTGTCTGCTTCCGAGCGGAATGGGAGAGCCAGCATCCTTACTCCATGCCTGCGTGTGACTCCGAAGTCCACGTCGGCGCTGAACTCGTAGCTGCGTAGCGAATCGGAAGGCATGTACATCAGGCCGTCGAGACGACGTACTCCGGCGGTGCCGGCTACAGCCTCGCCGCTCCGGGAGGTAACGCGGCGCAATGCGGCGGGTGTCACGATGAACTCCGTTGAGTCGGTCGCGCCGAGATAGCCGTTGTGGAAATCGCGGTAGACGGGGCTGAGAAACAGCGTGTAGTCCGGTGCCAGCAGATTGATTGCCGGGGCGTCGTGCTCGGTGGGGAAATCCATGAATATGCTTTTAGCGGGATTCTCCTCATATTGCGACATAGCCTGGCGGAAGTCGCGGGAAATGTGGATTGCGGCCATGTCTATGCTTGCCAATCGCCACAGTGTGAGCAGCCCCAGCAGCAGGGCGATTCCGCGTCCTAAGACCGGGCATGACCGTGGCAGCCGTATGTGCGAGCATACGCGTATCAGCAGTATCATGCTCGCAAACTCACACCACCATCCCGAACGTGGCGCCAGCAGTGAGGCCAGGTGGATGACGTAAGAGGCGGCAGCCGAGACAAGCAGTATTATGTCGAGCGGTGTCTTCAACTGCCTTATCGCCTCACGGCGCTGCGAGAAGATGGCGATGGCCAATACCAGCATCAGTAACGCCGGATGGAGTATCGTTTTCATGCCGATCCGGGTAAAAAAGTAGTCTGCGGCAGGTTGTGTGACCATCTGCATACGGTTGGTAAATCCCGGGCATGCCAGCAGCCATACTATGCCGGTCGCCACACCGAGTGTCAGGGCGGCGACACGCTTGTCTCTCATCGGCCTGAAGCATACTGTCGCGGCAGCGAGTCCGCAGACGAGCGGAATTGAGAAGCCTTCGTGCCACATGCCGGCCGTCAGTCCTACCGCGAAGCAGAGCAGCGGGTGGCGGTCTGTCCGTCTGGCGGCCATGCGTGCTGCCAGCAGGGTAAGGGCTGTCGGCACAAGGTAGTTCATCTGATAGCACAGCGACCCTATGCTGTCGTACCAGGGGAGCAGGAAGCAGGTAAGCGCGAGCCATACCGCCCACCCGGGCCACCGGTCTGACCTGAGGCCTGCTGTCTCGCCTCCTTTCCACAGTGCCCAGCCCCAGCAGAGCGCGGCGGCGGAGCTTCCTACGAATTTGGGCAGCAGAAGCAGGGGAACAAGCAAAATGTTGCCCAGCCTGGCGTTGTCGTTAAGGTAGTGGTCGTACCATGTGGCTGTCACGCCCTCCCATCCGGGATTGTGACGGAGGTCCGAAGAGAACCACAGGTCATCGGCGTACAGCGGCATGACGCACAGAAAAATTGCGTACATGACCGCCGTACACGTCAGCATGACGGCTACTGTCAGTCTCGGTCTGTCTGTAATCATCAGATATAATACAGCGGCAAGCGTGTAGAATGTCACGCTTGCCACATTATTATATTACTTAGAGGCTGTTTAATAACAAATGTGAATTATGGGGCGGCGGATTTTCAGGCAGAATCCGGTTAAGTCGATGGAGCATAGCGGGCTATGCGACTGAGACGCGGCCGGATTATGACGAAAATCCGGCGGACAATGCAAATTATCCTTGTGTGTAAAATTATTCAACTCAGTTATTATTGCGCGGTCTCGAAATCGCAAATGTATTTTGTCCTTTGTCTCAGTCGCATAGCCCGCTATGCTCCTTCGCCTGCATGACAAAATCCAAGTTGCGATTTCGACCCCATAA
>JAGBIJ010000011.1 GCA_017935045.1 Muribaculaceae bacterium
GCATAACTCCGCTATGCGCGCCTACGGTTGAGGAGCTGAATATGGCCGTCGCTACAATAATACTGTATAAAATCACTCTGTTCATCACTGTCCTATTATAGATGTTTGATCGACTCTATCCTTTTGGTGTGCATATTTATCCGCACATCAATGCCTTGCATCCCATCTTCATCAGGTGCGCCTCTATCCCAGACATACCAGGCAGGTTTGAGATAACGATTCAAAGTCTCGGGTGAATAAATTGAATCTCCATAACACACGCGCAGTACCCTCTCGTTGTTCTCATTTCTGTAACCAAAGCAATACCTGTTCCACTTCTTCAGGAGCGCCACGCACTTCGGTATGCGCCCCTTTGTCTCAAGGTACCACTTCGCAATATCCCTATCCACTATAGCCTCGGCTTCAAGCTCATCTTCAAGTTCGGGCGTGAATCTCGCGCCGATCATATTGAAGCCTGGGGCTTCATCAGACAATACGTCTGTCTCTGCAAACCAGGGAGCCAGCACGCGGACTACCCCGTCACGTGTAATGCACTTACCGGCCTGATTTTCTTGAAAAATATAGAACTCATCATTAGTTACGTCGCAGCTTTCCTTCCTCGGTTGCTGCGCAACAGCACAAACCGACATAACCGCAACTGCCATGATAACGGCCGCCTCTGTCTTCCTTAACCTATTCATCTCATTTAATCTTTTGGGGTTTGGATGATGAAAATGGCTCATAGTCCACAGGTTGATTCTGCTTAGTCATTTTATATCCACTATTGTTAAAGAAACCATTCTCATTCTCTTGTTGATAATAATAATGCCGCAAGGGTATGCCGAGTTGCATCCGAATAATGTTTTCATGGTAGACCGCATTCCATTCCGATTTGTATATTCCATGGTAGTACGGAGTATAACATTCTGTTTCGAACGATGGATACATCTTCCCTTGTGCGGCATCATAAGCATGCCCCAACTCGTGCGCCATTCCTATTGCTGACGGACGCTTTTTATTGTTTGCAAACTCGCATACATCATCGTCTGGACTCCAGTAGACAATTCCACCGCAGCCAGCCTTTTCTTTGTATCGTCCGCAAACCCGCATTTCTTCCAAATGCCCATAACTAAGTACTCCAGAACCAGGACTATATTGATTTTTCCCGTTATTTGGCGGCCTGATTATAATTTCGTATGAAGACGCCATAAGATATTCTATTATTTCTTTGCCATGAGGAGATGTATATAAATAATCCAATGCTTCGAAAGCGGTTCTCACATAAGCTATGTCTTCAGAGCTATATCCTGCGCATACTTCTGTTGTGAAACAGTCTTCTGTACTTTTATGACGATCGTAATCAAGTCCAAACCTCCCTGATCCATCTCCCGCTTGTGCTTTTATAGTCATTCCTGACGGGTCGGTATACGCCACCGGATTCGACAGGCAATAGACGTATGGCGAGTTCGCCGCATACTGCTCCGCCAGCGGATCTATGCTCGTGAACCGGCACGTCTGGGCATCATACTGCCGCGCGTGGAAATCATGCAGCTCAAGCCCGCAGGTACGGTCCTGCTCCTTGCCTCCGTAGCCGTACCTCTCCTCTCCCCGCCAGTCTGCGAAGGCAATGCCGTAAGGATAATAACCCGTCACATTGCGATAGAGCCGCGGCCTGCCCCTGAACAGTTGCGGCGGACCCTGCACACGCGCATATTCGCCCTGCCGCCATGTGGCGCGCACGCTTCCCTGCCAGTCTCGCACAGCCACCGTATGCCGCCCGTCAGCGCCGAGCCATCCGCACTCGTGGTGCATTCGCTCAAAGGCTCCGTCGCAATACTCTATCGGCCCGACGTAATCCCGCCGCGAATTGGACTCAAACACCATAGACGCCTGCACGCCCCAGTCGCTTCCCGGACGGCTTACGATTACATCGTTGCCGTATGATTTGCACAGCAACGTGCCATCGGCGTCATACGTATAGCGGATATGCGCGCCGCTGATATATACATCTGAGGGAAGCCCTATCTCATTGTATGCGATACTGGTAATCCCCTTGTTCCTGTCCTTGGTCATGCGGCCGAGCGTGTCATATTCATACTCCGTATCCTCGTCCGCGCCGTCACGGAAGTCCGTGGCGCCTGCGTAATCCGGGTCTTCCGCGCTGTCGCTGACTTTCTTCAGACGGTTGCCGTCATACGTCAGTGTCAGGTCGTCAATCAGTCCGTAAGAATACACCTCCCGATATACGTTCTTTCCATTATCGCCGGTCACACAATCCAGAGATATCTCTGTCACTCCGCGCCGCTTGACGCTGACCGGATTGCCGGCGAAATCATACTTATAGTCAGCCGTATAGTCGGGATTGACATGTACCGTCGGCAGCTCGCTTGTGGATACCGGCTGTCCGGACCGCTCGATCTCACTGTATTTCGCCTCTTCCAGCCTATGGCCGTTATACCTGTAATTATAGACGGCGTGCAGACTTTTCCCTTGAGCAGACGAAGCGTCGGGCGTAGTGGCCGACAGCATGAACTCCTGGGCCGATATGTCGCCGCTCAGATATCCATGCGAACCGTCGTATCTCGTCTCGCGGTACAAAGTCTGGGAAAACGGTTCGGAACTCAATGTGCGCAGACGCCCCTGTGCCGTGTAGCCGTACGCCACGCGTATCTCAGCGTCGAGCATTGATACGCGATCTATGCGCCTCAGGGCGTCGTAGCGGTTCTCCGTAAGGCGTGTCCACGCGCCCCCGTTTATCCTCATATCTACCCCGGCCGGCTTCAGATCAGCCAGATACCGGTATCTGCGCTCCACATACATAGACGTATCAGGGCTCTCGTGACGCGCGTAGGAGTGCAGCGGGCGTCCGTCGAAGCTCAGTGTGCCGCCGCAGATGTCGATGCCGCCCAGATGATTCAGCGTACGTGTCTGCACAAGCCGCCCCTTGCTGTCGTAATAATACGCCGATATCACATATTGCCTCGCTCCGTCCTTGCCCAGCGCCTTGCGCAGAGAGCCTGTCCTGTGTCCCTTGGGGATATACTGCTCATCCACATAGTCATTGTTCTCGCTCGGATCGTATGCGAGCGAATCAGCCTGCGCCGGATTGAGCATGGACAGAAAGCGGTAATTGTCATAATAATCAGCCGTCAGCAAATCCTTTCGTTTCTCTATGCCGCTGACCGGGACATACCCCATCAGGGTGCCTTCTTCGGCGTCAAACCGGGTGCAGGCGCCCGGACACTCGTAATCCGCGGTCGAAAACCGGTCCGGATCGTTATCTTTGCTTATGCCGCTGCACACCAGACGACCCAATCCGTCATACAGATACCAGCGAGTCTTGTTCTCGCGGAGTAATAGTGCGTCTGTCGTGAAGGCAGGCTTGCCGCATTGGGTCAGTATGGAATAGCGATACCCGCTTCCCGGGATGTTTTTTCTGAAGACGCGTCCCAACGCATCATACTCATACAGATAGCACAGGTCCGTCAGCCGCTTGTCGGTCAGCGACACAGGCGATCCATACTTAATCATTTGGGAAGCCGCCGGAGGAATTACTGCCACGAGCCGGTCAAGCTTGTCATATAGGAAATATGTTTCTTTCTGGTTGCCCTGCATGCTCACTGTCCGTATCAGGCGTGTCAGGCCGCGCGCATCCTTGAACTCAAGCGTCTGCTCGTTGTCCTCGTCAATAGCTATCGTCAAAGACAGCGTATTGGAAGGTAAAGCTCGGTATCGCCTTATATTGCCCGACTCGATGCGCAGATCGTCGCATGAATTCATTCCTCCCATAGCGTTATTGTAAGTATATGCCGTGGTTTTGCCATGCGCTGCTGTATGCCATGCTTTGCCGGGCGCGAATGTCTGTACCGGGCGTCCGCTTACACGCATCTCGTATTTTGTGAGTGCGAAAGCATAGTCCGGCTCATCATACAGTGCTTTCAGCGAGCTTAACGGCGTGAAACCGCATGTCTTATCTGCCGACGGTCCCGCGAGCCACTGGCAGCGCACCCTGCCATTGGAATCATATTCTGTATAATCGGCTACGCCGCTGTGACTGCCGCCGGCAACTCCGGTAAAACTCTGTATCTGTCGTCCCAGTCCATCGTAATAAACTGTATTGACGGGGATAGAATCCTGAAGGCATCCTGTATCTTGCGTGGCAAATGGCAGGTGGAACTGAGCCACATAATTGACTTTAGCCGCGCCACTGCCTATGGCTCCGCTTATTGCTGCATCGGCTCGGGCGCATATACTTGCCGCCATGAATAATATTGTGATGACTGTACCTCGCATATTAGCTTGTATTTACAGTTATTGGGTAATCTTGAGTTGTCTGCCCATAAGGCCGTATTCATTGACGGTGACAAGGTGTCCGTCTCCGTCTGTGGTATGGCTCAGCCGTCCCAGACCGTCATAATGGAACTTTATCGATTGTCCGTCCGGAGAGATACATTCGGTTATCCCTACTCCCGGCTGGAACTTATAAATCGTGACAGATGCCTCGGCCAGCCTGCCCTGAAGTGTCGTGAGTTTGCTGAAATCCGGTGTGGGTCTGGCAGCGAATACGCCCAAATTGCCGATTATGGCTTCCACCTCCTCTACAGAAGCGTTTTTGATTTCTGCCACGGGATACTGGCTTGCATATCCCCATACATATACCGTGCGCTCCTCTCCATTGCCTTTTGCCATATAGACAGGGTTGGACCCGCTGTCATAGCGTAGAGTCGTCGTGATTGCCTTGCCGGAATTGCCCTGATACAGGGCGATTTGCCATGGATTGGCGATATTGGCTGATGTATAGCGATATACGGTAGAATCCATCTGTTGGTCAACATTGCTGATTTTCCTATAATTCGCTTCCTTCAAGACTACTCCTGTGCAGTGACGCCGCCTCATCTCTGACGCTCCCGGCACAAAGTAAGTCTCAGGCGAGTCGGCGTAAAAAATCTGTTTTGCTCTTGTCATGCCGTCCGTATCCTTGACCGTGATTTCCTTTACCTGCTTTTTATCGGAATACTCATACTTTGTTGAGGCAGTCATTGACTTTCCGTCTGCGTTATATTCTGTCACGCTGCTTCCAGTCGGATACATGGAATGGAAATACAGCTTTGTGTCAAATGACTCACGGAGATAACCACCAAGATAAAACACGAGAAAACCGTGGTAATTCACATTAATAGTAGGTATGTACTGGCGTCCTCCGAGCTTGCTGTATTCGTATGTTGTTTCTCTTTCCTTTTTACCGGAACTGTCGTAGTCGGTTTTAGATAAAAGCAGGCCTCTCTCCATGGCCAGAGAGGAATAGGGGAACGATGCGCCCAGCCCCCCGGCATTGCCGGATTGATATGGTTCATCGGGATAGCCGTTGTCAAAATTAGTAAAATGGCTTACTGACATAGAGCCGTCAGGGTATTTTTCAGTAACGCTCGTATAGCCTATATGGCTGCCGTCACCGTTGCAGGACACCGGGTAAAGTGACTGAGAGCTATATACTACCACAAAACCGGTTGGCCGGTAGGACATCGGAAGACCGGCAAAACCTCCTTTCACATATCTGTACTGCCGGGGGCGTAACAAAATGCCCGAAGACTTCGGATGCGTCTTGGCTGCGGCATCATAATACAGATACTCTTTACTCGTTATTTCCGATTCAGGCGTGCCGTCGGCGCTTGTAATCACTTTTTTGACTCTCAATCCGCCTGCTGTTTCCATTTTATTTACTGCGATACTCCTGGCTCGGGTAGAGTCCACATAAGCGCAAAACGTATGATTCTCATATTCAAACCGTGTGTAGCCGCCTGTAGGATATATGATTTTTTTCAGCGCTCCGTATTGCGAAACCGTAGTGTCCGCCTCTCTGGCAAGATAATACGCCGATTTGTCAGTGGCGCTGGGTGCGTAAGCAATCATTTGATCGTGATTTTTTGCATCATAGTCCCAGTTCCCGGGTTCAAGTTCGTTAGAAACCGGAATACCGCCATTGCTTTTCGACTGAAATTCAGAGATAAGCTTGATGCGCCTCGCCGTATAATCTTCGTATTCTTTCACTATTCCGGTCTTCGCGTAGAAATCCCAATGATCCACATTATATGAACAATATGTAGGTAATTTCCCTATATTGTCATATTCAAACTCATAGACTTTCTCTTTGCTCCCGGTTGTAATGTCTGTTTCCGCTATAGAAGTCAGCGCCAGACGCTCCTTGCCTCTTTTCTCAACGTCATCAATGTTATAATCAGCTACAAATTGCTTTATCAGCTTATTCTCGGAATTAATTACCCTTATTTTATTCAACTTGTACCATTTCAAGGAATCAACGCAGTCTATACTGCCGCGATTGTTTACAGCAGGACTGCCGTCAGCATTGTATTCCTGCAGATACGGCATGTCCTTGACACCGGACGGCTGTTCCCCGTTATAGTGGTTATAATAATACCGCCGTATATCATATCTTAATTCGTCGCTCTCAGATATATCAAAATATACATGGGTCTGTCCGTCCGTTATTTCGCTAAGGTATGACGGAGCGATCAGCGAGCCTTGGGCGTAATCGAAATTCGGATTGATATTTGATTTGAAACATTGACCCTCGAGTTGTCTGCCGTTATAGTATACATGCGGAATATTCTGGATGCTTTGCCGAGTGAAGTTTTCATAAATGCTGAATTGAGCTACAAAATTCTTGCGTACGTATTTGAAATCTATGCGTCTGCCATCAGTGTATTCTATTGACGTGAGATGCCACGTAGTAGCCGCTATTTCTTCATTGTTCTGACTGAAAAAACCTACCGAATACTCTATTGCTTCCGGATGATTCTTCCCCCCGAAATTATAACGTGTGCCATATTCATCGATTAAGGTAAAATTATTGAATGATACCGAACGAACCATATTGAATGACTCATTCAATGTATTCCGGCTATACGGCCTGCTGAAATTGGAGTCGTCGTCAATATCCAGTTCGACTTTTACAGGACGGCTGCATTGCACGAGCCATGTATTGTGTCCTTGATAATAAAACGACCCTTGCAGGCCAGATACATTAAACGTAAACATATCCGGCTGTGTGTCGATTTTATCTTTGTATGACATTTCGGTATCATGAGCTACCATCTCATCATTGAATTTCTGAAAATTATATGATCTGTAGCCCTGTAGCGAGTTTCCTTCGCGCGAAGCGTAATCATCGTTGTGTATAAGCCCCATACGGCTGCGTACTAAGAGAAAATGATAAGTATCTATGTTTGGATCAGGGGCATTATAACAATTTGACTCATCGGGCAGTCCGTTAACCACCCTTGTAATGCTGCCACCTGCTGACAAAGTCCATCCGAGACCCACCCATCCTGGATGCCGATCCGGCCTTACCCCTCCTCCATGATACGAAAGAGCTATCGGTAAACTATGCGTTCCGCTCGTAAAATCATACAATGGAACGGATACTTCCGGTATTCCCGTATAAAGCGATACCGGCACTTCTCCATACTCTCCGAGACTTGCCGCGTTCGGACTCACAAGATAATGGTCCGGACTGGGTACCTGAGCGTACAAGGCGGTATATACACACGTAATAAATACTGTGATAATAGTGCGATAATATCTGTTCATACCCACACGATTTGAATTGATGTAACGAATAAAGTCAACGACAAGTGAATGTATAGGAATATCTCTCAGACCCGCAGACCAACAGCAGTGCGTATTCTCCGGGAGGAAGCTGCGTACAATCTGCTTCAATCTGATTTTCTCCTTCCGTTATTCTATGACGAGGAATATTCAGATATGAAATGCCGCTTGAGTCACTGACGGCAAATTCCACTATGCCATTGTCAGCGCCAGACTCAAATACGATAGCCAGCTTGCCGTTGGATGCGGAAACTTTCACATCATGTATTGACGGCGTATTCGACCCGTAATCAGTTTCAGGCCTGGCTGTGTTTTTCGCAATCAGCTCTCGCTGATCTTCATTAGCAGGATCGGCCTTTACTGAATACTCCTGATTGAAACGACTGATTATAAAAGATTCACGTTTGGATAAAGTAAGACCTTGCTCTGCCTCTTGCCATTCCTCATTTACAGTCAGCAGAGGATACCGGTAACCTTGAGCATACCATTCATACTGACGCATCACGGACGCTGGAACATCTGAGCGGTCGACCACGCTATTCCCGGCGGTTTTCAATGACAGGCTCCCATGTACTCTCAACTCACTGCACACTCTTATTACATCAGAGATACTGTCCCCTCCGGGTAAAACAAGCGTGCCCAAACCGTCTGCGCATACTTCCGCTGTTCCGTAGCTGTACGCATCAAGATTCACTGAATGTTTACCTCTGAGAACAAAGACGCTCCGACATGAATCCCCGTATGCCATTGGATAAATCATCTTTATAGCGGGGATAGAATCCATCATCTTTACAGTCCTGTTTTCATACCCCGTATATAATAATGTATCGCCCGTTACCCTGTAATCATTGCAATGTCCTCTGTGCTTTACTCCGATACAATTCAAACCGCGAAGCAAAAACCGGATGTTTTCAGATGCAGATTCAAGATTGAC
The DNA here is from genome assembly GCA_017935045.1 of Muribaculaceae bacterium. Taxonomy (GTDB): domain Bacteria; phylum Bacteroidota; class Bacteroidia; order Bacteroidales; family Muribaculaceae; genus Lepagella. The sequence goes on from JAGBIJ010000011.1 coordinate 8,540, forward strand.
ACCGGAAAAATTCCATATTACATTTTTACCGGCTTCCCCAGGAGAAGATAAAAATGCTCTATCCGTTTCAATTTTATCTCCAGGTCGCGGAAGTTGATGTTGTTTGTCTATTTGCCAGGTTTCGCCGTATATATGCGAGAAATATACAGTTATTGCAGCAAATATTAATAATATCCGGATTAGAGGAACTGTTTTCATGGGTTGCTTTTTGATTATTGGCATTGCGCGATTTATGCTTTTATTTTTTTCTGTCGCAATTTACACAAATTATCTGAAATTTGCAAATATTTGTAGATAATTTATATTCTAAAAAACTTTTGGATGCGCAGGCGCCGCTGTCCAGGAACTGTAGGGGGCTCTGCCGCAATAAAAACCCTCCTGCTGTCGTTGATGTTATGTATGATACCGCCCGTCGTCGCCGGCGGTCAAATAGCCCTCTTATGAAGACAGCCCGATATATAGCTATAATTATGCCGCTGCTGGCAGTATTGCTGCTGGCCGGAGCCTGCAAGACACCTAAGCTCAAGACTGCGCGCGAGCAGCTGGACCGTGGCGAGTACCATGCCGCGAGCCAGACCTACCGCAAGGTCTACAATAAGCTCACGAAGAAGGAGGACCGCCCTCTGCGCGGCGAGGTGGCCTACGAGATGGCCGGCTGCTACCGCAAGCTGAATCAGGCGGCCAGGGCCGCCGCAGCATATCAGAACGCCATCCGATATGAGTATCCTGATTCCACGGCCTATTACTGGCTCGGCCGCTCGCTTCAGGCCGACGGCAAGTATCAGGCGGCTATCGACGCCTACACGCAGTATCTGATGTGGAAGCCCTCCGATGCTCTGGCCCGCGAGGGAATACGCGGCTGCCGTCAGGCTATGGATGTACGCGACGGACGTACCACGCGATACATAGTGAAAGAGGCTAAAATATTCAATTCGCGCCGCTCCGATTTCGCTCCCATGTTTCTTGACAAGAGCCTTGATCAACTATATTTTACCTCGTCCAACGAGAAAGCGACCGGCACTGTCAAGAGTGACATTACAGGCATGAAGCAGAGCGATATCTTTTTCTCCAAGAAGAACGAGAAAGGGGAGTGGCAGCGTCCCGAGCCGGCCGAAGGGGAGCTGAACAGCGATTTTGACGAGGGTGTCGTCTCCTTTACTCCTGATGGGCAGACTATGTATCTGACCAAGGCGCGCATGGACCCCAACGGCCCCACCTCGGTGGAGATTTACACCTCCAAGCGCAGCGACGCCACCTGGAGCGCGCCGGTCAAGTACGAGATTCTGAGCGACACCATCTCGGCTGTCGGTCATCCTGCTGTCTCGGCCGACGGCAAGTTTCTCTATTTTACCTCCGACATGCCGGGCGGCTACGGCGGCAAGGACATCTGGCGTGTCAATCTGCAGGATAAGGTCGGCTCGCTTGAGAATCTCGGCCCGCAAATCAATACCTCCGGCGACGAGATGTTTCCCTATTCGCGCACCGATTCGCTGCTCTATTTCAGCAGCGACGGACATCCCGGCTTCGGCGGCCTCGACATCTTCAAGGCGCATCTCGACGCCTCCGGCAACCGCTGGAGCGTCGAGAACATGGGGCGTCCGGTCAATTCGTCGGCTGATGACTTCGGTATTACCTTCGGCCAGGGGGAAAGCGGCTTCTTCAGTTCCGGCCGCAATGACGCCCGAGGCTATGACCACATATATTCATTCATGCTGCCGGAGCTGAATATTACGATTTCCGGCTGGGTCGTGGACAAGGACGACGAGCCGGTGCCCGGAGCCGTCATCCGCATTGTGGGCGACGACGGCTCCAACCAGAAGGAGGTGGCGCGTGACGACGGCTCCTTTTCCTTCCGCCTCTCGCGCGGCGTGAAGTATGTGATGATGGCCGGCGCCAAAGGCTATCTTAATCAGAAGCAGGAGTTTGAGAGTGATTCGGCCGAGGAGGACGCCGAGTATGGCGTGGACTTCGTGCTGTCTTCCATCTCCAAACCCAACGTCGTGGAGAACATCTTCTATGACTTTGACAAGGCTACTCTGCGTCCGGAGAGCAAAACCGCGCTCGACGAGCTGGCCCAGATGCTGCGCGACAACCCTAATATAGTGATAGAGATGAGCAGTCATACGGATCGCAAGGGCTCCGACGAATATAACAATGACCTGTCGCTGCGCCGTGCCAAGAGCGTGGTGGATTATCTGATAAGCGCCGGCATAAGCAAGGACCGCCTGCGGTACGAGGGCTACGGCAAACGCCGGCCAAAGACCGTGACCAAGCGCGTGAACAAAGAGTTTCCGCAGTTTGAAGAGGGTACCGTGCTGACCGAGGAGTTCATCCTCACGCTCAGTCCCGAAGACCAGGAGGCAGCCGATCAGATCAACCGCCGTACCGAGTTTCAGGTAACCGCTACCGACTACGATATATACTGATGAAGTTCCGTACCGAATTATCGCCCGCACCCTCGCGGCTGCGGCTCGCCCCTGACAGTCGTGTCGTGATGCTCGGCTCATGCTTTACCGACAATATCGGTGGGCGTCTTGCCGACCACGGCGTGCGCGTGAGCGTCAATCCCTGTGGAGTGCTGTACAATCCCGCCTCCATAGCTGCGGTCATCACAGCCGCCATTGACGGCGATTTCCCCGACACACTATCCTTCAGCTATATGGATATGTGGCGCAACTGGCTGTTCTCCACTAAATTCGCCCGTGCCGAGCGCTCCGTTGCCGAAACGGTATGGCGCGACTCTTTAGACGGGCTGTCGGCCGCTCTGCGCGAGGCCGATATGCTTATACTGACTTTCGGCACCGCCCGTGTCTACAGCCATCTGCCTACCGCTCTGTCAGCTTATTCAGGTATAGTAGGCAACTGCCACAAGGTGCCGGCACGCGAGTTTTCATGCAGTCTGATGACTGCGGAAGAGATAGCCGGCCTTTGGACACTTCTTTCCGGGAAGCTGCGTCAGCTCAATCCGGGGCTTCAGATTATGTACACGGTCAGTCCCATACGCCATTTCAAGGACGGGGCGCATGCCAACACACTCTCCAAAGCCACGTTGCATCTTGCCGTGGATCAGCTGTGTCACGCAGAAGCCACCGATTACTTCCCGGCTTACGAGCTGCTGACCGACGACCTGCGCGACTACCGCTTCTATGCCGCCGACATGCTTCATCCCTCCGATATGGCGGTAGAATATATCTGGCGTCACTTTCTTGCCGCCTGTTTCGACGAGTCAGCCCTGCCGGAGC
>JAGBIJ010000012.1 GCA_017935045.1 Muribaculaceae bacterium
CATAGCCCGCTATGCTCCTTCGACTTAACCGGATTCTGCCTGAAAATCCGCCGCCCCATAATTCACATTTGTTTTTAAACAGCCTCTTAGAGTACCCCGGCCGCTTCTGATGTCTGTTTAGAGGGAGTATGATAATAAACGGCCTCTATTATTTCTTGCTTTGTTTGGCCCAGGTATCTTTCAAGCCGATAGTCTTGTTGAAGACGAGTCTGTCGGGAGTGCTGTCCGGATCCACGGTGTAATAGCCCAGACGCTGGAACTGATAGTGGTCTCCGGCTTTGGCACGACCGGCAAGCCAAGGCTCTACCTTCACATTCTCGCGTACTTTCAGAGAGTCGGGATTGAGCAGGTCTCGGAAATCTCCTTCTTCGGCCGAAGGATTCTCCACGGCGAAAAGGCGGTCGTAATCGCGTACTTCCACATCGACAGCCGTAGGCACGCTTACCCAGTGCAGCGTACCCTTGACTTTGCGGTCGGCGCCGGGCAGACCGCTGCGTGTCTCGGGATCGTATGTGGCATATATCTCGGTTATCTCGCCATTCTCATCTTTCTTCACACCCGTACACCTGATGATGTAAGCGCCTTTCAGGCGAACCTCCTTGTCGGGAGCCAGACGGAAAAACTTTTTGGGCGGATTCTCCATAAAGTCCTCGCGCTCTATCCAGAGTTCGCGGCTGAAAGGCATCTCATGCGTGCCGACGGTCGGGTCTTCGGGATTGCTGTCCATCTGCATATACTCGGTCGCACCCTCCGGATAATTCGTAAGAATCAGTTTGACAGGATTCTGCACGGCGCTGACTCGGATAGCATGCTTGTTGAGATCCTCGCGTACCGAATGTTCAAGCAGCTCTATGTGGTTAAGAGCCTCATATTTGGTGTAGCCGATACGATTCACGAAATCCTTGATGGACTCCGGGGTATAGCCGCGACGGCGCAGACCGCAAAGAGTAGGCATACGCGGGTCATCCCAGCCGCTTACCAGCCCCTCCTGTACGAGCTGGAGCAGCTTACGCTTGCTCATTACCGTATACGTCAGGTTCAGGCGATTGAATTCTATCTGCCTCGGGCAGTAGCTTTCGTCGGCCAGTTCCTTGACAAAATACTCATATAGCGGACGGTGCGGCACAAATTCCAGTGTGCATATCGAGTGAGTCACACCTTCGAAATAATCACTCTGACCGTGGGCGAAGTCATACATGGGATATACCTTCCATGTCTCACCTGTTCTCCAGTGAGGGGTAAAGATTATGCGGTACATGATGGGATCGCGGAAGTGCATGTTGTCGCTCGCCATATCAATTTTTGCCCTCAGCACCATGCTTCCTTCGGGAAATTCGCCGGCATTCATACGGTGGAACAGATCCAGATTCTCCTCCGGAGTACGGTCACGATACGGACTGTTCTGCCCCGGAATTGTAGGTGTACCCTTCTGAGCCGCTATCTCTTCCGACGTCTGCTCGTCTACGTATGCTTTACCCTCCTTGATCATCCGTTCTGCCAAAGCGTATAGCTTCGGAAAATAATCCGAAGCATAATAAAGGCGGTCGCCCCAGTCATAGCCGAGCCAGTGGATGTCCCGCTTGATTGCATTCACATATTCCATATCCTCCTTTTGGGGATTGGTGTCGTCAAAACGCAGATTGCAGGTGCCGCCAAACTTTTCAGCTGCTCCGAAATCCATTATGAACGCCTTGGCGTGGCCGATATGCAGATAGCCGTTGGGTTCAGGCGGGAAACGCGTATTAAGGCGTCCGCCGTTCTTGCCGGCTTCAAGATCCTCCTTTATGAGCTGTTCCACGAAATTGAGGCCGCCATTGGCGGAAATCTGCTCATCGTTATTGTCAACGGGCGCGACGCCCGGTTTGATTTCTTCCATAGACTAATACCTGTTATATATGATGCAAAGTTAATGAAAAAATCAAAACCGTCAAAATTAAGGCTTCGTAAACAGCGGCAAATCAGAGAATAAAAAAATCAGGTTAAAAAAACAGCCGTAAAATTTGGTCAATCCGAAAACTATACTTAACTTTGCATCGTGAAACAGCGAACATAGCTTCACAAGACATGGGGCATTAGCTCATCTGGCTAGAGCGTTTGACTGGCAGTCAAGAGGTGACGAGTTCGAGTCTCGTATGCTCCACCAACGGCAGATTTGGAAGCGATTCCAAGTCTGCTTTTTTTACACCGAGAGGCTGTGTCGTAATTAAGGTTTACGGCGCAGCCTCTGATTTTGGGTCAGCGGATTTTTCCGGTGGGCGCAGCAGATGTCGGAATATAGTGTTAACTTTGCAGAATGAAACCAGACCAACTGCTCAGAGCAATCCTGCCCGAAGTGCTGATAGACAACTTCGACATAGAAC
>JAGBIJ010000013.1 GCA_017935045.1 Muribaculaceae bacterium
GACCAAATTTTTATACCACTTATTTTATTGAAAATCAGAGAAATGAATGCGAAAAATTACCTTTTCCCATTCAGACTTCCCCCGCTATAAAATAACAGGCTTTTCGGAAGCACAAGACTTTTTTAAATGAAAGAGCCGTGGTGCGCGGAAAGGAGAGGAGGACTGATGTGTAAAAAAATTTGCTGAAGTGGAAAATATTTTGTAACTTTGCAGCGCAAACAATAAGCCGCAATAGCTCAGTTGGTAGAGCATTTCATTCGTAACGAAAAGGTCCCGGGTTCGAGCCCCGGTCGCGGCTCACAGAGGCAGTTCGGAATGACGGGCTGCCTTTTTAGATTGATAAACAGACAAATACACAGACGCCATGAAGAAAGAAATCAACAGTGCCGGCGCACCCGGTGCAATCGGCCCTTACAGCCAGGCTATCAGTGCCAACGGATTTGTATACGTTTCCGGACAGCTTCCTATCAATGCCGCAGACGGCACTATGCCTGAGGACATAAAGGCACAGACAGCTCAGAGCCTTGATAACGTGAAAGCTATACTTGCGGAGGCAGGAGCCACGCTTGACAATGTGGTAAAAAGCACCGTATTTCTGGCCGACATGAGTTTGTTCGGACCGATGAATGAAGTATATAACGAGTATTTCGGCAAGCCTTATCCGGCTCGTTGCGCTTTTGCCGTGAAGGAGCTTCCGAAGCAGGCTCTGGTGGAAATAGAGGTCATAGCCGCTCTTTAAGTGGCTGACCGGGCCAGGGTCGCTTGCGTCCCGATGACTGCTACCCCCGGCGACAGACGCCGGGGGTAGCAGAATTTGTAATATATAATTATAGTTGAAATGGTCAGTTATCTGCAGATCGAGGGTCTTACGAAGAGTTATGGCGACAGGATGCTGTTTGCCGATGTCACGTTCGGGTTGTATGAGGGAGATAAGGTGGGTATCATAGCCCCGAACGGTACCGGCAAGTCGACGCTGCTTTCCATCATAGCGGGGAGCGAGGATGCCGATAGCGGCAATGTGGTGTTCCGCAATGATCTGCGTGTAGGTTATCTGTCTCAGAATCCGGAGTATGATCCGGAGCAGAGTGTCGCTGACTATATCAACTGTGTGGCGCGGCATGATGAGGACTGGAGTTTCCAGGACAGGGCGGCTTCGCTTTTAGGGTCGCTCGAGATCCGGGATATGGGCCAGCGTATGGGGAGTCTGTCGGGCGGTCAGCTGAAGCGTGTGGCTCTGGCGCGTGTGCTGTTGGGCGAGCCGCAGCTGTTGCTGCTGGATGAGCCTACGAATCATCTGGACATAGAGATGACGGAGTGGCTTGAGGCGTGGCTTACCCGGCAGCGTGTGACGCTTCTTATGGTCACGCATGACAGATATTTTCTGGATCGCGTATGCAATAAGATAATCGAAATCGACCGGGAGCAGATATATACGTATCAGGGTAATTATGATTATTATCTGGCCAAGCGCCAGGAGCGTCAGGAGGCACTTACCGCTGAGCTGGCGAAGGTAAGGAATCTGCTTCGTACCGAGCTGGACTGGATGAGGAGGCAGCCGCAGGCGCGCGGGTCGAAGGCGAAGTATAGGATAGATAATTTCCACGAGCTCGAGCGCCGCAGTCATGTGCGGCTGGGGGAGGATAGTGTGGCGCTGAATGTGAAAAGCTCGTATATAGGCAATAAGATATTTGAGGCGCGGGGGGTAAGCAAGAGTTATGGCGACAAGACCATACTAAGGGACTGGAATTATGTGTTCGCCCGTTATGACAAGGTGGGCATAGTGGGCGGCAATGGCGTGGGTAAGTCGACGCTGGTCAAGATGCTGCTTGGCGAGGTGGCTCCGGACAGCGGCGCCTTTGACGTGGGTACGACGGTAAGGTTCGGCTATTATTCGCAGGAGGGGATCTGTTTCGACGGTCAGAAGCGGGTAATAGATGCTGTCAGGGAGATAGCTGAGACTGTCATGCTTGATGAGAAGACTACGCTGACGGCGCAGCAGTTTCTGTGTCACTTTCTGTTTGCTCCCTCGACGCAGCAGAAGTATATATGCAAATTGAGCGGCGGGGAGCGGCGGCGTCTGTATCTGGCTACGGTGCTGATGCGCAATCCGAATTTTCTGATTCTGGACGAGCCTACGAATGATCTTGATATTCCGACACTGGCGATATTGGAGGACTATCTGCGGCGGTTCAAGGGGTGCGTAATCGTGGTCAGCCATGACCGTTATTTTCTGGACAGGGTGGCCGAGCATCTGTTTGTGATGAATGGCGACGGGAGTATACGGGATTTCCCCGGCGATTATTCCACTTACCGGCATTGTCTGGTGGAGGAGCGTAAGGAGCTGGCGGCGGCAGCGGCGTCGCAGCAGCCGCCAGCGCAGCGGGCTAAGCCTCGTCAGGAGCGTCAGCCGCGTCTGACGTATAAGGAGAAAAAGGAGCTTGAGGAGCTTGAGCAGTCGCTTCCGCGGCTTGAGGCTGAAAAACAGGAGCTTGAGGCGCGTATGAGCAGCGGCGCTCTGGGAACGGACGAACTGCTGGAGGCCGGTGCCCGGATACAGGAGCTGATGGGGGAGATAGATGAAAAGGAGCTGCGCTGCCTCGAACTGATGGAGAAGCAGGCGTAGCCCCTGAGTGTGAAGAATATAAGATGGTGTTTAAACCTCCCTTTTAAAATCAGCGTTTTACGTCGTAGCCTTGTGCCTTGAGGTAGTCGAGGATACGGTATTCCATGGCGTGGCGGTAGTAGTCGATGATGTGTGCGCACCAGTCATTGTCTGAGGTGCCTCCGGCGCGGGTGCGGTTGTAGCTCTGCACTGTCTGGTCGTAGTCTGCGAGTTCGTCGGTCATGGCTTCGGGGTCCTGACGGTAATGGTTCTGGTGGAATACGAGCGATGCGGGCTGTTTGGGCTTGAGGTCGGGCTGCTCGCGGGGCACTCCGAGAGCGAGGCCGCAGACTACGAAGACTCCGCGCGGGAGCTTGAGCAATTCGGCTACTTTGGCCGGGTCGACGGTGCGGAGATATCCCACGCAGTTGCTGCCGAGTCCGGCGGCCTGAGCTGCCACTACGGCGCTCATCATGGCCAGGGCGGCGTCGATGATGCCTATTGTCACGGCGTCCATGGTGTCGGTAAATGGGGGAAAATCAACGCCTTTGCGGCGGGCGAGGAGCTGAATCTTATTGTAGTCGGAGCAGAAGATGAGCAGGCGGTTGCATGTCTTGAGCTGCTTCTGGTTGGTCAGGGCGTATAGCTCCTCTTTGAGAGCCTGGTCGGAGATGTCGATTACTGAGAATTGCTGTCCGTTGTAGCTTGTCGGAGTGTTTTCCACGGCCCGGTATATGAAGTCCATGGTTTCCTGCGGGATTGGTTCGCGCTCGTATCGGCGTACGGAGGTGCGGTCGAGCAGTGCTTTCTTAACGTTTTCCATATCTTGAGTTATTATAATATTGGTAAGTCAGTGATTAATTTGAACACTTACTTATTGTGAAAAAAAGAAGCCGGCAATCGGGAAGATTGTCGGCTTCGTATAGAGGCCACACCAAAGGATGCGATGAAACTCCGAATGACAGGATTTGAGTGCCCCTCCTTCTTTGTAATCCGCCGTGCCGGAGACTCCGGCATACTCCCGAAGGAGTTGCGGCCCGCCATTGAAAAAGTGAGCTTGTCTCGGTATTTCAATAAATTTTGATGAGTTTCCCAATCTACTTTGATGTGGTATGGGTTGTGGTCTCATTGAGCTGAGCCTCTCGGGCTCTCGGGAAGGGCTCTCTTGCCTCCCTTTCTGTTATTATAACGCAAAGGTACATCAAAAGGTTGACCCGACAAAATTTTTCGGCAAGAAAAATCGCCAGGGAGCGAAAATCATTCGACTGCGCGCACGAGCTGAAGTATGACAGTGCCCTGATTGTCAAGGAAATTGACCGTATTAGCGTTTACGGGCTTTACACTTACGGCGGCCTCGAGAGCTACGAGGAGTTCTGTCTCAAGCTGTATGTCGGGGCACATGCGGCGGGTGGTGGCCATGTTCTGGAAGGATATGGCGTCGGGCTCCAGCATGTCTGTGACGAGCGATCCGTTCATAATGTTGCAGCCTGTGTTGCCGTGGACTTTCATCTCCTCGATGTCGAAAACGAGTTTCATTTCGTCGTTGGAGATTTTTTTGTCGCCGATGCGGTCTACGGCCCACGCGCCGTTGAGGAAGTCATAGTCCTGGTGCAGCAGTGTCATGACCGGCTTGTGTTCGGCGCTGTACAGTGTCAGGCGGTATTGCGACCCCTGACGGCTCCAGTCGTAGTAAGCCGTGGCATCGAGTGCGAGGTTGATCTGGGTCTCCGTGATGCCAGAGTCGGCGCATGCGCGCATGGTGGTAATAATGTCGGAGAAGCGCAGCTCCTTGGTGGCAGTGATGGCTTTATAGTTGGCGTTAAGGGTATTGCACCCGTTGTTGCCGTAGATGCGCCCTGTCTTGGAGTCGAAGCGCAGGTATGGGGCAGTCTCGCCTATGGCTTTCTGTCCGTCGACGGTCTCGATGGCCCAGTCGCCGGCTATCTCGCCGCGTTCGAGCGGCTGCGAGCGGTATGTATCGGCGGCTACGGTCGACCCGATAGTGGTGCGATCGTCGGGGAGCTGGGCTTCGGTCTTCACATTTTTCTGAAATGCTGAGCATGAGGCGAGCGAGAGCATCATGCAGGCGCTTATGGATATCAGCAGTTGTCTTTTCATAATTATTGTGTGTTAGAGGTTATTGTTTTCAGTTTTTCAGTCGCCCCAGTGCTTGCGCAACGGGTATTTGGCTGGACGGAACAGCAGGCGCAGCGAGGTGCTGTAGGTCACGTAGTTCCAGCACCAGTTGAGCAGAACGCTGAGCTTGTTGCGCATGCCGAGGATGGATATGAGGTGTATGAACATCCATGCGAGCCAGGCTATGCGGCCGGAGATGAAGCGGCCCTTCATGTCGACTACGGCCCGGTTCTTGCCTATGGTGGCCATGCTGCCTTTGTCGTTGTAGCGGAAGGGGACGGGCTGCTTTGTCCCGTTGAGGGTAAGAGCCAGATTCCTGGCCATCTGGATAGCGACCTGGGCCACCTGGGGGTGTCCTTTGGGATAGTCTTCACATTCAAGCAGGGCTATGTCGCCTATGGCGTAGACGTCGTCAAGCCCTTTGACACGGCAGTATGGGTCTATGGGTATGCGTCCTGCGCGGCTTACGTATTCGGGCGGCAGGCCAGGCATGGTCTCGCCTCTGACTCCGGCTGTCCAGATGAGGGTCTCCCAGTATTCTTCCGTGCCGTCGGCAAATGTCACGATTTTATCTTTATAGCCTTTCATCACGCAGCCGAGGCGTACCTCGACCATGAGGTGGCGCAGGTCGTCGAGGGCTTGCTGTCCGGCGCGAGGGTCCATGCTCCCGAGGAGTTTGTCGGAGCCTTCGACCAGCACTATGCGCAGGTCGTCGGGGTTAAGTTCGGGGTATTCGCGCGGCAGGATATCTTTTTTCATTTCGCCCAGGGCGCCGGCTATCTCTACACCGCTGGGGCCGCCTCCTACGACAAGGAAACTGAGCAGCTTGCGGCGCCGGACCGGGTCGGAGCAGATGGCTCCGCGCTCCAGACGGTCGAGAATCTCGTCGCGTGTGTAGGTGGCTTCGGCTACGGTCTTTATGCCGAAGACTGTCTGGTCGAGCCCCTCCATGCCGAAGTAGTTGTTGGTGGTGCCGGCGGCTATCACGAGCTTGTCGTAGGGTATTGTCTCGTAGCTGGTGGTCACGGTCTTTGCTTTGATGTCGATATTCTTGACGTGGCCCATGTGGTATGTAACGTGTTTGCCCATACGGCGGAATTCGCGGCGCAGCGGGAAGGATATGCTCGACGCGTCGAGTCCGGATGACGCAATCTGGTAGAACAGTGGCGGAAATCCGTGGAAATTGTTGCGGTCCACCACCATTACATTGTATTTCGTGCGTGAGAGACGTTTGGCCAGATTCAGTCCGGCGAAGCCTCCGCCTATGATCAGTACGTTTTCTCTTGTATCCATTCCTTCGGGTTATATAATTCTAACGACTGTAATATGTTAATGTTCACTCAATATTTTTGTAGCGCCAGGCGGCGCAGAAGCAGGTGTACGAATTCGTGGTTCTTCAGTCCCCATGCCGGGGCGACGAGCAAGCCGGGCGGAGCCTGTGACGTGAACCGCTCTATGGCTATGCGGCGCGGTATCAGGCCTGTAAGTCGCGCGCATAGGTCGGCGTAGGCCTGCGGTGTGTAAAGGCGGAGCGGCGGGAAGGCGGTGGGGAGGCCCTGCTGTTGCGCTTCGTATATGCGACACAGGGCGGTATCGCGGATTATCTGCAGCTGATGCAGCTTTATGGTGTCAATGGGCAGGCGGCAGACCTGCCCGACGCTTTCGGCCATCATCCGCTCTGTCTCGCCCGGCAGCCCCATGATAAGATGCACCCCGCAGCTTATGCCGGCATCGGCGGTACGGATTACGGCGTCGCGCAGGCAGGCTGCGGTATGGTTGCGGTTGATCAGGGTCAGAGTGGCATCGTGCATCGACTCGGCGCCGTATTCCACTATCACGCGCCCTTGGGTGCGGTTGATACGGCTGAGCATCTCCAGGGTCTGAGGGGGCATGCAGTCCGGACGCGTGCCGATGACCAGCCCGTCTACAGCCTCTACGGAGAGAGCCTCGCGGTAGAGCCGCTCAAGGTGCGCGAGGTCGGCGTAGGTGGATGTATATGATTGGAAATAGGCCAGATAGCGCATCCGGGGATATTTCTTGCTGAAAAAGGCTTTGCCTTTGGCAAGCTGTACTCCCACGCTGTCGGCGCTGGAGCAGCAGGAAGGGGTAAAGCTTGAGTTGTTGCAGTACAGACAGCCGCCGCGGCCTATATGTCCGTCGCGGTTGGGGCAGCTGAAGCCGGCGTCGACGGAGAGCTTCTGCATCTTTACGTCGCCGAATAGACGCCGCAGATATTCGGGATATTCCGTATACCAGGCGTTCATCTCAGCTCTCTAAGTTGCCCGGCGCGGTGCAGCAGCAGAGCGTCGAGCATGGTCATACATGTCATCGCTTCCACGACACTGACGGCGCGGGGCACCACGCAGGGGTCATGGCGTCCTTTGCCGTGGAGGGTGGCTGCATGTCCGTCGCGGTCTACGGCGGGGAGGTCGCGCATCATGGTCGGCGCGGGCTTGAAAGCGACGCGGAAGTATATGTCCGCGCCATTGCTTATGCCCCCCTGTATACCTCCGGAGTGGTTGGTAAGGGTGCGGAGCGGTGTGGTCTCCGGTTCAAACAGGTCTGCGACCTCGCTGCCTCGGGCGCGGGCGGCATGCATGCCCATGCCGTATTCCCAGCCTTTGACTGCCGGTATGGAGAGTATGGCCGCGCCGAGCATGGCCTGCAGCTTTCCGGCCAAGGGTTCGCCGAGTCCGGCCGGGACGCCGCTGATTATGCAGCTGACGGCGCCTCCTACGCTGTCGCCCTGGCGGCGCGCCTCCTCTATCTCGGAAATCATGGATTGCTCCGCGGCGCCGGAGACAGGGCAGCGTACGGATGACTTATATATATAAGTATAATCGGGTTCTGTGCCTTCGGGGAGCGTGGCGCGGCCTATGGCTGAGGTATAAGCGTATATCCGTATGTCAGAAGCGGCCTCCAGTATCTGGCGTGCCACGGCTCCGGCCACGATCCGGCTGGTGGTCTCTCTGGCGGAAGAGCGGCCGCCGCCACGCCAGTCTCGCAGTCCGTATTTGGCCTCGTAGGTATAGTCGGCGTGCGAGGGGCGGTATAGCCGCTGCATCTCCGTGTAGTCAGCCGGATGATGGTCTGTGTTGCGGATTATGAATCCGATTGGCGAGCCTAAGGTAACTCTTTCATGTATGCCGGAGAGCAGCTCTACGCGGTCTGGCTCACGGCGTCCGGTGCCGAGTCGCGTGGAACCGGGCCGACGCCGGTCAGCTTCCTGCTGTATGCGCTCCGTGTCTATGACGAAGCCGGAGGGAACACCGTCGATGACGCCTCCGAGCGCCGGCCCGTGGCTCTCGCCGAAAGAGGTAAGCGTGAATATGTTGCCGAAGCGGTTCATGGCAGAATCACGTTTGAGACAATGTCGCACACTGTGGCTCCGCTTACATAGTCTACCAGGTCGGCGGGAGCGATGCCTATCTGCAGGCCGCGCATGCCTGCGGAGATGAATACCTCCGGGGCATCGAGTATCTCGCTCTGGAAGAAAGTGGGCAGCGGCTTTTTCATGCCTATGGGCGAGCAACCGCCGCGTATGTATCCGGTCAGTGGCAGCAGTTCCTTCATGGCTATCATCTCCACCTTTTTGTTGCCGCTGGCTTTGGCCGCTTTCTTGAGGTCTACCTCGCGGTTGCCCGGTATGACGCAGACCAGCAGACCGTTGCGGTCGCCGCGGAGTACCAGCGTCTTGTAGACGACAGCGATATCCTCGCCCAGCTCGCGCGCCACGTGAGAGGCTTCCAGATGCTGCTCGTCGACGGGGTAGGGTATGAGCCTGTAGCGGATGCCGGCTTTGTCCAGCAGGCGTGCGGCGTTGGTCTTGTTGACGGATGTGTGTGCCATGGCTTCGCGCTTTTTATCGGTCCATGGTCACGAGCAGTTCCTCGTTGGTGCGTGTCATCTCCATGCGCTTCTTGATGAACTCCATGGCTTCAAGCGATGTCATGTCGCTCAGATAGTTGCGCAGTATCCACATGCGGTTGAGTATCTCCTGGTTGAGCAGCAGGTCATCACGGCGTGTGGATGAGGATATTATGTCTACGGCGGGGAATATGCGCTTGTTGGAAAGCTTTCGGTCAAGCTGCAGCTCCATGTTGCCGGTTCCCTTGAACTCTTCGAAAATCACTTCGTCCATCTTCGATGAAGTCTCGGTCAGGGCCGTGGCGATGATGGTCAGCGAGCCGCCGCCCTCTATGTTGCGGGCCGCGCCGAAGAAGCGTTTGGGCTTCTGCAGGGCGTTGGCGTCTACGCCGCCGGAGAGGATTTTGCCGCTGGCCGGGCTGACAGTGTTGTAGGCGCGTGCCAGACGGGTAATGGAGTCAAGCATTATCACGACATCGTGGCCGCTCTCCACCAGACGCTTGGCTTTTTCCAGCACTATGCCGGCTATCTTTACGTGGCGGTCGGCGGGCTCGTCGAACGTAGAGGCGATTACTTCGGCGTTGACAGAGCGGGCCATGTCGGTAACCTCCTCCGGACGCTCGTCGATGAGCAGCATGATGATGTAGGTCTCAGGGTGGTTTTCGGCGATTGCGTTGGCTATATCCTTGAGCAATATGGTTTTACCGGTTTTCGGGGGAGCGACGATGAGGGCTCGCTGCCCCTTGCCGATGGGGGCGAACATGTCGACCACGCGGGTCGATATATTGCAGGTGCGGCCTGAGGTAAGGTCAAATTTCTCGTCGGGAAACAGAGGCACCAGATGCTCGAAGGGCGTGCGGTCGCGTACCAGCTCGGGCGCCATGCCGTTGATGAGGTTTATTTTGCAGAGCGGGAAATATTTTTCGCCTTCGCGGGGAGGGCGTATGCCGCCTTCCACCACGTCGCCGGCTTTCAGACCGTAACGCTTGATTTGAGCCTTGTCTACCAGCACGTCATCGGGCGAGGCCAGATAATTGTAATCCGAGGAGCGCAGAAAGCCGTGGCCTTCGGGCATGATTTCCAGGACGCCGGAAGTGGTCAGTATGCCGTCGAAGTCGAATATTGTCTCCTGCTGGCGCATCTGGCGCATCTGGCGTTGGGCCATCTTGTTGCCTTTCTGCTTCTGATTCTTAGGCTGGTTGCCCGGTTCCTGAATCACGATGGGAGCCACGGCAGCCGCTTTCTCAGCCTCCTCGCGTTCTTTCTGGCTGCGCGGCACGAATTTCTTGCCGGCGGCCTTGGGAAAGAAATTGTTGAGTGAGGGTACGGTACGCTGGTGTTGCTGGTTTTCGGGGTGCGGTTCCTCTTCTTTGGCTTCCGGTTCCGTAGCCTGTGCATCCGTTTCGGGCGCGGCGGGGGGAAGGTCGGGTTGACCGGTCTGTGCGGCGTCCGGATCCGTAGCGGTTTGTTCGGTCATTTCCATGGGAAGCTCCTGCTGTTCGGCCAGCTCGGCCTCTTTTACAGCCTTGGGTTTGCGTCCTCGTTTTTTCGGTTCCGGTTTGGGGTCGGCTGCTTCCGGGGCAGTTTCCTCTGTGGCGGGAGTGTCGGCTACGGGCTGTTCGGCTGTCTTCTTTGTCCGGGTCTTACGTTCGGTCGGTTTTTTGTCCGATTCGTCAGCTGTCTTTGCGTCGCTCTTTTTGGCGCGTGTCTTGCGCTCGCGGGCCGGCTTGGCTGCCAGTTTCTCGGCTTCCGCCTTTGCGAAATCCTTTGCCTGGTTTTCTATGATATGATATGCCATATCCTCCGCTGAAGCTGAGTCAGTCTTCTTCATGCCCATCTCAGCGGCTATCTGTCGCAGCCTGGATTCATCCATGGCTGTCAGTTCATCAAGGTTGTACATATATAAATATGGTATTGTTGTCTTTGAGGGTCTCCCACGCATCCTTACATCGTCCGACGGGGATTGAGAGCCGGGGTTATAAACCATGGCGTACTGAGGCATGATAACAGTCTCACTGCCATAAATATGCTTAAAATGTAACAAGGATTGTCGGGACGACACGGCCTTCAGTCCGAGCGGCGAGGCAGTGTGTCTGCGAATCTGATGACCGCGCCATATTAAAGGCAAGAAATCAGCCGCGGCTCAAATTCGCTGCAAAGTTAAGCTAAAAAAGCGGCATAGCCAAATTTTCGGCCCGAAAACTGCTGCTGTCTCCGGCCCTTTTGATGTGAAGGTTCTTTTTGGTTCTTTTGTTTTCTGATTAGATAATTATATTTAACTTTGTAGTTAAATTACTTTCAATAATATACTGATACATGAAACTCAGATTCTTATTCTTCACGGTCTGCGCTTTGCTGTTCTTACATGGAGCAGGCGCGGAGGAATTCAAGATTGGCGAGGCCAAATATCTTGTCAGAGCCGACGGCAAAGCCGAGCTTAAGGAATATAAGAAAGCCTCCGGCGACATAGTGGTTCCAGCCGAGGTATCGCACCCCAATCCTCTGCAGTGTGTTTCAGCAAGCAGTCCAAGAACGCAACGAGCAGGCTCTCAACAGCAATCCCGCGGCAGCCGACTGGTGCCCCAGTCCCAATACCATAAAGGCTCTCGCCGACTACCAGGCCCGTTACAACATCCCCGACCAGATACTCTGGCCGCGTCCCGGCGGTTTTACCACCTACTCTGAGGCCTACGAAGCCTTCCGCCGCTACAACGCCGCCAAAGGCAAGACATCATCCAAGTCCAAATCCCGCAAAAAATCCCGCTGACCTTGCCGGCAGCCTGGCGGGCTGCTATATTGTTAGCCCCCAGTGCTTGTCACTGGGGGTATAGGGCGGCAGTAGCCAGCGGCTCCGGAGGAGGCGTACAAATTACCAGCACGACGCAGCCCGACCCATTGTGCGCCCCCTCCGGGAGCCGTTTCCAAATAATCCGGCGTTACCCCCGGTGGCAAGCACCGGGGGGTAACAAGATAGCAGGCCGCCGGCCTGCCGCACGGGCTGCTATCGCCTTATTGACAATGGTCTGTTGCTATCGCTTTATTGACAACGGTCTGCTGCGTGCTGGCAATGTATCCGGCAACGGCTGAAAGCGGCAACGGGCAGCCCGGCGGGCTGCTATTTTGTTAGCCCCCAGTGCTTGTCACTGGGGGTATAGGGGGGCAGTAGCCAGAGACCCCGGAGGGGGCATACAAATCCGTGGTATGCCACGTCTTAGATGCGGTCGAGGACCATCTCGACGAGGTGGCGGACAGCGGGCTTGTAGTCGGTGTTGGCTTTGGTCAGGCGGCGCTCGGCTATGATGCAGCAGGCCGTGACGGCTTTGTGGCCTAACAGCCGGGCCAGTCCTTGCAGGCAGGCGCTCTCCATCTCAAAGTTGGTAATGGGGCGGTCGTCGAAGCGGAAGGATTCGATCTTTTCGTTGAGTGCCGGGTCAGCCAACGGCAGGCGTATCTGGCGTCCTTGCGGAGCGTAGAAGCCAACGGCCGACATGGTGTATCCCTTTATCATGTCGGTGCCGGCTATGCGGCGGCACAGCTCGTCGTCGGCGTCGACCACGTATGGCGCGGCCCACGATTTCATCCAGCCCGTGTGGCGCACCAGCCTGTCCTCGAAGACGAGGTCGCAGACAGCGTTGCGCCCGGCGTAGAAATTGAGTATGCCGTCAGTGCCGATGCCCTTCTGGGCCACCACGCAGTCGCCGGCGTGTATGTGTTCCTGCAGCGAGCCGGAGGTGCCTACGCGCACCATGGTAAGAGTGCGGTGCTGAGGCTTCACGGTGCGTGTCTTGAAGTCGATGTTGGCCAGCGCGTCAAGCTCCGTCACTACAATCTCGATATTGTCGGAGCCGATGCCGTGGGATATGCACATCAGGGGCTTCCCTTTATAGGTGCCGCCTATGGCGTGAAATTCGCGTGAGGAGACGTCATAGTCTATCGTGTCGAAGAACGAGGCCACCATGTCTACGCGGCCCGGGTCGCCGACCATTATGATTTTGTCGCGGAGCTGTTCCGGGGTAAGGTGGATATGAAAAGCGCTGCCGTCGCCGTTGATGATGAGTTCGGAGGCAGGAATTACTCTGTTTCCCATGGGTTGATGAGTTAAATGGTTAGCGGGGACGCGCAGCGCCCCCATGATAAAATTATAACGTGACGGAGCTTGTAAATGTTGGGCGGAGTGCGAAATTTTTTGTAATTTTGCGGCTGAAACAGCAATATCTTTAAGTAGACAATGATTCAGACCAATAATCTCAGTATACAGTTCGGAAAGCGAGTGCTGTTCCAGGACATGAACCTTACCTTCACACGCGGCAACTGCTACGGCATAATCGGCGCCAACGGCGCCGGCAAATCTACGCTTATGCGTATCCTCTCAGGGCAGCTTACCCCTACATCAGGCACTGTGACCATGGGCCCGGGCGAGCGTCTGTCGGTGCTGGAGCAGGACCACTTCAAGTTTGACGACTGCACTGTCATGGAGACGGTGCTGCGCGGTCATACCGTGCTGTGGGACATAATGCAGGAGAAGGACGCCATATACGCCAAAGAGGATTTCAGCGACGAGGACGGCATACGCGCCGCCGAGCTGGAGGAGAAGTTCGCCGAGCTGGAGGGCTGGAACGCCGAGAGTGACGCCGCCGCCCTGCTGTCGGGCCTGGGCATACGCGAGGATCGCCATCAGATGCTGATGCGTGACGTCAGCGCCAACGAAAAGGTGCGTGTGCTGCTGGCCAAGGCCCTGTTCGGCAATCCCGACAACCTGCTGCTCGACGAGCCGACCAATGACCTGGACCTCGACACAGTGGCATGGCTGGAAAACTATCTGTCCAACTGCGAGAACACCGTCCTGGTAGTGAGCCACGACCGCCACTTCCTGGACTCCGTATCCACCCATACGCTCGACATAGACTATAACAAGGTGTCGCTTTTCGCCGGCAACTACAGCTTCTGGTATCAGTCGAGCCAGCTTGCCCTGCGTCAGCAGCAGGCTGCCAACAAGAAGACCGAGGAGAAGCGCAAGGAGCTGCTGGAGTTCATACGCCGTTTCTCGGCCAACGTGGCCAAGTCCAAGCAGACCACTTCGCGCAAGAAGATGCTTGAGAAGCTCAATATCGAGGAGATACAGCCCTCCACCCGCCGCTATCCCGGCATTATCTTCACTCCCTGCCGCGAGGTCGGCAACAAGATACTGGAGGTCAAGGGACTGAAAGCCACTGTCGACGGCGAGACGCTCTTCGACGACGTGAATTTCCAGATAGAGAAGGGGGACAAGGTGGCCTTCCTGAGCCGCGACCCGCGAGCCATGACTGCCCTGTTTGAGATAATCATGGGCAACCGCAAGGCTGACGCAGGAGACTTCGCCTGGGGACAGACCATCACTAACGCATATCTGCCGCTGGACAACAGTAAGTTTTTTGAGACGGACCTCAACCTTGTCGACTGGCTGTGCCAGTACTCCAACGACTCGTCGGAAATCTACCTGAAGGGCTTCCTTGGGAAAATGCTGTTTTCCGGCGAGGAGGTGCTGAAGAAGGCGTCTGTCCTCTCCGGCGGCGATAAGATACGCTGCATGATAGCCAAGATGATGCTGACCGATGCCAACACCCTGGTGCTTGACTCTCCCACCAACCATCTGGACCTGGAGTCTATACAGGCGTTCAACAACACGCTGCAGAACTTCAAGGGCATCATCCTGATGGCCAGCCACGACCACGAGTTTATCCAGACCGTCTGCAACCGCATAATCGAGCTTACGCCCGGCGGCGTGATAGACAAGATGATGGACTACGACGACTACATTACCGACGACAAGGTGGCCGCGGCCCGCGAGCGTATGTATCCGCCTCGGAAAGATTGAAAAATTTCAGAGAGAGTTTTATTAAGCGCATCTTACTTAACCGGCCAAATCAATTACAGAAACCATGATTAAGCATATTGTGACATTCAAGTTTAAAGGCACCGACGCCGAGCGACGCAGCGCGGCCGAGGACTTCCGCGCTGCGCTGCTTGCTCTGCCCGAGCAGATAGAGGTGCTTCGCGGCATAGAGGTAGGCATCAACGAAAATCCGGCCGAGAGCTGGGATCTGGCGCTGACCGCTGTTGTAGACAAAATGGAGGATGTAGGTGTCTACTCCCGTCATCCGGCCCATGTGGCCGCGGCCGCCATCATCGCTCCGGTCAAGGAGGCGCGTGCGTGCGTGGACTACGAATTCTGAATTTCCGTCAGCCATGAGACGCGAAGCGTTGCCGGCCATAGTCCATGAGGCTACGGTGGTGTCATCCGACACCGCGCGCGGCATCGTGACGGTACGCGTGCTGCACTCCGGCAGCGCCGACTGCTCCGGCTGCGCCGCCGCCATGCTGTGCCGGCGCAAAGGCGATGACATACTGGAGATACGCAGCGCCGGCCCCTCGGCCTTTCGTCCGGGCGACAGAGTCCGGATTGGGGCTTCCGCCCCGGCCCACCGCAAGGCCGTCATGCTCCTGCTGGTGTACCCGTGCCTGATTGCCGTGGGCGCGCTGGCTGTGGTCAAGGCGTGCGGTCTGCCGGACGGGGTGGCCGCCGCGACATGCCTGGGAGCCGCCGCCCTCGTGTATCTGACGCTTTATCTGCTGCGCCGCAGGCTCCGCATGGCTGTCGAGTTTGAAATACTGTAAATAATAGTCTTTATGGAAACAATATGGCTTACAATAGCGCTGATGGGCGGCATAGGTATCATAGCCGCCGCTGTGCTGTATATAGTCGCAAAGCGATTCCGGGTTGATGAAGACGAGAGAGTGCTGCTTATAGAAGAAGTGCTTCCCGGAGCCAACTGCGGAGCGTGCGGCTACAAGGGCTGTCACGATTTTGCCACGGCGTGTGCCGCAGCCGAGTCGCTTGACGGCATGTTCTGTCCCGGAGCCGGCGCCGACGGCATGAAGCGGATAGGCGAGATAGCCGGCCTGAGCGTAGCCGAGACCGTAAGGAAAGTCGCGGTAGTGGCGTGCGCCGGCGGATGCGACGAGCGCCCCCTCGTCCGCAAGTACGACGGAGTGCTGCGTTGCTCCATAGAGACGGTGGTGGGAGAAGGAGAGACATCATGCCCGTATGGCTGCCTCGGCTGGGGCGACTGCGTCGAGGCGTGTCCCTACGATGCCATACATATAGATTCAGAGACGCTGCTTCCGGTGGTAGACCCGTCGAAATGCGTAGGTTGCGGCAAATGTGCCAAGGCGTGTCCGCGCGGCGTAATCAAGCTCCAGGATGTGCCTGAGCCGTACGGAACGGTGGTCTATGTGGCCTGTCAGAACCGCGACAAAGGCCCCCTGGCCATGAAGGCATGCGCCGTCAGCTGCATAGGCTGCGGCAAATGCAAAAAGGCGTGCGGGCAGGAGGCTATTACCGTAGATCACTTCATCGCCTCGATAGACAGCAGCAAGTGTGTGCGCTGCGGGCAGTGTGTGGAAGCCTGCCCGCGCCACTCGATTCACGAGATACAGATGCCGGAAGGAGGTAAGGCATGAACAGAAAGATACATCCCCGTACATTCGCCAAGGGGGGCATACATCCCCACGACAGCAAGCTGACACGCGATGTGGCCATCACGCAGCCCGTGGAGCCGGAGCGTGTCACCGTATTGCTTAATCAGAGTATCGGAGCCGAGCCCAGATTGCTTGTCAAGGCCGGCGACCCGGTAAGGAAAGGCCAGATGATAGCCGAACCCGGCGGATACGTGAGCGCCGCGCTCCATTCGCCGGTAGGCGGCACTGTCAAGAGTGTGACCAGTGTCCGGGACCCCTACGGTTATCCATCCAAAGCCATAGAGATAATCAAGGAGGGAGACCAGGAGCCGGCCGCTCTCGAGCCGCTCGACTTCGAGACCGCTACGCCCGCGCAGATAGTGGAGCGCGTGGCTGCCTGCGGAATCGTGGGACTGGGCGGCGCTACATTCCCGACAAGAGTCAAGCTGGAGCCGGGCAAGGAATACCGGCCCGAGTATGTCATCATCAACGGAGCCGAGTGCGAGCCCTGGCTGACCTGCGACGACCGCCTGATGCGCGAGCACGCCTCCGAGGTCGTCTCCGGAGCGCGCTGGCTGATGAGGGCCGTAAAGGTCAAGAAATGCTATATCGGGATAGAGGAGAACAAGCAGGAGGCCATCGCGGCCATGACCGAGGCGGCTTCCCACCGCAGCGGAGTGACAGTAGTGCCGCTGAAGAAGAAATACCCCCAAGGAGGGGAGAAGCAGCTGATTCAGGCCATCATAGGCCGCCAGGTGCCGAGCGGCTCGCTGCCGGTCTACGTGGGTGCTATAGTAGACAATGTGGCTACAGCGTTCGCCGTCTGCGAGGCTGCCGAGAAGGGACTTCCCCTGACGCGCCGCGTGGTGACCGTCACAGGGCCTGATCTGGCCAATCCCGGCAACTTCCTGACCGACATAGGCACTCCCGTCTCCGCTCTGATAGAGGCGGCGGGCGGATTGCCCGAAGATACCGGCAAAGTAGTGGCCGGCGGCCCCATGATGGGGCGCGCAATGTCGTACCTCGACACGCCTACGACCAAAGGCATGTCAGGCATACTGGTGCTTCCGTCCCGGATGAGCCGCCGTCCTGACCCCCAGCCCTGCATACGTTGCGGAAGCTGCGTAGAGGTATGCCCGATGGGCCTGGAGCCCTTCCTGATAGCCGCGCAAGGAGAGATGAGGCTATGGGAGAGTACCCTGCACAGCGGAGTGATGGACTGCATAGAGTGCGGCTCGTGTATGTACACCTGCCCCGCCGCCCGGCCTCTGCTGGACTATATACGTCTTTCCAAACGTGAATCAAGAAAACTGAAATGACAAGATGGATACGACTCAGAACTCATTCATAATATCCGGGTCACCTCATATCCACAGCGCCGACAGCGTGAAGCGCAGAATGTGGAATGTGGTCATAGCCCTTGTGCCCGCTCTGGCAGTGTCGCTGATATTTTTCGGTCTTCCGGCTCTGGCCGTGGCGCTGACAAGCGTCGGAGCCTGTCTCCTGACCGAATGGATCATAGATCGGTGGGTTATGAAAGTGCCGTCTACCCTGGGCAACGGCTCAGCACTCATTACCGGCCTGCTGTTAGCTTTCAACCTGCCCAGCATCCTGCCCTGGTGGATGGTGGCCATTGGCGCCGTCGTGGCCATAGGCATAGGCAAGATGTCGTTCGGAGGTCTGGGATGCAATATATGGAATCCCGCGCTGGTAGGCCGCGTCTTTCTGCTGCTTTCCTTCCCGGCCGCTATGACCACATGGCCCGAGATGCAGAGCGGCATAGACGGCGTGACCGGGGCTACCGTGCTGGGCTACCTGAAGCAGACCGGCCATGCCGCCTCGCAGGGCGCGGTGGACTGGCTCAGTCTCGGCTTGGGCGACATGAACGGCTCGCTGGGCGAGGCCGGCTCCCTGGCACTGGTCATAGGCTTCTTCTGGATGCTTTTCACGCGCACCGTGACCTGGCATATACCGGTTGCGGTCCTCGGCTCGGCAGCCGTGGTGGCGCTATGCGCCGGAGCCGACCCCTGTCTGGAGCTGCTGAGCGGCGGCCTGCTTCTGGGAGCCCTGTTTATGGCCACTGACTACGTGACCTCGCCCATGACGCGCCGGGGGCAGATAATCTACGGCATACTTATCGGAGTAATAACCATGATAATCAGGCTGTGGGGCGCGTATCCCGAAGGGGTGTCGTTCGCCATCCTGTTAGGCAACAGCGTCACGCCGCTTATCAACAAATACTGCCGTCCGCGCCGTTTCGGCGAGCGCCGCAAGACCATCAGGCAGATGACCGAGGAAAGGAGGACCCGCTGATGAAGAAACTTACATCCACACTCCCCCACATGATTCTCTCCTTAGGGCTGGTAAGCATCATCGCCGCCGCGCTGCTCGGCGGAATGTATGTGATAACCAAGGAACCCATAGCCCTTCAGGAAAAGGAATCGCGCATCGAGGCCATACGCCGCGTGGCTCCCGCTTTCGACAACGACCCCGAGGCCGACGCCGTAGAGATTACGACCCCTTCGGGCAACAGGTGTACAGTCTATCCCGCCATACTGTCCGGCCGCTTCAACGGCGCGGCCATAGCCACCTCCACCATGGAGGGCTTCGGCGGCGAGATACGCATCATGGCCGGATTTACGGCCGACGGAGCCGTGAAAGACTATCAGGTAATGAGCCATGCCGAGACTCCCGGCCTCGGCTCCAAGATGCAGCTTTGGTTCCGCGACCCCAAGGGAGCGCGCTCGGTCATCGGCAAAAGCCCGGCGACTACCTCTTTCTACGTGGTCAAGGACAAGGAGCAGAAAGGGGAAATAGACGGAATCACGGCGGCTACAATATCTTCGCGCGCTTTTTTGGGAGCGCTGAGAGAGGCATTTGACGCTTACACCAAATACAGAGAAGACAATGGGAAATAAACTCAAAATAGTTTGGAACGGTATTCTGCCGGGTAATCCGGTGCTTGTGCTTCTGCTCGGCATGTGTGCGACGCTTGGCACCACTTCGTCGGCGCAGAACGGCCTTATGATGGGAATGGCCACCGGAGGCGTGCTGATCTGCTCCAATATCGTAATCTCCATGATCAAGAGCCTGGTGCCCGACAAAGTGCGTATCCCGGTGTTCATAGTCGTCATAGCCACCTTCGTGACCATGCTGCAGATGGCCATATCGGCATGGCTGCCGGCGCTCAACGCCTCGCTCGGCATCTTCATCCCCCTTATAGTGGTCAACTGCATCCTGCTCGGACGCGCCGAAGCCTACGCTTCGCGCAATTCTGTCATCGATTCAGCTCTCGACGGCCTGGGATGCGGCCTGGGCTTCACGCTTGCCCTCACGCTGCTCGGCGGCGTGCGCGAGCTGCTCGGCACGGGATCGCTGTTCGGCTGTCCCGTCTTCAGCGAGGACTACGGCATGCTGCTTTTTGTCCTTGCGCCAGGCGCTTTCATAGCCTTAGGCTATCTCATCGCCCTAACCAATGCCCTGCTCAGAAAAATTGACAAAAAATCCTGACCGCCATGCTTACATATCTGTCGATAATCATAACCGCCATCTTCATCAACAATATTGTCCTGGCCCAGTTCCTCGGCATCTGCCCCTTTCTCGGCGTGTCGCGTCAGACAGGGTCGGCGCTCGGTATGGGCGCGGCCGTGACATTTGTGATTACGCTCTCCACCGCCGTTACCTGGTGTCTGCAGACCTACCTGCTCGATCCTCTCCAGCTTCAGTTTCTGCAGACCATACTGTTTATACTCGTCATAGCCTCGCTGGTGCAGATGCTTGAGATAGTGATACGCAAGATAGCCCCCGCGCTATACGAGGCTCTCGGAGTGTTTCTGCCTCTGATTACCACCAACTGCGCAGTGCTTGGCGTGGCCATACTCGTCATACAGAAGCAATTTACGCTCATGGAATCGATAGCCTACGGCTTCTCCACCTCACTGGGCTTTACCCTGGCTTTGTGGATATTTGCCGGCATACGCGAGCAGATTGCCATTACCAAGGTTCCGAAAGGCATGAGCGGTGTGCCGTTGGCGTTGCTGTGTGCCGGTATTCTGGCAATGGCATTCATGGGATTCTCCGGGATAAAAATCGGATAATATTGAAGCCCTGAAAAATATTTTTTGCCAAAACGAAATAAAATTTTGGTGGAAATAAAATTTTGTGTATCTTTGCGATTGGATAATTACGCTAATCGCAAAGATTTATTTATACAGACACTAACCAATAATTTTATTTTATGGCTAAAAATCTTACACATTGGAGCAGATGGGCGCTCGGCGGCGCCCTGGCTCTCGCCTCGGTTGTCCCGTGGACAGACGCTGGCGCGAAGCAACTGCTCGACGAGAATTTCGATTATTCGGCCGGCAACCTCTACGGCAAGGGCGGCTGGGTAAAGTACGGTTCAAATCCAGAGGCTCCCATCCAGGTCTCAGACGCCAATCTGACGTACGCCGGATATCAGACAGAGGCTGTCGGCGGCATGGCCTCCATTACCAAAGACAATCTGGCGGAGGATCTGATGAAGAACTGGGGGGAGGCGATATCCACAGGCGAAGTGTATGTATCGTTCTTATGTAAGGTAAACAACATTGACAACGTTACCACAGCTAAGAATTCATATTTCTTTTCCATCGTTCCGCAGATGAAGGACAATGCCTGGGCTGACAAAAAATCGCCTGATGAGATTGCGCGTTGTTTCGTCGCGCCGGGTTCTTCCGAGGGAAAGATAAAATTCGGAGTGTCGCGTTTTCAGGCCGTTGCCAATGCCGTCTGGGCAGAGACAGAGGTCAATCTCGGCGAGACATGTCTTATCGTGATGAAATACAAGTTTGTCGATGGCGATACCAATGACGAGATCTATCTTTGGGTCAATCCGGATATCTCCGCGGCGGCTCCGAGTGCCGACGCTCTGTATGACAAGGCTGTCGGCAAAGACGCGCCGTTCGGGCTCTATGGCGTGCAGCTGCGGCAGGGCAACTCTAAAAGCAATCCGAGCCCCGCGGTGGATATTGACGCCGTGCGCGCCGGAACGGAGTGGACCGACCTGTTCCCGTCTTCATCCGGTGGCGGCGATGAGGAGCCGCCTGCGCTGCGTTCGACTGATCAGGAAATGTATGTTTCCGCTTATCAGGGATTCGCGGTTCAGCAGACAGCTACAATCAAGGGAAAGAATCTGAAGGGCGATGTCACTGTCGTTTGTCCCGAAGGCGTGACCTGCGATACTCCGACTCTCTCCAAAGAGGATGTGATGAGTACCGAAGGCGCTAAGGTAGTCTTTACGATTCCCGACCCGCAGACCGAAAAGACGTACAATATAGTATTGAATACGGAAGGCGCCGATCCGTTTAATATGACACTGACCGCATACGTCACAGCATGTACCAAGGTCGACAACCTCAGTGCCTTGCGTGGCGTGGAAGGTATGTATGGCTATGGCGGCACAGCTATTGTGACGGCAATAGAATCGACCGGATACGACAACTATAATATATATGCTCAGGATGAGACGGGCGGCGTGAAGATGGTTTCATGGAGCGATACCGGGGCTCCGTTCGCCATAGGCGACCGGATAACCGGATTTGTAGGATGGACTGAGCCTGAGCTGGGCGCTCCGAAAGTGTCGAATTCTAAGGAGCCTGAGCTTGTCGCCCATGGCGAGGCTGCAGTGCCAGTCGTAGTGGCAGCCGGCGACATCACGTCTGCAAACGCAGCTGAATATATCTATCGGTTGGTACAGGTCAAAGGTCTGAGCTTCACTGATCCTGCCGACAAGACTTTCAGTACGAAATTTGTAGACGCTACGGGCGCCAATGGCGCCGGTGTGCGTATCAAAGCCATGATCGGAAGTGACCTGATAGGCCAGGCTCTCCCTACCGGGAAGGTAGATGTGACCGGTCTCTCGTTCTCGGCCAGCGCTTTTACCATGGCTGTGCCCTTTGCTTCTTATATAGAGGAAGCAGCCGTAAGTGCGCCGACTATTATCGCCGACAAGACTCAGATTGATCTCCAGGGCATGCTGCAGGGTGCCTCCGCTACCGCTACAGTCAACCTGAAAGCTACCGACCTGACCGGCGATGTGACCGTCACTTGTCCGGCCGGCATAACTTGCGACAAGGCTACAGTGACCAAGGAGGAAGCTATGGCAGAGGCCGGCGTAGACCTCAACTTCACGATTACTCCGGTCGCCGTAGGTCCCTTTACAGGCAAGGTAACCCTCGCTTCCGAAGGCGCGCAAGACGTAGTCCTGACGTTTGAGGTTGAAGACGTGTATAAGGTAATCACGCTTGCCAACTCCACGGCAGTGATGAACCAGCTCGACGACCCCGACTTGATGGACAATACTTACCGCTACACCGGCAAGGCTGTCATCACTTATATAGAGAAGTGTGACAACGGCTACTCCGAGTTTGACCGCATCTACGCGCAGGATATGTTCGGCGGCCTCTGCATCAGCACCGAGTATGCCGGCGCTAATCCCTTCAAAGTCGGCGACGAGATAAGCAATTTCTATTGCGTGATGCAGGCTGAATTAGGCGCCCCGACAATGTTCATAATCACTGTCGGCGACGGCCCCATGGCCGAGGTTACCGCCGAAGGCAAGACCAAGACTCCGACCACTATAAATATCAGCGAGATTACTGCTGCCACCGCGCCTCAGTACCTGTACCGTCTTGTCAAGCTCGAAGGCGTGACATTCCAGCCCAAGGAGGGTCAGACCCAATTTAGCGCTACCGCGACAGTGACCGTATCCGACGGCGACAAGACCGCCGTGGCCCGCGCCATGCAGGGCTCGGATGTGGTAGGAGCCGAGATTCCGCTCGGCACTGTGACCGTAACAGGTATCTCGCAGTCCGCCGCACAGCTCACGCTGGGCATAGGCAAGATGTCTGACATCGAGGTGGGCGCCCCCGAGGTAACCATCACTCCCGAAAAGATGTTTGATTTCGCCAACAATGCCGCTGCAGTGGGCGAAAAGACAGAAATCTACAAATACACTGTCAACGCCCAAAGCATCAAGGCCGAGGCTCCTGTCATGATTACCGGAGCTGACGCAGCCATGTTCTCCGTAGAGCCCGCCTCCATACCCGCAGGCAACTCCAACACCGTGGTTACAGTCTACTATCAGCCTACATCCGTAGGCATGCACAAGGGCAATGTATTCTTCGACTTCGACGGTACAAGCAGCGAGCTGAACCAGACCATGTCGCTCGGCACATGCAAGGCTTACGATCCGCAGAATATGCCCGCCGTGACAATCACGCCCTCCGAGGTAGAGCTTATAGCCAAGCCCGGCGAGAAAGTGACGGCCGAGGTCAAGCTTACCGGAAGCGGTTGCTTCGACTATATTACCGGCGCCCGTCAGGGTACAGGCGACAACGGCGGAATTACGGTAAGCAGCACTTATATGCTGCCCGACTCCAAGGACGCCCCGATAATCGTGACTTTCCAACCCAAGGCCGAAGGCGAGTTCAGCGAGACATTTGTCTATACGACTACGCTGTGCGCCACTCCCGCCACCCTGACTATCAAGGCAGTCTGCAAGGGCGAGATTGAGCCTCAGCCTGTAGAGGGTCAGCCTTTCGAGTTGTCGACAGCCGATCCGCAGCCCTGGTACACTCAGGACTTCATGAGCGTGGAGAAGAACAAACCTCTCTCCATAGAGGGCTGGACCAACTCCGCAATCGAGGGTCAGCGCGCATGGTGGGGCTATGTAGGCGACGGTGACGACGTGTTCCACGCCGCCAAGTGTACCGCTTACGACAGCCAGATTGCTTCCGGCAAGGGCCTGAAAGACCAGCAGATGATACTCGCTTCCCCGGCTCTTGACTATCTGAATGCCAAGACCAAGACACTGAAGTTCCGTCTGATGGGTCAGTTCTTGACCAAGGGTTCAGGCGATGTGCTTGAGATATGCCTTATCGAGCCTGCGGCCGACGGCTTCGACATCTCTCCTATGGACGGCTTCAGCATACCGGCTACCGAGGACGAGTCCGGCACGTGGATACCGTACGAGGTGGATATGAGCCAGATACCCTCGATGCCCGAGGTATTCTTCATCGGATTCCGCTTCAACTATACGCGCGGAAGTGACAATGCCACTACTTACTACATTACCGACTTCGTATGGAGTGACAAGTCCGAGGGCGTGGACGGCGTGATAAGCGACGCAGCCATGTTCGCCGGAGCCAAGGCTGATGCCGACGGCCTGTACAGCGTCTACAACATGCAGGGCATGCTTGTGAAGCGGACAGCCAGCGCGGCAGATGTACTCGCTCTGCCAGCCGGAATCTATATTGCCGGTGGCAAGAAAGTATGCGTGAAGTAATGTAATCCGACGTACGACATGAATCTCTGGCGCCGTCCCTGCATAGGGGCGGCGCTTCTGTGTATGGAGGAGCGTCGCACGGATGTGAATATGTTGTAAAACATGTATGCAGGCACACCTTTTTTGGTATTGAGATTTTGGAAATGACGGCAAATATTAGTAACTTTGTATTCTATTAGGCAAATACCGTTTGTAATAAACAGATAGCAACAAGTCTTTAAGAAAAATACAGATATATATGAAATTTGGTTTCAATCCGTTTGATCCGGAATCGGTCAAGGAAAAGATATTAGGCGCTGCCGCCGCTGCCCGGCAGGTCGCTTCCGGACAGGTTCCTCCTCCGCCTCCCGCTCAGGCTGGCAGACCGGCCGCCGCTGCGTCGTCGGCCGTAAGCCGCGAGGAAGAGGAGTATGATAACGCTCTGGAAGAAATACCTTACGACTACGATTACACCAATCTGATCCGCACGGCGCTGGATGACGGTTGCCTGACGGAGATGGAGCGCAGGGTGCTGAAGAAGAAGGCTGAAGCCCAGGATTACGACTGGGACGAGGTGCAGATGTATCTGGAGGCTCTGCTTGTAAAGCGCCAGAAGATATTGATGATGCGCCAGGGGGCTCCCGGTATGGGCGTGCCTGTCAGTGCGCCGGCCATGCCTCCACAGGCTGCGCCTGTAATGCCTCCTCCGGCGCCGAGCGCGCCGCAGCCGCAGAAGAAAATAGAGAAGTGTCCGAACTGCGGCGCGCCCATAGAGTCGGGCATGTCTGTATGCCGCGACTGCGGATTCGCTTTCTCTCACATAGAGGCCAACAGCAGCACTCAGCGTCTGGGCCAGATGCTGCTCGCCATCGAGCGCAAGCGCGAGCTGCCAGAGATGCGCATGATAGACGACGAGGAGGTGGTAGGCGAAAAGATAGCCATTGAGATGGCTCAGGTAGTGCTCAACTTCGCGGTTCCCAACACCAAGGCCGACCTGCTTGAGTTCATCATCACGACCGAGGGCCGGTCGCACTATAAGTTTACCGATCTGTCCTGGAAGAAGAAGCTGGCCAAGGCCTACAAGACCAAGCACGACGAGTGTCTGACCAAGGCTAAGATTTACTTCCCCGGTGACCCGAACTTCGCCAAGCTGCACGCCGAAGCCGAGCAGCCCAAGAAGAAGCGCTTCGGACTCTTCTGAGAACGCGGCGCGACAATACAGATTCTAATAACAACTCCTAACTACAGATAAAATAAAAATATGGGATTATTCGGAAGAGGCAAGAAAGGCGGCGTGATGAATGTCATACGCTGTGACCTCAATGATTATCTGGTGTGGAAATGGCGTCCTCTGGACCAGGAGGTCAACAGCACATCGCGCGAAAACAGCATTAGATACGGCTCATCGCTCCGCGTCAAGGACGGCGAGGTGGCTGTCTTCGTCTACAAGCAGAAGAACGGAGTCATGCAGGACTTCATCGTGGGTCCGTATGATGACACTATCAAGACGGCCAACTTCCCGGTGCTGTCCAGCATCGTGGGAATGGCGTTCGGCGGGGAGAGCCCGTTTCAGGCCGAGATATATTTCATCAATCTTACCGACACCATACAGATCAACTTCGGAGTGCCGTATTTCGATGTGGCCGATCCGAGATTCATGGATTATGTCGTGCCGGTATCGGCAGGCGGCACCATCACTTTCGCCATTACCGACTACAGAGACTTCATTCGTAAAAACCGTCTGGTAGACTTCTCGCTGGACCGCTTCCGCGACAAGGTAAAGGATGTAGTGGTACGCCGCTGCAAATCGGTCATAGGCAACGCTCCGGCCGAGTTCGGATTCCCGATAGTGCAGATAGAGCGCAAGATCGAAGATATCAACGAGGCCATAAGCTCCAAGCTGGTACGCGATTTCGAAGACTTCGGCGTCAGCGTGAAGCGTCTGGACCTGTCGCGCATCTCTCCCGACAAGGAGAGCGACGGCTGGCGCGAACTGCGCTCCGTGACTTCCGACATACAGAGCGACACCATACGCAAGCAGTCTGAAATCAACCTTAAGAATATGGAGGACATGCAGGCCATAAACGCTGCCAACATGGAGGAGACATTGCGCATACAGCGCGAGGAGGCTCAGCGCGCGCAGCGTCTGCAGACGGAGTCCAACTTCATGGGCGCCCATGCCCTGAACGTGCAGGCCGAAGTGCTGAAGGCAGGCGTGAACAGTCTGGGTCAGATGACCAATATGGGCGACGGCGGCGCAGGCGGAGGCCTCAACCCCGTCGGCATGATGACCGGTATGGCCATGGGTGGCGCCATGGGTCAGCAGATGGCCGGCATGATGAACAATATGGGACAGCAGATGACTGCCGGAATGCAGTCTATGGTGCCCGGCGCAGGTATGGCCGGCAACGGTTTCCAGCAGGGCATGACGCCTCCGCCTATGCCCGGTATGCCCGGTATGCCGCAGCAGCCGCAGGCTCCCAATCCCTCGACACTGTACATGCTCTCGGTCAACGGCCAGCAGGCCGGCCCCTTCAACTACATGCAGCTGCAGCAGCTGCAGATGAGCGGCCAGCTGACGGCTCAGACTTACGTCTGGACGCAGGGTATGCCGGCATGGCAGCCCGCCGGGCAGTGTCCGGAGCTGATGGGCCTCTTCGTGCAGGCCGCTCCGGCGCAGCCTCAGCAGCCTCAGCAGGCGCCCATGATGCCCCCTCCGCCTCCTATGCCCTGACGGCATTGCGCACAAACAGTCTCTTAAACTTGCTTAAACTAAAAAGATATGAATGATTTCAGTTCTCTTGACCGGCTTATGGAGCTGGGCATGTCGATGGCACTGGCCAACCAGATGATCGGCACTATGAACTATACGCTCAACAATATGCAGGTGCCAGGCCAGCCGGTGCGTGCCCGTAACAACGGCGCACCGCAGAATCAGGCAGCCCCGGAGGCTCCCGGCGCTCAGGGCGGCGTGGCCGCCCCCCAGGCTCCTCAGGCTCAGTATTACGCCGTGGTCGACGGCCATGTGGCCGGCCCGCTCGACGAAAGACAGGTGGGCCGTCTGGTGCAGGCCGGATCGCTCACTGAGCAGACTCTGGTCTGGATGCCCGGACTGACGGCGTGGAAGTATGCCGCCGATGTACCCGCGATATACAAACTAATATTGCTCAGCTTATGACGATTCGCGTATTCAATCTGATAATCAGCCTTGTGCTGTGTGCGCTCATCGCATGGTGGTTTTCCATACTCTGCTATAATCCTGACGGAGTACTCGCTATGGCTATCGGCTCTTTTGTGACGCTGGCCGTTACCGGAGCCGGTGCGTTTGCCGTCAGGTGGAGCAATGAACGCTCCGGCATGATGTGCCGTCTGCTCTCCTATATATTTTTCTTCGTGTTTCTCATCCTAAATCTGATATTCGCATTCTTTACCTCGTGGTCCATACCGTTGTACTGCATAATGTCAGGCGTGATAGTGTGCGTCTACCTGCTGTGGACACATTGGGTATTCTCTACAGGACTCTGATAACGGTATAATACTATAATCACTAACAAGAAAAAAGATGAAAAAGACATTTGTTCTGGCCGTAGCAGCATTGGCCGTAGCCGGCACACTGTGCCTGTCGAGCTGCAAGAAATCCAACGCCGACCTGATTGACGAATACAAGGAACTTTGCCAGGAGGCCGTAGACGCCGCCAAGTCCGGCGATGCCAAGAAGGCAGAAGAAATCAAGGAGAAGGGCGAAAAACTTCAGAAAGAACTGGAAGGCCGCGACCTGACAGACGAGGAGAAGCAGGAAATCATCACTGCCGCTCTGGGCGCTGCCGGCCAGATGTTGAAGTAAGCATCCCCGCTTTATATAAAAAATATCCCGCTTTTCGAGAAAGGAAAGCGGGATATTTTTTGTCCGTATGGAGAGGGCGGTCATGAACAGAAGAACAGGATTACGAGCTGGGCGACTATGACTCGCATGAACATGGTCAGCGGGTAGACCGTAGAGTATGCGACGGCCGGAGCATCGTTGCCGGCCACCTTGTTGCCGTAAGCCAGGGCAGGCGGGTCTGTATATCCGCCGGACATCAGACCCATGATGGTAAGGTAGTTGATCTTGTATTTGCCGCGTGCTATGATACCCATGACGAGCAGAGGAATCACGGTAATCACGAAGCCTACACCGACCCATATAGCGCCCGTAGGAGTGAAGACCGTAGAGGCGAATCCCGCGCCGGCCGAGATGCCGACGGAGGCGAGGAACAGGCAGATGCCTATCTCGCGCAGCAGCAGGTTGGCGGCAGATGAAGTGTATGTCACCAGATGATATTTATGTCCGTAGCAGCTGATAAGTATGGCCACAATCAGCGGGCCGCCGGCCAGACCCAGACGCATCGGCACACTCATACCGGGGAACTTCAGGGGGATGGAGCCGACGATTATTCCGAGGAATATGCCTATGAACATCGTCACGAGATTGGGCTCGTTGAGACGCTTCATGGAGTTGCCGAGGCGGTCGGCCAGACGGTTGATGTCCTCCTCCTTGCCGACGGCGGTAATGCGGTCGCCCATCTGCAGACGCAGATTGGAGGAGGGGAGCAGGTCCATGCCGGCACGCGAGATGCGGGTCACATTGAGCTTATAACCCATACGCAGACGCATTTCGCCGAGCTTCTTGCCATTGTATTCGCTTTTGGTCACGAGTATACGCCGCGACACTACATGAGAGTGGTTGGGGTCCTTCTCGTCGTAACTGTCCCAGTCTTTCTCAACGACCGGACCGAGGAAGCGTTCGAATATTTCCTCATCCTGCTGGGAGATGACTACGAGCAGCAGGTCTTTAAGCTCTATTTCTGTCGACGCCGTGGGGATGATTACATTTCCATCGGGTTTCTGTATACGTGAAATCACGAAGTTGCATGATATCAGCGTATGGAGCTTGGCGATGGTCAGGCCGGATACCAGCTCGTTGGTCAGCTCGAAAGTCACGACATGAGGCTTGAGCTGGCTCTGGTCCTTGTCTTCCTCTACGTGGCGTATCTCGGCGTCGACGTCGATTTTATAAAGCTTCTTGATGATGAGCATGGCTACGATTATGCCGATTACACCCAAAGGATAGGCAGCGGCGTAACCCATGGACATCTGCTGGCTGATGGTGTATGCCGCCTCCTGATTGTCAGGCATTACCTGCAGTATGGTCTGCTGTGCGGCGCCCAATCCGGGTGTGTTGGTCACGGCGCCGCTCATCACGCCTACCAGCTCGCCTATGGAGGAATGTCCGCCCCACAGATCCTGCAGATAGAAGAATCCCAGCATCAGCGCCAGGTTCAGGCCGATACCTGTAAGCGCCAGCACATTGAGGCGCACCCCTCCCTCTTTGAAAGAGGAGAAGAAGCCCGGTCCGACCTGCATACCGATGGAGAAGATGAACAGTATCAGGCCAAACTCGCGCAGAAAGTGGAGTGTGTCAGTCTGCGCTATGTAGCCGAGATGTCCCATAAGGATACCTACGAACAACACGAATGTCACGCCGAGCGAGATACCGAAAAACTTGATTTTCCCCAGATATATGCCTGCGAAAATCACGAATGAATAAAGTAAGACTGTACTTGCGAGAGAGGTTTGCCCCGGGGAGAGCAAATCAATAAGCCATTCCATTAAAACCTTAAATATTAATTATTTGTCTTTCAAATACTGTAATGTGCAAAATGAGATGGTATACCTCACACTATATTCAGCTCCGCCTGAGCGGCGGAAAATTTCTGCAAAGTTACGCAATTTTTTTTGCATGAACGGGATTTTATTGCCATATTTGCACTACCAAATTATCATCAAGTATGAAAAAGATAAGAGCAGCCGTAGTAGGCTACGGCAATATAGGCAGATATTCGGTGGCAGCTCTGGAGGCTGCGCCTGATTTTGAGATAGCCGGCATAGTGCGGCGCCGGGGCGCCGAGAATCTCCCGGCCGAACTCGCGGAATATAAAGTAGTAAAGGATATAGATGAACTGGAGGATGTGGATGTGGCTATTTTGGCCACCCCGTCGCGCAAGGTCAGGGAAACCGCAGAGAAGATATTGGCCAAAGGCATAAACACGGTGGACAGCTTCGACATACATACCGAAGTCCCGGAGCTGCGCGCTCATCTCGGCGATGTGGCGCGCGGCCATGGCGCGGTAAGCGTGATAGCCGCAGGATGGGATCCGGGTTCCGACTCGGTGGTCCGCGCGCTGATGGAGGCGTTGGCCCCGTCAGGTGTGACATATACCAACTTCGGTCCGGGGCGTTCGATGGGCCACTCGGTGGCGGTCAAGGCTATCGAGGGCGTCAGGGACGCATTGTCAGTGACCATACCGTTGGGTACCGGCATACATCGCCGTATGGTCTATGTGGAGCTGGAACCCGGCTATGAACTGGCTGCCGTGGCCGCCGCTGTCAAGGCCGACCCGTATTTCGTCAACGACGAGACCCACGTGATGGCCGTAGAGAGCGTAGCCGCGCTCAATGATGTGGGCCATGGTGTGAATATGGTGCGCAAGGGTGTAAGCGGCAAGACGCATAACCAGCTTCTGGAGTTTGACATGAAAATCAACAATCCTGCGCTTACCGGTCAGGTACTCGTAGCCTGCGCCCGCGCCGCACAGCGTCTGACGCCCGGATGCTATACTATGATAGAGATACCGGTTGTCCATCTGTTGCCCTGCTCCGTGGAGTATGCGGTGGCGCATCTGGTCTGACCGGATAAAGCCTCTAAAATAAGAGACGGCTGCGAGACAAAGTGTGTCTATGCAGCCGTTTCTTATGTATTACCGGTTAGCGGTTTACTTGCCGTTCAGGAGCTTGTCCAGTGTCTCGGGGAACGTAGGATCCGCGCCGACTACTATTTTGCGTATCATGCCGTCAGGCCCGACTACTACTTTGGTCGGGAAACCCTGCACGGCGTAAGCGTTGAGCAGAGACATGTCTTTCTCAGTGTCGTAATAGAGATTGATCCAGGGCAGCTCGTACTTGGCTACAGCGGCTTTCCATTTGTCCGCCGGCTCGTTGCAGTCTATTCCGATGACCTCGAGTTTACCGCTGTATTTGGAGTAAATATCTTTCAGTTCCGGGAATCCCTTGACACACCAGCGGCACCATGAACCCCAGAAGTCAAGGATTACCCATTTACCCTTGAAGTCGGCCAGGCTGACGGTCTTGCCGTTGAGGTCAGGCAGCGAGAAAGCCGGTGCAGGCACGGTGCCGCTCTCCATCTCGGCCATACGCTTCTCAGCCTCCATGCGCTGGGCGTTGCGGGATTTGGCCTTTTCCACAGCAAACATGAAGATGGACTGACGGGCCTGCGGGGTAAGGGCTGTGTAGCTGTCCATGAAGTCCTGTCCGTCGAGATTAAGCAGTGCGTAAGGAGCGGCAGGGCTGTCGGGGTAGGAAGCCAGGAAGCTCTTGCACGTTTCGGCGTATTTGGCGTTGATTTCCTCGTAGCGGGCCTCGGCTTCCTTGGGATCGATGTCGTAAAGAGCCGGCAGAGTAGATGCCAGCGTCTGGAGGGGCGCAGTCCTGTCGAAGAACATCTGCAGATCGTTCATCAAGCGTGAACCGGCATAGCGCGCCGTGCCGTCGGCGGCTATTGTCACGGTCAGCTCTTCGTCGGGAGAGGTGGAGAACAACTGAGCCACGCGTTTGTCGGCGGAATCGTATATGGATATTTCCGTCGGGCCAGCCTGCTGGCTGAAGGAGGCGCTGCCCGTAGCGTCCAGGGTCACGGACTGCGGAGCGGCCTCGCCGGTTTCTCCCATAGATGACTGCTGTATCGTATAGGTGGCGCCGGGCGCGGATGTGTTGGTCACGGTCACTTTCGCGTGAACTGCGGGCGAGCATATCAGGGCGGCCGCAGCGGGGAGAATAAATTTGAGTTTCTTCATTTTTCAGTATTTTCGGGAGTATTTCCCTCGTTTATCTTAGAACGGAAAATCTGCGACTTATTATATATAAGTGTGCCGCGCTGTTCAAGTTCGTTGACCTGGCGGAGCAGACGGGGCAGCTCGGCCATGTCTGTCAACATCTGTTTCTGTCTGTCGGTCAGTATCATGGAACCTCCTGATGAGAAAGATATGGTTATCCGGTCGGCCTGATGGCCGGCCACGAAGTCGGCCAAAGCTCCGGCATTGTTGAAGGCGACACGGTTTAAGCCTCCGACCGTGGTGTTGAGTGCGTTGCCGCGTGGCACATTGCCGGAAGCCAGCTTATCCGCCCCCGCGCTCAGAGTGACAGACGTGAATGGCGCTCCGGCACGGGTCACGACAACCTCAAGAGTGCCGTCTTCAAGCAGACGGGCAAAGATGCCGGGAGTGGCGTATGAATCATAGCCGCACCAGCCGCGCGCCACACGGTATTTCTCGACCAGCACGGGATCGGAGATTACTTCGTAGAGCGTATTGGCGGAGGTCAGCGCGTTGCGTGTGCTGTCGAGCAATGACTGGTTGATGCGGTACAGGTTGTCGAGCGAGTCCACCGAGTCGGTCAGCGCCTGCCGCCATCGCTGATAACGGCTTTCGATGCCGGAATCGCTTTTTGCCGGCTTGGAGCCGTCTTTGTTGCCGCCCGAGCAGGCCGTAAGGCCGGCGAGCATGATTGCCGCAAGGGTCAGATGTCTCATAGGTCGTAGATATTGCGTGCCACCCACCATATACAGAACAGGATCACGTAGGTTATGGCCGGAACCGGACCGGCCACGAAGTCGTGCAGACGCCGGCGCCGGCGCAGGGACGGAACCAGCTTTACGGCGCATACGGCCAGCAGATAGGGGATGGATATGATGAAGAAATAGTTATAGGCGAGTGCTTCTCCCGGATGTCCGTGGAGCAGGGCATGGGTGGCGCGTGAGATACCGCATCCCGGACACTGCCAGCCGGTCAGGGTGCGGAACATACATTTGGGCGCCCATACTGCTTCGGAGGGATTCACAAAATAAAGCATTGTCCCTGCCGCTGCAATCAGAATCGCAAACAGCAGAGACATATATCTTCGTGTCCGGGTCGCGGAAGCGGCCATCACTCTACAGGCAGGTCAGGCCCTAACAGACCTACTGAATCGAGTACGAACAGCATGATCCAGAATAGGACTGCGCATACTACCGAAATGATACACCACTGCATGGCTTTGCGCGAAGTCGCAAGCGACCTGGGGTAGAGGCCGGAAGCCCAGAGACCCTTGACGCGCGAGGCATAGATTATGGCTATGATGCCGGCGGGCATGCAGCACAGTACGGTGGTAATGATTGCCGGAATCAGATTGGATGGTGGCGCTGGCCGGTTGGCTCTATCGTCAACGACGGTCGCGGCATGTGCGGAGACAACAGCCGCCAGCTCCGGGATTTCGCTAAGCGGCACCCAGTGGCTGCCGCCCACGGGACAGACCAGAGTATCCGGCCGTAGCCCGTAGGAACCTGCCAGTGAAGCGTCTACGGGACCGCGGGTCTGATGGTCGGGGGTAAGATAGTAGTATTGCGCCATTTCGGTATCAATCTAATATGAGGGTCAAAAAGCCATGGACGCGCTTGCTGCGAAGAAGACGAAGATACCGTATAGTATGCTGACTACCAGACCGGTAACCGCTGCAACGATGCTCCATGTGCCGGCACTCTTGGCGGCGCGGCGCGCTTCATCATACTGTCCGGCGGCCCACAGACCGTTGACCTTGGCTGCATATACGATGGCTACGATACCGAAAGGCAGACAGCAGAGGATAGTGGTAAGGATAGCCCACACCAGATTGCTGGAGGGCGGAACACCATTGTTTACCGGCTGCGCGTACTGCTGGGGCTGCGCGTACTGCGGTTGGGAATGGAGGCAGTTGGCCAGGCCGGGGACATCGCCGAGGCGAACCCACTGCTGTCCGCCGACGGGGCAGACCATAGTGTCTTCGTTGAGTCCGAACGCTACGAATTGAGTCGTGTCAATAGGGCCGTGGCTTTCGTTGTCGGCTCCTACATAGTAATACTGCGCCATAATAATGTATTTTTGATTCAAAACTTGATTACAGATTACAAAATTACAATTTTTTCCCGAACGGACAAAATAATTAAAAATTCAGAGCCGCCGCCCTCCGCCCTAATTGAATCAGATTCGGTTATAATCCGGGGCTGAAAAGTGAAAAAATCATATTGCTTTAGCTATTCCGTTGTGAATGGCTAAATTATCCCCTATGAAAATGGATATTTTTGCAAGGTCAAAGACCCGCAGGTGCCTGGAAAGGGCTGGTAAGGACTGAAAATGAACTCCGCATAGCCGGTATCGGCGGATACTGTTCTGAATGTCGTATATGTTGTTCTAAAATTCTTATTGATGTGAGGCTGGGGAATTCAGTAGCGTTTTTTAGCTAATTTTGCAAGTTATTACGAAGCCAAGAAATAAGTGAACAATAAAAAATGCGTTTAATCAGGTATATTACAGCGTTGGCCGTGATGTCAGGCTCGCTGACAGCCATCGCTCAGACTGCGCCCGACAGCATTGCCTACGGCCAGGCCCGGCAGGCTGTCCCGATGAAAATGTCGCGGCAGGAGTGTGTAAGAATTGCTTTGGAGACCAATCCCACCATCAAGGTGGCCGACATGGAGCTGGAGCGAGTGGACTACAGCAAGAAGGAGACGCTGGCCGCTCTGTTTCCCACGATAGACTTCAGTCTGGCTTACCAGCGCAGCATCGAGCTGCAGACCATCAAGATGGATATGGGAGGCAACAGCCAGGCGTTCAAGATGGGCAGTGACAATACATGGAACATGGGCTTCAGCGCCTCTGTGCCGCTGGTGGCGCCTACGCTGTGGAAATCGCTTGATCTGGCCGATACTCAGATACTCAAAACTGTAGAAAGCGCCCGCGCTTCGAGGCTGGATATGGTCGATGCTGTCAATCGGTCATACTATGCGCTTATGCTTGCCCTGGCATCCAAGGATGTATTGCTTCAGAACTATGACAACGCCAAGTTTAACGCTGACCTGTATGAGAAAAAATTCAAGGTCGGCACCGCTTCCGAATACGATGTGCTGCGCTCGTCGGTACAGGTGAAAAATATTGAACCCGAACTGCTTCAGGCCGACATAGCCGTGAAGCAGG
This sequence comes from Muribaculaceae bacterium, assembly GCA_017935045.1. Classification (GTDB taxonomy): domain Bacteria; phylum Bacteroidota; class Bacteroidia; order Bacteroidales; family Muribaculaceae; genus Lepagella. The sequence continues at coordinate 35,507 of JAGBIJ010000013.1, forward strand.
CCGAGCTGCAGCTGAAGATGCTGATGGGCATGGACAGCGGCGTGACGGTGCGTCCCGACGTGACTCTGGAGGATATGCAGCACGATATGACGGCTTACGTACTGTCGGTGGATTCTGATCTGCGGGACAATACCTCGCTGCGCTCTCTGGACCTGGACACCAAGCTGCTCTCGCAGACTGTGGAGATGAAGAAGCGGGCCTTTATACCGACAGTGGCCGCTACTTTCAATCTTGCCTGGTCTTCGCTTTCCAACGGCAACATGTTCAAGAACATTGATCTGAATCCCTATTCTACGGTCGGCATAAGTGTATCGGTGCCTCTGTTCAGCGGCGGCAGCCGTTATTACGGACTGAAAGGGGCGCAGACCCAGCTTGCCGAGATGAAGTTCCAGCGCGAGAATCTGGTGCGCAATCTCAACATGCAGGTAGAGCTGGCCAAAGACAATATTTCTCGCGAGCTGAAGCAGATAGACGCCAATGCCGAGAGCGTGCGCCAGGCCGTGAAGGCTCACGAAATCATGCAGAAAAGCTTTGAGATAGGCGCCGGCACTTTTCTTGACCTGCGCGACAGCGAGCTGGCCGAGACACGGGCGCGGCTGGCATATTATCAGGCGATATACAATTATCTGGTGTCCACATCCGAGCTGCAGCTGCTGCTCGGACGCGGACTGCCTGAAACAAATGTTGTAACCCAATAAGCGATGAAACTATATAACATTATTGCAATCGCGGCTATGGCCGCAGCTCTTGCTTCCTGTGGCGGCGATAAGGACGCCGGCAAGGAAAAGAAGACAGACGAGAAACCGCTGGTCGAAGTGCAGACCGTCGAAGCCGCCGACGTGGATCAGGAATACGTGTATACGGCCACCACTGAAGCCGACAAGGTAAACAATATATCTTCCTCCATGCCGCTGCGTATCAAGAGTATCCTCGTAGACGAGGGTCAGAACGTAAGCGCAGGTCAGAGGGTGGTCATACTCGATGATGTCAACACTACGAGCTATGAGCTTCAGGTGTCGACGGCTGAGGCCAACCTAAAAAATGTCATGGCCGATTACGACCGCGCCGTGGAGCTGTTCAAGATAGGCGGAGGCACCAAGCAGGCCGTAGACCAGATGCAGACACAGGTCGTAAACGCGCGCAATACGCTGGCCAGCGCCCGACGCGCCCTGGCCAATGCCAGCGAGAACAGTGTGCTGACAAGCCCGGTAAGCGGTGTCGTGACAGCCCGCAACTATGATCCTGGCGATATGACAGGCACATTGCCGATACTGACAGTAGCCCAGGTGCAGCCCGTAAAAATCATAATCAATGTCAGCGAGACGGAATTTTCAAAGGTGCATACCGGTATGAAGGCCGACATCAAATTCGACACTTACGGCGACGAAGGCTTTACCGGAGTCATCTCAAAAATCATGCCTACCGTCGACACGTCGACACGCACCTTCGGAGTGGAAATCACATTGCCTAATCCCGGCAACAGGGTGCTGCCCGGCATGTTTGCGCGCGTGACCCTCAATCTGGGCACTACGAATCATGTGGTGGTGCCAGACCGCGCCGTGGTCAAGCAGCAGGGGTCGGGCGACCGCTATGTCTACGTCTACAATCCCTCGACCGGTACTGTGGACTTTGTGAAGGTAGAGCTGGGACAGCGCCTGGGCGACCGCTATGAGCTGATAAGCGGTGTGGAGTCCGGGGCGCAGGTGGTAACCTCCGGTCAAAACGCCCTGGCTGGCGGCATGGCTGTACAAATCAAGAAATAAAGGCGTATGAGTATATATGGTGCGGCGGTAAAGCGCCCGGTAATGACCACGCTGTGCTTTGTGGCGGTCATAATCCTCGGCCTTTTCTCGCTTGTGAAATTACCGATAGACCTGTATCCTGATATCGACACCAACTCCATCATGGTCATTACCATGTATCCCGGAGCGAGCGCGGAGGATATAGAGCAGAATGTGACCAAGCCGCTTGAGAACTCGCTGAATTCAGTTGAGCATCTGAAGCATATTACCTCGCAGAGCCGCGAGAATACGTCTGTAATCACGCTGGAGTTTGAGTATGGCTACGACATAGACGTGCTGACCAACGACGTGCGCGACAAGCTCGATATGGTGGAGTCCATGCTTCCCGACGAGTCGCAGAACCCCATCATCTTCAAGTTCTCCACCGACATGATACCTATATGCCTCCTGTCGGTGGAGGCCAAGGAGAGCATGGCCGGACTGTACAAGATACTTGATGACGGAGTGGCCAACCCTCTGGCGCGTATCGACGGTGTAGGCACGGTAAGTATATCCGGCGCTCCCAAGCGCGAGATACATGTCTATTGCGACCCCAACAAACTGGAGGCTTATCATCTGAGCGTGGAGCAGATTTCGGCTCTGATTCAGGCTGAGAACCGCAATACGCCGGGCGGAGCGTTTGACATAGGCTCGAATACATACGCGCTGAGGGTGCAGGGCGAGTTTGACGACGCACGCCAGATGGCCGACATACCGGTCGGCTCGTTTGAGGGCAAGACCATCTACCTGCGCGACGTGGCCCGCGTGGACGACTCGCTGGAGGAGCGCACGCAGCGTACCGTAATCGGCGGAGAGACAGGCGCCATAATAGTAATCCAGAAGCAGAGTGGCGCCAACTCGGTGAAAATCTCAGAGGAGGTAATGAAGGCGTTGCCCAGGCTGCAGAAGAATCTGCCGTCCGATGTGAAGCTCGGCGTCGTCGTCGATACATCGGACAACATACGCAACACCATAGCCTCGCTTGAGGAGACGGTGCTGTACGCGCTCCTGTTTGTGGTAATAGTGGTCTTCGTCTTCCTGGGCCGGTGGCGCGCCACACTGATTATCGTGATTACCATACCGGTGTCGCTTATCGCCTCGTTCATCTATCTGGCGGCTACAGGCAACACTCTGAATATCGTGTCGCTCTCGGCCCTGTCCATATCCATCGGTATGGTGGTGGACGACGCCATAGTGGTGCTTGAGAATGTGACGACCCATATAGAGCGTGGCAGCGATCCGAAGCAGGCCGCGGTCCACGGCACAAATGAGGTGGCCATATCCGTAATAGCGTCTACGCTGACTCTGATAGCGGTCTTCTTCCCTCTTACGCTTGTGACGGGCATGACCGGCGTACTGTTCCGTCAGCTCGGCTGGATGGTGACCATCATGATGATTATCTCCACCACGTGCGCGCTTACGCTTACGCCGATGCTCTGCAGCCAGTGGCTCCGCCTGAACCATTCCCACAGCCGCATGTACCGGATTTTCTTTACGCCCATCGAACGCGCCCTGGACGCTTTCGACAACGGCTACGCGCGTCTGCTGGGCTGGGTGGTGTCCCACCGCGCCATAACCATAACGCTGTGTCTGGCTACTTTCATCGGCTCTGTTTTCCTGATGAAGCAGGTAGGCACCGAATTTTTCCCGACACAGGACAATGCCCGTATCGGAGTCTCGCTGGAGACCCACATCGGCACCAGAGTGGAGATTACCGAAGACGCCGTACGCCGTCTCGACTCGCTGTGGCGCGCCAAATATCCGGAAATCAAGGTCAGCACATATACCGCCGGCCCTGCCAGCTCCGACAACACTTTCGCCTCGCTGTCGGACAACGGTTCCCATATAGTGAGCATGAATATCGCTCTGACCGACCCGGGCGACCGCGACCGCTCCATCACTGAGATAGCCGACGGCATGCGCGAGGACCTCAAGCAGTTTCCCATCTTTACCAAAGCGCAGGTCAATGTGGGCGGCGGCCGAGGCCAGGGCATGGGCGGCCAGAACACCGTGGACTTCGAGATCTACGGCTATGACTTCGCCGAGACAGACTCCGTGGCGCGTATGCTGAAGCAGGCGCTGGAGGGCATAAACGGCGCTGCCGACATCACGATTTCGCGCGGCGACTATCAGCCCGAATACCAGGTGGACTTCGACCGCGAGAAGCTCTCGCTGCACGGGCTGAACATGCAGACCGTGGCCTACGCTCTGCGCAACCGCGTGAACGGCGCTGTCTCCTCCCAGTTCCGCGAGGACGGAGAGGAATACGACATCAAGGTAATGTACGAGCCTGACCGCCGTACCGATATCTCCGACCTGGAGAACATCATGGTCTACAATTCCGCCGGTCAGGGCGTGCGCATCAAAGACGTGGGCACCGTAGTTGAGCGCTCCACGCCGCCTACCATCGAGCGCAAGGACCGCGAGCGACTGATTACGGTATCGGCCGTGGTCGACGGCGCGCCCATGAGCCAGGTGGTGGCCGACGCCCAGGCCGAGATTGACAAAATGCACCTGCCCGCAGGCATCTCCATAGGCCTGTCAGGTTCGTTTGAGGATCAGCAGGACTCCTTCTCGGATCTTATGATGCTCGGTCTGCTTATCATCATATTGGTCTACATCGTCATGGCGGCTCAGTTCGAGAGTCTGACATATCCCGGTATCATCATGACCTCGCTGCTGTTCGCCTTCTCCGGCGTCTTCCTGATACTTTGGCTTACAGGTCACACGCTCAACGTGACGAGCATGATCGGCGCCATCATGCTTATCGGTATCGTAGTGAAAAACGGTATCGTGCTGATAGACTACATCACGCTCAACCGCGAGCGCGGCATGGGCATCCGCACCGCCGTGGTGCTGGGCGGCAAGTCGCGTCTGCGTCCTGTGGTCATGACCACGCTGACCACCATCCTCGGTATGGTGCCTATGGCCGTAGGCTCGGGTCAGGGGTCCGAGATGTGGCGCCCGATGGGCACCGCCGTGATAGGCGGCCTTACCTTCTCCACGATACTGACCCTGCTGTTTGTTCCCGTGCTGTATTGCGTCTTCGCCGGACGCGGCGTGAAGCGCACCCGCAAGAAGCTGCGCAAACAACTTGCCACCGCAAAAACCGAAAAGAAATGAAGTCGATATTCATAGCCTACGATCAGGCTCACCATGACCATATCATAGAGATACTCGAACGCCACTCCTGCCGCGGCTTTACCTGCCTGGGCATAGTGCAGGGACGCGGCAGCCATCGCGGCGAGCCGCACTACGGCACTCACGCCTGGCCCTCACTGGCGCAGTCCATCATCACCGTGGTGCCCGACGCAAGCGCCGAAGGGGTCATGGCCGACCTCCATGCCCTTGACGAAGAAAAGCCGCGCCTGGGGTTGCGCGCCTTCCTTTGGACCATAGAGCAGAGCATCTGAAACATTCAGACGCCGGAAATTGTTATAAGACAGACGGGCATATCGCGCCCGTCTGTAATTGTATATGGATAAGACCGACTTCATCAAAGAGCATCCTGATTTTCGCCCGGAGTATATGCAGCGGGCCATAGACCTGTCCGCCGAGAGCGCGCGCAGCGGCGGCGGACCCTTCGGCGCGGTCATAACGCGCGGCGGGAAGATAGTAGGGGAGGGCGTCAACGGCGTCACGCGCCTCAATGACCCCACGGCTCACGCCGAGGTGCAGGCCATACGCGACGCCTGCGCCTCGCTCAGCACCTATTCGCTTGCCGGCTGCACCGTCTACAGCAGCTGCGAACCGTGCCCCATGTGCCTGAGCGCCCTCTACTGGGCCGGCGTGGAGCGCATCTACTTCGGCAACACCAAGGAGGATGCCGCCGCCATCGACTTCTCCGACGCATATATCTACGAAGAGCTGTCGCTTGCCCGCGAGCAGCGGCACCTGCCCTGCGTCCATGTGCCCGGCACCGACGCCATCCGCGCTTTCCGCCTCTGGCAAGCCAACCCCGACAAAAAGAAATACTGACATAAGCAGTCTTTATCAATATCCTCCAAGACAATAATAACGGCGCAGTGCTTTGCTATCCGTAAAATAGTGCCGGAATAGTATTATGCTGCTATATCCAGGTTGAGAGCTATCTCTGGTCTATTGATGGGCAGTAGATGAGATAATATGCAGTCTGTTAAAAAAACTTAAGATTTTCTTGCTGTTCTAAATTATTATATATAACTTTGCACTTGTTATAACGATATAACACATATAGTCTATAGGCCTTCGTTGTTTAATTTTAATTAGTGCAGTTATGAAATTATTAAAACTATTATTAATCTGCGCTCTGCCGCTGCTGTTCAGCTCTTGTCATACTGACGAAGACGAGCTGTACAATGTCGTAAAGATAACCGAGCCTTGGTCGGCTACCACTATGGATAAGTATGCTTATGTGGACTTGTTTACCCCTTCTAAAAATTTAACACTGGAAAATAATCAGACTACGGCGGGGTTTGGCGATACCGAGTATCGGCTGCAAGTACCATCGGAAGGCGGAAAATTCCATCTGGAAGTCAATCCTGACGGATATTTTCAGATTTCTCCCAGCCCGTATGATTATAAGGAATGGTGTGACCCTATATATATTCCCAAAGGATGCTACTTTCTGGCGGAATCTTCTTATAGCACTAAAGATGTTTTCACGTGGTATACAGTGGTTCCCACAGATCAGTATCACTTATGGAATCTCATTTCCACGGAAACATTGCGGACACCATACGGGCGCTTTGAAAGCGGACAGGATGGCCTGACGTTCTATATTTACAACAGCGGCTCTAAATCAAGAGACATTTATGTGACATACAATATGTGCGTGGATCTCTCAAAATGCCTCGAGCAAGGCAGAACTGATTTCCGGCCCATCCACTTCAAAATTCATCAAGGCAGGTAACTGTCTATAAGAATATGAGTCTATAGTCGTCCGCGTAAGGTGGGCGGCTATTTTTTCGTCTTGTCCCGCCTGGTATAATTTTGAACATCCGGTTATGGGGGAGGCCGGAAAACAAGACAAGCGGCACGTAAGTGTCGCTTGTCTGACGTATGGGGTGGAAGATGGGGCTCGAACCCACGACCTACGGAACCACAATCCGTCGCTCTAACCAACTGAGCTACATCCACCATGTCTGCATATCCTCGGGCTTATCTCCTCGGAATTGCGGTGCAAAGTTAGCAATATTTTTCGGTCTGTGCAAATTTTCGCCCGAAAAAATTTTTACTAAAATTTTACCTTCTCAATCCCTACTCAATCTTGCCGGCGGTAAGATTGACTGTTACCACAAAGATTCGCTCGCGTGATTGGCTCAGGCGGCTGTGAAAACGTCCTGACAGCTCCTGCTCCAATTCGCCTTCGTCTTTGTATAGATCTGTGGGCCACAAAGCCACGACCATATATTTCTCGCTTCCTTTAAAGTAGGCATAACACTGAAACATACCTTCAAGATACCGGTGGCAATTATTGCTGACAAACGACGAGACACACGACACCCTCTCACAAAAACTATCCTTCAGCACACTATATGCTCTCTCAATCTCCTGACGGCTTACATCCGGTTGAAAAACAAACCATTTTCTGCCGTCTACCGTCTCCGTCCTCTCACACTCCTTCCACCAGGTGTCCGGCTCCATAAGATCCGAAAGGACATTGTGCCTGTTAAACGTCGGACATACGCGCACCATATCAATCAGCCTGTGCCCCAGATCATCCTGTCCGAAGTCCACTTTTATCGCTACAGTGAGTCCCAGCCAGCGCCAGACCTTGTAACAGTAAAGATAGCGCGTGTCTGACAGCGGGCTTGTGCTAATTGCCTTATAATCCGAACGGTAAATACTGTCGTTGAGGGAGATGTCGTAAAACCCTCCCCCCGAATCCTTAAAGATATTTCTCAGGCTCATATCGCCCCATACGACTGCTGCTGACGCCTCTATGCTGATATACTTGCGCTCGTATCTGCCGTCGGCCTCGGAAAACTTCATTTGCATAGGTCCCTCTGCAGGCACAGGAAGCTCTACCGTACAATTCGGGAAATAAAGCGTTTTCATATCCCAGCCCTCAGGCATAACTCCGCTATGCGCGCCTACGGTTGAGGAGCTGAATATGGCCGTCGCTACAATAATACTGTATAAAATCACTCTGTTCATCACTGTCCTATTATAGATGTTTGATCGACTCTATCCTTTTGGTGTGCATATTTATC
>JAGBIJ010000014.1 GCA_017935045.1 Muribaculaceae bacterium
GCCTTCTTCAAGTGTCAGACTTTCGACGTGACCGGCCCGATCAACGAGACTGTGGAGCTGCGGCGCCCCTTCGCGCAGGTTAACCTCGGAACAGACGACCTGCAGACCGACGCCGTGAAGCAGGCATACGCCGACGGCCTGAAGGTAGCGCTCTCCACCACCGCCTATTCCACCCTCAATCTCGTGAACGGACAGGTGGGCAAACCGACCGCCGTCAGCTTCGCTGCCGCCCCGGCCGCAGACTGCACATCTCAGCCTTTCCCCTATAATCCCATCGCCGGAGCCGCTACACCCAATCCCTACGAATATATAGCCATGGACTATATCCTGGTGGACGCGGCCAAAGATGTGATAGACCTGACGTACACTTTCTACAACGGGACCGCTGCCAACCAGCAGCCCCTGACCGTAAGCAATGTACCCGTACAGCGCAATTACCGTACAAATATCTACGGTTCGGTACTGACCAGCCCCGCCAATCTCAAGGTAGAGATAATACCTGATTTCGCCGGTGACGACTACAATACTGAAATCGCACAGGTTACTACTGCCGATCAGGCTGCCGCAGCAATCCAGGCGGGTGGCAACGTATCTGTAAGCGCTCCGCTCGAGCTGCTTGACCTCTCGGCTTCTACCCCCGCCAAGCCTCTGGTCCTGACGCTGAACGCTCCTGTGAAGCAAATCAAACTGGGTACGGCCGAAGCAGACCCGCAGCCTACCACAATATATGTGGCAAAAGATGTAGCCTATCCCCAGTTCCTGTTCCCGGGTTCCAAATCCCAGACGCCGCATATCCGCAACCTTACCATTAAGGGCGACCTGTCTTCATCCGAGCGTTGCCACGGTTTCGACGCACAGGGGTCTGCCTCCAACCCCGGCGTACAGACCATCGACGGACTCACTTTCGATAATGTGCCTTTTACCGAGTATGGCATCAATGTCGCATTTACGGCCAATCCGCAGACTACACGCAACATTACCGTTACCAACTGCGATTTCGCTGATCTCAAGAAATCCGCATTCAGCCTTCAGACCAACGGTTACACCGGCGACAATGTGGGTAATATCGTAATCGAGAACAACACTATCCAGTATGCCGCAGACGCAGTCTCAAACACCAACGGCATATATATACTCAGTACTACGGGCGGCACCGTGACAATAAAGAACAATACCGTAAACGGCGCACCCTACCACGGCATGATGCTCGGCAACAACAAGGCCGACATGACTGTACAGGACAACACCGTGACCGCCTGCAAACAGGACGGCATCAAGATGGACCAGCCATACGGCAACATAGGCATCAACGGCAACACCATTCAGGCCGCACACTACGGTATACGCATCGCCCGTTTCGTAGCTGACTACAACCCTGTCCTGACAATCAGCGGCAACAAGATTGACCAGAGCGGAGCCGCAAAATTCTACTACGGCATCTATGTCGGATACAGCTCCGCTTCCGGCTCGCACGCCACACTCGACATCTTCGGCAATATCAAAGCCGGAGGCGAACCGAACAACTGGTTCAACCTCGTGACAGTGACCCCCGACGAAGGCAGCAACTATGCCACTCCCTTCGCCGACTGACCTGCTGCCGTCGCCCCCCTGACATAATCCAGACCCCGCTTTCTCAGTAGAGAGCGGGGTCTCTTTTTTTCATGTACATTTACAAAAAAACGGGGATTCTGTTGGTTCTAAAAAAAATTATTTATAATTTTACGGCACCATTCCGGGAAACCGGGCAGCGCCGTCCAGACGATATGCAGTCAGGCTTTTCCGGCTGAAGTTAACCTAATATAACCTGAACTAATACACTCATCTACCATGATTATCGGTGTACCTAAAGAGATTAAGAACAATGAGAACCGCGTGGGTCTTACCCCGGCGGGCGTGAAAGAACTCGTTGGCCATGGCCACACACTGTACGTACAGCATACCGCCGGCGAAGGCTTCGGCTTCGCTGACGCTGAATACGAGGCCGCCGGCGCCACTATTCTCCCCACCATAGAAGATGTCTACGGCATAGCCGAGATGATAATAAAGGTCAAAGAGCCTATCGAACCCGAGTACAAGCTGGTACGCAAGGGTCAGGTACTCTTTACATATTTCCACTTCGCCTGCGACCGTCCGCTGCTCGACGCCATGATGGTCTCCGGCGCTACCTGTATCGCTTACGAGACAGTACGTGACCGCATGGGCGCGCTGCCCCTGCTTATCCCGATGAGCGAGGTGGCGGGCCGCATGTCCATCCAGGAGGGCGCCCGCTTCCTTGAGAAACCTCAGGGGGGCAAAGGCAAGCTCCTCGGTGGCGTGCCGGGCGTGAAGCCTGCCAAAGTGCTGGTACTCGGAGCCGGTGTGGTAGGCCGCAATTCAGCGCTTATGGCCGCCGGTCTGGGCGCGGACGTGACTATCTGCGACATATCCCTGCCCGTACTCCGCCACTGCGCCGAGACCATGCCCAAGAATGTAAAGACCCTGTTCTCCTCCCGCCACAACATAGAGCAGGAATTGCCTGACACAGACCTGGTGGTAGGTTCCGTACTTATCCCCGGCGCCAAGGCTCCACATCTGATTACCCGCGACATGCTGAAGCTGATGAAGCCCGGCACCGTGCTGGTGGACGTAGCCATCGACCAGGGCGGCTCGATAGAGACATCGCATCCTACCACTCATAGCGAGCCAGTATACGAGGTAGACGGTATCGTACACTACGCCGTGGCCAATATCCCCGGAGCCGTGCCCTTCACTTCTACTCTGGCTCTGACCAACGCCACTCTGCCCTACGCTCTGCGTTTGGCCGACATGGGCTGGAAAGAGGCTTGCAAGGCCGACGCCGGTCTGGCCCAGGGCGTGAACGTAGTGGACGGAAAGATTACTTTCCCGGGCGTTGCACAGGCTTTCGACCTGCCCTGCCACAAGCTGGAACTCTGATATTTCATTCCAATAGGTATGGAGGAGCTGACTGCTCCGCCATACCGCTATGCACAAGACTATTATATCGGCTGCGCTGACTCTGCTTGCAGCTGCCGGCGCGATGGCGGCAAACCCGCAATACACCAAATTCCTCGGTCTCAAATACCGCGACAACTGCGCCAACTTCGATGCCGGGCAGTTTCAAAGCGTTACGGGATGCTTCGACGGGAAGACACGCGACACCATTACGCTGTTTCCTTTCGACGGATTCCGCGATGGAGACGACGGCCCGTTCTACTATGACCAGTGGATACTGATAAGCAAGAACGGCACCGTGCCGTCGAAAACGGTGCAGACATATTGGCCGGAACTGGTCTACGAAGGGGATCTGGACAGCAACGGGCGCGACGAGCTGGGCGTGATGAGATGCGGCCAGAACGGATGCTGGTACACTTACGAGACATATACGTATTATGGCAAAAAGTGGCGGCCGTTTCTTTCCGTGACCCATTACGGCTGCAATGACGAGGACTCGCGCGACATACTCAAACGGGGCGCGAAGAAAGGTCAGGTCAGGGTACGCGAATACAATCTGGATGGAGACTTCACTGCCCGCACGTACACCAAAAGCGTGACCCGCTTCCTGAAGTAACCTGTGACGCGCCAGTCCATGATTGAGGGCAGCCTCAAAGACCGCATCCTGATACTCGACGGAGCTATGGGAACCATGCTCCGCAGCGGCGGCCCACATGGTCAGGAAGACTCTACTGATGTGCTGTGCCTTACCGCCCCGCAGGCAGTCGTCTCAATCCACCGCCGCTATCTGGAAGCCGGAGCCGATATTATCGAGACAAACACCTGCTGCGCCAACCGATTGTCGCTGCAGTCATATAGCTGCAGCCATCCGGCGGCTGAAATCAATCGCGCCGGAGCAGCCATTGCGCGCTCCGAGGCTGACCGCCAGACGGCATTGACACCCGACAGGCCGAGATACGTAGCGGGAGCTGTCGGCCCGGCGGCTCCCGCTCTGCTGTCCCGTCTTTCGCTTATGGCACAACGCAGCCTCCACGCAGAACTACACACGGCCTACGTTGAGCAGATGACGGCGCTTGCTGAAGGCGGCGTCGACATTCTGCTGATTGAGACATCATTCGACCTGACCGACACTCTGGCGGCCCTACGGGCGGCGCGCGAGGCAGCTGACCGCGCGGACAGAGAGATAGGCATCATGGTAGCGGCCACTCTCGCAGAACATACGGGACGCATGCCCTCAGGCCATGACGTCACGGAGCTGATTGAAGCCGCGACATTCGCAAGGCCCCTGGCCATAGGGCTGAATTGCTCGTCAGGCCCCGTCTCCCTACTGCCTGCCCTGCGCCGGTTGGCCGCAGCGTCTCCATATCCGATAATAGCCTACCCCAATGCCGGCCTGCCCGGTCCGGACGGCAATTATCCCTGTACGCCCCGCCTGTTTGCCGGCGAGATGCTGGAAATGGCAGACGAAGGTCTACTGAACATCGCCGGCGGCTGTTGCGGCACCACTCCAGAGCATATCGCCATGCTCGCAGCCGGTATGCAGAGCAGGATCCGGCGTCCCGTCTTCAGCCATAAATCAAAGGCTCACATTATATGAAAACAAGAGAACACGAAATATATAAAGTAACAATTATCGGCACCGCGGTCAACGCCATGCTTGTGGCTATAAAATTCGCAGCAGGCGTTTTCGGACACAGCGCGGCTCTGATAGCCGATGCCGTACACTCACTCACAGACTTCGCCACCGACATCATAGTCCTGATCTTCGTCAGGCTCTCCGGCAAGCCCAACGATGAACGGCACGGCTACGGACACGGCAAATTTGAGACGTTCGCCACCATGATTATCGGGGCAATACTTGCAATTACCGGTTTAGGCCTTATGGTAAACGGCACAAGGCTCATCATATCGGGTATAAAAGGAGATTCTCTGCCGGAACCGACAGGCATAGCTTTAGCCGTAGCCATCATTTCGATAATTTCTAAAGAGATGCTGTATAGATATACCGTACGGCAGGGACACAGATTCAAATCAGACGCCGTAATAGCCAACGCCTGGCATCACCGCAGCGATGCCATATCATCCATAGGCGCTCTGGCCGGCATCGGAGGCGCAATGGCTTTGGGCGCTGACTGGCGGATACTTGACCCGATAGCGGCTGTAGCGGTAAGTATATTTATCATCAAAGCCGGCTATGACATAATCAAGCCGGCCATCAATGAACTGCTTGAAAGCTCGTTGCCGCAGGATCAGATAACGGTTCTGCAACAAATTATATGCGGAGTACCCGGTGTCGACGGGTTCCATAGACTCCGATCCCGCAAAATTGGAAACAACATTGCCGTAGACGTACATATAAAGATGGACGGCAATCTGCGGCTTATACAAGCACACGAGATAGCAAGCCAGGTGGAAGCCGAAATCCGGACAATATTCGGGAAGAGCAGTCTGGTAAACATACACATGGAACCCTCAAAACCCAAAGGTTGCTGATACCGGTCGGTCGCCATTATCCTGCATCTATTCAGAGGATTGCCCTTGCTTATACGGATGATTCAGGCTCGACTACACAACCATTGACTTGCAATCGCAAGAAATTTGTCTGATATTCTTCCAATGTCTCAAAACAGAACCTACTATATGAAATCACGCGTGAGACTCAGCGGTTACTGCGTAGCCGTGACCTGCATCATTACCGGAGTACTGGCCGGACTGCTTGTATTTACTTGTGATAACAAGCCGGCATTCTATAGCATCATCGCCACATTGGCGCTTATTTACATTACCAGCGCCATCTACGCGCCGCTGTCTATCAAGGTGGACGCAGGGCGCGTTACCGTGCGCAGCCTGCTCAAAAGCCATAGTATACCTCTGGATCAGGTGCGCAGCGTGGAACTGTTTCAGCCTACGATGGGAGCGACACGGCTGCTCGGCTCCGGCGGCTTTCTGGGTTACTGGGGGTTGTACCGCGAGGGCGACATCGGCCGGTACAAAGCCTGGTACGGCAGAGCCTCCGACTGTTTTCTGCTGCGTATGCGCGATGGCGGACAATATGTGCTCGGCTGCGATTTCGGTTCTGAGACAGCAGACTGCATCCGGCGGCAGCTCCGCCACTGACGGTCTCTTATAGCGAAACCCGGCGCGCCATAGCGGCGACACCGGGTTTATATCTGTTGACTGCGCAATCAAGCTCAACGGTTGGCGCGCTTGCGCTCCAGCTCGTCGAGTATTATCTTTCGCAGACGTATATGGTGGGGGGTAACCTCCACATATTCATCCTCCTTTATATATTCCAACGCTTCCTCCAGGCTGAACACTACCGGAGGCACGATGCGGGCCTTGTCGTCGGCTCCGGAGGCACGCATGTTGGTCAGCTTCTTGCTCTTGGTCACGTTGACAACAATGTCGTTCTCCTTGGCGTTCTCGCCTACAACCTGGCCGGCATAGACCTCCTCCTGCGGGAAGATGAAGAAGCGGCCGCGGTCCTGAAGCTTGTCGATGGCGTAGGCGTAGGCCGTCCCCCCCTCCATAGCTATAAGCGAGCCATTGGTACGCCGCTCTATGTTGCCCTTCCAGGGCTGGTACTCAAGGAAGCGGTGAGCCATTATGGCCTCGCCGGCCGTAGCCGTCAGCACATTGTTGCGCAGGCCTATAATACCGCGTGCCGGTATGTGGAATTCGATATGCAGCCGGTCGTTCTGCGTCTCCATGCTCACTATGTCTCCCTTGCGGCGGGTAACCATATCCACTATTTTCGACGAATATTCCTCCGGCACATTGATGGTCAGAGCCTCCACCGGCTCACACTTCACGCCGTCTATCTCCTTGACTATGACCTGCGGCTGCCCGACCTGCAGCTCGTAACCCTCGCGGCGCATAGTCTCGATCAGAATAGAGAGATGCAGCACGCCGCGCCCGTAGACTGTCCAGGCATCCTCGGTAGCGCCCTTGCTGACACGCAACGCAAGATTGCGGTCGAGCTCGCGCGTCAGACGATCGGCTATGTGACGCGAGGTCACGTACTTGCCGTCCTTGCCGAAGAAGGGTGAATCGTTGATGGTAAAGGTCATCGACATAGTAGGCTCGTCGATGGCTATACGCGGGAGCGCCTCGGGATTGTCCACCGTAGTCACAGTGTCGCCGATCTCAAAATCATTCAGACCGACAATGGCGCAGATGTCGCCGCTCGACACCTCGGTTGTCTTCTTGCGGCCCATACCCTCAAAGGTATGCAGCTCCTTGACGCGCTGCTTCTCCACAGAGCCGTCCTTCTTAACCAGGCCGACCTCCATACCCTCGCGTATGGTGCCGCGATGCACACGGCCGATGGCTATACGGCCCACATAATTTGAGAAATCGAGCGATGTAATCAGCATCTGCGGCTCGCCCTCTATCTGCGTAGGCGCCGGGATATACTTGATTATCGCGTCAAGCACGGCAGTGATGTCCTGCGCAGGCTCGCGCCAGTCCATACTCATCCAGCCCTGTTTGGCCGACCCGTAGACCGTAGGGAAATCAAGCTGATCCTCCGTAGCATTGAGATTGAACATCAGGTCGAAGACCATCTCCTGCACCTCGTCCGGACGGCAATTGGGCTTGTCGACCTTATTGATTACCACTACAGGCTTGAGACCCATCTCGATAGCCTTCTGAAGCACGAAGCGCGTCTGGGGCATAGGGCCCTCGAAAGCATCTACAAGCAGCAGACAGCCGTCCGCCATATTGAGCACGCGCTCCACTTCGCCGCCGAAGTCGGCGTGTCCCGGAGTGTCGATAATATTTATCTTGGTGCCTTTGTAATTGATTGACACATTTTTGGAAAGAATCGTTATGCCACGTTCCCTCTCCAGGTCATTGTTATCCAGAATAAGTTCGCCGGTATCCTGTCCTTCACGGAAAAGGTGTCCGGCCATTAACATCTTGTCTACCAGCGTAGTCTTGCCATGATCGACATGGGCGATGATGGCGATATTGCGAATATCCTCCATTTGGAAATCTTTAAATCTGCATTTTCGGCTGCAAAATTACAAAAAAAAGCCCGAACAGCCTCGCTCCGCGCCATCCTTTTTGCCACGCCGTTACCAATGCCGCCTTTAATGACAAAACTTCCGGCCGCATCACAGCAGCTTTTCACAAAGTTTTTGCGGGAAGTCGGTAAGTTGGGCGAGGAAAAGTTGTGTATGTCGGGATTTTTTCGTTACTTTGCAGCCGATTTCGCAATCTCTGGTAAGGCATCCCTGCTCACAGGAGCGGCTCAGGAATACGAAGTGTGTTGATATGAAGCGTATTAGCTTATATCGGGCTGAAGGGATGGTCAGGCTTATTACATTGCGCGGTCATGTTTTATTGATATCATTACAATATTTTTAGTAAAATGGATTTACTTAAAATTGCAGAAGAGGCTTTTGCCACCGGCAAACAGCACCCCGAATTTGGCCCCGGCGACACTATCACTGTAGCCTATCGTATCAAAGAGGGCAACAAAGAGCGTATCCAGCAGTACCGCGGCGTAGTTATCCGCATCTGCGGCGAGGGCGACAAGAAGCGTTTCACTGTACGCAAAATCTCCGATGGCATCGGCGTAGAGCGTATCTTCCCCATCGAGTCTCCCTTCATCGACTCCATCACTGTCAACAAGTACGGTAAGGTGCGTCGCGCCAAGCTTTACTATCTGCGTGGCCTGACAGGCAAGAAAGCCCGTATCAAGGAGCGCCGCACAATCGTGAAGAAGGACTGAGCGGCAGCCTCTCCGGAATCACTAATAATCAGATCCACCGTGCCATAAGGCAATTTTTTTTGATTATATCAGCGCCGGAGAGCCATCGGTTCCCCGGCGCTTTCATTTCTGTCATCCATTTTCCTTATCTCAATGAAAAAGCTATTTCTTTTCCTCATCCTCTTCCTCTCAGTCGTTCTGCCATCCTGCAATGAAGACAACACCGAGAACGATACCGCCTACACACAGCGTCTGGCCGGCAGATGGAGCCTGACGGGTGGAGACGCCTCCGGCACAACCACCAACTACACCTATACTTATACTTTCCAAGGCGACAGTTTTATATATTCGGAAGCCTACACCAGCAAAACCGGAACAATGGAAAGAAGCTGGACCGTATCCGGCGGCTGGAATGTAATGAAAGGAACACTTCAACTCAATTATGATCTTTCCTCACTCCGCAATCAGGGCATGAGCGATGCCGAAATGCGTTCCATCCGCGTAAAGCTTGAAGACTGGAATGTCAATCTTGAGACAATCAACAAGAAAGGCAGACCTTTCGGCTACAAAATAAAATTCGTGGATCTTAACGGCAAGACCGGACTTACGCTCAACGGCATAAACGGTACGTTTGTCAAAATTTCATATTGACTGGGGACGGCCAATACTGCATAATTTTACGGGACAACCGCTCTTGCGGCTGTCCCGTAAAATTTAGAGGCTGCTTAAAAACAACCTCTTATCCTATCGGGCTGAGAGAAACAGAGCGGCGGAGGTAAAGAGAGAAAACACAAGCAGATTCATTGCCGTCAGGCCCAGCAAGGGATTGAGCGCGGCTCCGCGGCAGTTGCGCAGCCGAAGCCAGATGGCCCGATGAAGCGCGAGATAGAGAAACGGCACAAACCACCCGCCCCACAGCATGGTAGCCTTCCATACCGGAAACATAATGACCATGGCCACTATGCCGGAACAAAGATACAGCATACTCATAGTCTTGCGGCCAAAGATTACCACCGTAGTGCGCTTGCCGCAGGCTGCGTCATCCTCCACATCACGGTAATTGTTGACTATAAGCACATTGGCAGCAAGCAACCCGACGGCCAAAGAGAGCGGCATAGCCAGCGGAAGGGAGCGGAAGCTGCATCCGTCGCAGAGATAGGCGGTAAGACAGACCGGCACTATGCCGAAGAAAATGATGACCGCCACGTCTCCCAGACCGTGGTGCGACAGGGGCCACGGGCCAGCGCTGTAGCCAAGGGCGAACAGGGCTATCAGTATGCCGGGCGCCAAAAGCCACCACTGGCCGCACAGCAGCATCATGGCTATGCCCGTAAGGCAGCTGAGAGCCAGTGTGCCGAGCGTGGCGGCGAGCATACTGTGAGGGGATATATCCCCCTCGGTCACACCTCGGCGGAATCCTTCCCGGCCTTTGCGGTCGAGACCCTTCTTATAGTCGAAATATTCGTTGGCAAAATTGGAGGCTATCTGCGCGCTTACAGCCAGCAGCATGCACAGCGCGCCCTGTAGCCAGCTCTCCATACCGTAATAAAAGCCACAGGCCACTCCGGCGAGCACTCCGGCCACGCTGACCGGCAGAGTACGCAGGCGCATGGCCTCGATCCATACTTTGATACGTTTCATCTTCTTTTTCTGAAAAATTGCTGCATCAGCTCCCGGCACTCATCCTCCAGCACTCCGCCGCATACCTCCGCTTTCGGATGCAGCGGAGAGGCGGCGCCCGAAGGCGCGGTAAGGGTGGTATAGCCGCGTTTGGCGTCAGAGGCTCCGTAGACCACCCTGCCCACCTGTGCCCAGCCCAAGGCGCCGGCACACATCATGCAGGGCTCGACGGTAACATACAGTGTACACTCCTGCAGATACTTGCCTCCAAGAGTCTGGGTAGCTGCCGTGATAGCTATCATCTCGGCATGAGCCGTGACGTCGCTCAGACGTTCGGTCATGTTATGGCCGTAAGCTACGACTGCGCCCTGATGCACGATTACGGCGCCGACCGGTATCTCGTCCTCGTCCATGGCGGCCTGCGCTTCCCGCAACGCCATACGCATGAAGCGCTCATCGCGCTCGCCCGATGTCTCAAACAGCATAATTCTTCTCTATTGTATCCTTTACCCTCTCCATCAGCCAGCGGGGAGTAGAGGTTGCGCCGGCTATGCCTACCGTGGCCACGCCGCGCAGCCATTCCGGCTGAATCTCGGAGGGGTCTGTTATGAAATATGAGCGCGGATTGACGCGCCGGCACTCCTCAAAGAGAGCCTTGCCGTTGCTGCTCTTGCGTCCGCTGACAAAGAGTATCACTTCGTGACACATCGCAAAATCCCTTATGCGCGGCATGCGGCCAGCGACACGACGGCAGATAGTATCGAAATAGCGGAAACCGCCACGAGTCTTGCGTGCCTTGATGGCCTCCACCACTTCATTGAATCCGGTCAGCGACTTAGTAGTCTGCGAATACAGCAGAATATCGCGGTCGAGATCCACATTGTCAAGGTCTGCCGCCGACTGTATGACGACGGCCGTCCCTTCGGTCTGTCCCACCAGGCCGTTGACCTCGGCGTGGCCGGGCTTGCCATATATCAGTATAAGCGGCGCGTCCGCAGTGCCCCGGCCCTGCTCGTAGGCACTTTTTATGCGTTTCTGCAGCTGGAGTACGACAGGACATGTCGCATCGATAATCTCAATGTTGTGTTCGGCGGCGCGGGCATAGGTCTGCGGCGGCTCGCCGTGAGCCCGCAGAAGCACCTTGACATCGCGCAATCTGTCGAGATCAGCGTGGGTAATGGTAGTCAGCCCTTTGGCGCAGAGGCGATCCACCTCATTGGAATTATGCACTATGTCCCCCAGGCAATACAGCTTTCCCGTCGCGTCAAGTTCCTGTTCAGCCTTACGTATGGCCGTGACCACGCCGAAGCAGAAACCCGAGTCGGCATCTATCTCTATACGGGGTGTCATTCAGCCGTGCGTTTATGAAACAGGTCAAGCATCCAGCGGTCCTGCTCGTCGGCAGTCATAGCGTCATTGCACAGCACCACGGCATCGTCAGCCTGACGCAGCGGGCTCTCCTTGCGCGTGCGGTCTATCTCGTCGCGTTCAAGCACATTGGCCAGCACCTGGTCATACGTCACTCCGCTGTCTCCCTTCTCTGTCAGTTCGCGGAAACGGCGGCGTGCCCGCTCCTCGGGCGTAGCATCCACAAACACCTTCATCTCCGCATCGGGAAAGACGGTAGTGCCTATGTCACGTCCATCCATCACTATGCCCTTGGCTTTGCCATACTCGCGCTGAAGGCATGTCAGGGCGTGCCGCACCTCAGGCAAAGCTGCCACCGGACTCACATGCGACGATACCTCCAGGCTGCGTATCTGTGCCTCCACATCCTCGCCATTGAGAAACGTATGGCTCGCTCCGCCGCCGGCCGGCACACGGAAATCTATATGTATGCCGGGCAGTACGGCTGCGAGAGCCGCCTCGTCGGGTCGGCCGTCAGCATTGATCAGGCCGTGGCGCATGGCGTAGAGGGTCACGGCGCGATACATGGCGCCGCTGTCTATATATGCGTAGCCTACGGCGCGGGCCAGAGCCTTGGCCATAGTGCTTTTGCCAGATGACGAATATCCGTCGATAGCTACTGTTATCTTCTTCATTTTCTGAGTAATTCTTGCAGGTTCATTGAGAAATTGACCATAATCGAGGAAGCCGACTTATGGGGCTGGGCATAGCTGACGCCCAAATCGAAGCTCTTGACCTTCATCCCGAAGCCGGCAGAAAAGCCGCTCAGGAAATTACGCTTGTACGTACTCATATCCGTACGGATCTTATTATTGTATCCGATGGCTATATAAAACTTATCCGACGGACTGTATTGCAGTCCGAAGACCAGATGGCGCATCAGGTTGCTGAAGAAAGAGTCCTTTTTCTCTGTCTCGCCGGAATCGGAATGTGTATAGTACGGGAGGCTCCACTTGTTAAGATGCCATGCCGTGACAGCGAGCATAAAGGGTCCGTGTCCGATACGCTGCATCCAGCCTATCTGTATGTCAAAAGGCACAGACGTGTATTCGCGGTCGAAACGCTTGAGCTGACCGCCCATATTCTTCAGCACCAGCGAGAGCGACATGTCCTTCTCCTCATCGTAATAGTTGATGCCGAGATCGGCGGCCATGGCGAAAGCCGAGTAAGCCTCGTAACTCGAATAGACCATCTTCATGCTTATACCGCCTCGCAGACGCTCGGTAATGTCGTAGGCATAAATGCCGCTGACCACTATATCTTTCATCGAAAAAGAGCCGGCCACGGTGCCGTCAGGATTGAATGAAGTGGCCGAGCCGTAACCTAAATATTGCAGTCCGGCGCCCCATGCTCCGCGTCTGCCGGCGCTTTGGGCGTAATGCACGCCGGCGAAATTGCTGTCGCCGAGATAGTGCATGTAATTGAAGGCAACCTGCTTCTCCAGCTCGGTGCCGAGCAGGCCCGGATTGGAGCCGGCAAGAGTGACGTCATCATCCACTACAGCTATGCCTGACCCGCCCAGAGCGAAGGCATGGGATGAGTAAGGAATCTCCAGAAAACTGTAAGAGGAGCGATCCTGCGACTCCTGGCCGAGACAGCGCAATGCGGCCGCACACAGCAGAACCACTACGGCGATATGTCTGATTAAAGGAAAATTCATCTTGATATGAAACGATTCGGCCGCCCCCTTTATTATATTCAAGGCCGGCGGCGGCACCGAAAATTGTAAAAAATGGTGTAAGGATGTTTAATGAACGTTAAAGCACTTGCGTATCTCCGTATTCAGCCGTATATTTGCACCGTAAAACCATGTAGGCACCGAGCCTTTCTATGCCAATGCTCTCAGCAACCATATACCGTATGCTCTCGCTGGCCGTCCTCTCCTTAGGGTGGCTGGCTGCGGCTCACGCACAGACCTGCCGCATGAAGATTGCCGTCAACTCAGACGGCACACGTGTGGAGTACCGCGAGGTATACGAATATGACTATGTATGGGAGAAACCCTCTTTTCCGGGCGGAGACAGCAAGCTGATCAGCTTCATCAATCACAACCGTCAGTATCCGCGCCACGCCTACGAGGCTGGCATACAGGGGCGTGTGATGTGTTCATTCATTGTAAATGTAGACGGTGCCGTAAGCAATGTCCAGGTGTTCAAAGGAGTAGAAGCCTCGCTCAACGATGAGGCCGTACGCATCATGCGCCTTATGCCGGCATGGAACCCCGGACGCATCAACGGCGTGCCGGTTCCGGTGCGCGTAATCCGCGCCGTCCCCTTCCGCCGCTAAGAGGGTGTTTAACAATATTTTTTGATTAGATCTGTGATGCGGAGCAATGTCTGCTCAGGCAAGTCGGGATATAAAGGCAGACACAAGACGCTGTCGGCCGCACGGCGCGCGTTGGGCGCCTCGCATATCTTTTGTGATGCGAGCAGCGTGCGGTAAGGTTCGAAATCGGTAATCAGAGGGTAGAAGTATCGGCGCGTCAGTATACCGTCTGACTTCAGTCTTTCATAGAGCCTGTCTCGTCCCTGAGGCACCAGTACGGGGAAATGGGAGTAATTCCACTCTACATCTTCCGCCGGAGCCGGCGGGACTGTCAGCGCCGGCACGGCGCCCAGTTCGCGGCGATAGATGGCATCGAGACTGCGGCGGCGCGCGATGGCGTCATCGACGTGACGCAGCGCGGCCAGGCCGTAGGCGCAACGCAGTTCGTCGAGCTTGGCGTTGATGCCTATGCCGGTGATTTCTGTCTCGCCGGCAAAGCCGAAGTTGCGCAGCCGGTCTATCTCCTGCTTCATGGCAAGACTGCGGCATATCACGGCTCCCCCCTCGATTGTATTGAACACCTTGGTAGCGTGGAAACTGAGTGTGGCCATATCCCCCTGCTCAAGCAGCGAGCGCCCCTGCATGCGCACCCCGAAAGCGTGGGAGGCGTCATATATCAGCGGCAGCCCGTAGCGGCCGGCCACACGCCGCAGCCCCGCGCAGTCGCAAGGATGGCCGTAGACGTGTACCGCCAGTATAGCCTTGGTGCGGGGAGTGATCTGCTCCTCCACCCTGTCCGGGTCGAGCGCGAATCCCTTCGGCGATATGTCGGCGAAAACGGGGCGCAGGCCGCTCCATTGCAGGGCATGGGTCGTCGCCACGAAGCTATAGGGGGTAGTGATTACCTCTCCCTGCTCTATGCCGAGCGCACGCAGCGCAAGCATGAGTGACAGGGTGCCGTTGGCCGTCAGGCTTACGTAGGGCACGTCAAGGTATCGCGCCAGCTCCTGTTCAAGCCGGGCGTGAAACTCTCCGCCGTTGGTAAGGATACGGCTTTGCCATATCTGACGGAGCATAGGCTCCAGCTCCTCAAGAGGGGGCATATCGGGGCGGGTAACGAATATGGGTCTATCCATTGTCAAGAAGTCTTTTCAGTTCGTCATACCATCTCCAGCGCCACAATGCGCCTGCCGCAAGGTAGCAGAGCGCCATGACGGAAGCGCCTGCGGCGATTCGCAGCCAATCGGCCATCTGCAGCTTACAGACAAGATATGCAAGCATCGCGCCTACGGCGGCGCTGACAGCCATAGGAAGCGCCACAGTCCACTGACGGAGCCAGGACATGCCGGCGTATGTGCGGGCATAAGCGCCATTGACCGGCACACATATAATATTGAATATCAGTATGCCGGCGCATACCCACCACACTCCGAGAGGAATCGTGGCTACGAGCATTGCCGCGCCGAGGCATTTTTTGACTATCTCCAGGCGCAGAAACAGGTCGGAGCGGCCGGAGGCATTGAGCGCGGCCAGATTGAGCGCATGGAGGGGGTATAGCGCCGCGGCGGCGCACAATAGCCGGAAATAGGGTACGGCAGGCAGCCATTTGTCGGTCAGTACAAGCGAGAAAAGCGGTTCGGCCAAAGCCATGGCAAGCGCCATGAACGGAAATACGACCCAGGCCGACACGCCTATGAGGCGGCGCATGGCCTCGGACATACGCAGACGGTCGGCGCTTATACGGCAGAAGACCGGATATGCCACACGGCTAAGCATAGTGGATAATGTGACCGGCCCATACATGGCAAGCGTGTCGGCTCGCCAATACCATCCGGTAGCTTTCAGAGAGAAACAGCGACCCAGTACCGGAGCGTAGATATTGTTCCAGAGACTGTCTATGAGCGAGCTTACGAGCAGTTTCCAGCCGAAACCAGACATCTCGCGGAACTCGCGCGTCCCCCAGCGCAGCGGAGCGGTCCAGCGCAAAGTAAGCCACAAGAGCAGGGTGCGCGTTCCCCATACGGAGAGCTGCTGCCAGACGAGAGCCCAGACACCGTAGCCGGCAAAAGCGAGGATCAGCCCCGTGGCCGCCGATACGACAGCCGCCGCACCATTGACCGCGCACAGGTGGCGGAACTTCATTTCAGCTGTCAGACGGGCGACCTGCACCACACACACAGCGTTGAGCGGGATGGCGAGGGTCAGCGTCCGCATGACCGGTGCCAGAGACGGCGTGCCGTAGAAGTCAGCTACCATCGGAGCGGACAGGTACAGCACGGCGTAAATGCCCAGGCCGACGGCGGTGTTAAGCAACAGCGCCGTACTCTCATGCAGGGCGGTGCGACGACAGCGTATAAGCGCCGACGAGAAGCCGGAATCGACCAGCACATGGCTGACAGCCACAAATATCTGCAGCATGGCTATCATGCCGAACTCCGCCGGAGTCAGCACCCTGGCCAGAACCACAGACACAATCAGAGCTACCCCGGAGACACCGAGAGTCTCAAGGGCGCTCCAGGCCGCGCCACGCAGCGCGCGGCGACCGAAACCCGCGGAATCAGATGAGCGACCCGATGCGGGCAATGTATTTGCCTATGATGTCAAACTCCAGATTTACCTTGGTGCCCGGCTCGATGCGGTGGAAATTCGTATGTTCGTGCGTAAAGGGTATGATGCATACGGCAAAACTGTCGGCCTGCGGCTCACAGACGGTAAGGCTGACGCCGTTGACCGTCACCGAGCCTTTCTCGACGCATACATAGCCCTTGGCGGCATCCTCCTTGCTGAAGTAGTAGCGGAACGTATAGCGCCAGCTGCCGTCCTCCTCGACTACATCAGTGCAGATAGCCGTAGTATCCACATGTCCCTGGACAATATGCCCGTCGAGGCGTCCGTTCATACGCATCGAGCGCTCCAGATTGACCAGATCGCCCACCTTTAGGTCGCCCAGATTGGAGCGGGTAAGCGTCTCCTGGATAGCCGTCACGGTATATGTGCCGTCGCCCGGCAGAGCCACTACCGTCAGACAGACACCGTTGTGCGCCACACTCTGGTCAATGCGCAATTCGTCGGCAAAGCTACACTCAAGTGTGATATGCAGGTTTCCCTGATCGCGGCGCAACGACACTACCCGCGCCGCCTCCTCTACTATTCCTGAAAACATATTATTGAAGTTTTTCTTTGCAAAGTTAATAAAAAAAGTTAACTTTGGGCAACCAAATCCACAACTATGAGCGCCATCACACTTCCACCCCGCACCGACGGCTCGCCGTCCCCCGGTTTCCCCTCCACCCGGCAGCTTATCCTCGTCGGAGGAAGCGGCGCCGGCAAGACGCGTTTCATGCGCTGGCTCGTCAATGCGTTCGGCGACCGCGCCTTCGTGCTGTCGGCATTGGGAGCGGTAGCTGACATTGGCGACGGCAGCTCGATCAGCGCGCTGTACAGCAGCCATATCTGGGGCAACCTGAAATCTGTAGAACACGCCACCGAGCTTGACCGCCTGGCCGCCCTGCTGTTTCAAGATGAGTTTCAGTATCTGCTGTCGGCCAAAAGCGCCCATCTGCTCGACGGACAGGAGATGGAGCTGAAGCCTACGCGTCTGGACCGCGTGGTGGAGATATGGCAGGAGATTTTCCCGGACAACAGGATAATGCGCGAACAGGGACGGCTGCTCTTCTCCACCCCCGGAGGCAGCAACCTTATTTCGGCCTTTAAGCTGTCGTCGGGCGAAAAGACCGTGCTTTACTACGTTGCGGCGGCTCTGTATGCCCCCGAGAACGGTGTGATTTTCATAGACGACCCCTCGATATTCATTCATCCTGCCCTGCTGCATCCTCTCTGGAACGCCGTGGAGGGTCTACGCCCGGATTGCCGCTTTGTCTACAATACGGCCGACACCGATTTCCTCAACTCGCGCACCGAGGGCACCTGCGTCTGGATACGCAGCCACGACGCGGAAAAGATGGCCTGGGACTACGAGATACTCCAGCCCGACACGCTGCCCGACGAGCTGGTAACCGGACTCGTAGGCACTCGCCGGCCCATCCTTTTTATCGAAGGAGACGCCACACACAGCATCGACGCCAAGCTCTATCCGCTGGTCTTTCCGACCCATACGGTGCGCCCGCTCGGCTCCTGCAACAAGGTAATAGAGGCCACCCGCTCTTTCTCAGACATGAGAGGCATGCACCAGCTTGACAGCTATGGCATAGTGGACCGCGACCGCCGCACGCCACAGGAGGTGGACTATCTGCGCCGCAAGCGCATCATGGTGCCGGAAGTGGCGGAAGTGGAAAATCTGTTCATGCTGGAGCAGGTAATACGCATCATGGCCCGCCGGCGCGGCCGCGACCCGCAGCGTGTGGCCGACAAGGTGCGCCGCTCGGTACTAAAGATGTTTGCCTCACGATTCCGCGAACAGGTGCTGCAGCACGTGCGCCACCGTATGAAGCGCCAGCTTGAGTGCCGGGCCGACGCGCGGGTAAAATCCATAGGAGAACTGGAGAGGCATCTGCGCTCGCTTCCCGACATCATCAATGTACGCGAGCAGTACAACCAGCTGACCGCCGAGTTCAACTCACTGCTTGACAGAGAAGACTATGCCGGCATACTGCGTATCTTCAACCACAAGCCGATGCTGCCTGAAAGCCAGCTGCCGGCCCTGCTCGGCTATCCTACCAAAGAGGCCTACATTACCGGAGTGCTGGAGACGCTGAAAGCCCACGACACCGATGCCAAGGCTCTGCGCGGCGCCATACGGGCAGCCTTCAATCAGCCGGTCGCTCCCGGACGGGAAGCAGAAAACGGAGCGGGCGGCTCACGCGTTTCCGCCACGCATTCTCCTCGTGGGCGGCGCCCTGGTCGACATAAGTCTCAAGGCGGTCGGGGCGAGTGAACCCCAGAGCCTGGACAAGCGCTATGACACGATCATCGCAATAACCGTAATACGCGTCTATAGTCTCCGTACCGCGGTCGAAATACAGGCGGTGGCTCCGGTCACGCGGCAGCCGTGCCTCCAGATAATCATAGATTGCCTGCGCAAACCGATAATCCCCTTTCGCCGCGTCCTCCACGCGGCCGATCCAGTGTGTGGACAGACATCCGGCGCCTCCGAACACTTCAGGATACTCACACAGCATATAGACCGACATCAATCCTCCCATACTCGACCCCATCACAAGCGTATGGTCCGGGTCAGAGAGTGTACGATACCGTCTGTCTATCTCCGGCCGCAGCGTGTTGACTACAAAATCCGCATACGCGTCGCCACACACCTCCAGACCGCCGAAATATGCGCTCATGGAATCCAGCAACTCAGGATGCGCCTTGAATGCCTTCTGCGGCATCAGCTCCCCCACACGCTTGTCAGCCACACTGTGGACGCCCACGATTATCGGGACATCAATCTCCCTGCGGGAAGCCAGGGAGGAAACGACCGAATCAATCTCCCATGACTGACGGTTCCATGTGGTGGCCGCGTCATACAGATTCTGCCCGTCGTGCATATACAGCACCGGCCATCGCCTTTCCGGGCTGCCGGCATACTCCTCCGGCAGCCACACGTCCACGGTCACGGAATCCCGCATCTGAGGGGAATACATATAAATCCTGTCTATCTTGCCGGACGACGGAGTCTGAATCGCCGGACGATCGGCCATAGCCGCTGAAAACACCGCCCCGAGCAGGGCAAACAGTAAAATCTTCTTCATATTCATACGGTATTTGCGGCTGCAAATATAACCAATAATTTCGACAGTATTCTGACCGGAAGAGCATTTTCGACTTTGCGGCGCTTTCGGATGACCTTGCATTTTTCCATATCCGGAGCAGCCCAGAGACTGTCATCAGACGCAATTAGCATCATTCTGTAAACCTAAAAGATAAAAGATAAAAAACATCAAAAAATATTTGCAGATTACAGGGCTATTCGTTAACTTTGTGATGCGCTTTTCGGCAATTCATTTTCTCTCAACACCTCCGCACAGGCGGACAAAACAGATCCTTTGACTCGACAAAACCATGGCAACGCAACGCTGCCGTGGTTTTATTTTGGTCATATCGCGGATTTGTTGTACCTTTGAGGAATGTTAGAGGCTGTTTAATCACAAATGTGAATTATGGGGTCGAAATCGCAACTTGGATTTTGTCATGCAGGCGAAGGAGCATAGCGGGCTATGCGACTGAGACAAAGGACAAAATACATTTGCGATTTCGAGACCGCGCAATAATAACTGAGCTGAATAATTTTACACACAATGATAAAAAATAAGGATAATTTGCATTGTCCGCCGGATTTTCGTCAGAATCCGGCCGCGCCTCAGTCGCATAGCCCGCTATGCTCCATCGACTTAACCGGATTCTGCCTGAAAATCCGCCGCCCCATAATTCACATTTGTTATTAAACAGCCTCTTAATGCCGCCGGGCGCGAACATCACGCCCTCCGCAAGCGTTACACAGACGGGGCGACTATGCCCTCAAGCATCCACCGGGAAGCGTCTCCCGATTTTTACGCAGATGTATGAAACCTAAAAAACTATCCATTCTCCGCTCCGACCCCTGGCTGGAGCCTTACGCCACTGCCATAGAGGGCAGACACGAAGATGTGAAACGCAAGCTCGCTGAGCTTACCGCCTCTACCGGCGGCTCGCTCTCCGACTTCGCCAATGCCTACAAGTATTTCGGTCTCACGCGCGGCCCGCGCGGCTCCTGGGTTTTCCGCGAGTTCGCCCCCAACGCCACCGAGATATACCTTGTCGGCACATTCAACGGCTGGCAGCCGCAGGAGAAATACCGGCTCACACCCATAGGTGGCGGCGTATGGGAAGTAAAACTGCCCAAAGCGGCGCTCAGACACGGCGATCTGTACAAGATGCTCGTACGCTGGCCCGGCGGAGAAGGGGAACGCATACCGGCCTACGCGCAGCGGGTGGTACAGGATCCGCAGACACATATCTTCTCTGCCGAAGTCTACGACCCGGCGGAGCCATATAAATTCAAGGTACGGCGCTTCACGCCCGATGTCCGCCCCCTGCTTATATACGAGTGCCACATCGGCATGGCGCAGGAAAACGAAGGCGTAGGCACTTACGAGGAATTCCGCACCCGTATCCTGCCCCGCATCCACCGTGACGGCTACAACGCCATACAGATCATGGCCATACAGGAGCATCCCTACTACGGCTCTTTCGGATATCATGTCTCCAGCTTCTATGCCGCCTCATCGCGCTTCGGCACCCCCGACGACCTCAAGCGCCTTATCGACGAAGCCCACTCTCTCGGCATAGCCGTAATAATGGACATAGTCCACTCTCATGCCGTGAAAAACGAGGTGGAGGGTCTCGGACGTCTCGACGGCAACCGCGACCTCTACTTCTATCCGGGAGGCCGCGGCGAACATCCGGCATGGGACAGCCTCTGCTTCGACTACGGCAAGGACTCCGTAATCCACTTCCTGCTGTCCAACTGCAAATATTGGCTGGAGGAGTACCGCTTCGACGGATTCCGCTTCGACGGCGTTACCTCGATGCTGTACTATGACCATGGGCTGGGCAAGGCTTTCGGTTCTTACGCCGACTACTACGACGGCGGCCAGGACACTAACGCCATAACGTACCTGACGCTGGCCAACATGCTTATACATGACATCAATCCCAAAGCGATAACCATAGCCGAGGAGATGAGCGGCATGCCAGGTCTGGCCATCCCCTACGAGGCCGGCGGCATAGGCTTCGACTACCGCATGGCCATGGGAATACCCGACTACTGGATAAAGACCATAAAGGAGAAAAAAGACGAGGACTGGCATCCCACATCGATATTCTGGGAGCTGACCAACCGCCGCGCCGACGAGAAGACCATCTCCTACTGCGAAAGCCACGACCAGGCTCTGGTGGGCGAAAAGACCATCATTTTCCGCCTCATCGACAAAGAGATGTACTGGCACATGATGGTGGACGACCACAACTTCATGGTGGAGCGAGGCATGGCTCTGCACAAGATGATACGTCTGGTCACGCTGGCTACAATCAATGGAGGCTACCTCAACTTCATGGGCAACGAGTGGGGGCATCCCGAATGGATAGATTTCCCCCGCGAAGGCAACGGCTGGAGCTACAAGTATGCACGCCGCCAGTGGAGCTTAGTGGACCGCGAGGACCTGAAGTACAAATTCCTCAACCGCTTTGACAACGCCATGGTGGAGACCGTCTCGCACGAATTCGACTTTCAGTCCAAGCCGGTGGAAAAGCTTTGGGAAAAGGACGACGACCAGATACTCGCCTTCATGAGAGGCGACCTGGTGTTTGTCTTCAATTTCTCTCCCGACAAATCGTTTGACGGCTACGGCTTCCTCGCTCCCGAAGGAGAATACGAGGTGGTGCTGGATTCCGATGCCCAGATATTCGGAGGCTACGGCAACGTAGACGATTCCGTCCACCACTTCACCCAGCCTGACCCGCTGTACAAGCCCACAGGCAAAGGCTGGCTGCGCATGTATCTCCCCTCGCGTACGGCTCAGGTGCTGCGCCGCGTCAAACCCGCGCCCAAGCGCCGCGCCGCCAAAAAGAAACAAGCAGAATAACAGTTAGTATAATTTCAAAGATATGTCTCAGAAAGCATTATTGATGATTTTAGACGGGTGGGGACTCGGCGACCACAAGAAGGATGACGCCATCTTCAACACCCCCACACCCTACATTGATTCCCTCAACAAAGTATATCCCCATTCCCGCCTGCTGGCCTGCGGCGAAGACGTAGGCCTGCCCGACGGACAGATGGGCAACTCTGAGGTAGGACACCTCAATATCGGCGCCGGCCGCATAGTCTATCAGGACCTGGTCAAGATCAACCGTGCCATAGCCGACAAGTCCATCCTCAAGAACAAGGAGATAATCTCGGCGTTCTCCTACGCCCGCGACCACGGCAAAGCCATGCACTTCATGGGACTGACCTCGACCGGCGGCGTACACTCAAGCCTGGAGCATCTGTTCGCCCTGTGTGACATAGCCAAGGAGTACGGTCTGCAGAAAGTCTACATCCATTGCTTCATGGACGGCCGTGACACCGACCCCAAGAGCGGAGCCGGATTCGTAAAGCAGGTCATTGACCACTGCGCCGTCAGCGCAGGCGAAGTAGTATCTGTCATCGGACGCTTCTACGCCATGGACCGCGACCACCGCTGGGAGCGCGTGCGCGAGGCTTACGACCAGCTCGTCTTCGGACAGGGACGCAAGGCCGACGACATGGTAAAGGCCATCGAGGAGAGCTACGCCGAGGGCGTGACGGACGAGTTCATAAAGCCGATAGTCTCGGCCAAGACCGACGGCGCCATAAAGGAGGGTGATGCCGTGATTTTCTTCAATTACCGCAACGACCGCGCCAAGGAGATTACAGAGGTGCTGACCCAGAAAGAGGAGGAGGGCATGAAGCCTGTGCCCGGTCTGCAGTATTACTGTATGACTCCCTACGACGCATCTTTCAAAGGCGTGCATATCCTCTTCGACAAGGAAGACGTGACCAATACGCTGGCCGAATATCTCTCTGATCAGGACAAGACTCAGCTCCATATAGCCGAGACCGAGAAGTATGCCCACGTGACCTTCTTCCTCAACGGCGGCCGCGAGGCTCCCTTCAAGGGAGAAGAGCGAATCCTGGTGCCGTCGCCCAAGGTGGCTACCTATGACCTCAAGCCCGAGATGAGCGCCTTTGAGGTAAAGGACAGACTTGTCCAGGCCATCGATTCAGAAAAATATGACTTCATCGTGGTCAACTTCGCCAACGGCGACATGGTAGGCCACACGGGC
This sequence comes from Muribaculaceae bacterium, assembly GCA_017935045.1. Taxonomy (GTDB): domain Bacteria; phylum Bacteroidota; class Bacteroidia; order Bacteroidales; family Muribaculaceae; genus Lepagella. The sequence continues at coordinate 23,762 of JAGBIJ010000014.1, forward strand.
ATATACGAAGCCATTCAGAAAGCGGTGGCGGCTGTGGACGCCTGCGTACGTGACGTCATCGAGGCGGCAAAAGCCCATGGCTACAGTTCTGTGATTATCGCCGACCACGGCAATGCCGACCACGCCATCAATGCCGACGGCACCCCCAACACGGCCCACTCGCTCAACCCGGTACCCTGCATCCTGGTCAGCGACCTCAAGGATGTGAAGCTCGCCGACGGCCGTCTGGCCGATGTGGCTCCCACTATCCTCAGCCTTATGGGACTCCCCCAGCCCTCCGAGATGACAGGCCATAACCTTATCGAGAAAGCCTGACGACTGACACCGGCGGCGCAGCCCGCCATGACACACAGAGAGCCGGCATCCATCAGCGGATGCCGGCTCTATTATGTATTGCTGTCTGATTTTACCAGTTGATTTTCACAGCCTTATCGCCGCATTTGACTATATACAGGCCGCGGGCGGGCAGCGATACGGAGCCACGGGCGCCGGAGGCTATGACAGTGCCGTCTATGCCGTAGACACTTATCGGACGGTTACCGAGGGGCATCACGACTCCTCCTGCGAAGCTGAACGGACGCAGAGCATCGATAGTGACGCCATCTATGCCGGATGTCTCTGTAGTACGGAAATACAGGTCACGCGATACGGTCTTGTCGCCGGACGCATTGTGGGCAGTGACGTATGCCACATAGTCAGTCAGAGGTTCGAGTCCCTGAGCCAACAGCGTAGTGCCGTCTACACGAATGTCGTCATACTGCCCTACCGGCGTATCGGTAACGCCGCCGCTCAGGCGCACTACTATATCGTCAATCGAGAGACTCATGCCGGTAGTCTCGACCGTGTACAGCATCATAATCTGACGCACGCCGCGGGGAATAGAGGAAAGGGTAACCGTAGAGCCGGTAGCGTCGGAAGCAACATCCGTTATCTCGCCGATATAAGACATGTTGCCGCCCTCAAACGGATTGAGCGGGTCAGTCTCCACAGAGTAGAACTTCATCGACACTTTGCCGTTCTGGCGGTTGGTGCGCGCCCAGAAAGAGATGGACTCTATATCGGAAGTGTATGACGGGAACGTCATCTGTCCCGCAGCGGACATGAAGCGCACTGAAGGAGCCGCCTGACCGAAATAGCCTTGTCGGCTGTCATACGTTCCACCTGGGAAAAGCATGCCTGCAGGAGTCAATGAGTTATCGAAACCTATGGTGGCGCCTACTGTAGACTCACCTGTCTGACGGCGTGCCACAGTCACGGTATAATATTCAGCCTCGGGTACATCGCCCCAGCTCAAAGTGGCCTCGTCATTGGAAGGCGAAACCTGAAGCGAGGGCACGGCGCCGGCAAATGTAGCCGCTGTAGTGAAGTAGTTGTTGGCGTTTACAGTCGATATATTGTTGTCGCCTACGGCATATACCTCTACAACATACGAAGTGTCTGTGTCCAGACCCGTAATGTCGCACGATGTCTTGCCGTCAGTGCTGCGGAAACTATAGCCTGGAACTTCTGTACGGGTGTACGTGCCGAAAAGGTCGGTAGTGAGCGTGGCTACGCTGACCAGATAATCGGTAGCTCCGGCTACGCTGTTCCAATGTATCTTCATCGAGGCGGACGTAACCTCGTCCAGACGTACTGACGGAGAAGCTATGTACAGAGGAGACTTTTCGTCACCGCCTTCGCCCACTGTGATATGGACTAAGCCGGATCGATCCTCATATATATTGTTGAACGGGAGTTCGGTCTTTTTGCGGCTCCAGTTGGCGAATGCCGGTGTGGTATTACCCGTAAACGTTCCAATTTTATCGGAACCAGGGAAAGGTATTCCTGTCTCCGAGCCTGAAGACGTAATATTATTGGCTTCGACCAAATCTATGCCCTGATGTTTGGGGTCATTGTTTACCGTATTATAGAACCATGTGTTGTCATCGTAATCTATATGCCATACGAGCAGACCGTGATGAGGCAAAAACTGATCCCAGTCTTTCAGCTGCCTGTTTTCAAACAGGAAATATTCCTTGGGGTCGGATGGATCGACAGTCACACGGTAAGCCAGACCGTTATCTGACATAGGCAACAGCCGCAGATCGTCGGCCGACGTTATGTCTACCGGCTTCTGCCACTCCAGAGCGTAACGCTCATAAATCGAATACACAGGCGGCGTACGGCCGTTGTTGTTATAGGAGCCATGATCCATCAGAGAAAACTCACCGGGCGTATAAGCTCCCGTATAGTCGGTGGCATAAAGGTCAGGCAAACCGAGCACATGGCTGAACTCATGGCAAAAAGTGCCGATGCCGGCCATCGTCAGCTCGTCATCGCCTATAGTACGGTATGTCAGCTCGTTGGAGCAGGCATAGCGGTTGATTTTCACACCGTCGTACTCAGGCAGATTGGCCATTACAGACGATAGGTTGAACGAATGAGGCCAGATGGTCCACGATGGGGCGCCTTCATTCTCACCGTAACCGGCATAAAGCACGTAGACATTGTCTACCAGACCGTCGCCGTTGGTGTCATAGATTGAGAAATCCACCTGGTCGTCAAGTATGTTGCAGGCGTCTATTACCATCTGCCAGGGATTCTTGTCGCTGCCGCCGGTAGTACCGGCGCCGGTATTTCCGCCGTAAAACTCCGACTTGTTTGGCAGATCCACCGGACCGAAAACATCGAATACAGGCTGGTATACGCCGTTGGAACTGGTCAGGAAGTAGTCACGCGCCGAGCCGGTGCAGTGGAATTTGTCGAAGCCGGGCTTGTTGAGCATGTCCTTCATATCCTCGCCGGGATTGTCGGAGAAACTCCAGCGGATGTCGGAGAAGTTTACGAGTATGACCAGCACATGACGCTCGCCGTCGGTGGGCACGGCACGCAGGTCGTGGCCGTCGGCGTTGTCCCACTTTGCCGGGGGCACGCTGCCGGCGCGGCTTATCCGGGCTGGAGCGGAACGCATGGGAAGCCCGGAGGCGGAGATGGACTGGTAGACGGTCTGCGGATTGATACGCGCCAGGTCGGCCTGACGGGCTGCGGGCAGGTTGGCCAGCTTGCCGGCCTGCAGGTCGGTAAACGTGCCGTCGTTGTCCAGCAGACGATAATAGCCGCGGTCATCCTGACGGATGATATATCCGTTGTCGTCTACAAAATAGTGAAGCGATTCGTCGCCCCTGAGAGTCAGGCTTACCTGAGTGCCGTCGGGCTGCGTGTACACGCGCTTGCCAGGCAGTGCCGGCACGGCCGTGGCTGTCAGAGCGGTGCCGGCGAGCAGAGCCGCTGCAGCCAGGATGTGAAGCTTAGGTATGGGTGTATTCATATTCTTGATGATTTTACAATAGAAGCCTTTAAGGCAATGTCGATTAGTTTGCGTGGCAAAGATAATATAAAAACTCCATACCCCTTCATTTTATTGTCCTAAAAATTTCTCTACTCCCCGATTTTTAGTATCTTCGCAGCCTAAAACAGTATTATGGATAATTATTACGGTAATTCCGGTACATACAGCATCAGGCTTCATGGCCGTCTGCTTGATTTCAGTCGTCCGTGGGTCATGGGTATAGTCAACGTTACCCCCGATTCATTCTTCAGCGGCAGCCGCACGCCCGACAATGCCGCGTTACGCGACCGCGTGCGTCTGCTTCGCAGCCAGGGAGCCGACGCCCTCGACATAGGCGGCTACTCTACGCGCCCGGGAGCGGACGAAGTAAGCGAAGACGAGGAGTGCAGGCGCCTTCAGGCCGGTCTGCAGATCATACGCGAGGAATGGCCCGATGCCATAGTCAGCGTCGACACTTTCCGGGCCGGCGTGGCGCGGCGCTGCGTCAGGGAGTGGGGAGCCGACATAATCAACGATATTTCCGGCGGTGACCTTGACCCCGACATGTTTGCCACCGTAGCGGAACTGGGCGTGCCTTATATACTGATGCACACACGCGGCACTCCGCAGACCATGCAGACCTTATGCGACTATACGGATGTGGCCGCCGAAGTCCTCTCCGATCTCGCCTTCAAGGTCGGGAAGCTGCGTTCGCTGGGTGTGGCCGACATAATCGTAGACCCTGGATACGGATTTGCCAAAGACACGGCACAGAATTACCGGCTGCTTGCCGCCCAGTCTTCTTTCCGGTCACTGGGATGCCCGTTGCTCGCAGGACTGTCACGCAAAAGCATGATTTTCCGTCCGCTGGGGATAACGCCTCAGGAAGCGCTGAACGGCACCACAGCGCTCAACACCATCGCTCTGCTCGGGGGGGCCGACATTCTGCGCGTCCACGATGTAGCCGAAGCCCGTCAGGTCGTCGAACTTGTAGACTTGCTTCGTAAAAATTCCAGGCCATGTTAGAATTCGGATTAAAAGACATAATAGACATACTGCTGGTAGCCCTGCTCCTCTTCTATATATACAAGACGATGAAGAAGACCGGCTCCATCAGCATATTCATGGGAGTGGTCGGCTTTATCGTCGTATGGATTCTCGCATCCGAGATTCTGGATTTACGGCTTACCGGCTCAATACTCGACAAATTCATGTCCATCGGCCTGCTGATTCTGGTAATACTTTTTCAGGACCAGATCAAGCGTTTCCTGATGGATATGGGCTCGCAGGACAAATGGAGATTTCTGCGACGCCTTTTCCACCATCACAACGATGCCGAGAAAGAGCTGGACTATATCATGCCCGTGGTCTACGCCTGCATGAGTATGAGCAAAAGCAAGACCGGCGCTCTGATAGTATTCCAGCGCGGCGTCCCTCTGCTTGATTACGAAAAGACCGGCGACATAATCGACGCCAACATCAATACCCGTCTGATTGAAAATATCTTCTTCAAGAATTCCCCCCTGCACGACGGCGCCATGATCATAGCGCGCCACCGCATAGCCTCGGCCGGGTGCATCCTGCCCGTCAGCCATGACATGCACATCCCCAAGGAGCTGGGACTGCGCCACCGCGCCGCTCTCGGCATGAGCCAGGTTACCGATGCTATATGCGTGATTGTCAGCGAGGAGACGGGACATATCTCCATGGCCAAGGACGGTGCTCTGCGCGTAAAACTTACCGCTCCCGATCTGGAGCACGAGCTCTCTGCCGCCATGGCAGACTTATGACCGGACGCAGGACTACGCTCCGCTTTCATGCCTTTTTAGGCGCATGCGTGCTATTTACAGGCAAAATATTTGGCTGTTTGAAAATGATTTACTAATTTTGCAGTCCGAAACGGGGTGCTGTCAGCCCTCTGCCGGCACCGTAAACAGCTAATAATTATATCGATATAAAACAATGAAAAGAACTTTTCAACCCTCTAACCGCCGTCGTGTCAACAAACACGGCTTCCGCGAAAGAATGGCCACAAAGGACGGCCGCAAAGTACTTTCCCGCCGTCGTGCCAAAGGCCGTCTGCGTCTTACTGTAAGCGACAGCATCGCTTCCAAGTAAGCGGTCTTACGACCCTGACCATAAAAAGCTCTGCCCGGAATTGCCGGGCAGAGCTTTTTTATACGTAAGTGTCAGTATTAGACCGATAGTCAGCGAGTTAATCCGACCACTTACTTGAAGAAAAAAGATGTGGCCGGCTTCATAAAAGCCGGCCACACGGTACAGAAAGCGGGACTCGAACCCGCACGGAGCTTCCGCCCCAAAAGATTTTAAGTCTTTCGTGTCTACCATTCCACCATTTCTGCAACCTACGGGGGTAAACCAAAAACCTCGGCAAAGTTACAAAAAATTTTCCGTCCCCGCAAATCCTTGTTGCCGGACACCGGACAGTCCGGTTCAGAAGCCACTTAATCATCGACAACCTTTTTCAGCAAACCAAAGTGATATGCCGGCGGAGTCAGAGACGTCCCTGGTCGGCATAGCTGTAGTAGGAGTCGGCGGTCACTATCAGGTGATCTATCATATTGAGCTCCATTGTGCCGCATGCCTGCTTGCAGACGCGCGTGATGTTGTCGTCCTGCGGGCTGGGGTTGAGATTGCCTGAAGGATGATTGTGACACAGCGCCAGCGAGGAAGCGTTTTCAAGCAATGCCTCCTTTATCAGCATCTTGACGTCAAAGATACTGCTTGACCATCCCCCTTTGCTGAGTTGCACGAATTTCACGGCCTCGTGCCGCCGGTTGAGCAGAAGCACCCATACCTCTTCATGGTCAAGTCCGCCGAGCGCCTGGCGCACCGTGGCATAGATATCGGCGGAACAGCGTATGCGCGGATTCTCCGCGGGGGGTTCGCCGTTATAGCGTCGTATCAGTTCCATGACGGCCTCTATCTGCAGCGCCTTAAGTTTTCCGAGCCCTTTTATGCCGAGTATCTCCTGACGTGTGCGGCGCTCAAGCACGCGCAGACGGTCGTCATTATGCTTCATAAGCTCGCGGCACAGATGCGTAATAGGATTGCCGACGGTGCCGGTGCGCAGAATCAGCGCCCACAGGTCGGCCACCGACAGTATGCCGCAGCCATATTTCTCGGCCCGTTCGCGCGGAGTGTCGTCGGGAGACATATCCTTTACCTTCGGCCTTACAGACTGAGGGATGCCGGCGGTTCCGGAGCCTGTGTCCCGGTCTTCTCTGTTCTTCACTATCATCGCTTCCGATTATTTTCCCCGGCGCATCTCCACCTCCTGGGCTTCGTCACGGCCATGGCCGAGCAGTATCTTCCAGGTGTAGGCGCGTATGAAGCCTGTGCCGTAGCCGCACAGCTGTATCAGACTGGTCAGCACGCTGATGGTGCCTATCTTCAGGCTGCGGGTGCTGACTATGGCCGTAATCCAGACGGCAAGCAGATAGACGGCAAGAGGCATTATGCACCACCAGCACCAGAATATGGCCGCGAGAATCATGGCCGCGCATCCGGCCACAAACAGCGCGGGCAGCACGTGGACAGCTTTCATAGAGCCGGGGTACAGCAGCTTCAGCGTGATGCGGCTCATGCCGAACACATGCACCTGACGCCAGAACTTGCGCAGGCTCACGCGGCGCTTATGGTAGACATAGACGGGTCTGAACAACGATATGGAGAAGCCGGCAAGGCGTATGCGGGTACTCATGTCGATGTCCTCGCTGAACATCTCGCGGAATCCCCCTGTCTTCTCGTAGACCTCACGCGAGAAGCCCATATTGAAGGTACGTGGCACGAATTTCTCCATGCTTATCTTTCCGCCGCGTATGCCTCCAGTGGTAAGCAGCGAAGTCATGGAATAGTTGATGGCTTTCTGCAGGTCGGAGAACGACTCGTGAGCCGCATCCGGGCCGCCGAAGCAGTCGGTATAAGCCTTCCCCAACTCGCGCCGCAACGAGGCTATGTAGTCTGGGGGCAGAATACAGTCAGAGTCGACGAAGACAAAATAGTCTCCGCCGGCTCTGTCCATACCGTAATTGCGGGCGATGGAACGCCCTTCGTTTTCCTTGTAATGATACTGCAAGTCGAGAACACCGGCGTAGCGGGCACATACGTCACGACACGGCTGCGTGGAGCCGTCTTCCACTATGACGATCTCAAATCCGCGGTCAGTCTGCGCAGCGAGGCTCTCAAGCAGGTCGGCCACCTCGCCCACGCGGTCATAGACCGGCACGATGATGGAGAAACGCGTCTCGGCCACCGGTTTTCCCATGGCAGCTTACGCCTTTACGCGGCCTACGTAGGAGCCGTCGCGGGTATCGACCTCTATCAGCTCGCCTTCGTTGATAAACAGAGGCACACGCACTGTGGCGCCGCTCTCCACTGTGGCGGGCTTGAGTGTGTTGGTGGCGGTATCGCCCTTCAGACCCGGCTCGGTGTAAGTAATCTTAAGCACGGTCTTGGTAGGCATCTCGGCATACAGCACGGTGTCGGTGGAGGCATCGCTTACCACTTCCACGATGTCGCCCTCTTTCATAAAGGCCGAGCCGGTCACCAACTCCTTGCTGATGGGCACCTGGTCGAAAGTCTCCTGATTCATGAAGATGTCGTCCTCGCCCTCGCTGTAGAGGAACTGATAGGGACGGCGCTCCACACGTACGTCCTCCAGCTTCTCGCCGATGTTGAAGCGGCGTTCCAGCACACGGCCGTCGACTACATTCTTCAGCTTGGTGCGCATGAAAGTGTTGCCCTTGCCGGGTTTCACATGGAGAAATTCAATCACGAAATACAGGCTGCCATCCATGCGGATGCATGTGCCGTTCTTGATGTCTTGAGCGTTGATCATTTTTATATCTGAGTTATTATTATTTTCCAAGGCGCAAAGTTACGAATTTTTTGCAGGTCAGACAAATTTTTCCTTTTCTCCTGATGTCGTTACCGGCTTTTTTTGTTATTTTTGTGGCGTGAACCCTAAAAGAGCATAATCGGACATGAAAAAACTTTTCCTCATACTGGCCTTCGTTCTGGCCTCAGCCATGGGCGCGGTCGCCCAGCAGGTGGTGCTTCTGCACACCAACGACACCCATTCGCATATCGATGCGGACAAGGGCGTCGGCGGCGTGCTGCAGCGCAAAGCGATGATAGACAGCATACGCCGCGCCGAGAAGAACGTGATTCTCATCGACGCCGGCGATATAGTGCAGGGCTCGCTCTACTTCAAGCTGTTTGGCGGCAAGGTGGAGTATCCGCTTATGGACATGCTCGGCTACGATGTCCAGATACTCGGCAACCATGAGTTTGACAATGGCCTCAACCAGCTCGCTCGCTTCTACAAGCGCGGCGGCGCGGCCAAACTGGCTGCCAACTATGACTTTACAGGCACCGCCCTCGAAGGCGTATTCGACCCCTACGTCATACGCAAGGCAGGCAAGAAGAAGATAGGCATCTTCGGTCTCGGCCTCGATCCGGACGGCATGATAAGCGCTGATAACTGCCGGGGAATGAAGTTCCGCGACATCATAGCCACAGCCGACTCCACGGCGGCTCTGCTGCGCCGCAAGGGTTGCGACATGGTGGTGGCCGTTACCCACTTGGGCTACACCAACGACTCCCGCAAGCCACTCGTTACCGACCCCGAGCTGGCAGCCCGCACCCGCGGCATAGACATAATAATCGGCGGCCACTCCCACGAGCAGGTATCTCCCGCTACGGCCGCCGACCGGCCTAACGTGGTAAGCAATGCCGACGGCAAACCGGTGCTGATAGCCCAGACAGGCCGCTACGGCGAGCGGCTCGGTTACATCAGGATTGACCTGTCGGGCGCCTCCCCGGCCGTCCGCGAAGCCGCGCTGCTGCCCGTGGCCGGCGTCTCCCCGGCGCGCTTCGACCGCAAAATACAGAGTTTCCTGGCTCCATACACCCATATCGTCGACTCCATCAACCGCCGCGTCATAGCCGTGAGCGCCGTCGATATGCCCAACACGAAGCAATACGCGACATCGGTGCTTTTCTCCAACTTTACGGCCGATGCCGCCGCAGCCTACGCCACATGGCAGCTCGACTCTCTGGCTGCTCCGGGGCTGCCCCGCCGCGTCGACCTGGCCGTGATGAACAGCGGCGGCATACGCCTGCCGATGCGCAAGGGAGCCGTGACCGAGGGCCAGGTATTGTCTACGTATCCCTTTACCAATCATCTGGTCATCACGCGCGTAAGCGGCGAGAAGCTCGACAGCATACTGCGTCAGGCCGCTTTCTGGGGCAACCAGGGCGTCAGCTCGCAGGCCGAGATCACACTGGCGCCCGACGGACGGGAGACAGCCGGCATACTGATAGACGGCCGTCCCATAGATCCGAAGCGCGACTACTATGTCGCCACACTCGATTATCTCGCCTTAGGCGGCGACTACATGGAGGCCTTCGCCGGCTCAGAGGTCGTATGGCGCGACCCGCTGGAGTGGTGCGCGCCCATGATGCGGCTCATAGTGGACATGGGACACGCTTCGGCGCCTATCGACCCTGACCCGCGCCCACGCTTCCGCCCGGCAGCGCCCACCCCATCCGAGCCCTGACATGAATCTGCGCCGCGTCATATCGCTACTGCCGCCCCTGCTGTTGCTCGCGGCCTGCTCCCGTCCCTCCGCGCCGGGAGCTGACAGCGCCGCGTCCGCTCCCGCGCCGCCGGTGGCCGACATTACCTCCGAAGCGCGTGCATGGGCCGACTCCGTGACCGACGCCATGACGCTGGAAGAACAGGTCGGGCAACTATTCATGCCCGCCTCCTTCACGCGTACCGACAAGGCCACCATGCGCCTGATGACTAAATACGTGGCCGACGACAAGGTGGGCGGCATGGTCTTCCTCAAGGGCGACACCCTCTCTATGCGACTGATAGCCGACTCGCTGCAGAAGATTTCCCGCATACCCATGTTTCTGGCCGTTGACGCCGAGTGGGGCCTGGGCATGAGGCTCGCCGGAGCCACCGTCTACCCCAAGAACTGGCTCCTGACCGATGTCGACGAGCAGTGGATGTACACCTACGGCCACAGCGTAGCCTCCGAGTGCGCCGCCGTAGGGCTCAACATGGTACTCGGACCGGTACTCGACGTCGCCCCCGGACCCGGCACCGTCATGTTCCGCCGCTCCCTGGGCTCTGACCCTGAGTACGTCGCCCGCATGGGCGTAGCCTACGCCCGGGGCGTAGAGGACGCCGGCCTTATACCGGTGGCCAAGCACTTCCCCGGCCATGGCTTCACGCGCACCGACTCCCACGACCTGCTGCCCCTGATCCGCCGCACAGCCGCCGAGATGGACAGCATAGACCTGCTACCTTTCCGCCGCTACATCGACCTGGGCTTCCCCGCCATCATGGCCGGACACATAGCCGTGCCCGCCCTCAGCGGCGACTCCGTGCCCGCCGTCCTCTCCCCCAAAGTCATCTCCGTGCTGCTGCGCGACCGGCTGCGCTTCCACGGACTGCTTATCACCGATGCCCTCAACATGAAAGCACTTGACGGCGGCATGGCCGACTCGCGTGCCGTTGCCACCCTGCGCGCCGGAGCCGACATGCTCATAGCCCCCGTCGACACACGCCGCTCCGAAGCCGAGGTAATCGAGGCAGTCCGTACTGGCAAATTGCCACAAAAAACCATCCAAGACCGCTGCCGCCGTATATTGTTCTATAAGTATCTTTTTTTACTTCGCTGACCATTTCAATCCAAAACGCAGCAAAAGGTTAATCAATGTTAAAAACCTTTGAATCCTCAAAATAACTCCGTATATTTGCGCCATCAAGGGCAAATTCCTGAACATACGCGACATACAAGAATACGTCTCCGGCGTGGAGAACATGGAGGCCGACGCCGAAGTTGAGTATCAGATCTACAATATGTCCGGCGTGCATGTGCGCACCGCCTCCTCAGGCCATGACTGGCGCGAAGGCCTGCCCCCGGCCTCTACCTGATCCGCTACTCCAATGGCGCCGTCCGAAAAGAATACGTCCACTAACCACTAAGCATCTATGAAAAAAATAATCTTCCTGCTTCTGACGCTCCTTGCAGCCTGCGGCGCCTCCGCCGCCGACTTCAAGGCCGGAGGCATCTATTACAATATAAACGAAGACGGCAAATCAGTGTCGGTCACTTCGTCCGATGACCGTAACGAGCTGTACAGCGGAAATATAAATATCCCTGAGTCAGTGAAATTCAATTCTAAAAAATATGCCGTAACCGCTATCGGAAGTTATGCATTTGATAATTGCACGGCTCTGACTTCGGTCAAGCTGCCTAGCTCGGTCACACGAATCGATGACGGAGCGTTCCGTGGCTGCTCAGCGCTTAGCTCTATCAACATTCCGACTGCGGTAGAACATATCCTATCCAGTGCATTTCAAGATTGCTCATCTCTAACCTCGTTTGTCATTCCGCCTGCCGTAACTACAATTACTCCATACGTTTTCAGCGGTTGCTCCTCTCTTGCTTCTGTTTCTATCCATGATAAAGTGGACCATATCTGTGAATACGCATTCAGCGGCTGTTCCAGCTTAAAAGCCCTGATAATTCCTGAAGCAACCACATATTTCGGTACACGAGCGTTTCAAAACTGCACCTCTCTGACTACCGTCAACATCCCTTCGGACTCGTTCTGGATTGAGGAATACATTTTCGCAGGGTCAGGCTTAACTGACTTTAAGATTGAAACTCCATGGATAAGCCGATTTATGCTGGCCGATTGTCCGGAACTGAAGTCCCTGATTATCCCCGCGACTTTGTCCAGCATCGGCAACGGTGGTATCAGCAAATGTCCCAAATTGAAAAAGGTAACTATCGAAGACTCTCCGGAATATCTGAAAATGAAAGCAGCGGAGCGTGACCCCGAAGGTCATCCGGAAGAGTCGAATGTGCCTGTATTCAGCACTTGCGGTATAGAGGAACTCTATATCGGCCGTCAGATAGGCATTTTTGACAACTTGACATTCGGCGAATCGCTTCGCTCAGTCAGCTTCGGCAACTACGTAAAAGATATCGGTAGCTGGTTCCACGACTGTTATAATCTGGCTTATCTATCCATTCCTGAGTCTATAGATAAAATAGATGCCTATACATTCTTGCGCTGCACAGACCTGAGCACTATCAACATGCATCGGGCCGAGCCGCCCGAACTTTTCCAATATTCATTCAGCTCCCAGACATACCAGAGAGCTACGCTCCATATACCCAAAGGGTCGAAACAGGCATACAGCGAGGCACCCTTCTGGAAGGATTTCCTCAATGTGGCAGACGACCTGGAGGCCGCCGGCATAGACGGCGTGACGGCTGACACTGACAACGGCAGCTTCGACGTCTACGACCTGCAGGGACAGCTGTTGCTCCGCTCCGCAGGCGCAGACGCTCTGTCGTCGCTCGCGCCAGGCATCTACATCAAGGCCGCCGGCTCGCGCACCGAGAAAATAATAATCCGGTAAGCCACGACCTTGCGTCAGAAACGGATGCCGGTAACGGCGCCAAAAGCTATGATTGCATTGGCGAAGGAGTAGTCGTGGCTCTTGTACCAGTTGACGTCGGCGCTGCCGAATACTCCGGCGAAAAAGTTCCCGAGATTGTATGCAAGCGCCGTGCGGCCTTTTACGTTCAGAGCGGCGCGCTCGCAGCGGCCCTCTACGCTGTCGGCCAGAGAGTGCTTATAGCCGAGCGCGCCCATACCTGTAATGTTCCATACCCATTTGGGATGAAAAACCCAGTTGTAGCCATAGCCGGCCAGCACACAGAAGTCATTGTAGTTGAAGCGGAAATGACGCTGCGTGCCGGGTATCTGCGCCTGCATGGCCTGCGGAAGCGAAGAGAAATCCATGTCTATGTCCTGATGGGCCAGACTTATGCCGAGCATAAACGAGCCCTGGCTGCGCTTCTGTATCTTGGAGTAATTGTAGGCCGCGCCGTGGTAATACCGGCCGTGATTGAAAAAGTAATAGGCGTCCAGGCCATAGCTCTCAAGCTGCAGGTCGGGAAAATGGTATTTTATCCATCTTTTCCCATGCTCGTCGTGATAATGCCCTATCTGCCTTATCTCGGTGCCGTCGCGGTTGCGTGAATAGTAGACATTGACCCAGAACAGGGCGCAGCTGAAGCTGAAGTCATAGCGCTTCTGGCGGGCCGGCCTATGGGAGACAAGGCGATTGAGATTAGCCTGATAACTCAGCCCTACTGCCATAAAGGAGACTGACGGACCGATACCCGAATATATCTCTGAGAGCATGCGGATGTGCATCCTGTCCAGTGTCATGGAGTACGAGTCGGTCCAGTTGGACATACGCACCAGCGCTTTCCACTTCTTGCCTGTAGGCAAGACATAATCGTGATCGTAGGTGTTGAACGTACGATCCGCCCAATTATAGGTATTGACACAGAACTTGAGAAATCTCGGATAACGTATAGTCGTGTCGGCGATGGAGTACGTATGGTCTTTTATCCTGTCCAGCCACCAGTCGCTGCGCGTGCCACCCGCAGTGTCGGGCGCATCGGGATTGCCGCCGACGCCCGGAATACCGGCTGCGTCATAGGTAAGCGCCGGCACGGTATCGGCGGATATGGCTGCAGCTACCGAATCGGCTGAAAGCGAATATGACCGCGACGCTTGCAGCGTCGCGGCGCATATATGAATCAAAATCGCGGTCAGTATGCCTCTGTATTTCATTCCGGACGGTCGTCGAGCAGACGGCGTGCCTGCCCGTACTGGGCGTCGCTGACCACATACAGACCTACCTGCGAGGTGCCGGCATCGGGCGCGGGAAACACGTCCGACATGGCGCTTCCCTCCACTATGGTCTCTATGCCGCGGTCAGCGAGAAAGCCTTTGTCTATATAAGCTATAGTCTCTGTGTTGTAAGTCTTCAGCAGTTTCATGGCGCAAAAAAGTTTAAAGGGTTATATAACTTTTCAACGCCGCGACAACGCCGTTGGTTCGCCGGCATGCGTCACTTGATGCCGGCCTTGTCGAGAGCGGCCTGATAACGCCGGGCGTTCTGCAGATGTTCCTCGTATGTGACGGCGAAATTATGCGAGCCGCTGAAGTCTTCCTTGGCGCACATATACAGATAGTCGTGCGGACGCGACGAGAGGATGGCGTCGATCGTAGCCGCCGAGGTCGTACGGATAGGTCCGGGAGGCAGTCCCTCGTACATATATGTGTTGAAGGGAGAATCGTAGCGGGTCATCTCGTTGGTCACGCGCTTGATACCGAAATCGCCTATGGCATATTTCACTGTAGGGTCAGCCTGAAGTTTCATTCCCTTTTGCAGACGGTTGATATACAGCCGTCCTATCGTGCCTTTCTCAGCCGCCTGATTGGTCTCCTCGTCCACTATAGAAGCCAGAACCGCGATCTGCCGGGGCGAGAGATGAAGCTGCTCGGCACGCTCCAGTCGTTGTGGCGTCCAGAATGAATCATAGACATTGCGCATCTTGCGTACGATCTCCTGCGCCGAGACGGTCCAGTAGAACTCATAGGTGTCGGCCAGGAAAATTATCATTACGTAATCGGGATCTGTATCGCATTTTTTCAGAAACTCGGCGTCATTCAGAGCTGCGAGAAGCGAGTCGGCGGGGACATCGAGCTTGGCGGCGAACTTGCGGGCAAGCGATGCCTTGTCACGCTCGTTCTGCAGCGTCACGCGGATACCGGTCTGGCCGCCGTGGGTCAGGACGCGGGCGCCCTCCATAGGAGTCATGCCCTCCTCTATTTTATATGCGCCGTGACGCATAAGCGACCGTCCGCCGGCTATTATCATGGCCTGATGCAGATCCTCGGCGTAATCACTGCCCAGATATTTGGCCACACTGTCCTCCACCTGCTTCTCTGTGGCATTGCGCGGCACCTTGATGATGGCTGTATGGCGGGCGCTCTTGTTAAGCATAGGCACTATGACCACTACGCCTATGGCTACAAGTGCGACAATAATGAGCAAAAACGACACTGTCAGCACCCGGGAAGGCCCTTTCTTTTTCTTACGCCGCAGACCTTCATCCGAGTCTGCATCCGACCCGCGGGTCCCCTGTTTCTGAGGATCAGCACAATACTTGCTTACATTCATGATGACTTCATTAGTTCGAACTGCAAAGTTACAAAAAATCTTGAAATAAGTGTAATCTAAACAAAAAAAAGCTGTCCGCGCCGGGGATACGCGGACAACCATGTCAGATTTATATAAGCGCAGCGGCTATGTTCAGCAGCATGCTTATCGCTGCAGTACGGCAGCCGCAGGATTGAATTTTACGGTCCGGGCTTTGCCGCCACGGTCGTGGCGCGCCTTGCGGTGTCCGTCTTTCTTACCGCACTTCGACTGCCTGGCAGACAACTTGTGTCCGGTTATCTTACCGTCGGTCTTGGATACTGCCGCCTTGCCTTTGCCATAAGTGCCGGCAGCGTACTCCACCAGATACCCTTCCGGATACACCTCGATTTCCTCTATACTGTCCATCACGCCGCCATTTACGAGGTCATCGCCCGACAGAGTCGTGATTACAGTCTGCTCCGGCACCAGAGCCACAAGGGTGCTGCTGGGAAGCATCACGCCATCGGGAGCCTCCACTTGGGTCCAGTTGCCGGCATAATCGAATGTAATCTCATATCCATCGCTCATGGTGACGTCATACTCGTGGTCCTTGAAATCGTTGACCACGCTGCTGACAGCCGTAGAGGGAAACAGGGTATTGATGAATGTCTGCGCGTTTTCAGGCAGACTCCGGAATGTCATGCTGGCAGCCTCCACAGGCCCGATGCCCGGATTAAGCCGAGGCATCTGTTTCTGAGCCATGGCCGGAACAGCGGCCAAAGCGGCCAAAGCCAATGTAATGAATGTCTTTTTCATAGTATGCTTTATCATTTAATCTGATTTTATAACAAGAGGAGCGGACGCTCTGTTTATAGACTGTAGATTAAAAAATGCAAAAAACGCGCTCTGTCACGGAAAAAAACAGTAAATTTGCAGCATGCAAGGTATAATAGTGAGAAATACCGGAAGCTGGTATGAAGCGCTTCCTCTCGATGCCCCGGAAGGGACCGCAGCCATCAGATGCAAGGTCAAAGGCAACTTCCGAATCAAGGGGATACGCACCACCAGCCCTGTGGCAGTCGGCGACGAGGTAACCATAGCCCTTACCCCGGACGGCACCGGTTTCATTACCGGCATAGCTCCGCGCCGCAATTATATCATCCGCCGAGCCTCCAATCTGTCGAAGGAGAGCCACATTCTGGCCGCCAACATAGATCTGGCCTTTCTGGTCATCACTCTGCGTGAGCCGCAGACCACCACTACATTCATCGACCGGTTTCTGGCTACGGCCGAGGCTTACGCGGTGCCGGCGGCGCTGGTAATCAACAAGTGCGACCTCTGGGACGATGAGGACCGCGAGCTGGCCGACGCCATCCGCACGCTCTACGAGTCGGCGGGCTACGAGGTGGAGTATGTCTCTGCCGCCACAGGCTCCGGAGTCGACGCCCTGCGCCGTCTGGCCCAGGACAAGACAGTGCTGCTCGCCGGCAACAGCGGAGTGGGCAAAAGCTCGCTCATCAACGCGCTGATACCTGGGCTGGACCTGCGTACAGGCCATATCTCGGATATCCATCATACGGGCATGCATACCACTACTTTCTCAGAGATGTATCCCCTGCCCGGAGGAGGACGGCTCATCGACATCCCCGGCGTAAAAGGGTTTGGCACCATAGACTTCGACCCTGCTCAGGTCAGCCACTACTTTCCCGAGATTTTCCGCGAGTCGGAGCATTGCCGCTTCCGGGGATGCACGCATACCCACGAGCCGGGATGCGCCGTGCGCCGCGCCCTGGACGAACACCGCATAGCGCAGAGCCGCTATGCATCCTATCTCTCGATAATGGAGGACGCCAACCCGGACAAATACCGCAAACCCTACTAACCGACACCTGAAAGATGGCAGACAACAACCGCCCCGCTAAACCCCGTCATACACCCCAGTACACCGATGTCAACGGCAAACTGCAGCCCCAGGCCACAGAGCTGGAGGAGATGGTGCTCGGTGCCCTGATGCTTGAGAAAGACGCCTATACGACCGTATGCGACCTGCTCGTGCCCGACAGTTTCTACGACCCGCGCAACCAGCTTATATACGAGGCCATAGCGCAGCTCGGCGCCAACCAGCGCCCTATTGACATGCTGACCGTAGTCGAGCAGCTGCGCGCCAACGGCACGCTGGAGCGTGTGGGCGGAGCCGTGACCGTCACGGAGCTTACGGCCCGTGTGACCTCGGCGGCACACATCGAGTTCCACGCCCGCATCATAGCCCAGAAATATCTGGCACGCCGTCTGATAGCTTTCGCTTCCAACATAGAGGGGCAGGCTTTCGACGAGGCCAATGACATAGACGACCTGCTGCAAGCCGCCGAGGGAGAGCTGTTTGAGATTTCGCAGACGCAGCTCAAACGCGAGGTCGTGCAGGTAGACCCCATCATCAGCCAGGCCATGCAGCAGATTCAGGCCGCCGCCAACCGCGAGAGCGGCCTCTCGGGCCTGCCTACAGGCTATACCGGACTGGACGCCATGACTTCGGGATGGCAGAACTCCGACCTTATCATCATAGCGGCGCGTCCGGCCATGGGCAAGACGGCGTTCGTACTGTCCATGGCCAAAAACATGGCGGTGGACTTCAATATACCTGTAGGCATTTTTTCTCTGGAGATGAGCAATATACAGCTCGTGAACCGTATGATATCCAATGTCTGCGAAATCAAGGGCGAGACAATCCGCTCCGGCCGCCTCTCCGACCACGAGTGGGATCAGCTCAACCAGCGTGTGAGATACCTCTACGGGGCCCCTATGTATATCGACGAGACTCCGGGACTCTCCATCACGGAGCTGCGCACCAAGGCGCGCCGTCTCGTACGCGAGCATGACGTGAAGATAATCATCATCGACTACCTGCAGCTGATGAACGCCACAGGCATGAAATTCGGTTCGCGCGAACAGGAGGTCAGCACCATATCCCGCTCTCTCAAGGCTTTGGCCAAGGAGTTGAACATACCCATCATAGCCCTGTCGCAGCTCAACCGCTCCACTACCACCCGCGACGACAAGCGCCCCATCCTCTCCGACCTGCGTGAGTCCGGAGCCATAGAGCAGGACGCTGACTTCGTAGCCTTTATCCATCGTCCGGAATACTACACCCACTCTGCCGTCGACGAGGAGAACAACGACATCCGCGGCCTGGCCGAATTCATCATAGCCAAGCACCGCAGCGGCCAGGTCGGCACCGTAAAGATGCGCTTCACAAGCCAATTCGTACGCTTCGAGAACTGGGACGAGAGCCGCCGCATGATTCAGACCACGGTCCAGAGCCGCATGAACACCGAAGACGACGCCGCCGAGCCAGCCGCCCCTGCCCTGCTCTCCGGCGGCGCTGCCGGAGCCGATCCGTTTGCCGGCTCCCCTATGCCCGACATCATGCCGGCACCCGGCGAAAGCACTCCGTTCTGACGTATCACACGATTACGACGGAACTTTTACGCACACACATTCGTTATACTGTCAAAGCGGACTGAATCAGTCTGCCTGACCCAGTGTAGAAACTATAAACTATAAATACTATGTCACACAAGAATCATCACTCAGGCAGCCCAGCTGAACAAGAGAGAGAGAAGATAGCACGCAACCGCCGCCGCATGTACCGTCTGTGGCTTTGGATAGGAGTAATCATACTGTGTGCGCTACTGTTTTTCTGGATCTTCGACATCGGCACCTTTATCGGCCCCAACCAGTAAACAATCAGCCCGAATCAGTAAAAAATACAAAACCGGGGAAGATGCCATTGCAGCCATCCCCGGTCTGATTCTTATTGATTGTTCAAAAAACCCCATCGCCGGTTGTAGTGTCGCGGCATGCCGCGACAACCGTGACAACCGTAATCGGCCCAACACTTTACCGTTGTCGCAACAACCAACCTGTCCACGGCGCAGGCCGGAGGCCTGCTATTTTGTTACCCCCCAATGACGGATGCCGGGGACACCCGGCGTCTGTCATTGGGGGCAATGCCACCAACCAATGGTACGACCCCGGCGGGGTCGCACAATATCGAAATACGCCCCCGCCGGGGCCGCTGACCATCCGGCATGAATACCCCCAGTGCGAGCACTGGGGGCTAACAAGATTGCAGGCCTCCGGCCTGCCGCTTGGGCTGCAACAACCGCGAATTGCAAGCAAATCAGCACTTTACCAGCCCGGAAGGCTGCAATCCGCTTAACCCTCGGTGCTTGCACCGGGGGTACCGGCCCCGGCTGTCCCCGACGACCCCGGAGGGGTCGTACCCCCAGACAATACTCGTATGGCCGGCAGCCCCCGCTCCGGAATCTTATTTCTTGCTCTTCTGTCCGGTAGCCTGCTCTATGCCCTTGCGGATGTCGGCGAAAATCTCGTCTACGACACCGCTGCCATTGACGGCGATATATTTGTCTTTACCTATATAGAAGTCCTTGACGGGGCGGGTCTGGTTGTGGTAGACGGCCAGACGGTTCTTGATCGTCTCGGCGTTGTCATCGGCGCGGCCGGTCTGCTGGCCTCGTTTTATCATGCGGTCTATCAACTCCTCTTCCGGCACCTCGAGACCGATGACGGCGTGCAGCTCGGTGCCGTGCTTCTCAAGCAGAGAGGCCAGCGCCTCGGCCTGTGGTATGGTACGCGGGAAACCGTCGAAAACTATACCCTCTCTATCCTTGAGATGACGGGTCAGAATCTCGTCCAGGATGCTGATCATCAGGTCGTCGGGTATGAGCTGACCCTTGGAGATATAGCTATCGGCCAGCTTGCCCAGCTCGGAGCCGGAGGCTATCTCCTCGCGCAGCACCTCGCCTGTAGAGATGTGATACAGGCTGTATTCATCTATCAGTTTCGCACTCTGGGTGCCTTTTCCACTGCCGGGGGCACCGAAAATTACAAGATTAAGCATTTCTATATTTTTATGGAGCAGGCTATGCCCCGCTCCGTGGTTGTTTATTCTTCCTCATGGATATAGATGTCGGGCAGATTGCGCGCGCTGCCGTCAAGGTCGAGTCCGTAGCCTATGATGAATTTCGGCTCTATCGAGAAAGCTACGTAGTCGGGACAGAAGCCGGTACGCGAGCTTTCCGGCTTATGCAGCAACGTGGCGAAACGGACAGAAGCGGGGCGGCGTTCCTTCAGGTCCGCCACCATGCGCTGGGCCGTCAGGCCGGTGTCTACAATATCCTCGATGATGACCACATCACGGCCCTCGATATTCTCTTTCAACCCTAAAAGCTGCTTGACCTGACCTGTAGTCGACGTGCCCTCATAGCTTGAGTACCGCACAAAAGCGACCTCACAGTCAGTTATGCCTACCTCCCGTATCAAATCGGCGGCAAAGATAAAGGCGCCTGTAAGCACACATACGAACAAGGGCCGCTTCCCCTCCAGGTCTCGTCGCACCTCGGAGGCGACCCGTCTTACCTGCTCATGTATCTGAGCGGCGCTAAGAAAGGGCGTAAACCGCAATCCATTGACTATTATAGAGTTCTCCATATCATATAAATCAGTCGTTAAAGTCGGGCGCGTCTGCGCCGCGGCCACAGTGCAAAATTACAACAAAAACCTCAATTAACCAACTTTCGCCGACCCCATCACACCCCGTCACACCGGATATGACAGACGGATTCTTTGAAAGTTAAATAAATCTCATTCCGTGTCATCTGTCCAAAAGCGTAGTTACTTTTTTATTTCTTCTTGGAGATAATACTGGATAATAGCTGGGTCGCTAAGCATACTCATTATAGAGCCTGGAGTGCGGAACTGGGCGTACGTTTTACTTCTAAAAAACCTTGTAAAAGCCTCGTAAGTTGAGACTCTGAGTTCCTTAGCCAAACGGCAAACGATAGTCCCTGTCTGTGTAGAGGTTAGAATTTGATGTAATATTCGTTCCTTTTCACTCATGCTCAGCTAAATTTCTGTTTCTGAACACAAAGTTAATCATTAAAGAGTTAAACTCCAAATTCCCAAGCCACATTGTTGGATTAGACAGAATCAGGCATTGCGGCCTGCCGTATAAACGGTTTCGCTCCGAAACCGGCTGCGGATTCGGAGCGAAACAGGCTATACTGTATGTCAGCGGCGGCGCCGGCGGACGGACTTCTCGGCGGCGGGGTTCGAGCCGTTGCCCGACGAACTCTTCACTTTTGGAGCTTTGGTCACTTTCTTGTTGGACTTGCGCTTGGTGCGCACGGTCTTCTTGGCCGGCTCCGTAGACTCGCTCTTGTCCACACGCTCGCCAGGCGAGTCGCCGTCGGCAGCTGTCTCGTCCACGCTGTCGCCCCCCTTCTTCTTGTCCTTCTTCGTCTGCTCTCTCTCGAGCGAGGCGAGATATTCGTCGCGGTCGGGTACCCAGAGATTATCGCCGAAGGAGCGCAGACGCTTCTCTATGCTGTCTTGCGCCAGCTTCATCTCGTCGGGATCGGGATAGAGCTGGTTCATCGAAAGGTTGCGCAGATTCTTGGTCTTATATATGTCTCCTTCGTACATGCCCAGATTGAAGTAGTCGTCAAGGCTGTACTGCGGCAGATTGTTGTCATCGCTAAGGAAGACGTACTGCTGGGCGAGCCAGGGGCGCAGCTGATCGAACTTTACCCAGAACATCGGATACTTGGCCTCGCCGCCGAAGTCTCCGTAGCGGTTGAGCACCGGACAGATGGCTTCGACACGGGTCTTCATCTGGTTGGAACGCTTGTCAAACTCCCATTTCTCGATGATGTAATAGTTCATAACCTGCCCGGTAGGGACATCGGCCTCCTCAATTACAAATTTGGAGCCGTTGCGTCCCGAGCCCTCGGCCTTGTAATAGATACCGAAGCGGTCGAGCATCTCCTGCACCTTTATCTGATATTTATCTGAAAACACCTCGCGTCCATCCAGATACTCGTATGCCGGAATCTTGCCGTCGACCACGAGGTTCAGCATTATACGGAACAGGTTTTCCTGACCGTCGACTACATCTTCCGGGAAATACAGCGGAGCGTTCTTGTCTTTGCTCAGATCTATCTGACGATATATGGTGCGCATCCAGGCCAGGTCGGCGTCATGCGGTTCCTTGACATCGTAGAAGCTCTGCATACGGTCGGTAATCGTAGGGCCGGCCGTAGCTTCGGTCTGACGTTTCTTGCGGTCCTTGCCGCTCCGGCGGCTTACACCGGAAGCCGACTCTACCTGAGCGGCCGCGGCCAGTCCCGACAGAAGCAGTGTGCATATTATGATTGAACGAAGTATTTTCATCTTGTGAAGCTATTATGTTAGTGTCATGTCAGTTGAGGGCGACCTCCATGGGAGGCACATCGCGTGTCACGCCATCCGGGCCCTTGGCCTTGATGTTGGATATGAAGAAACTTCTGCCTACCTTCATGCGTCTGAACTGCTCAATCTGGCGAGCCGAGAAGGAGGCTCCGGCAGAGTTTTCGGGTATGGCGTTGCCCATTGAGTCGAAGAAGGTGGTAGAGAACGAGACAACCTGATACGTGATGTTGAGGATGCCGTCGTCCAGAGCCGCGCCTACGCCTCCGGCGCTCATCAGCGCAGCCTTGGAGATGCGGCGGGGAGTACCCTTGTAGTGGGTAACGTTGCCCGAGCCGTCGCGTATGGCCAGATACGGGAGCGGATCAGGCAATTTGCGGATGCGGAATTTCATGGAGCCGAGTGAAGTGGAGCGGCCCTCGAGAGTGGCGCTCACGCGAATCTCGGCCTCCTGGCCTATGGCGCTGACGCGTGCTGTCCAGCTGTTGCCGTTGCGTGTCAGCGAGCCGGAAGTTATTGTAGCGTTGATAGCGTCCATAGGCACACCCGGCGCGGAGATACTGATCGGGTTGTCGATACCGGCATAAAGCACATTCATCATGGTCGGCGAAATCGTGGCCATAGGCTCGATTACCGTATAGCTCGACTTAAACGGAAACTTATCTATGCTTCCGTCGCGCTTGAGCAGCTCGATGTATCCCGAGAAATCATGGGTACCGAGCCCTGTGGCGCTGAATGAATATTTTCCGCCGGGTATCTCGCGGCCTCCCACATAGACGCGGGGCAGGCGTGTGGTATCGACGGCGGCCAGGACGATATCGGCCTCGTAGCGTCCGCCGGACATTATCATATTGCTCTTGGGCACCACGAAGGCCGTCATCTGATTCACGCGGTCTACGTTCTGTCCCAGGTCTATGGCGCCTATCACATTGGTCAGGGCCTCGCTTTCGGCCTGACGCAGATTGTTCTGCAGATGTGTCAGAAACGTTATCGAGGCTATGACCGGCATATTCTCAAAATTCTTCTGCTCCCACGTAGTGGGTCCCACCGTACCGGGCGCGTGGACTACGGTCGTAGAGAGCAGATTCTCTATTGCCTTGCGCTTGTCGGCGTCATCTATGTTGGCAAGCACGAACTTGCGATATACGTCCAGTTGCTCGCGCAGCTTCTTGCCGCGCTGCGTAATCGGGTCGAGCATCATTACGCTCGACGCCTCCAGGTCATCCTGATTTATCAGGTTATGGTAATCGGCGTCCGGGCCGTCGGCCTGACGGGCTATGGCCACCTTCAGTTTCTCTATTTCGGCATAAAGCTCGCCAGTGCGCCTGTAGACCTCGGTACCCTTCTGCATAAGCGGGCCCACTTCCTTGGGGTGCGCCTCATACATATACGTCAGATAGCGGTACTGAGCCTCGTTCTTCGCCGAAAGGTTTTCCGACGTTTTCTGCAGGCCGGCCTGAATCTGGCTGAAACCGTTGAGCACATCGCTGCTCACGTTCAGGGCCAGCATGGCCGTGAGGACGATATACATAAGGTTTATCATCCTCTGGCGGGGCGACATCCTTGCTACGTTATTGCTACCTCCTGCCATCGTCTATGCCTTGTTAGTCATTTTCACGTCCGCGGGCGAAAGGATTCTCCACGGGGTTGGAGGGGGCGGCCGCGCCGCCTCCCATCATGGGGTTGTACATATTCACAGTCATAGCCGTGACCATCTTCTCGTAGACGGAATTGAGCTGCTTCATATAGCGGGCCATCTTCTCCGTCTCCTCACAGTAGCGCGAGCTCTCGCTGGCGCTCTTCTCATACATGTCGCGTATATCCTTGAGACCGCGGTTTACCCTGTCTATGGAGTCAAGCTGCGAGGCTATGCTCTTGAGCTGTATCTCATATATGGTATTCAGGCCGGAGACGTTGCGGTTCAGGGCCTCCATCTGCTCCACGTAGCCACCCGAGCTCTGGCGGATATTGTCGCTGTTCTGCGTTATGGCCGAATAGCTCTGGAGCAACGTGTTGCTGACCTGGTTAAGCTGCTCGGTGGTAGCCCGCAGGGCGTTCATCTGGGCGGCTATGCCCGACATCTGGGTCAGATATTCCTGAGTGGCGGTGGTCAGCTCCGCCATCTGGCTGAGCTGGTCGGATGCGGCGGCCATCTTCTCTATGCTCTCGCGCAGCGACTGGGTGTCCTCCTCGCTCAGCGCCACCGATGCCGGCAGCCCCTCGACTGCGGGCTGCGGAGCGGCCGGAGCATAATAGGCAGCCTCGTCGGTGGAACCGGGCACAGGCACGGCTCCTGCGGCGTAGGCCGGGGCATAGCCTTCGGGATGCGCGGCTGCGGCAACGCCTGTGCCGCCGAAGTCCGGACGGTCTTCGGCATTATGGCTGTCAAGCACGGGGAAGACATCTTCCCAGGCATATTCCTTGGGAGGACGGTCGAACGCCGTCAGTATGAACATAGCGATTTCCGTACCCATGCCTATACAGAGCAGAGTGCTGCCGCCGGGCAGGTGGAGAATCTTGAACAGCGCGCCCCATATCACAATGGCGGCGCCTATGGAGTAAGCGAAGTTGAAGAAGCGCTGGCCCTTGGCGCCGTGAAGAAAGCGCTCTATGCCGTTGCCGAATTTCCTGATTTTTCCCATGTGTCGGGTATATTGTTATTGTGCGGTTGACTTGATGCGGGGCTCTGCGCCGGGCGCCGGGCCTGCTTATGATTTATCTCACTTTCGGTTCTTGTTCTTGTTGCCGCGTGCGAAGCCCACCTGCGAGCGCACATTGCGGAAACCTATATATGAACGCTGCTCGTTCTGATACTCCCACTGGCGGAGGTCAGAGCGCAGGTTGTGGGCTACATCCTTCCAGCTGCCGCCGCGTACTATCTTGCGCTTCATCTTGTAGGGATCCTCCTTGGCGGCGTCGTAGCGGTACTCCGGATTCATGTCGGCGGTCAGGCGGTTCAGGCTCTCGGTGTAGGCCGTAGAGGTCCACTCGCTAACATTGCCGGCCATGTCGAAAAGACCGAAATCGTTGGGCGCATACGTGCCGACCTGCGAGGTAATCAGATGGCCGTCGCGTATGTAGTCGCCGTCCATGGGCTTGAAGTTGGCGTAGAAACACCCGCGCTCGTCCATCGGAGCCGTCTCCTCCCAGGGATAAGAGCTTTCGGAATTGCCGGCGCGGGCCGCAAACTCCCACTCTGCCTCTGTAGGCAGACGATAAGGCTCGATGAAGACGCCTTCGCGACCCAGCGAGCGGCGCAGATAATCGGTGCGCCAGTTGGAGAAGGCATTGGCCTGCTCCCAGCTTACGCCCACTACCGGATAATCATTGTAACCGGCATGGGAGAAATACATGCGGGTGTACGGCTCGTTGTAAGCGTTGTCGAAGTCATTTATCCAACATGTGGTGTCTGGATAGACATTCACTATATAGGTGTTGAGGAAATCATAGTCTCCGGTCAGCGGGCGTGTCACTGTCTCGCGGACTATACGGCCCTCATCGTTGAAATAGGCGGTATCCTTGCTGATGACAGGCAGTTCGGTGCTTACCTCGTGGTCGGTATTATAGTCGCGGCGCTCGGGGTCCAGACGATTCTTGCGCTGGGCGGCTGCGGTATGGTTGTAGATTTCATACCGGTAGTTGAGCTGCGTGGGATCGAGTTCACGTCGTCCGGTAATGGGGTTGGTACGGTACACGCTCTCTATGGCGCGCTGCTCGTCTTCGTTGGCGTTGCGCCAGGGTATGTTCTTGTTCCAGTTCAGATAAGGCTTCACGGGGTTGCCCTCCTTGTCTTCCTCTATCTTGAATTCCTCGTTGCCGCCGTAGGCCGGGTCGGCCAGACGCTCGCGGATGATGGAGTCGCGTACCCACAGCACAAACTGCTTGTACTTGCTGTTCGTGACCTCCGTCTCGTCCATCCAGAAAGCGTCGACGCTGACACCCCTGGGGTCTCCCTTTATACCCCAGACGCTGTCGTCTTCGGCGGGTCCCATTTTCCATGCGCCGCGATCCACCAGCACCATGCCGTAAGGCGTAGGCTCACTGTAGGAGCTGCCGCCCACGCCGGTAACCTCGCCGCCATACGAGCTGCCGCGGCCTGCGGCACACGAGGCCATCAGACCGCCCAGGGCGAGAGTCAGGATTGCCGCCATAAGCATGCGGCCTGTCCGCGACAGGGATTTGTAGTATCTTATCAGAGTCTTTTTCATATATCGTGCTGTTGTTAGCTTCAGATTGTAGTTTTCTGTTATGCCGGCCGCGCCTTACATGATACGTATGGAGCGGTGCCGGTTCTTGTTCTGCTTAGTCAGATTGAGCTTCAGCTGATAGCCGGCCACTATCTCGTGGCTGCCCGACGATGCCTTGGCTATAGCCGACAGCGGATACTCGTAGCTGTAGCCGATGAAGAAGTTTTTGAACTCGGCTCCCAGACTGACGCTTATGCCCGACTGGTAGCGGTAACCCACGCCGAAACTGAGGAAGCGGTTGTAGCGCGCCCGCAGGTCGGCCTGGCCCGTGAAATCCTTGAAATCGGACGCGACGATGAGGCTGGGCTGCAATTCAAATAACGTATTTTTTATCGGTATATTGCTTCCGGCGGTAAAATATAGCGTGCGGGAAGCCTTTACTTCATATTCCTGAGTCTCGGTACTCTCGCTGCCCTCCAGCGACATGCGTATTGTGGGATCCATCAGGTGTCTGCCCGACAGGCCGAGATAGAACTTCGGATGTTCGTACCACAGGCCGGCCGAGAGGTCGACGCTGTTGCCGGTCAGATCCTGGGTCGGAATGGCGTCGTCGGTTCCCTCGTGGTAATCGTCGTCGTCGGGAAGCACGACCTCGCTGCCCTTGAACTTGGTGCTGTAGTATGCCGCCTGTACGCCTACGCTCAGGGTGCCTTTGCCGAGCTTCAGCTTATAGGAGGCCTGCAGGGCGATATCCATGTTGGAGAACAGGCCGAGTCCTTCCTGCAATACGCTGACACCGGCGCCCAGACGCTGCTTGCCGATGCGGAAAGGCATGTCGGCCGTGCCGGTAAAGCTCTTGGGTGCGTTGTCGATACCTATCCACTGCAGACGCGCGCCGCCGCGTATGCGTATGTAGTCGGTATTGCCCGTGGCCGCCGGGTTGTAGAGCGTCGGCATGGCCCAGTAGTGAGCCATGAGCGGGTCAGTGTTCTGGCCGCGCGCGGCGCAGACGCCGGTCAGCACGGCCGCGGCTGCAAGCAAATATCTGTAAAGTGAAATACGCAGTCCCCGCATCGGCTCTTACTCGAAATAGAATGTTAACACTATCATATTGTTCTTGACCTTCTTCAGCGAGTTGGTCATCTTCATCGTAGCGGGATCGTCCACCAGGTCGGGGCGGTCATGCTTCAGCACATCGGTCAGGCCGAAGCAGAACTTGATCTCCGGATTCAGCTTGAAGAAAGGCAGATACAGGTCGCAGCCCAGGCCCAGGGTAAGATAGGCGTCCATGGAGTTGAACTGCAGGAAGTCGCTGCGCTTCTTGCTGACATCGAGACTGCCCATCACGCCCAAAGTGACGTAAGGGCGGGAATTGCGGTAGCGCTCGCCGGAGATTTTCAGGTCGAGCGGCAGCACGACGTAGGCGCTCTTTACATCCTGCTTCTCGAGCAGGTCGGAGGCCGGCTCGCGGAAATGCACCGTCTTGTTGCCGAAGTACATGCCGGGGCTCAGACGCAGATTGAAATGCTTGTGCAGACGCAGGTCGGCCAGCACGTTCACGCAGAAGCCGGGGCTATAGGCCGGCACCTCCATATACCAGTTCTCCCCTTCCGGCGTAGTGTAGCCGTTATGGGTAAATTTCAGGTCCTGGAAGTGCATGCCCACCGAGAAACCGAGATGCAGCCTTTTCTGGTCGGCATACAGACGGTTGCCTACAAAC
Source organism: Muribaculaceae bacterium (assembly GCA_017935045.1). Taxonomy (GTDB): domain Bacteria; phylum Bacteroidota; class Bacteroidia; order Bacteroidales; family Muribaculaceae; genus Lepagella. The sequence continues at coordinate 52,303 of JAGBIJ010000014.1, forward strand.
TTGTCGCGCTGCGCCGTCGCGCCGAGGGCGGCGACTGCGAGCGTCAGCAGCATAAGCAGACGGCGTAAATATGTCTTGTAACCGGGAGTCATTATGTAGATAACGCCCCCGCCGCCCGATTATTGTATCTGTCGGCTACTGTTGAAGTTTGAAACCAATGGGAATAGTAAAGTAGGAACGCGCCGGCACGCCGTTGTTTTTACCCGGTTCCCATCTCGGCATACTTCGTATTACGCGGATTGCCTCTTTGTCCAAATCGGGATCAACGCCGCGAATTATAACAGGATCTGCAACAGTTCCGTCCTTTTCGATTATGAATTTGACCAACACGCGCCCCTGGATATTATTTTGCTGCGCAGCTTCGGGATAGCGCAGATTTGAACTAAGCCACTTTAAGAGAGCCGTCTTACCGCCCGGAAATTGCGCCTGCTGTTCCACCGACTCAAATATTTTGTCCGAATCGGTATTGCCGGAAATCACGCCGACAGCCCTTGTATCCGCCGTGATGTCCTCCTTCATGGTTTCCGACAGGACAAAGGGCTGCGACGCGCTGAGCGTAACTATCCTCCTTATATCTTGATACCCATCTTTGCTGATGCTAACTTCGTGGCGGCCTTCGAGCAGGTCGGTAAAGACCTGCGGGGTGGTGCCGGCGGGGCGTCCGTCGATGGTAATGTCGGCGCCGTTGGGCTTGCAGGTCACGTCCAGGCGCGCGTAGATGGGTGTCAGGGCCGGAATCTCCACGGTGCGGCTCTCGCTCTCGCTCAGGTCGAAGGAGGCGCGATACGGCTCGTGGCCGGTCAATGAGCCTTCAAGCTGATAGGTGCCGGCGCCGAGCGTGCCACTCCAGCTGCCTTCTCCCCTTCTTTGCCCGTTGAGGCTGATGACGGTGCCGGGGGTGGCTGCAGTAATCGTCACGCTGGCTTTGCTCGACCGCAGGGATATGTCGCGCACCACCTTGTCGCCCCCTTTCGTGATAGTGAACGAGCCGCTGTCGGCCATATAGCCGGGAGCCTCGACACTGTAAGTATGGTCGCCGTACCGGCAGAAAACCGTCGCCTCGCCTTTGTCCGTCTCGACAAGCTGACCGTCCACGCGCACCGTGAGATTGCTTTTCGGAGTGACGGAGAGGGCGAAGTAATTGCCGCCGGCGTCTTTCGGGCCGGAGGAGCGCGCGAAGCGGAGCTCGTCGGGGACGTCGAGGCGCAATTCGTAGATTGCGCCGGGCGACAGAAGGGTTATGTCGCTGATGTCGGCAAAGGTTACGCGCAGTGTCTCTACGCCGGGACACTGTATGTCAAACTCGCGCGTGCCGGGACTTACCCCTTCGCGGTAACCCTCAAGCCATACGTAATACTGATTGACGTCAAACATCGGCTCGCCTATCAGGTTGCCGTCAAAGCGCACTCCCTCCACGGGGAGCAATACCTTGACGATGGCTGCCGGCACGCCGTTGAAATCCTGCCTGCTGAGTTTGCCGTTGGGCAGGTCGGACGTCGGCTGAAACGACAGGGCACGTAATTGCTGCGCCTGCGCGGCGGCGCAGGACAGTGCAAGAAGAATGACGGAAAATATCAGACGCATGGCGTAATAGAGTTGTTGACAGCACAAAATTAGTCAATTAACGGCAAATTAGCAAATTTTTAGACAGGGGCGATGGGGGGTACGGCCCCGCCGGGGCCGCTGGCTATGCTGCTAAGCTCCCCGGGTGGCAAGCACCCGGGGTTAACCGGATTACAGCCCTCCGGGCTGGTAAATTGTTGATTCGCTTGCAATTCGCTGTTGTCGCGGCCTGCCGCGACACTACAACCGACGACTTTTCGGAGCTGCTGGCTTGACCTTGTTGCATCGACACGGCACCGCGTCAGCAGTGCTTTTTGCATAGCCGGGGGTAAGGGAGCAAAGCCCCCGCGGCCTGATTATTGTATCTGTCTGCTACTATTCAAGTTTGAAATTTATGGGAAGATTAAAGTAGGTAGTCCAGGGCACACCGTCGAATTTACCCGGCTCCCATTTCGGCATACTTCGGATTAAGCGAAGCGCCTCGCTGTCCAAATCGGGATCCACGCTACGAACCACTTTAGGGTCAACAACTGTTCCATCTTTTTCGATTGTGAATTTGACGATAACACGCCCCTGAATCTTGTTTTTCCGGGCAGCCTCGGGATAACGAAGATTGCTGTTTATCCACCTCATCAGGGCTGGTGTTCCTCCGGGAAATACGGGCGGCAGCTCATATTCGACAAATATTATGTTCGGATTGGTATTGCCGGAAGCTTCGCCGACAGCCGTTGTATCCGCAGCGATTTCGGGCAGGTCGGAAACGGGCTGAAGCGAGGGGACTCGCAACTGCTGGGCCTGCGCGGCGACGCAGGAAAACGCAAAAAGAATTACGGAAAGAATCAGACGCATGGCGTAATAGAGTTGTTGACAGCACAAAATTAGTCAATTAAGGGGAAATTAGCAAATTTTTAGACAGGGGCGATGGGGGGTACGGCCCCGCCGGGGCCGCTGGCTATGCTGCTGACATCCCCGGGTGCAAGCACCGGGGTTAACCGGATTACAGCCCTCCGGGCTGGTAATTAGCTTGGCTCTTTCCTTGTTTTGACGGAATGGGATATTGTTAAGTAATGTTAAAAAATTAGAAAAGATTTGGATATTTCGGTTTTGGAAATTAAATTTGCAGCGTTTTTCATGGTATTAGATTTTAAGGTTAATATTGATTGGTTGTCGTGATGACAATCAATTTTTTTTGCTACCTAATGAAGCACCCATCCCAACTACTTGATTTTTAGAGCAAATGCTGGTTTCTGTGAGACATCTGTGCAATCATTAACACAATTTTATAACACAGTTTTTATCACAGATTGTCAACACAGACTGAAAATCAAGGAGATAAACAAATCTTTCTCCGCTCAATCAGATTGTCTTACTATCTCCGCAAACCGAACAAGGCAGGGATAACGACGATTTATGCCTGCTTCTCAATTGGCGGCAAGCAGTACAGAGTGAGTACGGGCCTTAAAATTCACATAGGGCATTGGAGTCAACGATTGCATTGTGCTATTATCCGGGAAGGGATGACACCGTTAGATATTCACAATAATACGATAGTTAATAACCGGTTACGAGCCATCGATAGCGCATATCTTGAAAAAATTGAGTATTTTTGCAATAACTATCAGTCTTTGGACTCAATGCCCGAGTGCCTGCTGAAAGCTATCAAACCGGAATATAAGATGCCCAACAAGAAGAAACAGAATATATTGCAGAAGTCAGCTACAGAGCTGATGATAGAGTACCGTTTGAACAATCAAGCCAATGAGCGTTCTTATGGGACTGCAAGAACAAACATTCTTGATTTCAGAAAATTTTTGGAGTCAACTAAGATTCCTGACCTCTTGTCAAGCATGACGAAGGATATAGCTGCGCGGTATGCGGAATGGCTCAAGGCTCAGGATATTTCCATCAATACTGCTAATCAGAGAATCAGAGCACTCGCAACCAATCTAAAGAATCTCACAACGATTCCGGATCTCAATTATACATACCCTCTTCCTGCCAAGTTGCCTTTGCTGAAACAAACTATTACTGGGGATGAGCTTGAGGATAATGAGATTGCATTGACCGAGGAACAGATAGAGATTCTTTACAAGTTAACAGACTTAACGGATGAGGAAACTGTTGCACGGGATATGTTCTGTTTACAATGTTGGACAGGTGTCCGTGTCAGCGACTTGTCTCAGGTGCTTTGTTCTGCCAATTTGAAAACCATAGAGGGTGAGGTATTCACTATTTTCAGACCGGAGAAAACGAAGAATAGTAAAAATCTCAGAGCTATCATTCCTCTCTCCAAGCTGTTTCCGGCTGCGATAGATATTGTAAAGAAATATCTTGACAAAACACCACGTTTCATAAAATCCCGTAAGAACAACTACAATGAGCTTATACGAGCTATCTGCCGCCACGCCCAATTCAACGAAACACGAACCAAAACAATAGACAGCGGAAGAGGCAAACACAGTGAAACCGTCCCCTTGTGGCAACTTATATCTTCTCACAAAGGCCGTCATTCATTTGTGACAAACTGCAAGAAACGAGGCATTCCGGAAAATGAGATTATTAAGATGACGGGACACGCCACGACGGTTCAAATCAAGAAAACATATGATAATACAGATGCTGAGGATAACGCCTTGTTGCTTCTTAAGACTCTATGTCCCCGAAAAGCTGAGACTGAAGATTCTCGGTTGCAGGCTAATAATGAAAGCCAAGCCATAACCAATATCCAGACGAAACCAATCCCTGCGGTTCTGTCAGTCAGAGACCTTAGAACGTCTCTTGCGGATGCCGTTGACCTCAAAAACGGTTATGGGCCTCAGATTTCGGAAACATTTATGAATCTTCGGTTAAAGGTTGTATCTGAGCCTGATTTTGAAGGGAAAGAAGAGTTGTTTGAGTGGATTGACAGATTGTTGGCAGTCACTGTTCCTTATGTAAACGTAAATGCGGTATATCTTGAAGTCGCAATGCCTCAGATTATATCCAAAGCGGATTTTGATGAAAATTATAAGGAGCGCTGGAGCCTTGCTGATATATTTGAATGTCTGAAAACACTCAAGTTTGAGTGGGCTTGCGCAATACTTGGCCGTATGCCGATATCGGGAGCGCAATATGATGCAGCAATAAATGCCATTAAGACACATCAGTGTGAGATATTTATTCAGAATCTACAAGAATTAAACACCACAGAATTGACATGGTTGTGCGAGTTTGCTCTATAATTAGCAGCGGATTCTGATAAATTTGAACAATACATTTTTGCAATTCAGGACTCATTGTCTGTAATAAGTCGTCTGTTGCCAACTAAAGCAAACGAGAATATCAGTAATCTGCTTTCTATAAGTGAGAATGCAGAAATATTGATTGAAGATCTCCAAGAAGACTCCTTAACAGACAATTTTATAAGCCTTTTCGGTGTGTGTGGCGGTGCTATGCTGGAACAGTATGAGAGGGAAAACAACATTGAGCTTAAAAGAGCCTTAAAATTGATACTGAACCGCCCCGAGGCAAAGATATTGATAGAATGCGATACATGTAGCTCCGAATCAGACATGACTGACAATGAATCGTTTGTCAATCTCTCATATATGCCCGAAGAGGTAACCCGTGACCGGGAATCAGATAATTATTTCACACCGGTAAAGGCAAAATTCATAGCCGGAGGTGATGAGAAATTGAAGGAACTCATCAATTATCTTGCGCAGGCGAACATTGATAATTCCGAAGACACCAAGAAGATGATTGCGTATCGCCTAACCGGGAAAAACCGTCCGTCCAATTTGAGCCCTATACATTGGCACACCCGTGGAGCAGTCAATAATGGTTATGATTTAATATATTTACTACAGAACATTGCAGAACGCGGCGGCAAACGGCTTGAGGACAAAATGCGTAAATTTTTTACCGGGCCTGTTTTCCCAAGCCCAATTGCTCAGTATGCTTCCAGTGCATCTCGCGATTTTAGAGAAATGCTTCACTCTTTATACCCTGACATCTTCAGTTTATGATGTAACTCTACCTATTAAAACCTATAAGTACCTATAGATATCTATAAAATCTTTTCGCCAGCCATCGGTAGCTAATTTTGTGCAAAAATTAGAAACCGTATGAAAACAAAAACATTCGCGGGTGGACTTCCTCATACGGATGTCGCCGCACAGACAATCGACAACGCTGCTATTAGCACAGATAACATCGGTACCGTGAAAATGGACAAAGGCTCCGATGAGAACTGTACCATCAATCACCCTCTTACAGTCAGCCTCTGTACCGTAATCAGCAATACCGTTGAAGGCAGTTTCAATGTGAACACAGCACCGATGCACCCTAAGAAAAAGGTGGATTCCCCAACTGTCGAAAGCAGGACTAATGAGGATACTTGGGTCCACAAAGCTCATTTGCCTATTTTGGCAACATTTTACACCACAATGTTGTTGGTGTGGCTTGTGACGCAAAATATTAAAGAGGTAAAAACGAAGTGAAAAACTCCTATAGCCGGGAAACAGACGGCTCCGAATAAAACAAAAAATGAGAAAAAACAATTATATACAAAAGATGTCTACCACTACCGCTCGTACAGGGAATGGTACAGACATCACCTGTATCAGAGAATCTTCGGGACCGAGATATGGTAAAATAAGTGAAGACTCCGGTATTTTCAAACTTTCGTATGAGGGTGAAAACCCAATGCGCAATTATGTGTGTGCTTCAATCATCTCCGTAATAAGATATACCTTCATAGCTGCCGCATCGGCCGCAGTGCCAATAGTTGTGGGCTGGGGATTGAAAAAGCTCAATATCGTAGGCAATAGAGATAAACAATCCAACGATAACATCTCATCAGCTCCAGAAATGTCAGATTCTTCGGACTTATCGGATAATGGTCCGGTGCACAGGTCATTTAAAGAAGATGTTGAGGCCGCAGTTAGAGGTGGGGAGCCGAAAAAATTATTGTGCGATGAGATCCATGAAAGCTCAAGGATAGTTGTCTTCAGCGGAGCCGGAGTAGGCAAGTCGATTATCGCAAACCAGATGGGTTTTGGAATTGCAACAGGTAAGCCATGTGGTATCTTTCCTAACGAGGTCAATACAACCCCGCAACAGGTACTTCTGATTGATGCGGAACAAGAAGATGCAGACTTATACATCAGATACGCCAATGGCATTTCTGAAATCCCTGAGAAGATGGAGCGTGTTAGCAATTGTAATTTTAACACGGTGGAGGAAGTTACAGATTATATACGGACTGTCGTTGAAACATGGACCGAAAATGGTACGGTAATCATCGATAATATCACAAGTGCATTCAGCTTGCGAAGTCCGGAAAAGATTAGATTCTTCTACAATCGACTCCGGGCAATTCAGAATATGATGAAGAAACGTGGTGTAATAATCACATACATCATTCTTTGTCATCAAACTAAAAGTTCCACAAAGTTGACACTACGCGCGATACAAGGCTCAGGAAATATCGGCAACTTTGCGACGGCTGTATATGGCATAGAGAAGATAGACGAGGATTTTGTAAATTTCAAAGTTCTAAAAAATCGCCGGAGCAAGAATGATGGCCGCGCATACCTTGAAAAATTCTGTAGGGAACCATACTTCCATTTCGAGTTTCAAGAGGTGGTTAATGAACGTGGAGATGATGACGGGTCAACTCTAATAGAACATGAACAACCGGCGAAAGAACAAGTCGGTCATACCAATGGACGAAAACTCAGCGATGCGCAAATAGAAGAGATGCTTAAGCTCTATAAGACAGGGAAAGCGACGATTAATCAACTGCATATTAAATTCGGCGTGAATAACCGAACAGTCAGAAAATATCTCGGTCTCAAACACTGATAGCTCGATGCTATTGTGTCAAAATCAAGGAGGGCTTAACGGCTCTCCTTGTTATTGTTTACCCCCCAAGATGATAAAGAATGCCATCTTAACACCCTAGTGTCAATGGTCTGTTGACACCAGTGTCACAGGTGTCATCACATTAGTTTTTAGGCGTTTATAATTGACCCCCACACATTGACACCCCTTATCTAAAATGAAGAGGTATCATCCGACTTTAAACAATCTCAAATACTTTCTGTCGGCTACCGTCAGCCATACGTCTGTTGGATGACCTAATGTTGATATAATTGCCGAGTTGAGATGCAGTAGCGGTTTTAGAATAGCCGACGTTATCATATATCCTTTGTAATATTTCCTTCACTTCATCCGCTCGATAGAACTTGCCCTTGATGAATGATGAATGACATTGGATTGTTATCGTATCACCCATCATTCGGAGGTCTATGGCTTCCAAATCATAATTGAGTCGCATCAGTTCATCAGGCCCAAGAAGATCGAATGCTTTATGATACTCAAAGTCGATGAATGGATTTTGATATAGTTGTTCGGTATATTCAGGACGGCAAGCTCGGAAGGTAGAATATAATCTCATCTTATGCTCAGGGTCTGACTCCCGGTTAAAACTGTTTTCAAAATCTCTCAGCTCTTGTGGTTTCGTTCCGGCTACCTCCATTTGTGTCTGGATGGCGGTTGTAAGGTGCATGGGATTATTGTAGATTTTTGCCTTATTAGACCACAGGATATGTTCTCCCGCCGCAGACAGATAATTTATTTCAAGGCTATATCCGTTGTAGCCATTTACGACATCAAGATAATTCGACGCATACGGATTATTGGAATCCTTGTTGCGGATAGTGTTGGCCAATGCTTTTTTCAACCTTACATCACCCATGTTATAGATGTCAACCAGAGTTTGTGATTCATCCAGTTTTTCCTTCATCCTTGTCATAAAATCGATTTGATTCTCAACACATGGCTTTGTTCTATAGTAAATCGTAGCGTTGTGTTGGAAGGGGTTTACATCAAGCCTCTGCCGTCCGAGCATCTGAGGTATTTCAATAGAGGTATCATGCGTCTGCCAGTCTTTTGTGCCATCAAGGAAGATATATGTGAAAGCGTTGGTGCTGTAAAAATCTCGTCCCTCAAAGGATGCTTTACTACAGAAAGTGAACGTCTTATTTACCGGGTTGTTCCTGTCAGCGCATTGCTCACCTACTGTAAATCCCAGCCTTTCCAACTTTTTCACCTCCTTATTGCTTTCGGAAATGAGGATTGTTGTCTCGGTAGGCATCAGGTTGTTTTGCTGGATTATCTTCGATATTGTTTTCACTTCATTGATAAACACAACGGCCTCAGTGGATTTACATTCGTGCCCATTGATGATCTTCCTGGCGAAATATCCGTCTCTGCGATATTTCTTGATTATATCACTGAAGATTGTAATGGGTGTTTCTCCTTTTCGCATCAAGATTTCATTATGGGTCGGCTCCACTAAAACATTTGGATCCCACTTCAATTTATAATAGATGCAGTTCCTAAACTCCACTAAAGCATCAAGATATGGGGATTCGGTGGGAGTGGCAGACATATAGCATATATTCTGTGCATTCCCATCTAACATTTTCAAAAATTCCAAATCTGTTTTCCCTTTGAATGACGCATCGCTTATCAGGCATTGAAACTCATCAACAAGGAACAGGAAATTATTGATAGTACGCCGATATTGCAACTCTTCAATCACATATTTGGCAGAATCGAGAGTTATCAGAATTTTCGGCGGTGTTCCTCCCATCCCTGAAATATAATGATGTGAGTCAAGATAATATCGCAATTTGTTTTTGAGGTCATCCAGTTTTTCTTTTTCATTCTTCCTGAACAAATGACATTCAGGATGTTGATTTGCTTTATTCGAGAGTACTCCACTTCTCGGCGAAATCAGAACAAGGGGGCGACCGGAGTTTAGAAACAACTCCGTTCCGCCACAACCTGTCGCTGCCTTATCAAGTATATATTTCCCATTTGGGGGCAATATGTTAAACAGTACATTTTTGCCCTCTGACATATATCTTATGTTCTGAGGCATTGGTATTTCTATAGTATTCATAGTTATTGAGTTTACGTTAGTGGTAAAATTTTTCTCTGTTTTTCGGAATTCCCTTATATAGAAGGTATTTTTATCAATATTTTTTTGCGTGTCTTTAGGCTCCCGCCGTTTGAGGAGTGTTTCATACCAGTATCATTCATGCGGTATCCTGAACTCATGATACAGTTAATAAAAATCTTTTGTGCCATATTCATTCTTCCTGAATTTATAAGCTCCATTAACTTGCTTGATGACTTCGTCCTCTCCGAAGTCATCTGCTATCCATCCACCTGTCTTGAAATAATGCAGTGATAAATCTATAGGCACTCCATACTCACATAATAGGCAAGCACATTTGAATATAGAGTTTGCCCGATAGTGTTCTTTCCAAAACTCAGGATGATTCTTTTTCCATGAGCTGTTGAGAATATTGATAATGCTTTGTGGAGATTTCATTTGGTTGCCGCTATGTAGCATTGGTTTCACTTGTCGCAGCGATGTTGTGGGTACATAATGAAAGGGCTTTACATTCGGGTTAATCCATATATTCTTATCCCACAATAGATAATTCCTTCTGCTTAAGTCTGCGCAACTTGTGTCCAACAGCTTCAATCCGAACTTTTGAACCAACTGACCGTACATATCTTTATGAAGTGAAGGGTCGGTATTGTCATGCTGAATTATTGCCTTCAGTCGATATGGTTTTAAAGTCCTGAATACAGCCCGAACACATGATGTCAGTTTCAACCAGTTAAATGTGATAAGCATAGCCTCGTTGGATCCGATGTGGTCAAAATCAAGGGCTGTATAACAAGAATAGACAGAGATTTTATTGCCATCCCACACTCCGTTATAAGTCGCCGCCGGTAGATATTTAGCTTTCCATTCATTCTGTTTATTACAGTCAGTTTCAAGTCTAATAGCCTCCGTTATCTGCCTTAGAGTATAGCTGCCTAAATCAGTATCATTCAATAGCATATCTCCCGTTCTGATTTCTTCAAAGATTTCATCAATGGACTTATTTGAAAATCCATATTTGCACCAGTCGATTCTGGTTAATAAAGTCATTTGTCTAGTATTATCCATTTCTTTAAGTTTTTATTTTTCATACTATTAAGGGAATAAGGGGTTGCCATTCTATTTTCAATGAGACATAATTAAAGAAACTCCGATGCGATAGCCTTAAAACCTAATCTATATGAAAGACAATAAAGAAAATGATGGATTGCCATCGACAGAAGATGCGTCCATCCATCGAGAAGTTGCACTCGGTGTCAACAAACCTGCAACATTTGGAGATACAGGCCTACCGTTTAATGGAGTTATTTATCGACATTGGGTCAATAAGCCGGATGCAATTCATCATGGATGGTCTTATGTAGGAGAAACACCTGATGAGGAGACTCGCCTGAGATCGTGGAATAAGAAACTAAATCTCAAATATGCCGGTAGAAAATTGGTTGAAGCGAGAGAAACTTATCCCTTAGAATATTGGGAATATGAGGTTCTTGAAGTCGTTTATGCGGCATCAAATGAAGAACTGAAAACTCGGCTTTATGAGCGAGAAACATTCTACATTACCAAATACGATTCTTATGAGCATGGCTTTAATGGCAATCGTGGAGGCTGCGGGAACAAGGGAGTAAAGTTTGATAAAGCCCGCTGTAAGCAAAATGGGGATAATCGACGTGGAAAACCCCAGTCAGATGAAACCAAAAAACAGATTGGTGAGAAATTAAAGGGTCGCCGACGTTCTGATGAGACTCGTGTCAAAATCGGCAATGGCAATCGAGGAAAGAAGCGCAGTAAAGAGCAGAGAGCTGCACAATCAACTCGTATGAAAGGTAAAGAGCCTAAAGCAGCTTCAATAGGAGCAGCAGAATGGAGGGAAAAGCATGGCGGAGGCTATTGGGGCAACAATGAAATCACGGAAGAAATGCGAGCGAACATGAAAGCATCTCAACAGGCTCGTGGCACAAGAATTAAAGCCATTCCAGAGGATGAAGATATTATCTGTTTCCCAACAATGCTTGACTGCGCCAAATACTACAATATGGGGGTCGGCAGCATTTCTAACTTTGTCAAAACGGGAAATTTCAGTAAAGTAGCGAAGGCACGATTTGAGGTAATCTCCAATGAAGAATATCAAGAATGGCTGTCAAGTAAATCGTGAAAACAAAAGGCAGGTCGGATTAACACCGGCTTGCCTAAAATTTTCTTTTTCAACAGTGTATGTGATGGATTAGAATCCAATGACAATATGTAGCCCTGTAATAGTCTGTCTCATTGTTATGCTCTTGTATCTGTCAGCTTTGTAGAACCTCGTATTCTTTTTGTGGGCGGCGATTGTGTCCGTTATTGAAAACATTACGTTCATCATATAATCGGGGTCAAAACCTGCCATCCACCATATAGTATTTTCAGCTATAAATTCTTTATATTCCCCGGTAAAGCAGCGATACATTTCCCTAGTTATATCGTCTGAGCCTAATCCAACGCTCCCCCCAAACAGCATATCTATTGTTATTTCATTTGGAGCAGTCTCAGAGGCAGCTACTTTTATTATATCAGCCAATTCTTCATCGACGATATTGTTCTTGATGTATTCTTCGATTCCGTCTGTAAAGTCTTTTGGGTTTGTGCTATCAAATTCCCTGACCTTTCCTGTTATAAAAATTTTCTTTTTCATTTGCCTTTATAATTTTTAGTTCAATCTCAAATTCATTCTTCAGATGCTTTATCAAGGTAGTATAAGCATCGGCTCTTCTTCTCTGTCTCGGAACAATATCCAGTAATTCCGCTAATGTAATCTCAATGGTAAGTCCAGTTTGAAAATCAGACTCTCCAACATACTTCCGCAGTGCTTTTATATCTTCATCGAATTTGGACGATGGAGGCGCACATGGTTTTCCCAGAGTCTCGATTATTGGTTCATCCAGATTAACCATTCCAGATTCATGCAGGAAGTCATCGTTCTCACCAAGCAATATCCGTGATAGATCCATATCGTTTATTGGAGATTTTAAGGGTTATATCAAGCTCGTTCTTTAGAAAATCAATCAGCGAGTTATATGTATCAGCTCTGTTTCTTCCACGAGGACAGACTTCATACATTTCTGCCAGTGATGTTTCTATGGTCAATCCACGATAGAAGTTTTCCTCCCCAATACGGGTTTTGAGATTGAATATATCATTTTCAAACTTCTTCGGGATGAATGGAATAATCTCGTCTATGTCGTATTTTTGCTTATCGTCAGAGCCGACATCGCTCTCCCGCTCAGGTTCATCATTAGAGCCTAAGAATTTCTGTAATATTTCATCTACTAAATCATTATCATTAAATCCTTTTCTTATTTTCATCATAAATTTTAAGTGTGAAGCTAATAAATCTTGGTTGATATTCCGGCACATACATTTTGCCGTATTATTTTCACTTCAATTTTAAGGGAAAAGAGGGGTTTTTACCTCCATTTTTGACATTTAGGCTGTCCTTTATGTGAGATTAGGGAGCATTAGATTAGCTATAAATCGTTGCCGGCAAGCAGTTGAATTTTATGCCGGCAAAAATGGCCTCCGACATGACGAATGATACCTTTACACCGCTTTCGACATGACGGCTGAAACATACCTCAAATCCTTATATGTGAATAAGAATTAAGCGTGAGTCCTTCTGCTCTCTATGCTTTGTGTGTAGAGCGCGGTTGAAGACTTCGCTATAGAAAACAAAAAATCAGCCCGGTATCACTGACTTTAAGAAGATTGGTCAGAAGGATATTGGAAGACGGATAACGGTGTCAGTATATTGGGATCAGCTTTAGTCTCCCCAATGAAAGCAATACGCCCGTGAAAGGTTAAGTCAGGTCGAAGAGATACTGACAACGGCCTTTTTTTTCTTTTCAGCCCCAGATACAAAAATAGCCCCAACCAATCAAGGTCGAGGCTATGTAGTCTTCAGAAGTGTCGTTCAGTAAGAATTACCGATTATCAACATATATTCTTTGTTGTATGAATTTTGAGAGATCGAGATTGGGGGATAGCCCGGTTTTGTATAATGCCAGTATTCCTGTGTGCTGCCACGAAACGCATCTTGTGTATCATGCTTGTCGAAGTAGAAGCCCAATGCCTTTATTTGAGCCTCCCATGCCTTGAATACGGCGGGTGTGAAAGAGGTTGCTATGATGTACTCAAATGTGTCTATGTCAAGGAGCGAGATTGTTAATTCAACACTTTTGCCTCCGCTCCCTACATTTTTCACATAGGTAGTTTTGATGCCATAATCGGTTGCAGTCTCTATACCCCGATAGCCATTCTTCTTTGCTAAGGTGCTGAAGTTTCCCAGTGGTTTACTACTGGTTGCAGCAGATAACAACTCTTTCACGCTTGGTTTCGTGGTTGTCGGCTTCTGAGCATAGATACCAATGCTTAGAGTCATCAGCATAGTGAGGATGATGAAAATTCTTCTCATTTTTCCTATATTTTAGATGTTATTTGTAAATTATTATTGTCCTTCATACGCCGGAATACCTAACAGATCACCCCATGTGGCATAAAAGTTAGGCGATTGAGAAAGATGTGCTTGCATTGCTTCCCAAACACCAATAGTTTCTCTTTTTACAGGGATTAGCTCCCCACGTGAATTGGGCTTGGTTGAAATTACAAGTCTGAAATTGCCCTCTCTCAAAAGCTCCAGAAATTGTCTCATGGATTCTGGTTCTGTTATCATGCAGGCCACAACATCGTCCTGCTTTACGTTGTCAAAATTTACGATTTGACCATCTGCCTTTTTTGCGGAGATATAGAGTTCCGGAGACATGAAATAATAATCGACAACTGTTCCATAGAGAGCTACGATGAAACAGTTGGGGAGTACGACAATATTACACGCACCATCCTTAGAATAATCCAATGTCATCAACAGGTATGGTTGATTATAATCGTAGTCTCCGTAGGCATCTTGGTAATAATCCTTATGCCAAGCATTAATCGCAGACTGTTGAATCTGAGAGTGTGCCATCGTGGGAAAACACAATGACACTAAAATTGATATAGTTATAAATATTCCTTTCATCTTAATAATAGTGAGTATATTCATATCCTTTGCCATGACAAACGGGGCATTTTTGTTCTTGCGACATATAGCCCTGCACATAGCCCCTACCAAGACACCAAGAACAGGCCTTTCTAATTGCTTGTTTATGGTATTTACTGTCTAATTCAGCTTGTCTCTGCCTCTCTTCAGCAGCATCTTGTCTTCTTGCTCTTTCGGTTCTGCGTTGTATATCCGCAGTTGTCGGTGCTTTCAGTATGGAACTTAAATCATATAAAATTGCTCCAGATTTTTTATCGGAAATATACAGCGCGACAGGACTTGCTATTACTTCGTTCCAATAACTATTCCATTCTCCGGCTCTATATGTTGCAACTAGCTGAAGGTTGTCCTGACAATCTTTAAGCAATTTAAGATCTTCTCTACTCTTAATTGGAATCTCTATTTTCCCATAATAAAATCCAGAAGATTCATACCTTTTAATGGGGACTTTTAATGGGAACCACGCTCCGTCGCCAATCTGAACAACATTAAACTTATTGTCATATCCAAGACTCTGAATGATAATCCCTTTTAAAGTGAATGTAGGATGCACCCTTTGGGTTGAATAGAATAATTGGTTCGTTCTCAGACTGTCATAAACCTGCTTGTCTGCCCGATATTGTTCAGATTTAAGATATAGCTCTTTATCGAGTTGGTCTCCATTGTCTTTTCCAGCGTAATATAGTAAGCCACGCGATAATTTATATAGCAAATTATTGCCGTCAGGTTCCTTTTTTATTTTCCCATTAGTAAAATAGGGTAGATCACTCCTGTCAGTGACAAACAAATGTGTAGCGACAATATCATCAAAATGAGGCAATTTTTTAGCGTTATTACCAGTCTCAATCTTTGGTGCTATTTCTACTCCGTTGGTCATATATCTTCTATTCCCATCAGGGTAAATATATGACCCATCAGAAGGCATATAATCAGATACGGAAGAATTAGCTATTTGCTTAAACAATGTCCCATCACAATAATACCCTTTTACGCGAGCATCGTAATCAAAACATTTAGACTTCCAATTATATTTATCAAAATCGAAAGGAACTTTAGAAAATGTCCCTTCATATATTTCTCCTGATGGATAGATAAGTCTTATGATATGAGCCTGTTTGTTCCATTCGAAGAAACCGCCGTCTTTTAGTGGCAACCTCAGTTTGGGATACGTCTCACTATTATCATTCTTTTCGTATGATAAATAGGTATTTTTGTCACCTTTAAAGGATAAGCCAGTGCCATATCTATTGGTCTCAGAAACAGTCATGCCATTTTTCAATGTTCCCTGCACCCAAATCGGTTCCCAATTACAATATCCGCCGCCGTTATCATTCCATCTCGCTGCCCATTTGTTATCGACAATCATATCTGAAATGACAGAAACAGCATCTATTTGTAATGGAGAACTATAATACACAATCGTCCTAGATGGTTGAGCAAGTTTTACATGGCGTCCTTCATCAATAATAAAGGTGTAGCGCATTTCGCTTGATTGAGGCGCATTCACTGTTTGTTCTCGACTGCTTCCTTCAACCGATACGAAACCATCTGTGAAAGTAATTTTTACTTCAATTTCCTTTGTTTTTTTATTGAATGCGTAACTGTATTGAGCTTTGCCTTTATGTATTATGTTATTCTGTAAACTTAATACGGTATTCTCTATAGTATCTCCGCGAAAAGTACCCTCGATTGACAAAATGGCATTTTGGGGAGTTTTTTGATAATGTTCAGGAACATAGAGAAGCCCCTGACCAGATGGCTCCTTTTGTTTGGTCTCTTTGTTTTTGATTACGTCTCCCTGAAATTTCAACATGGGACAGATATCCCTGATCTTCTCCGCGGCTAAATTTGGAGCAACGCCAAGTATGACCAGAATTGAAATGAGCCAAAATAATTTTTTGTTCATCTTTTATCATTCGTGCCTATAAGCCTCACCCAACTCGGCGGTTATCACTTAGGGTTAAAAACAAGAAAGACGTGAGACTTGTCGCCTTACGTCCATCACCTAAGAGGTATGTCAAACTATGAGAGGAATCCCACAGCCGACATTTCCGGCCAAGGAAACCTTTGAGAGAATAGACAGAAGAAACAATATCTCACGTCTTATTTCATATCTGGAGTATGCGTACCACAAAACGGTTTGCACCTGTAAGATACAAAAACAAAAAGTGAGCACTAGTCTCTTATCCACTCTCAGAATCTTGGCCGGATTTCCTTAGGTTGGATTTCAAGTTATGCCTTCCTTGCGCCGCCACGAGATTTCTCCCTCGCTTTAGCAATTACAAAGGTACAAAAAATATTCGAGACTAGCACCCACTATGCGAGATATTGTTTCCTCTACAGATAAGGAAACTAGCTGCTTACAGCCGCAGGAGGCGATATACTCTGTTCATTCATACCTTGTAGTTGATATTGGTTCATGCCTTGAAGAAGAAAAGAGGAACGATCATCTTGTCTCAGTCATATCAGGAACAAGCTCGCCAAAGCTTACAGCATGAATGATGAGATTTGAGTAAAACGTCCCTCTGAAATGTGTATGCTGAATATGGGTCTTGCGAGCCATATAGATACGACAAAACAGAAAGAGCGTCTATCTCACTCACTCTCATACTGTTCTTTGAATTGGCGATTCGTTCCTGATGAGAAAGAAAGGTTGACACTTTTCTTCTTCGATGGTATTTCTCCTCCATCTAAGTGCAAAGTTAATCAAAATATTTGAGATAGCCGCTCTTATAGGCAATTAGTCCTACAATTATAAGGATTTGAGAGGCTTATTATTGAGCCATAACGTCTTTAATCTGCTTAGGGACTTCGACCGTTGGTTTCGGTTCTTTCTATCAATGATTGGAAATATTTTTCTTTCCATTCATCCACCGACCTGTCCCTGTCTCTGAGTTCTTGCCTATGCTGATATTCAAGGTGCTTCATTTCCTGGCAATACTGCCGTTCTAGTTCATTGTATTTTGCATTATATTCCAGTGCTTTTTCAGCGAACTCCTTATCCTTTTGAGCACATGCATGATAACGTCCGAAAAGATAAGCGCCACCTATTATCGTTAGGGCAATTGTAATCAATGAGAGAGGTGATTCCAGAATATTCTCCCAGAGTCTTACTGAAAAGATACCGATATGGTGAAATATGGCTATTTCCATTATAGTGTTTATTTTATAATAGCATTCGGACACTATTAATGGGGCAAAAATATTACAAAAAAATGCTGATTCTTCGTTATCTTTAACTTCTTGAAATTTACGATTGTGCTAAAACGGCGATAATTAGCGATAATTCAATGTGTTACATTTCCGACCTCAAAAAATCGAACTTTATTCAGTGATATAATCGGTTATCATTTGGGCCTATTTTTATGACTAACGTGACGATTATGATAAGCATGACATCTGGTTATGATAAAAAGAAAGGCACATAACCGAAGCCATGTGCCGTTGCGATTGAACGTTCACTCTACCACCTCAAACTCAGCCAATGTATAGCAGAGGTCGCTGTGGTTTCTGGAGTATG
The DNA here is from genome assembly GCA_017935045.1 of Muribaculaceae bacterium. GTDB lineage: Bacteria > Bacteroidota > Bacteroidia > Bacteroidales > Muribaculaceae > Lepagella. The sequence continues at coordinate 70,408 of JAGBIJ010000014.1, forward strand.
TTTCCAGAGCTTTTTTGCATGAGTCGAGGGTCTTGAGATTCTTTGAAACGGTTGCGCTTTCAACGTCCTTTATCAATTCTTCAAGGGTTTCATGGTACAACGACTCTCCATTCTCCATCCAGAGATAGTATCGTTCCGGGAAGTATTCTCCGGTATCGTCGTTTGTCTGATAAATCCCCATGCCTGATTCCTCGCATTGGAAATAGAGCTTAACACCGGGGAATTTTTCTTCGATGAACTCTCGGACTTCATTGAGTTCTCCCCATGCTGATTCTACACTGAATGAAACAGTACCGTCATCATGCAGGAGAAGGTTGTCCCATGAGCCTCTACAATAGATTTTCTCCCAGACTCCATCGAGCTTGATAACCAGATTGCCAAGCCACGTTGATCCGAAACCATTGTCATGTAGTCCCGGAGCCTTCATGCACTCCAGTTCATCCATAACGGAGTGGAGCTGCTTTAACTGCTCCTTATCTCCCGTTGCATGATACGCCGTATATGCCCAGTTAGGCATGACTCACCACCTTTCCGTTTTCGTAGCGATAGACCTGAAGAGTCTCTGTTGTCATCCACTGGCAATCACTGAGGCGAAAGCCATACTTTTTTTCGAGGGTGCTGAGGAATGATTCAAAATCCTCATATTTCTCGGATTCTTTCTTCTCTTCTTCTGACAGGTGTATGATATTCAGATAGCCACCGCAGAAGTCGAGGATGATTACATAATTTGTGTCCATGATTATTTGTTGATGAATTGATTTTTAATTCGTTGTACTGTCGAGATGCCCACGTTCTGAAGTTTGGCTATATTCCTGACGGAGTAGCCTTTCTTCAAGAGCGTTATGACATCCTTGTACTGCTCTCGTAAGACTTCCTCTGATTTGGTCGAGCCTTTCTTCCTTCCTAGTTTGCCACCTTTGGCTATGTAGTTTGCCCTACCGGAGTTGAGACGAAATTTGATATTCTCTCTTTCAAGTTGGGCGCAGGTGGATAAAGTGGCAATCATAACCGGAGCGAACAGGCTTGGCTTGCCTTCTTCGTCCAATAAGGTGAATTGCTCTTTCTGGAAGTAGATGTTGATTCCTGCGTCAATCATCTCCTTGACAGTTGATAATACCTCAAAGGCGTTTCTCCCAAGACGGGATAACTCAGAAATCAGGATTTGTGTGATATTATTGGATTTGGCATATTCGATAGCCTCCAATAACACTGGTCGCTCAGTATTCCGTTTTGCTCCGGATATGTGTTCCTCAAATACCTTTGCTATTGTGAGATTTGAGTATTCTGCATATCTGGTAAGGTCTGAAATCTGGCGTTCAGTGTTTTGTCTATCACCCACGCTTGACACGCGGGCATAGATAATCGCTTGTTTCGTTTCCATTTTAATCTTTGTATTTAATGATTACATGACCGGTGCGTATTCAAATGCTATCATAGATTTATTTGAACACATCAGCCATTTGAACACAAAAGAAGAGAGAACCGAATCTGTTTTTTCAGTTCTCCCTTCTGTTGTTTGGGGATGGTGTTAACTCAACCTGTCTTTATATTTACGGTTGAGATACTCCAGAAGCAGAGATTTCACAAACTCGGTTTTGTCAGCTTCGTTGTATGTGAAGTAGTAATGGCGATCGTTGCCATATCTGTCGCTTCTGATTACGCTACCCCGATAATCCCCTTTGTTCAGGAAATTTTCGAGGCTGTCATTGGTGTTAGTATCGGTGTTCTCAAATTGCAGATAGAAGTCCACCGATAGATGACCTTTGTAGAGTCTTACGCCCTCGATCTCAGAGTTCCAGTTGTTCCCGGTTCTGAGGTCGGATGATATGCGAAGCTCTTTGTTTCGGCTCTTGCTTATGCTTGAACCGGTCTCCTTAACCATTCTTGTTATGGCTTCAGGGGTAATGGACAGCAGTTGGGAGATGGAGAGAGCTTTCACAATCTCCACTTTCTTACCGGGTGCCGTCCTTGAAAAAATGATTTTGTTTATATCCATTGTTTTCAGTCGTTATAGTATTCTTTCATGTAGCAGCGTTCACAGAGGCTGCCATAATCGTTCACGTCTGATGGTGTCATAGGTCTGTCGCAGTAAGCACAGCACCGGGCTACCGTATGATGCACCTGATAGGCCACCTCAAATATAGAGGGGCCACGATGCTCGATAGTGAGCTTAGAAGATGAAGTCTTCTTTGTCTGTTTCTTTGCCATCGGGTTTGAATGTTTGGGTTAATGTTTCTTCTTCATCGTCATACCAGAGTTGATGTTCCGCTACAATACGTTCAAAGTCCTCCAGCCTGAGCATGGGGAAATTGGTCTGATACATATCGTAGAGGTCGGAAGCGGTCATTGTGGGGTCTTGTTGAATGATTGAATGTATCTCTTCTTCGATTTCCCACTCATCATAATTGAAACAACCTTCATTGTCTCCAACTTCGTGGGGATAGGTTTCGGTACAGTCCTCGATAATGTGCTGAACGAATTTCCAGCACTTTTCAAGGTCGCGTTTCACTGTGATTTCCTCGTCGGTGTGAGGATTGTAATAACCACAGCTCATATTGATTGCAGATACGGATAAACCTCGTTCCTTCAAGGCTTCAACATCAGTCATCATGCCGGTTTCCTCCTTATAGCCCCATTTCTCAGGGTCTATATCTTGGATGAATTTCTCGCTGCATAAGTCAGAGCAACCGATATTGGTAATCAGGTCTGAATTTCCTCGACGGTCGCATTGGATTACATAGCGACAATCTTCAAAAAATTTCATTTCAGCACGAGAAGAACCATGACAACCGGTTTCTTCCTCTTTGAAAAATACGATTTTCATGCAATCGTACTTTTTAATCGCTTCAAGACAGATTATAATTCCATTTTTATCGTCTGCCCCTAAGCCAAAGATTGAATGTTCCTTTGCAGAGTAGCCAAAGATGATGTCTCTGGTCTCAATAGCTCTGAAATCACGGGGGTGGTTTCGCTGCACTTGATCGAGGTGAGCGACAATGCAAGGATATGATTCTGATTCTCCTTTCCAAGCGTAGAGATTGCCATAAGAATCCTTGCCCAGTTTAACGCCGGGCAAAGATTTGAGATAGGAAACGAGGACCGCTATCATTTTGTCCTCTTTTCCTGACGGCGAGTGTATGGCGTAGAGCTTTTTGAGCAAACGCCAGTCGATTGTCTTGTTCATTTTCCTAGGGGGTTATGCTGTTTTAAGAGCAAGTGCCTCGTCAGTGATAAACCATGTATCGCCACCTCCGAAAGCACGGCCATTGTTGATAAGCCAGTCTCTCGACATACAGCTGATTGTTATTTCCTTGTATGATTGGGTTTCTTCATCCCACGTCTGAATAGTAGTGATGTCATCCTCGTGATAGAAGTAGTCATCATTGTATTCAGCATAGAAGAAATTCTCTTTGACGTAATCGTGTTCGCATTCGGAATCACAGAAATAGGCTTCTGCATCGGAATTATAGGTGGCATCTTCTTTCACTACCCATTTTCCACAGGCATCGCATTGTGTTACATCGTCTTTGTGGTGATATTCTCCTTCGCTTTCAATCCAGACGAAATCTTCCAGATTATCAGAATCCACGTTTATTTCCTGACCGTGATAGTAGCACAGCGTAACAGATTCAGTTGAGTAATCGTGATATTCGTCGTATTCCATATCATCATCGTCATCTGAATCCCCGTCAAGATTGAGATCGGTAGTATCAAGGTTGTAGTAGGCATCACTATCAGGATAGTTGTATGCAACATAGTTATCCATATCGTACCACTTAAAGCTGTCCTGATATGAAAGCGTTCCATAGCAATCAAGCTCACATTTGATAGAGAACTTAA
>JAGBIJ010000015.1 GCA_017935045.1 Muribaculaceae bacterium
CCAAAGTCGAATTTATGTCGTCAACCTGCTGTTTCACAGATACAAAGATAGCGATTTTATTTGACATACGCAAATATAACCGCTATTAATTTTATGATATTCAGCTGATTAAATTGTATTATCATCCAGTATTACCCCCCCATTGCCTATTCGCTGAATAGTTACGCCGGCGCTATATTATGTTAAAAAAAATTAAATTATCGTAAAATCAAAGATGAAAGGGGAGCCTGGCAGCTGCTATTCGGGGATTTTTAGTAATTTTGCAGATGGACATGCCGGGGGCTGACAGCCCTGCCGGAGTCTGTCCGACCCGTGACGCGGCTGACGGCTACGCCTGCAAGGCTGTGGGAGTCAGGCGTCTGTACGGGTTCTCATAGCTGACTATGAGGTCGCGGCACAGCTGCGTCCGTCGCTCCTGAGCGGGAGCGGGCGGGCCGATGCAGGGTGTCGTGCCCCTTTTATATTGCTATGGAGCCGGGCTGACGGACCGGGACGCTTATAAGAGTTATGGGCGTAAGTATGTGTTTGATTTTAACACTTGCTTATAAGATTTGAAAAGCAACAGAGACAGCTTAATATGATAGACAATCAGGCTTTAAAGAGTTTTATAGAGTCGCGTCTGGCAGACACTGACTATTTCCTGACAGACCTTACGGTAAGCGCCGCCAACGAGATAGTGGTGGAGGTGGATCATCCGGAGGCCGTGGACATAGATTTCTGCATAGAGCTGACACGCGCCATAGAGCAGGCGTTTCCGCGCGACGAGGAAGACTACAGTCTTGAGGTCGGCTCTGCCGGTATCACGTCTCCGCTGAAGGTGGCGGCGCAGTTTGCCAAGAACGTGGGGCGCGAAGTGGAGCTGCTGACCTGCGACGGCCGCAAGCTGAAAGGCGTCCTGGACAGCGCCGATGCCGACGGATTTGCCGTAGGGGTGGAGACCAAGGTAAGGAAAGAGGGCGCCAAGCGGCCTGTGACGGAGACCGTAAGCCATGAGTTCCGCTATGCCGACGTGAAGTGGGTAAAGCCTGTATTGAAGTTTTAAGCAACCTCCTAATCAACTGAAAATAATTTATACCGCGACAATAAGATGGCTAAGAAAGATGAAAGCACCAATATGGTAGACCGTTTTGGCGAGTTCAAGGAACAGAAGAATATCGACAAGACGACTATGATCAACGTGCTGGAAGAATCGTTCCGCAATGTCCTGGCCAAGATGTTTGGCTCTGACGAGAATTTTGACGTTATCATGAACCCCGACAAGGGCGACTGCGAGATTTATCAGAATCTTACGGTGGTGGCCGACGGCGAGGTGGAGAACAAGGATATGCAGATAGGGCTGACCGATGCCCGCGAGATAGATCCTGAGTGCGAGATAGGCGAAGAGGTGGCCAAGCAGATTTTCTTCGAGAAGTTCGGCCGCCGCGCCATCCTGAATCTGCGCCAGACCCTGCAGAGCAAGATACTGGATCTGCAGAAAGACGCCCTGTTTACCAAGTTCTCGGAGCTTGAGGGGGAGATAATCGTAGGCGAGGTACACCAGATATGGAAGCGCGAGATGCTGCTGCTGGACGAGGATCAGAACGAGCTGATCATGCCTAAGGAGGAGCAGATACCCTCCGATTTCTTCCACAAGGGGGATATGGTCCGGGCCATCGTGAAGCGTGTGGACAACCCCAACGGCAATCCGAAGGTTATCGTGAGCCGCACCGACGAGCGCTTCCTGCGCCGCCTGTTTGAGCAGGAGGTGCCGGAGATTCACGATGGCCTGATCACCATCAAGAAGGTGGCCCGTATTCCGGGCGAGCGCGCCAAGATAGCCGTAGAGAGCTACGACGACCGCATCGATCCGGTGGGAGCCTGCGTAGGCGTCAAGGGCGCCCGCATCCACGGCATAGTGCGCGAGCTGCGCAACGAGAATATCGATGTACTCAACTATACGGCCAATCCGCAGCTGATGATACAGCGCGCTCTGTCGCCGGCCAAGGTAAGCTCCATCCGTCTGAACGAGGAGGAGAAGAAGGCCGAGGTCTTCCTGCATCCCGACGAGGTAAGCCTGGCCATAGGCAAGGGAGGCTACAATATACGTCTGGCTTCGATGCTTACCGGATATACCATAGACGTCTACCGCGACATCGACGACGGAGAGGAGGACATATATCTCGACGAGTTCAACGACGAGATAGACCAGTGGGTAATCGAGACCCTCAAGGATCTGGGCCTGGGCACCGCCAAGGCGGTACTCAATGCCGACCGCAACGTGCTGCTGCAGCAGGCTGACCTGGAGGAGAGTACCGTAGATCATATCTACGAGGTGCTCCGCGCCGAGTTTGAGGACTGAAACGCGTCCTCTTTGGCCGCTTTGACTTTGTCGCTCAGTCAGATATTATAATTATATCTTCCTTCGCTCCGCAGCCAAATCGCCTCAAAGATAACGGCGTCTTATATGTTCATTAATTTTTAAGAACTACTTTCCGCAATATCAATATATGCCAATAAAAATAAATCAAGTAGCCCGAGAGCTCAATGTGGGTATCAATACAGCCGTCGAATTTCTGCGCAAGCACAATGTGCAGGTGGCCGACGGCCCCAATGCCCGTATTGACGACCAGGCCGTGGAGCTTCTGTTCAAGGAGTATGGCTCAGACAAGGAGCTCAAGAAGCAGACGGGACGCGTTGCGCCGCGCCGCCAGACACTTAATAAGAACAATAAGCCTGAAGCTGCCCCTGAGGCCGCGCCCAAGGCCGAGGCATCCCGCACGCCGGGACTGAAGGTAGTAGGCAAGGTCACGCTGGACCGCAAGGGCAATGTGGTGGCTCCGGCTCCCGCACCCAAGGCGGAGCCCGCAGCCGAGCCCAAAGCAGCTCCGGCACCTGCGCCCAAGGCGGAGCCTAAGCCGGCTCCCGCTCCCGTCCCGGCTCCGAAACAGGAACCGATGCCCGAACCCAAACCCGCTCCCAAGGCTGAACCCAAGCCCGAGCCTAAGGCTGAACCCAAGGCTGCTCCCGTTCAGGCTCCGAAAGCTGAGGCTGCCGCCCCGGCGGCTCCGGCTGCGTCGGAACCTGAGATTTTCAGACCGTCGTCCGGCGTGCAGACACCGCAGTTCAAGGTGGTGGGTACCATCGACCTGTCGGCTCTCAACCAGAGTACACGTCCGCGCAAGCGCGGCAAAGATGACCGCCATCGTGCCGGCAACGCTGCCGGCGGAGCTGCCGGCGCTTCCGGCGCGGACCGCAAGAAGCGCAAGCGCATAGGCAAGGAGAAGGTGGATGTCGAGAAGACGGCCGCCCAGCCCGGCTTCGACGGCCGTCGCCCCAAAGGACAGGGCGGAGGCGGCGCTGCTCAGGAAACCCGCAATGCCGCTGCCAAGAACGCTTCGCGCCGCGGCAAAGGGCAGCGCAACGCGCCCAAGCCGCAGCCGCTCTCTGACGAGGATGTGCAGAAGCAGGTAAAGGAGACACTGGCGCGTCTTACGAACAAGGCTACCAAGAAGTCAGTAAAATGGCGTAAGGAGAAGCGCGAGGAGGCCCACAACCGTGAGCAGCGCGAGGCCGAGCGCGAGGCCGCCGAGAGCCGCGTAATCAAGATTACCGAGTTTGTGACAGCCAATGACCTCGCAAATCTTATGGAGGTGCCTGTGACCAAGGTAATAGGCACATGTATGAGTCTCGGCCTGATGGTAAGCATCAATCAGCGTCTGGACGCCGAGACCATCAACATAGTGGCCGAGGAGTTTGGCTTCACTACCGAATATGTGAGCGCCGAGGTAAGCGAGGCCATCACAGTGGAGGAGGATGCCGAGGAAGATCTCGAGGCTCGTCCGCCCATCGTGACCGTCATGGGTCACGTGGACCACGGCAAGACCTCGCTGCTCGACTATATCCGTAAGGCCAATGTGATAGCCGGCGAGGCCGGCGGCATCACGCAGCACATAGGAGCCTACAACGTCAAGCTCGCCGACGGACGTCATATCACGTTCCTCGACACGCCCGGTCACGAGGCTTTTACGGCTATGCGTGCGCGTGGCGCCAAGGTCACTGACCTGGCCATCATCATAGTGGCCGCCGATGACAATGTGATGCCTCAGACCGTTGAGGCTATCAATCATGCTTCGGCTGCCGGAGTGCCTATTGTCTTTGCCATCAATAAGATAGATAAGCCTGCCGCCAATCCTGACAAAATCAAGGAGGAGCTGTCGGCCATGAATTATCTGGTGGAAGACTGGGGCGGCAAGTACCAGAGCCAGGAGATATCCGCCAAGAAAGGCATTGGCGTCGAGGAACTTATGGAGAAAGTGCTTCTTGAGGCTGAGATGCTGGACCTCAAGGCCAATCCGAACCGCAACGCCATAGGCTCCATCATAGAGTCGTCGCTCGACAAAGGCCGCGGCTATGTGGCCACGGTGCTGGTGCAGAACGGTACGCTCCACGTGGGCGACGTTATCCTGGCCGGCACGCATTTCGGCAAAATCAAGGCAATGTTCAACGAGCGCAACCAGCGTGTCAGCGAGGCCGGCCCCGCGACGCCGGTGCTGATACTCGGCCTTAACGGCGCCCCGACAGCCGGCGATACATTCAATGTACTCGACACGGAGCAGGAGGCGCGCGAGATAGCCAACAAGCGCGAGCAACTGCAGCGCGAGCTGGCCAACCGCACGCAGAAGCGTCTGGGTCTGAGCGAGCTGGCACGCCGCAAGGCTCTGGGCGATTTCCACGAGCTCAACCTCATAGTCAAGGGCGATGTGGACGGCTCTATCGAGGCTCTGTCCGATTCGCTCATCAAGCTCTCTACGCCTGAGGTGCAGGTCAATGTGCTGCACAAGGGCGTGGGCGCCATCAGCGAGAGCGACGTCACGCTGGCTGCCGCTTCCGACGCCATCATCATCGGTTTCCAGGTGCGTCCCAGCGCCGCAGCCCGCCGCGATGCCGAGAAAGAGGGCGTGGAGATACGCCTTTACTCCGTGATATACAAGGCCATAGAGGAGGTAAAGGACGCAATGGAGGGTATGCTTTCGCCCGAGATAAGGGAGGAAATTACCGGTACTGCCGAGATTATGCAGACGTTCCATATCTCCAAGGTCGGCACTATAGCCGGAGCCATAGTGCGCGATGGCAAGGTCAAGCGTACGAGCAAAGTCCGTGTCATACGCGACGGAATAGTAATCTATACCGGCGAGCTGGGCAGTCTCAAGCGCTTCAAGGATGATGCCAAAGAGGTCGTTTCGGGCTTCGAGTGCGGTCTATCTGTACAGAATTACAATAATATCGAGGTCGGAGACATGATTGAGGCATACGAGGAGATAGCCGTCAAGAAGACACTCTGACAACTCATAGATCAATAATCAAGCGGCAGCCGTGTCCCCGTCAGCGTAACGGTGGCGCGGCTGCCCTGTTTATCCGATACAACGCAATGAATGTAATAGTCAACATAGGAAGCAATCTGGGCAATCAGCGGCTGAATCTGTCGAAAGCGATGGCCGCTATAGTCAATACGTACGGCGATATAGAGATGAGTCACGCCGTAGAGAGCGAGCCGCAAGGCTTTGAGAGCCGCCACAAGTTCCTGAATGTCTGCATTATGTTTGCAACCGAGCAAACTCCGGCCGAGGTGCATGCCGCGCTGCGCGGCATAGAGCGGCGCATCAGTCCCGCATCCCACCGCAATCCTGACGGCAGCTATGCCGACCGCATGATAGACATAGACATAGTGGCCATAGACGATATGGTAATAGACACGCCGGAGCTGCAGGTGCCTCATCCGCGTCTTGCGGAACGCGCGTTTTTCCTCAAGCCGCTGGAGGAGATAGCCCCCGGATGGCGCCATCCCGTCAGCGGTCTTTCGGCCACTGAGATGCTGGCCGCTCTGCCCGCGACAGATGAATGAGGGCCGGGGAACATATCTGCTGATGGCCGTCTGGACAGGCATAGCCGCGGGACTGGCCTTCATACTCTGTTCGCCTGGATTCTGGAACCGTTGCAGCCATTTTACGGTCTACGCCGGCACCGATCCATACATCGTGCCCGGCATGCTCAAGGGTGCCAATGTCACGCTGCGCAAAGGACGCATCTTCGCTTTCTTTCCCGATGCGCGGGACAATTACATGCCGGATTATTACCGGCGGGACGGCGCGCCGCTCAAGCTTCTGCCTACGTGCCTGCGCGATTTCGATCTGGACAAAGCCACACGCCTGGAGGGCACGCAGACATACAATTACAAGGGCTGTATGCTGACTGTCGACACTGCTGTAATCGCCGCACGCAAGCTCCATCCGCTCTGTGTGAGGACCGACGGGTCGGCGCTGTATCCGCCCGTGCTTGTAAGTCCTGTGCGCGACCGCCATGGGCGGCTGTGCGGCTATATGGAGCCTGACGGCAGGTGGGCGCCGCCCGGGCAGGTCGCGGCTATATATCCGGCGACAGAGTAGCGGAGGGCTGCCTGAGATGGTGGATGCGCTGGTTGGCCGAACCGCGCCACAGCAGCGATGTGTCGCGCAGAGCATGCACGTAAGGCCCGTCGACGAGGGTGTCGATAATGTCCGGTATGGCAGGGAAACGCTCGCGTATATATTCCAGAGTATAGCCTGACCAGAGCCAGATGGTCTTGGAGGTGCGCTCCTTTATCATCCGGCAGAGGCTGACTATGGCCTCGTACTGCATCAGCGGTTCGCCTCCCAGTATCGAGATATTGAAGTCATCGGCGTCGAGCAGGCTGAAGACCTGCCCGACGCTCATCTCAGTGCCGGAATCCTTGTCCCAGTAAGCGGCATTATGGCAGCCTTCGCAGCGCAGAGGACATCCGGCTACGTACAGGGCATTGCGCAGCCCCGGCCCGTCGGCGCAGGTCGACATCACTATCTTTGCTACGCTTATGGTGTCAGCCATGTGTCACTCGGTCTTTCAGCTCGGCGAGCTTGCCGGAGTTCCAGCGGTCGGTGGTTCCCACCAGGTAACCCGTGATACGCTGCAGCCGGTCTATGTTGCGGCTGCCGCAGCCGGGGCAGACCTCCAGATTCTCGGATGCGTCCTCATAGCCGCAGTCCAGACAGCGGTTGCGGTTATGGTTGACCGAAGCATAGCCTATGTCATATTTGTCTACAAGCCGCACTATGTCCTTGATGGCCTCCACATTGTGAGTGGCGTCGCCGTCCATCTCCACGTAGAATATATGTCCGCCTCCGGTCATGGTGTGGTACGGCGCCTCGATGCGGGCCTTATGGTCAGCGCTGCATTTGTAGTACACGGGGACATGATTGGAGTTGGTATAGTAATCTTTATCGGTCACGCCGGGCACCAGACCGTATTTCAGGCGGTCTTTTTTTGTGAATTTGCCAGAGAGCCCTTCGGCGGGAGTGGCCAGCACCGAGAAATTGAGGTCGTATTTGTCTGCGAGTTCGCTTACCCGCTCTTTCATGAACGATATAATCTGCAGTCCGAGCCGCTGTGCTTCCTCCGATTCGCCGTGATGCTTGCCGGTCAGCGCTATCAGGCACTCGGCCAGACCTATAAATCCTACGCCTAAGGTGCCGTGGCGGAGTACGGGCGCCACCTCGTCGTCCGGACCGAGCTTGTCGGATCCTGTCCACATGCCGCTCATAAGCAGCGGGAACTGCTTGGCCAGCGCCGTACACTGGAATCTGTATCGGTCGTACAGCTGGCGTCCTGTGGCGGCTATGGCTTCGGACAGAGATGTCATAAACCGCGACACGCGTACCGCCTCGTCTTTCTCCTCCATGACTTCCAGAGCCAGCCCGGGCAGATTGATAGTGGTAAAACTCAGGTTTCCTCGGGCTATCGATGTCTTGGGGGCGTGGCGGTTCTCGTAGACACGGGTGCGGCATCCCATAGTGGCCACCTCATGCTCAAAGCGGCGCGGATCGTCGGCGTGCCAGTCCTCGTCGCGGTTGAACGGCGCGTCGAGATTCAGGAAATTGGGGAAGAAGCGTTTGGCCGTCACCTTGCATGCCATCTCGAAGATGTCGTAGTTGGGGTCTCCGGGGCGCTTGTTGACGCCATGCTTTATCTTGAGAATCTGTATCGGGAATATCGCGGTGGAGCCGTTGCCTACGCCGCGGTATGTAGACCTGAGGGTCTCGCGCATGATGCAGCGGCCCTCGGCCGAGGTGTCGGTACCGTAATTTATGGAGCTGAACACTACCTGGTTGCCGCCGCGCGAATGGATGGTATTGAGGTTGTGGATAAATGCCTCCATACTCTGATGAACGCGTTTTACCGTCTCGTTCATGGCGTGCTGCAGGTATCGGGCGGCGCCCTCCAGACCGTCGAGCGGCGCATGCAGGTAGTCCTTGACCGGCGTATTGTAATGGGCGCTGAGGTCGGCGCCGGTCAGGTCCTCTATCTTCTTGATTTCCTCTATATACGTGTCGCGGACGTAAGGCGCGAGATAGAAGTCGAAGGCCGGGATGGCCTGGCCGCCGTGCATCACGTTCTGTACCGATTCCAGCGATATGCAGCCCATGATGGAAGCCGTCTCGATGCGCTTGGCCGGGCGCGACTCGCCGTGGCCGGCACGCAGCCCCTGGCGCAGAATGAGGTCGACGGGATGCTGCAGACATGTCAGAGAGCGGGTGGGGAGATAGTCCAGGTCGTGGATGTGTATCTTGTTGGCGAATACGTATGCCCGGGCTTCGTCGGAGAGCAGATAGTCGTAGACATGCTCCTTGCTGCGCTCGCTCGCAATCTTCATCATCATGCCGGCCGGAGTATCGGCATTCATGTTGGCGTTTTCACGCGTGATGTCATTTCGCTTGGCGGCTATGATGTCGGAGATAATCTGGTCACTGGCGCTGTTGCGCGCTTTGGTGCGCTTGTCGCGGTACAGTATATATGATTTCGCCACAGTCGGCTGACCGTAAGCCATCAGCTCGCGCTCCACTATGTCCTGGATTTCCTCTACGGCTATGCCGTCGCGGCACTGAGCCACGACCTTCTCCGTGACGGCGAGCGGAAGCCACGGATCATCGACCTCCGCGCTGCGGCACGCTGCGTTTATCGCCTGACGGATGCGTTCGGCATTGAACTCCACGCTGCGCCCGTCTCTCTTTTTTACAATCATAATGTAAACGGATTAGAATGTGAATGTTGTACCGATACGGAGCCACCGGTGCCGCGGGGCGTCTTGTTCGGGAGTGCAAATATAGCCATGCGCCGGAGACTGCGCAACCCCTGCCGGAAAAACTTATTTACAAGAGGTGTGTTTTTTATCGGCCTGCGGGAAAATGTCGGCGCTGATGATGCCGGTGGCGCCGAGCTTCGAGGCGATATATGCTCCGGCTGCGTGTCCCGCTTTCTCGCGGAGACCGGAGTCAAGAAGCCGCTCCATGACGTTTTCGTAGTCTTCGCGTCCGCCGACGGGGAATCCGCCGCCCGCTTCTTTCAGCTCGCGCGCCTCTATGAATTTTTCGTTCTTCGGTCCGAAGACTACGGGTATGCCGTAGACGGCCGCTTCATTTATATTGTGTATGCCGGCTCCGAATCCGCCCCCGATGTATGCCACCCGTGCATATCGGTAAGCCGACGAGAGCAGTCCGAAGCAGTCCATGATCAGACAGTCGGCGCCGTCGGCGAGCGCCGGGTCATCTTTGATCTGCGAGTAGCGCACAGCTTTCAGTTCCGGAGCGAGCTGCCGCTCCAGCGTATCGAGCCGGGCCGGATTGAACTCATGCGGGGCGATGATGACGCGCAGACGCTCGCGCCTGCTTTTGAGCCAGGGAATGTAGACGGCTTCGTCGGCCGGCCACGATGAACCGAAAATCAGTGTCAGTTTCTGCGGGGAGGAGCAGAACCGGTCAAGCGCAGCTATAGGGCGCACGCCGCGCATGATATCGGTTACCCGGTCGAAGCGGGTGTCGCCCGCGACGGTCACACTGTCGGTTCCGGCCGAAGCGAGCAGCCGCCGGCTTGCCTCGTCCTGGACGTAGAGGCGGGTAAAGCAGCGCAGCATCTCGCGCCACAGACCGCCCCACGGACGGAAGAACGGCTGTCCGGGACGGAATATGCCGGAAATAAGATAGATCGGTATCTGCCTGTCTCTCAGAGCGAACAGAAAGTTGGCCCAGAACTCGTATTTCACGAATATGGCCATATCGGGCTGCAGCGTGTCGATGAAAGCGCGCGCGGCGCGGGGTGTGTCGGCCGGCAGATATACCACGGCATCGGCGCCGGGCCAGTCGCGCCGCACACGGTACCCGGAAGGCGAGTAGAAACTGAGTATGATGCGGGTATCGGGCCGCTCGCGTCGCAGCCACTCCATCAGCGGGCGCCCCTGCTCGAATTCTCCCAGTGATGCCGCGTGCAGCCATACGCGCTGCCCCTGCTGAGGCAATGCGCGCAGAGCGGCGATGGTGTCGCGTCGGCCACGCAGCATGTCGGCCGCCTTGTCCACACGTAGAGCGGCCAGCCGCAACGCACCCTGGTAAAGATGTATTCCGGCTGTGTACAGGGCGCCGGCCGCCCGGGTGGTCAGTTTCATAGAGTAGAGTAAAAATCTCCGCAAAGTTAGCTAAAATTTCCCGAACAGACATCGCAGGGGCGCCTACAGACCATTTTTTTGCCTTCGCAGTCCACTTTTTTATTAAGTAATTTTGGAATTTCAACTTTTATATCTTAATTTTGTGACTTGAAACACAACTTTATTGTAATCCAATCATGAAAAAAATCTACCTTATTTCAGCTGCATTACTTTCAGCCAGCGCTCTCTGGGCCTCCCCAGGCTTGTGGCCGTCAGGCATGACTGACGGCGTTTCCCGCCAGCTTCCGGATATGACCGGCAGCATTAAGTATGTTTCGGCCAAGGACGCTGCCGCGCTCAAGGCTCCCGCACGTGCTGCGGAGGAGAACCTTACAATGAATTTCGCGTATTGCGACGAGCCTTATAACGCCATACCTCTCCATGGCGGCCAGATAGGCATGGCAATCGGTATTCCCGCGTCTACTGTCAAAGATTACATCGGCAACCAGCTCGTAGCGCTTCAGGTAGCCAACCCCGTCAGCATGACGCAGAGCAATCCGAATACAGGAAATTGGGTCAACACCCTGACCGAAGCCACAATCTTCGTATCTTACGACCTTACGAAAGACCCCGTCTACAGTTGCAAAGGCACACTGGGCGACAAGGGATTCGAGTGGAGTACCGTAAACTTTGAGAAGCCTTTTGACATTACGGAAGAAAAGACGATATATGTAGGCGTGATGTATGATAATGTTTCGGGCACCAACTATCAGAACGCTGACGCGGCTCTCGTGGTCGACGGTCTTCGCGCCCCCAACTCTTACGCTTCGCTCGTATGGTCGCGTTTCAGCAGTGTATCCAATACCGGCGCTCCCGTGCTTCAGGAGAATTATGCATGGAAGGACTTCGGCAACATCGCCGGTTGCGTCTGCGTGCGCGCCCAGATAGCAGGTGACAACCTGCCTCAGAACCGCGCTTTCATCAATGACTATTCTCTGCCGTTGGCCATAGCTCCCGACCAGCAGTTCGCACTTGACTTCCAGTTTACCAACAAGGGCGCAAACCGCGTGAATTCTGTGGAGGTTACTATGGAAATCGAAGGCATGGAACCACAGACATGCGAGGTAGCCGCCGAGGAAGGCAATGTGGCCTTTGACGGCAAGGACTTCGGTGTGGCCAAATTCGTATGCGACCATGAGGGCGGCACCATACCCTGGAGCGCCTATATCAGCAAGATCAACGGCGAGGCTGCCAACGGTATGGCCGACCAGCGTATCAACGGCTATCTGCTCTGTATGGCAGAGGGCTTCCAGCGTACAGTCCTCGTAGAAGAACTGACGGGTGTGAAATGCCCCTATTGCCCGGTGGGTTATGTAGGCATGGAGTCAATGCGTGACAAGTTCCTTGCTTCCGGCCGATTCGCTCCTATTGTGGTTCACGGCAATGTCAACGGAGTCGACCCGATGGATGTATGTTCCGACGGCAAACCATACAGCCAGTTCCAGCTTAATTCCGCACCGCTGTCCGCGTTCCACCGTATGTTCAATCTTCCCGTACACCCCACGTATGCCAATTTGCTCAACGCATATCAGATCTTCTATGCCACTCCCGCTGTCGCTTCTATTGCCGGCGCTATAGAGAACAAGGACGGCAAGGCCGTGCTCAACGTACAGACTTACTTTGCTATTGATGAAGAAAACGCTCCTTACGGCATCGCCTATACCATTACGGAAGATGACCTGGGCCCATATTTCCAGTCCAACGCTTACTCAGGTGCCACTTCTTCTTCGGAATACGGCGGTTTTGAAAATCTCCCCAATCCCACTCCCTTGAAATACAATGACGTGGCCCGCATGGGTTCCGTATATTCGCCGATAGCCAACTCTATACCATCTTCTGTAGAGAAGACTGTAGAAGGCGCCGAGAAACCTTACAGCTTCAGCACAACCCTCGACCTTTCGGGCGTTACAAACGCTGATAAGCACTACTATGTTACAGCGATGATTGTAAACCGTAAGACCGGCTACGTGGAGAACTGCGTGCGTATTCCCTCGCCCGAGGTTCTTTCCGTGAAGGGTGTTGAGGCCAATTCCGACGCTCCCGTCGCTTTCGGTATGGAGGGCTGCATCAATCTGTTTGACACTGCCGACGTATATGCCGCCGACGGCCGTCTGGTGGCAGCCAAGGCTTCCGGCAACGTAGAGCTGCCTGCCGGCATCTATCTGGTGCGTACATCCAAAGGCTCCGTAAAAGTATTGGTTCGCTGATACTCTAAATAAATAATATGTACTATATTTAATCGGGAGGCTCCACTTGTGAAAAAAGCGGAGCCTCCCTTGATAATTACCGTTTACCATGATACGCAATCTGATTACACTGACCATCATGCTGTGTGCCGCTTTCTGTACGCTGATGCGTATAAATATAAATTAACATAAATGTGCTTCATTTAAGCACATCGGGTGTCGTAACTTTGCACCAGGTCAGGGCCAATCCCTGCCACCACAGCAATGTATACGACACCTGATTTATTTTCTACCCCCTCCTTGTTCGCCACACCGCGTCGCCTCGACGGCACGCCTGGGAAAAGAACCACGCGCCATGACATCGGCTACACCGACCGTATCTATGCCCGTCTGACCATGGCCGGGCATACCGTGGCCGAATTTACGCGCGACCGCATTACCAACCTGTCCGCCCTGCTGGCCATACTCCGCGCCATGACGCCCGCTTGCCGCGGGCTGGCCCGCCTGACCGTACGCAACATGACCCGTGGCTGGACTCTGAACCGCCCCCTCATGCTCTATCCCGATCCCTCCTGCGCGTCCCCCGGCACTATCCACCACTCACTGATGTAATCCATCGGAGTCGCCAGCTCCTGCGGCATTGCGGCCAACCAATCTTGCAATAAAAGTAAAAAAGCAAAAAAATGAGCTAAAGATTGTGAAATTAAAAATAAATGACTAATTTTGCGTCGGCCTCGATTCCGGAGGGAGTGGTGGGGCAGCAGAGAATAGACTCTGCGACAGATGATTAAGAAAAAAGACGTTTATAGAGCGTCTTGTCTTTTAAAGCTCAAATCTCGCAAATTTGAATCCTGACTGAAGACAAGGCAACTGTAAGCGGCTTCGTGGGCATGGTATCCCGTACTGAGTGCGTGGCATCCTCTGAGGATGCGCGGGCAGTACTGTATATACATATCCGGCGTGGGCTGCCTCGGTTGCTTATCCAGTTAGGAAGGCAATGCGAGAGCCTGAGCTTTAGGATAAGCGACTATACAGACTCCTGCGCCTTTTTTATGTCCAAACTTTTTCTACAGCCCAGGGGAGACGGGTTGACCGCAAAACCTGATGATAAACATTTTCAAAGCGTTTACGCTGACCGGCGGCATGCCGGCGGCCGATAGGGATAACGAGTACAGGTATCACAACAGTTAACTCCGTTTCCCATGTCTGCCAGCACTTTATCCTACATTTTATTATCTCTTTTTCTGCTGCTCGCGCCGCAGACGCTTTCCGCGCAGTCTTACAGGAGTGAGCGATATACGTGTGAAAAATGCGAAGGCCGAGGTATGGTCGCCTGCAAGAAATGCAAGGAAGCGGGCACATACGACTGCAAGAAATGCAAAGGCAAAGGCTACAAAGAAAAGAAAGGCAAGCGAGAGAAATGCCAGCATTGCGATGGCAGCGGTATATTGACATGTACTGATTGCAATGGCAACAGAACAATTATATGCAGCCAATGCAATGGGCAGGGTAAATACGAAATACGTTACTGTGACAAGTGTGATGCCAAAGGATATAGTATTTGCCGCAGGTGTCACGGTAAAGCGTTCTCGTATACCACTGAATACGTAAAATGCAGAAAATGCAACGGTACGAATGAAGTGGTGTGCCCGGTATGCAAGGGCAATCCTAAGGGACCTACGGAATGTAGCAGATGTAAGAATCGGGGGAAAGTGACGTGCAAGAATTGTGAACACGGCATGGTGCGCGAAAAGATACGGCACGCATGTCCTGTTTGCGATGGCACGGGAAAAGAAGATTGCGGCTATTGCGGTGGTAAAGGCCGGTATAAGTCGTATGTACATTTAATTCCAGATTGAAATAAAAGTGTTGCTGACCTAATTTCAGCTTATTATTAACTA
This sequence comes from Muribaculaceae bacterium, assembly GCA_017935045.1. Taxonomy (GTDB): domain Bacteria; phylum Bacteroidota; class Bacteroidia; order Bacteroidales; family Muribaculaceae; genus Lepagella. The sequence continues at coordinate 14,613 of JAGBIJ010000015.1, forward strand.
TAAAAATCAAAATTATGAAAGAAAAAAGAGAAGACGGTCTCCAGAGCCGCCGCGAATTTTTCCGCAAAGCCGCCAAGGCAGCCCTCCCCATCCTCGGTGCTGTCGTGCTTGCTAACACTCCTCTGAAGGCTATAGCTTCAGAGAATGGAATGGAGAGCGGCAGATGTACTGCTTGCTCAGGTGCAAATTGCGGTATTACCTGTCGTGGCCTTTGTAGAGATAACTGCGAAGGTACATGTAAAAATACATGCAGAGGCTCCAGCAGATAATCACAATCTGTTCATGTAAGACATGTATGTCTCGTCCTGAATCTTTTGATATCAGGACGAGACATTGATGCCGATTTTGTAAGCATTTATTACATAAAAAATATTGCTAAAAAATCACAATTAATTAATTATGATTGACAGGCGAAGATTTCTCAAGCAAGCGATTGGCCGGATTTTGCCGATTCTGGCGATAACCCTGTCGGCTCCGAGCGTTCTGTTTGCCGATGCTATTCCAAATTGCAAGAATGGCTGCGCGTCATCATGCCGCGTATCGTGCAATCACACATGCCGATATATGTGCCATATTGACGGATGTACCGCAACTTGTGCTGCTTCGTGTGTGGATCGTTGTGCCGGGTTCTGTAAAGGCACTTGCTATAATACTTGCAAGTTCAACTGCGGATTCGCATGCGACAAGTCATGCATGCGAATATGCCGTTCCTCATGTCGTAATGATTGTAAAGTTGTTGAGGGCAACGGCAATAAGAAATGAGAAAACAGCATTACTGACTTGCCTGCTTTAGCTGTGACAGATAAAACCTGAATGGATTTGGACTTACATCTAAATATGTTTCAAATCATTAAAAACTTAAATATGAAGTTACAACATATATTATTAACGATTGCGCTGTGTGCCGCCTCTGTTATGGCGGCGCGCGCGGACACTTATCAAGTGACTGCGCGGTCTACGCTCAACGTGCGCAATGCCCCGTCTGCCAAAGGCAAAGTGATGGCTCGCCTGTCTTCCGGCCAGACAGTAGAAGTGCTGTCGGTGCAGGGGAAGTGGGCAAAAGTATCTTTGGACGGCGCACGTACCGGTTATGTCGCGGTTCAATATCTGACCCGTATCGAAGAAACAAACGAACGTGTCGAGCATGAACAGGTTACTGACGATACCGTGGTCAATGAGACCAAGGAAGAAATCAAGACTGACGCCGATACGGACAGTGACAGCGTTAGCCATGATGAGGATAAGGATAGCCGGGTTCACATGCTGTTTGAATCCAATGCGCTGCATACCTCTGACATAAGTATTTATTTGGCCGGCCAGGTCAATCTCGGATGGTCTAATTTCTTATGGAATGAAGGCGACTGTACAGGCGATTTCGCATACGGCGTAGACGCTGTCCTGCAGCTTGATTTCAATAATCAGGTGTCATTTATTCCCCGCAACTGGTATTCGGAATTATCCATCGGGTATAAAAAACTGGGCGCGGCCAATATGGGTATCAATTATATTGGCCTGAATGTCTTGCCCTTAGGTTATAGTGTGCCTGTTTCCAATTTCAAGTTGAAAGGAAAGGCCGGAGTATCGCTGAGTATGCCTCTGAATGGAGTAAGCACCGATTATAACGATTTCGATGGTGCGTTTCAGGTAGGCGTTGCGGCTGGCCTGCAACTCGAATACCGGCAATTCGGCATAGGCGTAAATGTTGAATATGATTTTATGGATGCCCTCAAAGACCTCGACATAAACAAATTAAACAATCTGGCTGTGATGGGTACTCTTATTTATAAATTCGGTAAACTATAGTGATTTATGGATAAAAACGGAGATATTATTTCGCGTCGCCGTTTCTTCAGACGGGTTGCCGGCAGCGCTCTGCCTTTTCTGGGTGCAAGTTTGTTAGGCTCGTTGGTTATGTCTTGTAATGATACCAATGAAGACCTCCTCGACGCTTTGGATAAAGAGTCGGGCAACGGTAGCACCGGGTGTACAAGCTGCGCCAACGGCTCGTACAATAATGGCGGCTCAGGCTGTACAAGCTGTGCCAACGGCTCTTACAATAATGGCGGTTCGGGCTGTACAAGCTGCGCCAATGGCTCTTACAATAATGGCGGCACAGGCTGCAAAAGCTGCGCCAACGGTTCTTATAATAATGGAGGATCAGGGTGCAGTGGCTCGTCTTGCTCAAAGCAATGTCAGAATGACTGCAATAAGACATGCTCCGCGCAATGCCAGGATGATTGCAATAGGAATTGCACCAGTAAGTGTGCTCAAAACTGTGGCGCTGATTGTACTAAGAGTTGCGCCAACGACTGCGATTTCGGCTGTTACGGCGACTGTAGGGTTGAATGTAGTTCATGCAGAGGGAAATGCCAGGATGGCTGCATAAGTTCGTGCCAGCACGTAGCCAAGTCCGGTTGTGGCGGCGGTTGCATAGGTACTTGCTCAAGTACATGTTCTAACACATGTTCAAGCCATTGTTACAGCACGTGTAGGAATATAGGTAAATTCTAATTAAAATGTCTGATACGAAAATCAAGAAACAAGAGGAGCCCTGGCAGGGCGGTGTAGCGAAGAACATTACGTTTATCGTTACCAAGGACTGCCAGCTGGCTTGCAAATATTGCTACCTTGTCGGTAAGAACGAGAAGGAGCGCATGAGCTGGGAGACGGCCAAGGCGGCTATCGACTATGTGCTCGACCGAGAGGAGGAGTTTCCCCAGGAATCTGTAGTCTGGGACTTCATCGGCGGAGAGCCGTTCCTGGAAATAGACCTGATCGACCGGATATGCGACTATATCAAGACGGAGCTGTACCGCCGTGACCATCACTGGTTTGACTCGTACCGCTTTTCGTTCTCGACTAACGGCATAAACTATGACAGCGAGAAGGTGCAGCGTTTCATCAACAAGAACCTTTCGCACCTGTCCATCGGCATTACCATCGACGGCACGCGCCGCAAGCATGACCTGAACCGCATCTGGAAGGGTTCAGGCCCGGAGCGCGGCAGCTATGACGATGTGGTGCGCAACATCCCGCTCTGGCTGGAGCAGTTCCCCGGCGGCGGCACGAAAGTGACCATATCCTCAGCCGACATCCCTTACATCAAGGAATCGGTGCTGCATCTTTACGGACTCGGCATCCACGAGGTAAACATCAATGTAGTATTCGAGGATGTATGGAAGGAGGGAGACGACCGCCTGTTTGAAGACCAGCTGATGGAGCTGGCTGACGCCATCATCGACGGCGGCTGGTATGAGAGCTGCTCCTGCTCTTTCTTCTCCGAGAACATAGGCAAGCCTCTCGATCCGGAGCTTGAGAACCAGAACTGGTGCGGCGCGGGCATGATGCTCGCTGTGGACGCTGCCGGCAATTTCTATCCCTGCACACGCTTCGCCGCCTACTCGCTGCGCAGCAAGAAGCCGCTGATCATCGGCAATGTGCGCGACGGCATAGACCAAGACAAGCTGCGCCCCTTCCTGACCCTCGACAGGCTGACCCAGAGCCCGCAGAAGTGTATCGACTGCGAGGTGGCCAGCGGCTGCGCGTGGTGCCAGGGGGAGAATTACGATGCTGCCGATACCGACACCATCTATCAGCGCTCCACTGCTATCTGCTTGATGCACAAGGCTCGCGTGCGTGCCAATAATTATTACTGGAACAAGCTTTTCCGTAAGCTGGAGCTGGAGGGAAAGAAAGAGGAATACGAGAAAAACAAACCTGAGGCCAACGCCTCTCTGACCTGTTGACATTATGCTGAAATACATGATAGTGCAGTTGTGCGACACCTCCGCCTCCTTCTGCCATTACCCCAACACGCGCGCCGAGCGGAAGCTGATTTCCGTTGAGGCTCTGCGCAAAGCGCTGCGTATGGCCATGTGCGAGAACATGACCGTGCAATTCCTTTATCCCGACTACGCACTGCCCTCTGAGTACGTGGAGTTGATAGAGAGCGTGGATCACGCCAAGGTCGCTCCCGTGGGTGTGACGGACGAGGCCGACATTGTTGTTCTCCCTTCGCTCGACCGCGCCGATGAGGTCAAGGAGGGCGACACCGTCTGCGTGCGCATATCGCGCGCAGAGCTGTGCGACTCCGTTGAGGCTCTCTCTGCGCTGCTGCGCCGCGTCACGCGCCTGAATGTCTCGCTGACCGACAGCCATACGGCTGTTCCTGAGGAGCTGCCGGCTTACGCCGATGCGCTCGACCGTTTGGGCGAGACTGTGAAGGAGGAATATGCCCGTGGTCACTTCGTGCAGCTCAATCTGCTGACTGACCGTCTGATGCTAAAGCAGATGAACAACTGTAACGCCGGCGCCGAGACCGTCACGCTCGCCCCTGACGGCAAGTTTTATATCTGCCCGGCCTTCTATCTGGAGGGGGACAGCCCTGTGGGCGACCCCGACGCGGGCATTGAAGTGCCCAACGCGCAGCTCTACGCCCTGAGCCACGCGCCTATATGCCGCAGCTGCGACGCCTGGCACTGCCGCCGCTGTGTCTGGCTCAACCGCAAGCGAACGCTGGAGGTCAACACGCCAGGCCGCGGCCAGTGCCTGACCGCCCACGCCGAGCGCGAGGCTTCGCGCCGCCTCAAGGAGCGCATGGACGCCGCGGCCCCTGGTAATATGTTTAATGAGATTGAAAAACTGGATTATACAGACCCTTTTGAAAAAGTATCAAGATGAAAAGAAAAGTAGGAAATGTGACCGAACAGGAGAAGCAGGAGATTCTCGCTCTGTTTGAGCGTCGCAACGGCTTGACCGAACTGGCCCGCATACTGACTCCGGACAATGCGGAGCTTTACGAGAAACTCGTGGCCGACATGGGTGCCACCGGCACTCGCTTCCAGCAGTGGTGGGATACGACATCGGCCCGCTATGGATGGGAATCGGCTCCCGACGGCAACTGGGAGATAGACTTCAATACCAATGACATTTATCTCGTAATCCCCGACTGAACATGATACTCGGCATGATAGGCACAACGGAGCTGATAGTGATAGGCGGCGCCATTCTGCTGCTGTTCGGCGGCAAGAAGATTCCCGGTCTGATGAAAAGCATGGGCCAGGGTGTCAAGAGCTTCAAGCAGGGGCTGCGCGAGGATCTGCCTGATGAAGATGACGAGGACAAGGCAGACAGCGACTCTTCCGGCAATAGCGGCGTGACCGGTGTTTCCGAGACGGCATCCGAATCCGTAAAGCGTGACGGCGAAGCTGCCGCTACGAAGTGCGACGAGCATGAGCAAAAAGACTGATCAGGACAGCGCGTTGATGAGTATGGGCGGACATCTTGAGGTGCTCCGCTCCATGCTTATGCGCGTACTCGCTGTAGCCGGCACGCTTGCAGTGGCCATATTCTGTCTCAAAGACAAGGTCTTCGCATTGCTGTTAGCTCCCGATTCCAACCGTTTCATCACATTCCGCCTGCTGGAGCGGGCCGCCCGGGGCGCCGGATGGGATTTCCATTTTCAGAACTACGACATAAAGCTGATAAGCACTGAGCTAAGCTCGCAGTTTATGATTCACATCTCCACATCGCTGTACCTGGGTCTGCTGCTCGCCTCTCCTTATATAGTTTTTGAGCTGTTTCGGTTCATATCTCCCGCTCTCTACGAGGAGGAGCGGCGTTATTCGGTCCGCATAGCCGCCTGGATATATGCCTTGTTCCTTATGGGACTGGCCATGAGCTATTTTATCCTGTTCCCGATTTCCTTTCAGTTTCTGGCCACATATCAGGTAAGTCCCGGCATAGAGAACACCATCACGCTGGAGTCATATATCTCTACCTTTACCACACTCTCTTTTATGATGGGTCTTGTGTTCCAGTTGCCGGTCATCTGCTACTTTCTGGCTAAAATGGGACTTGTAAGCGGCGCGATACTCGCCCGTTACCGGCGCCATGCGTTCATAGTCATACTTGTCATCGCCGCCATCATCACGCCTCCGGATCTCTTTACGCTTGTCTGCGTGTCGCTGCCGATGTATCTCCTTTACCTCGTCGGAGTAAAGATAGCAGGGCGACTGAATCCATGAGAAGTCAGAGGGCGAGGCCATAGCGGCGCAGTGAGTCGCGCGCTTTGTCGGAGAGGGGATAGGACTTGAGGTCGAGGCCTGCCGCTGCCGCACGCAGATACCACTCCAGGGCTCTGCTGAAATCGGCCCGCACCCCTTTGCCGGTCTCGTACATCTCCGCTATGTTGTACATGCCGGTGGCGTTGCCGAGCCTGGCGGCCGCCTCCTCCCATTTGAATGCCTCGCGGTAGTCCTGGCGCAGACCGTAGCCGTGGTAGAAGCAGTGGCCCAGCGATACCATTCCTTCGGGCTCGCCGCCTTCGGCGGCAGCCTGATAGAGTGCGACCGCCTTGGCGTAATCCTGGGAATAATAGGCGCCCAGACCGGCCAGCTCCAGAGCCGGCGGATAACGCTCTTCTGTCAGTCGCGTCATCTCGTCGCCGGCGGATAGCAGAGAATCTGGGTCGTTCTGGTTCATGCGCCGGATCATCGTCTGGTAGCGTTCGCGCTGCTGCGGGGTGCCTTGTCTGGGAGTGGCTATGATGGCAGCCACTTCCGGCGATACATCGTCGCCCGTCAGTGTGCCGGTCAGAGATACCGGGTGCCCCGGCTTGACAGTAGCGTCGAGCAAAGCCGTATGATACCCCGGCGCCTCGATTATGACGGCGTATGTTCCCTCTATGATGTCCGACAGCATGAGCGGTGTTTTACCGGAAGCGCGTGTCTGTCCATCGCGTATAAGGCGCACGTCTGCGCCTACGGGCCGGTATGTGATGTCGATGACTGTGCCGCGCAGGCCGGTGTCGCGCAGGGCTGCCAGGCCGTAGACGCTTTCGGGTATGTCGAGGCGCAGAGTGTAGACCTGCCTGCTTGCCGGCTTGACTATGTCGCTTATTTCGTCGAAATATACGCGCAGTGTCTCGGCTCCGGGACAATGTATGTCGAACATGCGTGTGCCGTCGCCTCCGGCTTCAAGCCATACCCAGTATTCATTGGCATGGAATTCCGGGTCGCCTATGAGATTCCCGTCGAACTCCGCGCCCGGAATCGGCAGCATGACCTTGATCATAGCGGCTTCCACTCCGTTGGCGTCTTTACGCAGCAGTTTGCCGTGGAGTATGTCGGCAGCCGGTTCAAAACTGACTGCCCGCAGGCGGTGTGCCGGACAGAGCGCCGGAAATATGAGGAAGATAAGAGAGAGGATAACTTTTGATATGCGCATCGGCAGAATGGTTTTGACGATGCAAAGTTAGCGAAAATAAGGCACAGACGTACGCTTGCAGCCGACTTATTTTCAATCGTCATCATCGTGATGGTGTTTGTGGCGCTTGTGGTGTTTCGGCGGCTTGTGGTGTTTACACTTTTTGGGTTTTTTGTGATATTTATGATACTTGTGGTGTCCGGGAGGGGAGTGGCGATACCCCGGAGTGTAGTATTCATAATCCTGTTCCACGCCCCAGTAGGCACGTGTGGAGCCACATGATGTCAGCAGCGGCAGCAGGGCGAGCATGCATCCTGAAATAATAAGCAGTGGTTTGCGTGTCTTCATAGTATCCGTTTTTTTAGAAATAGTCTATATCGTTCATACGCCGGAAGGAGGCGTATTGTTCTATCTGTCACGGATTATTTTTTCAGGCCGCGTACGAAGCGTATGGATGAATCGAGGCGCGGAAAGGTAATTGTCAGCTGCGAGGGGGCGAGATACTGAGCCTCGCCGTCGCCCGGCAGCGCTTCGCCGTTGGCGTCGTACCAGGTAACGCGATAGACTGTGGCTACCGGCGTGGGGCGCATGTATCCCTTGGTCATGCCCGCTCTCCATCGGCCCGGATTTATGCCCGCTCCGTCCAGATAGATTATCTTCAGGTCCGACCCTTCAGGTATTACGGCCAGCGAGTAGCGGCCTCCGGGCAGCAGGCGGCCGCTGTCTGCCGTGTAGTCAAGCTGCTCCCAATATCCGCAGCATCCCGAAGCTCCGTCCAACGCCGCCTCTATATCAGTCTTGACGATCGGCGCAGAGGTAAAAGGTGTGTTTTCCGGCATATATCTTATGCTCATACGCTGTGTCCGCAGTCCTTCCGCCTCTATCTTCAGGGCGTCGAGGCGCGGTGCGTCAGGTCCGAGAAAAGCGGCTGCCGGCTCTCCGGCAAGACGCCATATCTGCTTGCCGCCGCATATCAGAGCCACTTCCGGCTCTCCTGTGGCGCCGGAATTGGTATCGATGCGGAATATCTCAGCTTTTCCGGCGTTCAGATGGTTGGCCGACGCGGCGGCTGTGTCAGAGCCATTTCCGGATGGGCAGCTCCAGGCTATCTCCATCATGTCCTTGCCGTATACCGGGTCAGAGGCGGGACGCGGTGTGAGTGTCAGCGACAGGGTGTCGGCACGGTCATTGATGAGCATGAAGCGTATAGGAGTCCGGGCAGGGCGTGCGGTCTGCAATTCGGCGTTCCAGGACAGGGCATGGTCGGCCAGCGGCGGCAATGCGACGTAAGAGGGGCAGTCGCCTGTTCCGAAGTACAGCATGTCGGCGTGCAGAGCCGCAGGTATGCATATCAGGGCGATGATAAGTGGCAGACGGCGCATAGAGGAATCGGGAAGATGGTCAGTTGAGCAGATTGCTGGCCGAAGTCAGTATGCCGGCAGCCGCGAAGATGAAGATGATGGTGCCGGTAATGCGGTTTATCAGCCACATGGAGCGCAGATTGAAATGGGACCGGATTTTATTGATGGCCCACGTGATGAACCACCACCATGCGAGCGCTCCTGCCATGATAAACAGAAAGCCCGATATATGATGGTAAATCTGCATTGCGGAGTCCAGAAAGTTGAAGCGCGCGAAAAGACCTATAATCAGGAATATAATCAGCGGATTGGAAACGGTAAACAGGAATCCGGTCAGTATGTCGGCTTTTGGAGATGCAGTGGTGCGCGAGGTCTTGCGCAGATTGGCCACCGGATTCTTGCGGAACAGGTAGACTCCGAAGCCGACGAGCACCAGCGAGCCGATAAGCTGTATCACGTCCTGATGGTTAGTCAGAAATTCTTCTATCAGCGACAGCCCGAAAGCCGTAATCAGGCAGTAGCATAAATCGGATATCGCCGCCCCGACGCCGGTATAGAATCCGGCCCGGCGCCCGCGGTCAAGAGTGCGCTGTATGCACAGCACCCCCACCGGACCCATAGGCGCGGAAATGACTATGCCGATGATGACAGCTTTCAGTATGGTAAACACGAGCATCTCCATAGGTCAGACCCCTCAGCGGGCAATCACGTATCCTCCTCCCGAGGGATTGACTGTATATCTCTGCAGTCCGTATTTCACGCTGCCGGTCAGCGCCGGTCCGGCTGTCGGGGCGCCCCCGCTCATCAGCACATCGTAGCGTGAGCCGCAGACGGGACACCGGGCGTCGAGGCGGTCAGTGTCGTAGACTACCCTGATGTACTCCTTGCACTCTACCGGACAGGCCAGATCGTAGGCCAGCGGCACTACGTCTCCGGCTGAGAAGGGATCCATGCCCATGACCAGCAGCACACCGCCGAATCCGGTATATGTGGTCTCTGTAAAGAAAAAATTGGCCGGCTGGCGTGTCTGACGTATAAACTCGTTGTATTGTCCGTAGCCGGAGACGCCGTAAGTGTTCCACAGCCCGGGGTTGTTGAGTACGATCTGGACATTCATGGCGGGTATGCGGTTGTCGTCCAGAGAGTCGCAGGCCGGCATAGTCATGGCGCAAAGCGCGGACACAATTATTGCGCCCGCGTTCAAGCATGATATTTTTTTCAGCCTACGGCCCATACTATCACTCTCCGAAAGGTATTGCGGCCAGCATGTTGGCAAACTGGTCGGTAATCTGTTGCAGCGGTCCCTTGACCATGGGACGCAGCATCAATGGTATATCGGCCTCTATTGCGGCCACAGCCTCTGTCTTGTCCGGGCCGTCGGCCTTGAGTCGCAGCTGCAGGCTCAGGTCGATGGGCAGACTGTCGGGGCGCAGAGAGATAAGCTCAGGCTCTACCAGACGGTCTATCCGGAGTGTGACGGCGCCGGTAGGGCCGCCCTGTACTGTTATGCTGTCGGCCGTGATTTCCAGCTTTTCCAGCTGGGCACGCTTGTCGGCCGGGATACGGTCGGCAGGCAGGCTCTCTATCAGGTTGCGCAGATTTTCAAGATTGGAAAATTTGTCGTACACCTGCTGTACGGGTGCCTGCAGCTCTACCGCGCGGCTTTTGAATTCCGATGCCATAGTCTGTATCAGAGAGCGTTATGTTCGGGATTTACTGTGCCGGGAGTCCAGTTGGCCGGGTCTTTGCGCCATTCGCGCAGAGTCTCCAGGTCGGACTCCTTGATATAATTGGTCTCCAGAGCCGCATCGAGCATGGCGGTGTAGTTGGACAGAGTGATGAGGTTCACGTTGGCCTCGCGGAAGCGCTTCACACTTACGGGGAACTCATAGGAGAACAGCGCGCACATGCCCACTACTTCGCAACCGGCCGCCCTGATAGCCTCCACAGCCTTGAGCGACGAACCGCCCGTGCTGATGAGGTCTTCGATTACCACTACCTTCTGGCCGGGCTTGATATTGCCTTCGATCAGATTCTCCAGGCCGTGGTCCTTCGGTGTGGAGCGCACATAGACGTAAGGCAGGTTGAGCTCGTCGGCTATCAGCGCGCCCATGGCTATGGCGCCCGTGGCCACGCCGGCTATAGCGTCGGCCTCGGAGAAATTCTCGAGGATGATGCGGCTCAGTTCCACCTTGATGAACGAGCGTATGTCGGGGTAGGAGAGTGTCTTTCGGTTGTCGGTATATATAGGGGAATTCCAGCCCGAAGCCCACGTGAACGGATTGCTCGGCTGAAGATTTATAGCATTGATTTGCAGGAGTTTTTCTGCGAGGAGACGATCTGGCTGTTTCATAATTATAAGGGTATGTAGGTAAAACTCACAGTAATTGGTCTACTATCAGACTGCAAATTTACAAAAAAAAGCCGACACCGCCACATTCTCCCCGCTAAAATTCCACCTTCTCTATCTTGCCGGCGGTAAGATTGACAGTTACCACAAAGATGCGCTCGCGTGAATGGCTCAGGCGGCTGTGAAAACGTTCTGACAATTCCTTCTCCAAATCACTTGTATCGCTATATAGATCCGTAGGCCATAACGCCACTACCATATACCGATTGCCATCAACCGTATGGCTACGGCATTGAAATATCCCTTCAAGATACCGTTTAGCGTTAGCATGTACGTATGGCAACGACTCAGCTACTATGCTGCCAAAATTCTCAGTCATAATCCTATAGACTTCTTCCATATCCTGCCGGCTGCCTCCTGTTCCGAAAACGAACCATTTGTGGCCGTCTATTTCCTCACGACGCATACATTCCAGAGTTCCTGTCTCCGGCTCCAGCAAATCGACAAGCAGATGCTTCCTATTGAAGCCCGGGATTATCCTTACCATATCTATCAGCTGATGACACAGATTTTTATTCCGTACCGGAGTGCTGACTACAACTCCGAGACCGATGCGAAGCCAGATTTTATAACATTGGAAACAAGTATCATTCTTATAGACTGGCGTGACTTCCTGCATGAAAATTGTATCATTGTCTGTCAAAACATTCGTCACCCATCCATTGCCTTTCAATAGTTTGGACATAGACATATCGCCCCATACCAAAGTGGTGGAAATCTCTTTACGCTTGTCGGTATATGAGCGTTCATAGCGCCCTCCCACCTCAGAAAAAGAAACAGCAAACCCGGTATCCTTCGGCACAGGCATCTCAACCGTACAATATGGAAACGCAAGGGTTGCCATATTCCATCCTTCAGGCACCTTCTGACCATAATTATTGATACTGACACAGCAAAATACCAAAACGATAAACCATTTGAATATAATATCTACACGCGCCTTCATTATCCTTCATGTTTAATGTTCACAATTTCCTTAGTGACAAGGTTGACCTGAACACTGATACCAAACATTCCTTCTATTTTCGAATCGACATCCTCAGTTAATATGCCGACGGGCGCAAGATATCTATTCAATTCGTCCATCAATGCAGGTTCGTTCCGACTCGAATAACAGATAATTATCACTCTTTCATTCTTCTCGTTTCTGTACCCGATACAATACCTGTTCCACTCCTTCAAGTGATCTACGCAGGCCGGAATACGTCCCATAGTTTCTATATATTTATCTCTTATCTTCCGTTCGATTATATCATCAGCCTCAAGCACATCCGCAAGTTCCGGCGTGAACCGAGCGCCTCTGATACTTTTTAGTCCGTACATTTCATTGTATTTCACGTCATCCACGGCATACCATGGAGCCAATACCCAGGTTATCCCGTCTCGTGTGATACGCTCTCCTGATTGATTGACAACCTGCATATTCCATTTATCGAGTTTGACTATTTCCTCCCCTTTAGAAAAAAAGGAAGAATATATCAATATTGATAATACAATCACGAAGTTCGATCTGTAGCAGCTCCATATTTTATTCATTCTTTTATTCATTCGCTCTTTTAGGTTTAGATGACGAGAACGGTACATATCTTACAGGATTGTTTTTATTTGTCATTCTATATCCGCTACCCTGTTGTAAACCATTTTCATCCTCTTGTTGATAATAATACTGACGCAATGGAATCTTGAGATCTTTACGTATCATATTTTCATGAAAAACCGCGTTCCATTCTGACTTGAGAATATTTTTATAGCGAGGATTATAATTGTCGTATTCGTCCGGAGGATATAGATTACCATTCACACCATCATAAGCATGGCCAAGTTCGTGGGCTAACCCAATTGCAGAAGGTCTAACACTGTGATTGGCAAATTGCCCGATAGAGTTATTATCCATACTCCAAAATATAGTACCACCACCACCTATTCTTTCTGCAGTTTCTGTTAATCCACAAATCTTCATTTCTTCCAGATTACAGCAATAACTATAATCTTTGCTGTTATATGAATAAGTGTTTTTTCGCATTACGTTATTATGGGTTTACTAAAATTCCACCTTCTCTATCTTGCCGGCGGTAAGATTGACAGTTACCACAAAGATTCGCTCGCGTGATTGGCTCAGGCGGCTGTGAAAACGTCCTGACAGCCCCTGCTCCAATTCGCCCACGTCTTTGTATAGATCTGTGGGCCACAAAGCCACGACCATATATTTCTCGCTTCCTTTAAAGTAGGCATAACACTGAAACATACCTTCAAGATACCGGTGGCAATTATTGCTGACAAACGACGAGACACACGACACCC
>JAGBIJ010000016.1 GCA_017935045.1 Muribaculaceae bacterium
ATCGACCGCATAGGAGCATTCTTCGTCGTCAGGGCGAAAAACCAATGTCCGATTCAAGCCTGTGACATGGAAACGGAGGCTTCCTCCAAATGTGGTTTCGGATGCAATCGGTTACTTCACGGTTTATAAAGCGCAAAGGATTACCCGGAGAAACTGCGGAAGGTGGTATGCATCGACCCGGAAGATGGAACCAGATACATCTTCCTGACCAACAATCTGACGGCATCAGCCGAAACAATCGCAGAGCTTTACCGCAACCGTTGGAGCGTAGAACTGTTCTTCAAATGGATCAAACAGCATGTGCGTGTCAAGAAGTTTTGGGGAACATCGGATAATGCTGTCCGTATCCAAATCATTGTGCCATAATCACTTATTATCTTGTAGCAATAGTACAGCACGACATGAAACTGGAGCGGAGCATCTACGAAGTCCTTCAGATTCTCAGAATCTCGTTGACTGACAAGACCAGTCTCAGAGACCTCTTCGACAAATCGAATTTCATAAATGTAAATATTCTTTGTGATTCAAGTGAACCAATTTATTTAATTTTTAACTCCGTCCATTTTTAGCGGACAGTAGTGTTATTAATAATAAGTATAATATCGCCATGAGATAGTAAATTGTTGTTTTGACACTCGCAATAGACGATGTGAGACTACTTTTATTTGGCCCGGTAGCAATAATTCAAGTAATTTAAGTAACTTTGTAACCAGTACGGAACGCGTGGACCTATTACAAATTTCATAATAGAGCCAAATCGTCGTTTCAAGTAACTTTAAACTTAATACCGCAACCCCGACAAATAACATTATGTACAAACGCATTATCACACTACTTGTAATGGCAGTGCTTTCGTTGGCTTATTGCAGTGCCAAAGACTACTGCACTGTAGCCGATGAAGAACTGTGCCTGAGGGCTAAACCCGGCAATCACACTAAAATCACGCACAGACTCGGCAAGACAGCCCGGCTTGAATATGCCGGGCACGACGGATTCTGGGCAAAGGTGGTATTCAAGGGTGATACTTGCTACGCACAACTCAATTCGCTTGCATTCAGTGAAGATATCGCTGCCACATTACCTGCGTGGGTCAATCTTGACGAGACTCATGGCAAATGGGGCACTTTGGGGTATTATTTCTCCACCGACCGCATTATGGAGGCGCTTCCAGATTTCAATTTTCTGAAAGACAGAACCTTGTTACCTCCCGACAGATGTTTCAATATTGCAGTGTGGCTTTTTATCGTCCTCTATGTCTCATTCTTGCTTCTCAGGGGTAACATTCGGTTTGGAAACTTATGGTTCTGGCTGTATTATCTGGGCACAATGGCTCTTGGGTTATTGGAAATAATGTATGTTTTCGGCAGTCCGGATCCTCTTGGCTTTTGCGACATCAACAATGTATGGTGGCCTAAGGCATGGCTGTATGTGTTTCTAATAGCGTTCGGTCTTTTCGGTCAGATGAAGATGACGAGCTATATCCTGTTTGTTATACAATCCGATAGGAACTATGACTATAAAGCCGGATGGTGGACAAAAATCCCGTTGTTCGGCGTGCTATATTTCATTATATGGGTGGTAGGATATTATTTCGATTTCAAATATCCTCCTTTGGCAAATATTATAGCCGGACTTATTCTCTGTCTTCCGGTTGTTGCCATGCTTATCCGGAGCTTAATCAATCTGGATGCCCTGTCAGCCCTTGTGGCGGCACCGTTTTATATCGTGACTACAGCCGCCATACTTGCGCTCTACTGTCTCGTCGGGATGGCAATCGCAGTGCTCACTTTTATTGGTTTTGTGCTGTTGCTCTGCGGCGAGGACGAGTATTATGGTAAGATTGGCGGTCAGTGGTATCAGATGAACTATGCCTATTTCTCCAAGCACAGAATGGAGATAACCGATGATTTTGTGGTGACGCCTTTTGACAGGCTTCTGGAATAAAAAACTCTGAGTAAACGCAATGGAGAGAGAAATACTCTTTTACACCTACGGGCTGTGCACGATGTTCTATGCCATGATGGCATGGTTCTTCTGGCGCCGCGGCACCGATATGCTTTCAAGGCTTGTGATGGTGCTGATGCTGATAGTAAGCGTCTCGCTTGTCAAAGACCTATTCTTTCTCAATAAAGAAATCAGCGGCAAGGACTGGAGCTGGATTCTGATGACCTCCATGGACATGATTGCCGAGCCGTTCTATGCTTTTATCCTGATTGAGCTATGCCGCCCCGGACATCTCACTTATAAGACTATGATGCTCCATGAGGCCCCGTTTGTCCTGCTGCCTGTTATGCTATGGATTACCCGTATTGAGATTTTCTATGATATCCTTGTATGCTGGTCGGCGGTCTATGGTCTGTACTATGCTGTGTGGACGCTGATGACGATTCCCAAATATCACAAAATGCTTCGCGAACGGTTCTCCTACGATGAGAATATAAATCTCAACTGGCTGCGTACAATTTTAGGCTTGTTCTTTATTATTTTAACACTCTGGGTGATAGACAGTCTGATGGTCAATTTCTATCTTGAATATGTGTACATGATAGGTACTATGATAATCTGGATGTTCATCTTGTCCGTCATCTATCGCCACGAATCCGTCATCTCCGAGCTGTCTGTCGCAGAAGTGCCGAGTGATGAACCGGCAGCAGAAGTCACCGAGGAAACTGACGAAATAGGCTTTCGCATTGAACAGCTGATGCTGGTAGAGCGTGCATATCTCGTGCCAACGCTGAAGATTTCCGATGTCGCCCGGCAGATAGGAAGTAACCGCACGTATGTCAGTAACTGGTTCAACCGCAACAGGCAGTCAACATTCTTCAGTTATGTGAATCAGCTCCGCATAAAACATGCCTGCGAGTTGCTGAATACCACCGATATGCCGCTCGAAACCATAGCACAGGAAAGCGGCTTTAACTCCAAGTCGTCCTTCTACCGTATTTTCAAGAATCTCAAGGGCTGCACACCGAATGAATACCGTGATAAGCCTGAAAAATATTATAATGCCTGACAACAGATTTACCTGACAACAGATTTATATGTATATTATGTATATATGGATAAAACAATAAAGGAACTAGGAACCATCTTCCGCAAGATGGTGAAGAATTATAACTCGATGGGGGATAGTTGGAAAAACATAGAGCTATGTCGCGAAGCCTTCGGGCTGATGCAATCCTTACCCGACACTTATCCGGGAGAATACGAGACACCTACAGATAAAGCCGGTCTTCTCAGCCAAATGCTCGACCAGATGATAGAGACGGAGTGTCCCCGCCTCTGCATAGCTGTGCGTGAAGAAATTGCAAGCCTGAACCCTGGCGACGCCGCAAACGACAAAGAGCTTCGTATGCTGCGCGACTATATAGATCCGTCCATTACCATGGAGGATTTCTGCAAGCGCCACAGGCGGCATCTTAAGTTTGATCCTGTTGAGCGCAGCGAAGAATATGAGCGCGTCGTTTCCGAGGTGGAGCGCCAGATAGCGAAAGAACTGCTGGGCATGCCGCGTGGCATGGGCTTCTGCTTCGCATATTGGTCGGCGAAGAAAGCAGCGCTGGCAGAAAGGGCTATTGAATGGAATTCTCCTGTCTATATGAATCCCGGAGTAATGTTTGACTGATGCTGACTACTACAATGGAACTGCATAAAGAAAAATCCCTATACCAGGGAAAACAGAAACAGCAGGAGGCGCCGAGCTACCGCCGCTATCGTCCTGCCGATATAAAGGACAGATACAAGAACCGGTGTACTTTCTGCGGCACCGAGCTAGAACCCGGCATGCGCTTTTGCACCGAGTGCGGCAATAATCGCGAAGGTATAACATGCCCGCACTGCGGAACACTTAACTTCCGTAGCTTCTGCAAGAACTGCTTTGCGCCTCTCAACGAGCAGGCGCAGAAAGCATTGTCGGATGCTAAATTTGATCCGCATTTCCAGCGTGCCGAGCAGCTTGTCAGGGAGATGGCGGAACTGGAAAAGACGATCCGGGAGGCAGAGACCACCGCTCAGTACGACGAAGCTCCCGACCGGAGTGTGTCGCACAGCGACGCAGACCGTCAGGTACTTGATGCCTACAAAGATCTCTTCGCCGGTATCACAGATGCGCCGGTGCCGTCGGCTCCTGCCGATGAACCGGCTCCCGCTGCCCGTACGCGCGAACGAAAACAATTCCAAATAAAGAAGGCTGAGGACACCATGAAGCTCTACAAAGCCAAGATGGCAGAACTTCAGATGCATATGGATGCCATGTTGCCCGATTCGGCTGCCACTCCCGAGGAACAGCGCGATTTCTTCAGCGCACGTATCATTACCACCACCCGGATAGAATTCGTAAAGCAGGGATGGGTGTGCAACTACTGCGGCTGCTATCACAAATGTCCTAACGAATGCGCCGAGCCTCAGCTTGGCGGCAAATGGATATTTTTCGAAAAGGAAGTGGAGACCAAACAATCTGTAATTGACTAATATTGATATGAATAATAAAAACTGGGGTGCTGCTCCGCAGAAGAGCGACACCGCATCGGTCAATCGTCCTAAATGGGGCGACACACCTCCTCAAAAAAGCGACACAGCCAAAGCTGCATGTCCAGGATGGGGGCAGAGAGGACCGCAGAAAAGCGATACAGGCACTCGCAACACAGCGCAAGGAGCTGCGTTGCGCTGCGATGTGCCCGTTTATTCGGCCTTTGTGCTTAATAAAGTGATGTACCGCAATGTGCGTGTCATCAGCGAGGAGTCGGGCGAAGCCAAGATTTTCGAGGTCGAGACCGACGGGAAGCGCTATGCTCTGAAAATGTACCGGTATGGCATCCGTCCGGACCATGCCGTACTCGACAGAATCATGAAACTGCGTGGCAGCGGACTGCTTGTTGACATATACGACCACGGCTCATGGCACGACGATCAGCAGGGCGTAGATTTCGATTATGAGGTGATGCAGCTCTGCCCAGGCGGCTCGCTCGCCACTGTACAGCTCGAAGGCAATGAGGGGCAGCTGAAAGAGATTGCTCTGAAGATGACGGCAGCCATAGACTTCCTGCATAGAAAAGGCATAGTCCATCGTGATATCAAGCCTGCCAATTTCATGTTCACCGACGAGGCACGGACGAGATTCGTCCTGACCGACTGGGGCTTTGCCAAGATTCTCGACAAGAACGGCAGGGCTGTCAGCGACGACGGGCGAACCAAAATATATACGGCTCCGGAACTATATATCAAAATCCCCGGACAAGTGAGGTATGTCGACCCCAGGGTGGATTTTTACTCGCTTGGCATGTCGCTGCTGGCTCTATGGCGAGGGGAAGGTCTGTTCATTGCCGACGAGCAGCAACTGGTCAGTCAGAAACTCGACGAGGAATTGCCTTACCCGGGCCGCAAGGAGATGAGCGAGCATATGCTTTCGCTTATCAAGGCTCTGACGCGCAATAATCCTGAAAAACGCGCTGGTTTCGAGGACATCAAGCGCTGGGCATCCGGTGAGATAATCTACCACGACACAGCCGCCGATAATGTGGCCGCCGAATACAGGATTGTTTTCAGCGGTGAAAAAAATCTGATAGCCCACAATCACGAGGAACTCGGCGCAATGATGTGGGATAATCAGAAGCTTGCCAAGAAATATCTGTACGGCAACATGATAGCCGACTGGCTTAAGGAAGCCGGACGCCCCGAAATGGCAATGCGGATGCGCGAAATAACTGAGATGGAGTATCCGTCGAACACCGATACCGGATTATATGCGGCATGTCTTGAACTTATTCCCGACATGCCGTTCTACGGAGTGAAGGGCGACGCTATTTCAACGCAGGAGCAACTTGCAAAGGAACTTTTCAGCAACGCAACTGTCTATAAGAATGCTGTAGGCAGTTATGAGGAAAAGATATGGGCATACTGCCGTGCTGTCGGTCTTGGCAACGATATAAAGCAACTTGCCGCCAAGGGCGCAAGCAAAAGTGCATCGCTGATATTTGAGCTGGCGTTCCGCCTTGACAAGACTCTCCCTTATCCGGTGCCTGTCAAGAATAACGGGAAAGTATGCCGGAATGTGCGGAATCTTGCAGAATATCTGGAGGCGTTCAAATCCGCCGACGGTATCTATTTCTACTATCAGTCAAGATGTGACTTCCTGCAGTGGCTTGAGAATGTAGACCCTGTGATGTGCGGTCGCGCAAGAACCATGCTTTCGAAACATGGCGGTGATGTGGACAGTGACGCCCTTGTGCATTATGCCATGTTGCCCGGTATCGGATTCGACGATGTGCCGCTTGACAATTCAAAGTTGTCAACCCCCGAAAAGATAGCGGAATTCATTGCTCAGCAGGAATGCCGGCGTGTTGAAACAGGCGAATATATCGAACTGGTAGACTGGAAAAAATTTAAGGGTTCCAGTCTTGAGGCATATCTGCTTTCCAAAGAGAAATACCAGAAGCAGATCAGCTATGCAAACTATTGCATGGAGCTTGACTCGGCGGACAACAAGAAGAAGGCTGCGCCTTACGGAGCCGAGACAGCCGGACTGAAGATTCTTGCCGGATGGTATGGGAGTGTCCTGCCCGTCACTCTGCACGGGCATACATTTACACGACCCGAAGATCTTGACAAGGTGAAACTCTCCACGTTCACCGAAAAGGAGCAGAACTTCCTTGTCCACTGGCTCGGGCTATTCTTTCAGGAAGATCCCAATGCTGACTATAAGTCTAAGTCATATACTGCCCGCGCGCTTGAAATGTATGAGTTCATCGACAGCCGTCTTACCAAAAGCTCTTATGTGGCACGGTGCAACAAGCAGCCGTCTTCCGACATCGATGGTGCTGTGTCGCGCAACAAACGGGCGTGGGCAAAGGTGCGCACAGTGCAGGTGCTTGCAATCCTTTTGTGTTTCATTCCGATGCTCTGTGTCTGCGGTGCGATGGCATATCTATCGGTCACCACAGGAAGCACACCGATAGAGAATGCAATGAAATCCATCGGGCATGTGACAGCTATTATTCTGGGAATCATCGCGGCAATCTGCTGTGTCGACGGTGGTATCTTCGGTATGGCGCTCGGAGGAATCGCAGCATACGCGCTCACAGAGGTGCTGTTCAAATTCCTCGCCCCCGTCGTGCCGTGGCTTGTCATTGTGCTGTTGCTGGTAACGGTGATTTTCTTCGGCCGCAAGATTTTTATAAAGATCGGCAAACGTTTCGGATCATCCGATTTAAGTTTGAGCGAGATTAAACAGCGTCACAGGGCCGGACTCGCTTTCAATACACGCCATATCCTTCTTCCCGGCAAAGATATGAATTATCCCGTTAAAGACATCAATGAGAATACAGCTTATGCCAGTTCGCATATATCCGGTCTGATTAAAAACGCTCTGCTTATGCTGGCGCTGTCAGCCGGAGGTGTCTTTCTATGTGGCTGGGTCGTAAAGAATTATGACAACGCCGAAGTTGTGGGGGTTGTTGCTACGCCATTTGAAGGTACATACACCGGCGATGTGCAGGGAACTCCAAGTACCATAAAGCTTTATCAGAACGAGGATGGCATTTGGGAAGCTGACATGACTATAAATTACAGGGCCGGCAAGACGCAGCAGGTTATGGTGTCGAAGGAAAAGTCCGAGACACCCGGCTTCATGTATCTTCCCGGCAGTCCGGGAGTGACACTCAGCCTTGATCCTGTGCAGCAGGCAAAAACCGAAGCCCCGGCATTTACAGGGACTTATGTGAATTCCAAGGGCAAACGCCGTACCGTCAATTATAAACAAACCGAAACAGCAAATGAAATGCGATAAATGCGGTCGTAATAACCGCGACATAGCCCGATACTGCAAGTGGTGTGGCGAGAAACTCGCCGCCAACCCGCGTTCGGCTACCGATACACAGGGCGGTCCGCTGAACCGCCTCTATGATAAAAAGTCTATTGTAGAACTGTTGGAGGAGGTGATGCTCAAGGCAAAAAAGCGTACCGACTGGTGCCGCAAGAGCGGCGTCAAGGGGCGTCTTCCCTTGAGCTTCGTAATTACGGGAAATCCCGGTACCGGCAAAAAGTCGGTGGCGCGTGCCATTGCCGCAGCGCTGGCAGACATGGGCATACTGAATAGCTCTGAGCCTGAAATTATAAAGCCCGTGGAGTATAAGGGATGGATTGAGGCACTTCAGAAAGATGAAATCACACCTGATCCGCATATGATAGTTGTGGATGAGGCCCATCGCCTCTGCCCTACAGAGAAAGTTTCAGAAATAGTAGACCTCGACGGAGTGCTTCGTTATGTCGCCGACTGGCGGAGCGACGAGGATATGCCGGTAGTTGTGATAATAGGCGACGATGATCTGAAGCGATTCTTCGAGGCAAATCCAGAAGCGAAGAATCCTATTAGCTATTTTCTTGAGACCAATGATATTACAGTACAGGGCATGGTCAGCATAGCTTGTGATATTCTTGAGCGTGAACATCGCATCTTGTCGCAGGAGGCAAGGGAAAAACTGGAAAGAATATTCGTAAACGACCAACGAAATCCGAATACAGCACTCGGCATCAACGGTCACAATGCCCGCCGACGCGCCGAGAATATAAGCACAGCCGCCCTCGATCTGCCCGCAGATGCATATGAGGTAGGCCCCGAATTTGTACACGGCACCGAGTTCATCCGCAAGAGTCTGGATGAAATTATGGCGGAGTTTGACAAGTATGTCGGTGTGGAGGATATAAAGGCCAAAGTAAGAACCATTACACGTAATATCCAGCAGGATGTGAAGGACGGTCGCAAGCCCAAGATAAATGATCATTTCATTTTTCTAGGCAATCCCGGCACCGGTAAGACCACCATGGCACGAATATTCGGCGATGCCCTCAACGCACTTGGAGCTCTGCCTGTAGGTCATTTCGTGGAAATTGGCGCCGACAGTCTCGTATCACAATTTGTGGGTGATACAGCCAAATTGGTCGAGAAATGGGTCAGCAAAGCCATGGGCGGAGTACTCTTCATTGACGAAGCATATCAACTCGTAAACAACGACCACGGCAAGGACGCTATGGACGCTCTGATACGCTATGCCGAAAACGAGCGTGGCAAGCTCGTGATGATTCTCGCCGGATATGAAAAGGATATGGCGGGACTCAACAAACTCAATGACGGATTCCAGTCTCGCTTCAATGAAATCATACATTTCCGCGATTATAAGCCTGATGAACTCACCGGGATTTTCCGCGGCATGGTGGAGCGAGGCGAGGAAGGATATGCCATCTCGCCGGAGGCCGACAAGCAGTTGCTCAGTTTCTTCCAAAATATGTACAATATGCGTCTGAAAGACTTCGGCAACGCCCGCGACGTGCGCAATGTCTATTCAAGGGCGGTGAGCCGACTAAAACAACGACTCGCGGAAGATCCTTCGGCTAACCCTGAAATCACTCTGGAAGATATTCAGGGGAAGGAAGCTCAGGCACGGCGCACAGTGGAGGACGTGCTCGCCTCGCTCGACGATATGGTAGGTCTTGGAAATCTTAAGAAGGATATCCGCTCAATTGTCGGCAAGGCGATAATCCAGCGTCAGCGCGTGGAGCGCGGCTTGGTCGATCCCTCCACAGAGGGTATCCATATCGCCATTACCGGCAATCCCGGCACCGGCAAGACAGAAGTTGCCAAACGCCTCGGTCAGGTATTCAAGGCGGCGGCCATTCTGCCTACCGACAAGGTGGTTGTGAAAGAGAAAAAGAACCTTCTCGACAGCTATTCTAACTCTGCGGCAAAGAATATGAACGACGCTGTGGACGAGGCGTTGGGCGGTATCCTTTTCATCGACGAAGCTTACAACCTGATTCCTATGGACAACCCCAACGAGCAGAGCCAGGACGGCAAAGCAGCCGTCGAGAGCCTTATGACACGTATGGTGAGCGACGCGGGGAAGTTCATCACCGTTATCGCCGGATACAAGAATCTGATCGACGAGTTTATAGCGAATGCGAACCCTGGTCTGGCAAGCCGTTTTTCCAATAGAATCCATATAGCCGATTATTCCTCCACCGAACTGGAAGAGATATACATGCAGCAGGTAAGTCGCCAGAAAATGCAGATCGACGAAGATGCTGTGGAGCTCCTCCGCAAGGCTATCTGCGGCATGGTGGCTGCCAAAGATGAGAATTTCGGCAATGCACGTAGTGTCATAGCTCTGTTCAAGGAAACCATTGCTCGGCAGGGCGACAGGCTGCAAAAGGAATTTGATATATTCAATATTCCCAGCGAGGAAATGATGCGCATCCGCAAAGCCGATATACCATATGAGGAGCCGCGGGCAGTCGACCTGGAAGAGTGTTTCCGCGAACTTGACCAGCTCGTCGGTCTGGAAAGCGTGAAGAAAGAGATCCGCACTCTTGCCGATTCCATTTTCACTGAGCAGGAACGCGCACGCATGGAAGGCAGGCAGCCTGAGATTCCGATGTCCCATTATCAGTTTTTAGGCAATCCCGGCACAGGCAAGACAACTGTGGCACGTATTATGGGGAATATATTCTATTCACTCGGTCTGCTTCCTACAAACAATCTTCTGGAAATAACTCCCGGTGACCTGATAATCGGGTTTGTGGGCCAAACAGCCAAACAGACGCGCAAGATGGTGAAACGCGGTGTAGGCGGCGTTCTGTTCATTGATGAAGCCTACGGGCTTCATGACGGTGGTTTCGGAGAGAAGGACGCGACTCCCGAACTACTGACTCTGCTCAATGACCTGAAGGGCAAAATGGTGGCTATCGTCGCCGGTTATCCCCGAGAGATGGAGGCATGGAAAGCCACAAACACAGGTATCGACCGCCGCTTCGAGAAGAAGATTTATTTCGAAGACTACTCCGCCGATGATCTCTCCGCCATTTTTGGAAACATTTGCCGCAGCAAGGGCATGAGGATGGCGGACACTGCCGAAGAAGAAATGCACCGTTATTTCGACAGGCTTGTGCGCAACCGTACTGCCAATTTCGGCAATGCCGCCGAGGCCGTCAAATATTTCAATCAGGTGCGTATCAATCAGGGCGCGAGGCTGAGACGGCAAGGGAATTATACTCGCGACGACCTCTATCTGTTTACCTTTGAAGACATGAAATTACGATGAAATGCCCTAATTGTAAATCAAGCATCGACGACGACAGCTGGTTCTGTGACCAGTGCGGCGCGAAAATATATCTATGCCCCGAATGTCGTACGCCCGGTAAGGGCGAAGGAAAGTGCTGCGGCATGTGCGGTTCGAAACTCGTTCCCGCCCAAAAACTTGCCGGCGCAAAAGGCAACGCGCCTCAGGAGCTGCAGAAACCTATGGCTGCTACAAAACTTGTATGCCGGCAGGAAAAAATCACCCTTGAGCTCCGGAACGGTGCCGTTCTGGGACGACTGGAAGGTCCTTATCAGGCTATGCTGAGCCGGCTTGAGTTCGTCTCGGCGCGCCATGCACAGCTCTGGGCTGAAGGAGACAAGTGGATTATCAGCGACCTAGGTTCGCGCAACGGCACTGCCGTCAACGGGCAGTGGTGCTACAATCCGCTCCCCTTCAGCCTCGGCGACACTGTAAGATTGGCTAACTTTTATGATTTTGTGGCAGAATGAGAATCAGATATGAGGCGATAAGCCATGTGGGTGCCGTGCGCTCGCGGAATGAGGACATGGCGTATATCGGAGGACAGACTATCCGCGACGACTCCGATACTTTCGAGTTCCGGATTCCGGACGGCGGCATGAAATTCGGAGCCATAGTATGCGACGGTCTGGGCGGCCGTGTCGACGGTGACCGCGCTTCCCGGATGGCGTGCGAAATGTTCGAGTCTTTTGTCGACGACCTCCCCGAAAGACTTGACGCCAACGAACTGATTCAGTGCATCAAGAGGTGGTTTCTTGTCACAAATGAGTCAATTATGACCGCAGCGGCAGGCAATGGCATGGCTACAACGTTGACCGGACTGTTGCTTTACTATGACCAGACATATCTTGTCAACAGCGGCGATTCGCAGGTGTATCGCCTGCGGCATGAGAATTTCAGGCTTCTTACCAAAGACCATTCGGAGCGCGAGCGGCTTAATGACCCGTCAGCCCCCTCGCATCTGATGTATAACTGTCTTGGAATTGACGATGCCTTCATCGACGTGACGCCAACGCGCATTGTTGAAGGCGACCGCTATGTGATATGTTCCGACGGACTGTCCGACTATGTGGATGTCAATGAGATTGAACGTCACTCCGCCTCGGCGACGGAGTTGCTTAACGAAGCCCTGACGCAGGGCGCACCGGATAATGTGACAGTGATAGTGATAGACGTTATGGCATAAACTCTTATTCCATTTAATATGGCTTATTTCAGACACAATAACAGAATAGCAATCATCGTGATTTTTTCCATGATAATATTGATGCTTGTGTGCATCTGCTTTATCATGTGGTTCCGCACCGGCGAGGAAGCGTCGGTAGGCATATTCTCTCTGGCTGTAACTTTGCTCGGAACGATTTTCATCGCCGTCGAGCTAAAAAACGGTCAGAATGTGACGTGCAGCGATATGCTCATCGACCTGAACAACTATTTCCACGACAGCGACAGACTGATGAAGGTCTATGAGGCACTGGAGTCGAAAGTAGACAATCCCGAGGACTGTGCCCTCGTGTGGGATGGCGTGAGAGATGTAGAGATTGCCCAGTATGCCACATTCTTCGAGAATCTGTTCCTGCTTTACCGCAACGAGGTGGCTTCGATAGAAGACCTCGACGACCTTTTCGGCTACCGCTTCTTCATCTTCATGAATAATCCCTACATTCAGGAGAACTATATCCTGCCTACGTCGTCCTCGTATGTGCAGCTGTTCAAGCTCTATGAGGCATGGATTAGATACCGGAAGCGAAAGGATTCGGACTGGCACGTCCATATGCCCTATGCCAGTTTTGCCTACACTGAACAGGCTTTGAAAGACAGGCTCTACCTCAAGGACGAATCTTTCGCCACGGATACTGTCTGCAGCGACTTAACCTGCAAAGGGAGGACGGTTAAGCTGAGGTCGTTACGGTTCAAAGATGTGTGGAGTATTATCCGGTTGCAGGAGGAGATTCAGAAAAATGCGGATCCTGAAATATATTGCCCGCTTACACGCGAGGAAATTCTGGAGTCGTTACATCTGGATACGCTTCTCGGAGCATTTGACGATAACGGTGAACTGTTGGGCGTAGCTGTCCTGATTTCAAACCGCAAGTCACCGCGCAATCTCGCCCATGATTTTCAGAAAACGCCAAAGAGCGTGCTGACCTTCGACGCCGTCTTCGTCTCTCCCCGCTCGCGTGGTCTCGGACTTCAGCGCATATTCGTTGATAAAGCAAAGGAACTTGCGGCTAAAAGCGGAGTACGATACATACTTACCACCGTTTCTCCATCCAACAAGTTCAGTCTTGACAATTTCGAGGCAGGCGGTTTCGAAACGGTATCTGAGTATCAGAAGTATGGCGGTAAGCTTCGCCGTCTGCTATGTTATGTCATTCCGCAATAATAATTTGAATACTGAGAAATAAAACTGAGTTCAGAATCCTTTGGTCGAACTACGACGGCGGTCGTTTCGAGTCGATTTCCATCGATAACGAAACTGAAATCTGCGATGAAGGCATAAGTAAATGGTTCGTCCTTATCAGAGAGCAGAATGATGACAGCGGATACAACTTCCGGCAGCGATACCGCACGCTTCTCGACGATATGCTTCGGGCCTTTGGTATGCAAAACTACGCCGAACTCGCAGATTATGTCGAAAGCAAATACCATAACATCAGAAGCGCCTTCGGCGACATCAAGACCGAGTGCGATGTCAAAGGTATGAAATTAGACTATACAAGCTAAGAACATGAAATATCTGAATATTATCTCGGGCCTCGCGCTAATTCTGCTGCTCGCTGCCGGTGGTGTCAAGGCGCAACGTTATGTGGCAGACAACATCTACAATGATTCCATACAGGTGTACGAGGTCAGGATGCATGATGGAAAGGAGTTCCCCGGCGAGTTTGCCGACGATATGGATCTTTACTACAATGTTCTTGCCACTGCTGCCAAAAACGGCGTATGGCTCGCACGCGATATCATCGACAAGATATGTGAACCGGAAAACTGTCAGGAGGAAGACTAAAAACACTAACTGACACAATTATGGATTTACCGAAATATACTGCGTTACGACAGAAAGTCATTGACATGGCTGGGTGCGGTGGCAGCAACGCTCAACCAGTAAGTGAAAGCCGCGAAGAAATTTTCGGCTATATCGACGCGTTGATAGAACGCGGCGACAAGGGGCTGTATGTGATGAAGGCATTGCTTATGGCATCTGACGATTGGGTAACGTGCACAATTGTCAGAAATGCTCTGTTTACTGACATTTTTACACAAGGGGTCACTACTGTCCACTAAAAATGGACGTGGTTAAAACTTAAATAAATTCGGTTCACTTGAATCACAGAGAACATTGACATTTTTGAAATTCGATTTGTCGAAGAGGTCTCGCAGATTGGTTTTGTCCGTCAGCGAGATTCCG
>JAGBIJ010000017.1 GCA_017935045.1 Muribaculaceae bacterium
ACGCTCATTTCATAAAAAGATTTTTTGACCTGAGCGGAATTGACCCGGACGAGACTTTAAATGCTAAAATTGTCAAAGATCTCTTTGGCTTGGCGACAGATGCCGCTTAGCCTATATTCAATTTTTAACGAACTATTGCTTCATAACAAACGAAATTAATATGATTACACATCCGCAAATTTAACACTTTTTTTAGAACAAGCAAAACAAATTGACAAAAATTTCATTTTGCCGATTTCATAATCTGCAACAGGCGAATCACTGCACATTGGGATAAAAAATGTGCATAAAATTAGGGGGATTGAACTTTTTTAACTAACTTTGCAGGGTAGAATGTCCGCCGACTGCCTTACAGCGACAGCTTCGCGGCGATAAGAGCAGTTATCCGGATACCGGCACGGCCCGCGCAGGGTCGGCATTAATATGAATTCATATTTAAAACCATACGACATGAGCTTTAACATTATTGTGCTCGCCAAGCAGGTGCCCGACACCCGCAACGTGGGCAAAGATGCTATGAAGGAGGACGGCACCATCAACCGCGCCGCGCTTCCCGCCATCTTCAATCCTGAAGACCTCAATGCGCTGGAGCAGGCTCTGCAGATCAAGGATCGTTTCCCCGGCACCAAAGTGACGCTGCTGACCATGGGTCCGCCGCGCGCCGCCGAGATTGTACGCGAGGGCCTGTATCGCGGAGCAGACGGAGGCATAGTCCTCTCTGACCGCGCTTTCGCCGGCGCGGACACCCTGGCTACTTCCTACGCCCTGGCTACCGCAGCCAAAAAGATAGGCGATTTCGACATCATCATAGGAGGCCGTCAGGCTATCGACGGCGACACGGCCCAGGTAGGTCCGCAGATTGCCGAGAAGCTCGGTCTGCCGCAGGTGACTTACGCCGAGGAGATAACCGACATCAAGGATGGCAAGGCTATCGTGACCCGCCGCATCGAGTGCGGTGTCGAGACCGTAAGCTGCCCGCTGCCTCTGGTCGTGACCGTCAACGGTTCGGCCGCCCCCTGCCGCCCGCGCAACGCCAAGGCGCTGATGAAGTACAAGCGCGCCGCCTCGCTTACCGAGGTAGCCGGAGACCAGGCCAAGATTGACTACATCGAGGCCCGCCCGTACCTGAAGGTACAGGAGTGGAACGCCGCATACGTGGACGCCGACCTGCAGCAGTGCGGCCTGGCCGGCAGCCCTACCAAAGTAAAGGGAATAGAGAACGTAGTGTTCACTGCCAAGGACGCCCGCAACGTACCCGCCACCGACGAGGAGCTCGAAGGCCTTATCAAAGAACTTATAGCCAACCATACTATCGGCTGATGCCCACGGTGTCACGATATTCAAAAGAACAATCCAGAATATGTCAGACCAGAATAATCTAATCGTATATCTTGAATACGAAGACGGCAAAGTGGCCGACGTCAGCCTCGAGCTCCTTACCAAAGGCCGCTCGCTGGCCAGCCAGCTCGGCATCAAGCTTGAGGCCGTAGTGGCGGGCGACAAGCTCGAAGGAATAGAGAAGCAGGTGTTTCCCTACGGCGTAGACCGCCTGTACAAAGTGCAAGACGACCGTCTGTATCCCTACACCTCGCTGCCCCACAGCTCTATCCTCATCAATCTGTTCCGCAAAATCAAGCCTCAGATAGCTTTCATGGGCGCCACATCCATAGGCCGCGACCTCGGCCCGCGTGTAAGCTCATGCCTGCACTCCGGCCTTACGGCAGACTGCACGTCGCTGGAGATAGGCTCGCATACCGACCCCAAGACCAAGAAGGATTATGACAATCTGCTGCTGCAGATCCGTCCGGCCTTCGGCGGTAACATCGTAGCCACTATCGTCAATCCCGATTGCCGCCCGCAGATGGCCACAGTGCGCGAGGGCGTGATGAAGAAGGAGATACTCGACCCGGACTACAAGGGAGAGGTAGTGGAGCTGGATGTAAACGAGTACACCAGCCCGGAGGACTTCGTGGTGGAAATCATAGACCGCCAGGTGGCCAAGAGCAAAGTCAACCTGAAGGGCTCCCCCATCATCGTGGCAGGCGGCTACGGTGTAGGCTCGAAAGAGAATTTCGATCTGCTGCAGCAGCTGGCCGACACGCTGGGAGCCGAGGTGGGCGCGAGCCGCGCCGCCGTGGACGCCGGATGGGTGGACCACGACCGTCAGATCGGCCAGACAGGCGTCACGGTGCGTCCGAAGCTCTACATAGCCTGCGGTATCTCGGGTCAGATACAGCACATAGCCGGCATGCAGGATTCGTCGATTATCATCTCCGTGAACAATGATCCCGCCGCGCCTATCAACACCATAGCCGACTACGTGATAACCGGCAATATCGAGGACGTGCTCCCCAGACTCATCAAGTATTACAAGAAGAATTCCAAATAAGAAGATTATAGCAATGGCTAATTTCTATACAGACAATCCGGCTCTGAAGCATCATCTGACCCATCCGCTGATGGAGAAGATAGTGGAGCTGAAAGAGAGAAACTACGCTGACGCCGCCACGTATGACTACGCCCCGGCCGATTTTGAGGACGCCATGGACTCCTACGACAAGGTGCTTGAGGTCGTAGGCGGCATCTGCGGCGACATCGTGGCCGAGAACGCCGAAGATGTGGACCACGAGGGAGCCTCCTGCTCCGATGGCCGCGCGCACTACGCTTCCGCCACGAAGGTAAATCTGGACGCCACACGCAAAGCCGGCCTGATGGGCATGGCTATGCCGCGCCGCTTCGGCGGACTGAATTTCCCCGTCACTCCTTATATAATGGCTGCCGACATGGTAAGCCGCGCCGATGCAGGCTTTGAGAACCTGTGGGGCCTGCAGGACTGCGCCGAGACTCTCTACGAGTTCGCTGACGAGGACCAGAAGAACCGCTATCTGCCCCGCGTATGCGAGGGCGAGACCATGAGCATGGACCTGACTGAGCCTGACGCCGGCTCCGACCTGCAGAGCGTTATGCTCAAGGCCACGCAGAAGGAGGATGGCTCCTGGGTGCTCAACGGCGTGAAGCGCTTCATCACCAACGGCGACGCCGACATCCATCTGGTGCTGGCCCGCTCCGAGGCCGGAACCAAGGACGGCCGCGGTCTGTCGATGTTTGTCTACGACAAGCGCAACGGCGGTGTCAACGTGCGCCGCATCGAGAACAAGATGGGTATCAAGGGCAGCCCCACATGCGAGCTGGTGTACAAAGACGCTCCCTGCGAGCTGGTAGGCTCGCGCAAGCTCGGCCTGATCAAGTACGTCATGGCGCTGATGAACGGAGCCCGCCTGGGTATCGCCGCGCAGAGCGTCGGTATCAGCGAGCAGGCTTACCGCGAGGCTTTAGGTTACGCCAAAGAGCGCCAGCAGTTCGGCAAGGCCATCATCAGTTTCCCGGCTGTCTACGAGATTCTGGCCGTGATGAAAGGCAAGCTCGACGCTTCGCGCTCTCTGCTCTACGAGTGCGCGCGCTTCGTCGACATGTACAAAATATACGAGGATATCTCCAAGGAGCGCAAGCTGACTCCCGAGGAGCGCAAGGAGATGAAGTATTACTCCAAGCTGGCCGACGCTTTCACACCGCTGGCAAAAGGGCTGTCGAGCGAGTTCTGCAACCAGAACGCCTATGACTGCATCCAGATACACGGCGGCTCCGGCTTCATGAAGGACTACGCCTGCGAGCGTATCTACCGCGATGCCCGCATCACCTCCATCTACGAGGGAACCACTCAGCTGCAGGTAGTGGCCGCTATCCGCCACGTCTTTACCGGCACTTACCTGAGCCGCATGGAGGAATACAAGGCTCAGGCCGTGGCTGCTGAATACGAGGAAATCAAGAATATACTCAGCGCCATGACCGAGGCTTACGCCAAGGCAGTGGAGAAGGTGGAGGCCGGCAAGGAGACCGAGGGCTACGCCGACTTCATGGCACGTCGCCTGGTCGAGATGGCCGGATTCACCATCATGGGATGGCTCATGCTCGGCGACTGCCAGCGCACTCCCGACTTCAAGAACAGCCTGACCGTCTTCGTGAACTGGGCACAGGCCGAGGTAGCGCGTCACGCTGACTTCATCGAGAAATTCTGTCCTTGCGAGCTCGCCGCCTACAAGCCCGAATAAGACAATACTTATCAAGTATATCAAGAAAGCCGTAAGAGCGATTCTTACGGCTTTCTTTGTGTTTTGTCATCCGGCCTCTATCTCGTGCGGATAACGGTGTGAACCGGGATGCCGGTGGAATCAAGCATATACAGCGACAAGGCCGTAGGCGAAGCTGAAAGAAAGCTGCCCCCGGTATCTTTAAAAAAGGCAATTTGCCATATATTTGCATTGAAATTGACGCTGCAAAATTGGAGATAATCTGTTACGGTATTCTTAAAGGACTGTTAACATAGCATTACATTTATTCAGAATTTGTAGATGACCTGCAGAGCCTGGGTAAAGGCAGACGAGTTGACATCAGGATAGTCACGGTATTGTGTCCCCCGGAAAAAATGACAAAAATACAGTCCTAAGTAGACTTGCCGCCATATCCTCATCTGCGCCCTGAGTTCGGTAATGCCAAATGTGGCCGCCGACTTGTCGCCCATTACGTTGAGGGTACGCCGGTCTGCTTTGCTGAGATCCGTACCGCGTGAATAACCCCTGAAAGTGTAGAGACGGTAAAGGGCATGGTTGAGCGTGATGCAGAAGCGCTCCTTGTCCCATATAATCTGCGCTCCGCCCTTTACCGAAAATCCCATGCCCAGATTGTAATTTCGCTCGTCAAGATCATAGTAGTCGGACAGTATGCCGCCGAGCAGCACAGCATTCAGGTGCAGATCGGCATCGAATACAAGTCTGGGAGTAATACGGTTGCGGTACATCAGACCCACACCGAGCGAGGCCGGTACGCCGAGTTTGTACGGACACTTGCTGTGTACCTGGGAAATAGTATCGGAATCATAATAGTCATAGTCCTGATACAGGCCGATGGAAAGGTCGTCCTTGTGATGGTCGAGCAGCTCGCGCGCCAGCAGGCGTCCCTGGATGTTGAGCCGCGACAGCACAGGCTGATGGGTAATGAAATTGAGCTGCGCGTGGACCGTGAAGTAATCGAAAGGCCGGGTAGAGTGGACTTCAAAGCGGTCGCCGTACTCCATAGTGAATCCAAGCGTGCCGCCAACCTTATAGTCGTCCACATTATCGTGGCGGAATTCGATTATCTTCATTCCGCCCGTAACCTCCATGCCGATATCAGGAGTACCGAACACCCGGCCCGAGGTGGGGCGCACGCGCCAGGCGTCGCCGTTGATTATACGCGTGAATCCCCGCATCGGATTGACAAGAAAGACACCTGCCTCTCGCGCCGCACGCTCGGCGCCGCGCGTGCGGTCGTCTATCATGGTGTCCGAGACGCGGTAGGCCATCTCCCCTATCGCCGTGCCGCCGATGGGTGTGGCTATTATGTCGTTGGTCGATGGGTATTCGCACTCCATGAACATCTCCCACATCGCGCTTCCCCCTATGGCGAACAAGGCTGACTGCCAGTAGTTAAAACCGTTGGAGCGAGCCGCGTTGTAGTAGAGGTTGCCGTTATAGGGATGCAGAAACATGTTGGTGCCGAGTTTGTCGTTGTCCCATATAAAACCGTGCTTGAAATTCTCCTTTATGGAATTGAGCGAGATATGGGCGAAATCTCCGTTCTGCACATATCTGTCGAAAGCCCACAGACCGATATTGAATCCCACTACTGTGCCGGCGGCAGGCAGAAAGCGCTTGCGGCCATAATACTCCAGGTCGGCGCTGTCCGGAGGTTGCTGCATGCCTATGTCCAGCTTTATCGGCATCTGCGAAAAAACCGGAAGGAAGCTGCAGGCGAGCAGCAACAATGACAATATGAGAGAGCGGCGCTTCAAAGTACAAATCAAGATATAGCCGGAAGGCATAACCTCCCTTTGCACTTAAAACACCTGCTGCGGCAAGCGGGTTCACTGCTACTTGAGCCGCTTCAGCAAGCTGTAGGCCGGAACGACGCCAAGCTCTCCGGCACGGCTCACGTCGGCCACTCCACCCTGCTTGTCGCCCATGCGCAGCTTCGACAGCCCCCGGTTATAGTAAGCTTCGCCAAACTCGGCGTTGCGCCCTATGGCCTGCGAAAAGGCTTCGATGGCTCCGGCGTAGTCCCCTCCGTCATACAGCAGACAGCCTTTGTCATGCCAGGCATAAATCATTCCCGAATCGAGTGAAAGCAGGCGGTCGAGGTCGGCAAGCGACTCCTGTATGGCTGTGCGGAGAGCGGCGCCGGCTGTCAACGCATCCTCCTTGCCGTCTGTCCCCGCAGCGGCGCGGGCGGCGCGCAGCATGGCCATGCGCGTATATGCCCGCTGCAATAGGGCGGACACAAAGTCCGGATTAATCTTCAGCGCATTGTCCAGGTCCTGCATGGCCGCCTCATAATTCTTCAGTGCGCCGTAGGCTACTGCGCGTCCCAGATAATCTACCGGGCGCATCGCCTTATTGTCGGCAAAACTCTCGGCGTAGGCGAAGAGCGCGACAGCCTCCTCCGAGTCCAGACTGTAGTCCGGTACGGGAGACAGATACAGCGTAGAGGTCAGCATCCGGGCGCCGTTTATCTCGCCGAGTTCACGGAAATAGTTGCTGGCAGGCCGCAGTTCGCTGACCGGCTCCACAAACGTAAGGGCATAAAAGGCCTCGGGCTCCACACGCGTGTCGACATCCTGGACGCGGCCCTTGATTTTCTCGCCGAAGGCCGGAACCGTCTCATCTGTCTTGGAGATGGTGACCAGACGCGTGAATTTATTCATTACCTCCTCCACGCTCTCGTCGTCATCATACTCGCGGCGCACTGTGGCGTCGGCCTGCTGCTCGCTCCTGCCGCGCTGTATGGTGGGGCGATCCAGCTGGAAACGACGCGGATTGTCGGTGTACTTGTCTATCAAATCGTTGGCCTTGAAGAACATATCCACGGCCGCCTTCTCGTTGCCCATGGCGCGATAACATTGCGACATGGCGTAATATACAGGATAAAAACGGGGATAACGCCGTGCTATGGTCTGGAAATCGGTCAGAGCCGCACGCCAGCGGTCCAGCTCCATATTGACCAGTCCGCGGTTATATCTGGTGGCGAAATCGTCGGGATCCCATTCGAGTATCTTGGTAAAGTCTACAAGCGAACCTTCCAGGTCCTGTACCTGGGAACGCAGCAGGGCACGGTTGTAGCGTGCCGGACGGTTCTCAGGGTCAAGGTCAAGCGCGTAGTTGTAGTCGGCCATCGCGCCGACCCAGTCGTCAGCATTGTAGCGGGCGTAGGCACGGTTGACATACAGGTCACCCTCGCGCGGCGACATGGTAATCACCTTGTCCAGATCGGCGCAGGCCTGAGACCAGTCGCCGCGCTTCAGACTGATGTCCGCACGCATGAGGTAGGGACCGGGGTCCGTGGAACCCAGCTCAAGTGACTGCTGTATGTCTGACAAGGCGGCTACGGTATCCGAGGCCAGCAGATGAATCTGGGCGCGCGCCGTGTATCCTTCGGTAAAACGGGGATACTCACGCAGCATCACAGACATGGTGCTGTCTGCCTCAGCATAGCGTGAAAGCTGGCTCTGGGATATGCCTTTATAATACATGAAATATTTGTCGCGGGGCGAATACTCCAGACCGCGATCGAAGTCGAGAATGGCCAGCGAGTCCTTGCCGAGACGCATGCGTGCGAAACCGCGCACACGATACGGCTCCACCTTGTATTTGTTGCGCTCTATGGCCAGCGAGCAGTCGGCCTCGGCTCCACGATAGTCCTCCAGCATAAGTTTGGCCAGCCCACGGTAATAGTAGGGGTCGGCCAGATACGGTTTGGCCTTGACCGCCTGATTGAAATACTGTATGGACAGCACGTAGTCGTCCATGGCCAGCACGTTGCGGCCTATGGTCAGCACCTGCTCGGCGCTTACCTGAGCCGACACCGCGCTCGGAAACACAGCGGCTGCCGCCATGACCACGTGCAGAATATGAAGCGGAAGTCCTTTCACGCTTACAAAATTAAGAAAATAAACGTGAACAGGCTTCCGCTTTGGATTTTTTAACTTTTCTCTGCCCTGTTATTCCGCGTATCGGGACTCTATTATCTCCCAGTCCATGATGTCCCAGACAGCGTCGATATATGCGGGACGGCGATTCTGGTAGTCGAGATAGTAGGCATGCTCCCATACGTCTACGGTCAGGATGGGCTTCAGGCCGTGGCGCAACGGATTGTCGGCGTTAGCGCCCTGGGTAAGAAAGAGCTTGCCCTCCTCGTCGGTAGAGAGCCATACCCAGCCGGAACCGAACAGCGATGCTCCGGCCTCCCGCACTTTGCCCTTCAGCTCATCGAAACTGCCGAAAACCTCGTCTATCTTCTTACGCAGCTCCCCTTCAGGCTCACGCCGTCCGGCAGGCGAGAACTGGAAGAAGTAGAAAATATGGTTCCAGGCCTGCGAAGCGTTGTTGAACAGCGCGCCCTCCGAGAGCCTGATTATCTCCTCCAGAGGCATCTCGGCGTAAGGGGTACCCTCAATCAACTCGTTGAGTTTAGCTATATATGCGGCCTCATGCTTGCCATAATGATAGTCTATGGTCTCCTGGCTTATGACAGGAGCCAGCGCGTCGGGAGTGTACGGTAACTTCGGTTGTGTAAATCTCATAGTAACATAGTAATTAAATAATACATAATTATATCATATCCGCAACCTTTTTCAGTTCTGATATGGTTGCCTGCAATTCCTCACTTTCAGCCGCTACCGAGGCATCTATGGCTACGGCGTTCGCGCCGGCGCGGGCCAATGCCTCGACATCTGCCGCAGTAATGGCGCCGGCAGCCACAAGCGGCGTCTCTATATCCTTTTCCTCAAGCCACGCAGCTATCTCGCTTACGGGCTTGGTATCATCTCCGGGATTGCGTTCGAGGTAGAGATAATCTATATCATAGCCGCGCAACGCTTCCGCATCATTGCGGCTGCTGACACTGACACCGATTATCGGCCATGCGTCCAGAGCCACTCTGGCTGCGCTTACAGGACGCTCCGAGCGATAAATATGCACACCGTCTGCCTTGAGAGTCTTGGCCGTGTCTATGCGTCCGGCCAGAATCAGCATACAGTTCCTCTCTGCCAGCTCCGGGCGGATGGCGTCTATGACCGAAGCCACTGTATCGTCGCTGACCGAAACGTCGGCATCGATTTCCAGCCACACCACTCCGGCAGCAAGCGCGGCGCGCGCCTGACGCAAAATATCCTCCTCACTCTTACTCTTTATAATGTATTGCAATAACATGTGAAAAAATCCTTTTCCCTATATAACGCGCTTTGCGGCCCGATAGTTTGCCGGCATCTCAGAGGGAGTCTGAAAAGCGCCTTCAAAGGTTAAAAGGTTAAAAGCAATGTCTGAGATTGGCGGTGTCCGGCAGTTTTATTATCTTTGCCGCCGTGTTCGCGCTTATAGACTGCAATAACTTCTTCGTTTCGTGCGAGAGGGTGCGCCATCCTGAGCTGGAAGGGCGTCCGGTCATCGTGCTGTCCAACAATGACGGGTGCGCCGTGGCTATGTCCAACGAAGCAAAGGCTCTGGGCATAAAACGCGGCAGTCCGCTGTTCAAGATTCAGCAGGAGGTGCGCCGTCACGGTGTCGCCGTCCTCTCCGGCGACCATTATTATTACAACCGTATCTCGGCGCTGGTCATGGAGTCGCTCGGCACGCTGGATCTGCCGCTGGACATCTATTCCATCGATGAAGCTTTCCTGCATCTTCCTCCCGACATGGGGGAGCCGGCTGAGTTCGGCCGCTATATCGTACACAAAATCAGGCTTGAGACAGGCATCCCCGTAAGCATAGGTATCGCGCATACGCGCACACTGGCTAAAGTCGCGGCCCGCTTCGCAAAAAAATACGACGGCTATCGCGGATGCTGTCTTATCGACACAGAGGAGAAACGAATCAAGGCTCTCTCTCTGACCGACATATCCGATGTATGGGGGCTGGGACGGCGTCATGCGCCGCGCATGCGCGAGCTGGGACTACGGACCGCGCTCGATTTCGCCGGCATGCCTCTCCATAAAGTGCGTGCATTGCTTCATCTCCCGGGAGAGCGCACTTGGAGAGAGCTGCGAGGCGAAGCCTGCATAGAACATGCAACCAAAGACAACGATGCAAAAAGCATAATGTCATCCCGGTCGTTTGAACACAATATATATACACTGGGCGAGTTGCGACAGGCGCTATGCACCTTCGCAGGCACCGTCTGCCGCAAGCTGCGGCGCCAGCAGGGGCATGCCGCCGACATAGGCGTATTCATAGCCACCAACCGGTTCGACACCCGTTCGCCGCAATACTCCGATTTTACCTCTTGCACCCTGCCTGAACCTACGGATTTCACTCCGGCCATAGCATCGGAGGGAATACGCCTGCTCGATACAATCTTCAGACCCGGCTACGGCTACAAGCGCGCCGGGCTGATAATCTCACGCATAGTGCCGCGCGGAGGGCTGCAGCCGTCGCTGTTTGAAGATACGGTCCAACGCGACAAGCGCGAACGGCTGATGCGGGTGGCCGACGCGCTTAACGCAGCCTCTGCCGGCAATCCGGCCATACGTATGGCCGCCATGGGCGACGGACTGCGCTCGCTGACGCGTATGGAGCATAATGCCGGGGCCGGCTATGCGGCCGACCCCGGCAACGGTATCACGCGGTAATCCGCACTCAGCTGTTCTCGCGTATCAGTCCGCGGCGATAAGCAAGGAGAAGCTGCTGCAAATCCTCGACCTGCGCTATCAGCTCGCGGCCCTTGTCGGTATCGCGCACCTGCAGACGCCGGCTTCCCCACTCGGCCAACACGGTGTTGCTGATGATGTCGCAGCCTTCCTCGATAGCTTTCTGGCGGCTCTCAAAGGGATTGTGCTGTACGAGCTGCAACCCGCGGGAGTGAAATACCAGAGTGTAGCCGGCAATACCGGTCTCCGGCTGATAAGCCTTTGAAAACCCGCCGTCTATTACCAGCAGACGGCCGCCGGCCTTTACCGGCTTCTCTCCCTTGATGATTTTCACGGGGACATGGCCGTTGATGATGTGTCCCGATGCCGGATCAAGATCAAATTCCTCAAGGATGCGGCGGCATACATCTTCGGAATCGGAAAGACGGTAATACCAGCCCTTGTCCTCTTTCTGAGGTTCCTTGTCCGTCAGCAGATAACGCTCAAACGTAGCCATGCGGCTCTTGTCAAACGATGGGGAATCGGGCCCGCACCACAGGTACCACATGAAATCCACGGCATATCGCTTGCCGGGATGGTCATTGTTCACACGGCGGCAGGCGAGCTGCACCAGATTGTCAAGGCGGTTGAGCAGGGCGCGGCCGGAGAAAAACTCATCTTCCACCCGCACTTTCCGGAACGAGCCATCTTCGTTCAGCGGTATGGAAGCGTGATACAGCAGATTGTTGTTGCGTGCCAGATAGAATGAGCCGTGGTGCAGCATGCAGCGTATGTGGCGGCGCAGCTTCTCGCTGCCGGTAAACGAGAGATGCAGATGCCGGATTATATTGGCTTCCTCCGGTGTCAGTTTATATGGATTCTTCGGGTCGATGGTCGGGAAATGGCTGTCTTTCATCTTATAGTGCTTGCCCCCAATCTCCACGGTACCCTTTTCGTAGTCCACGCGATGCAGCAGATTGCGGTCTTCCATGCCGTAGAGCGGATTGCGCGCTATGATGGCGGCCTCCACTTTCCACTGTATCACGGATATAGCCTTGTGCATCTGGGCTATGATGCGCTGCTCCTTGTCGGTATAATATTTATGTACGAACTTGATTTTAGGCTTGAATACATCGAGCGGAGAGTCGCTGTATGTCTCCATGGCGAAAGTGGCCAAGGGCAGCAGATTGATGCCGTAGCCCTCTTCCAGCGTATCGAGATTGGCATAGCGCAGACAGATGCGTACCACATTGGCTATATTGGCCTCATTGCCGGCATACGCGCCCATCCAGAGCAAATCATGGTTGCCCCACTGAATGTCGACGTTATGGTAGTCACAGAGGGTGTCCATTATGATATGCGCTCCCGGACCGCGGTCGTAGATGTCGCCCACTATGTGCAGAGAGTCGATGGCAAGCCGCTGAATCAGATTGCAAAGCGCGACTATGAATTCCTCGGCTCTTCTGGTGCTTATGATAGTCGAGATAATCTGACCGAAATAAGCGGCCTTGTTGGGGTCGGCCGCCGTCTCGTGGAGCAGCTCCTGGATAATATAGGCAAACTCTTTGGGCAGGGCCTTGTGTACTTTGGAGCGTGTGTATTTTGAAGATACGTTCTGACAGACTTTGACAAGACGGTTCAGCGTCAGCTGATACCACTCTGCCATAGCCGTCTCGCTGCGACGCACCAGACGCAGTTTCTCCTTAGGGTAATAGATGAGGGTACATAGCTCCTGCCGCTCGCACTCGCGCATGGAGGTGCCGAAAATCTCATCCACCTTGCGGCGTATGGTGCCAGAGGCATTCTTCAGCACATGACGGAACGCCTCATCCTCTCCATGTATATCGGTCAGGAAGTGTTCGGTGCCTTTGGGCAGATTGAGTA
Source organism: Muribaculaceae bacterium (assembly GCA_017935045.1). GTDB lineage: Bacteria > Bacteroidota > Bacteroidia > Bacteroidales > Muribaculaceae > Lepagella. The sequence continues at coordinate 12,596 of JAGBIJ010000017.1, forward strand.
TGGCTTCAAGATTTATTATCTCGGTGCTGGCCGCCGCAATAGTGGGAAACGTCTTTGCCAGCAGACGCAGATAGCGCAAATCGAGGGTCTGCCCATCTACAGTCACCGACGCCCGGCGGTCAAGGGTCTGCAGTTCGCCGCCATTCAGCGGAGCCGGTTCAGGCTCTTCGGTATCTTCGTCGGCGCGCACAGTGGCGGCAGCGGCTATCGAAAGAGATTCATCGGTACGGTCTACGGTCAGCTTCTCGCCAAAATTACTTACGGCTACAGGCTGCCCGGCTGCATCATGCAGTATGTTGGAAGTGTCGTTCATGTCGGATTAGATTTGTACTGGCAAATTTAGGCAAAAAAACAGACCGGTACAACCTTTCATTCAAAAAAAATTGGCGTAGCCTATAAATAGCGGTCCGCCCTCCCAGCCCCTGAAACGAAACAGCCCCGGCCCTGAGGCCGGAGCTGTCGGTAGGGGTTCCGGGAAAACTTCTGCTTTTAAATTATCAATTACTCTACTACTCTATTCCTTATTTCCGGAACCAGGCGGGAAAACGTCATTACACTGAAACAAACTCCTATTACTTTACTGATCGCGCGCTTTCCCGCCCACATCTGGCTAATCTTACAATTTCAGGATATAATGGTATGTACTATTAGTATTATTATTTCTGAGCGCCGGGAGCAGCCAGTGAGCTGTCGGGAGCGGGGCATACCTCAGGACAGTTGTCGCGGCCTTTGCACTTGCCGTCATGCTTACAGTCGCCGTGATGCCGGCCTTTGCCCTTATGGCCTCTGCCTTCTCCCTTGCCGAAGTGTCCGCGTTGGTACTGGCGGCTGGCGGCCTTGTTGGACTCGTAGCGGGCATACTGCTCGGGAGTAAGTATCTTCTTCATCTCCTTATCCATCTTATCACCACGTTTTTTCATCTCCTTGCGCTGCTTGTCCCGAGTCTTGTCCATCTCTTTATGGCGTTTGTCGCGCAGGGCGTCCACTTTCTTCTGCTGTTCGGGGGTCAGCTCTATGCCCGCCAGCGGATTCTGATGTCTGGGCGGCATGACGCACTTGAAATCCTTGTTTACCGCTCCCGGCTTGATGGATGCCTCACAGAGTACAGGCTTGCGGCCTAAAGAGTGACCCGGTTTCTGCGCGTATGCGGAAAGTGATACGAGAGAGGCGGCTATGATTGCGAAAGACAATATTTTCTGTTTCATGATTGCGTTACGATTTAACTGTTATTTACTTGATTGTTTTTGCCGGATGACATTCAGAGGGATGTCGGGCGGTGCACCTTTGCCACTTCCGGCTTCTGGTACTTTGACAGAGAAGCCCGGACTAAGTTTAATCCGGGCTCCTCGTTTTAACTTTTATTAGAAAATTGTCGGTTCAGCTTCACATCACGATTTTGATTCTGGTGTTACCGCCGGATACCACGTATACGCCGGGGGCGAGATCGAGCGTAGCCGGACGGCCGGGCTGGAGCTGGCCGGAAGCGACTTTCTGGCCTGATATGGACCATACAGCGAAGTCACGGCTGTCGGCCGATACGAGTACCAGCGAGCGGCCGTCGCGGTAAGCGCGCAGGGCATCGGCACGCACAGCGGAGACGGAAGCAGGGTCGGCGGTCTTCACGTACATCTCGGCAGAAGGACGGGTGTAAAGACCGTCGGCATTATATGCGCGTACGGTGTAGTAGTATGAAGTGAGAGCCGTCAGGCCATCAATACGGGCTGTAGTAGCCGTGCCGGCATCGAAAGGATTGAATCCAGGCACTGCGATCTGCTTGTATGAATCTCCATAGCCGATTTTCACATCGTCGACAAATACAGAACCGTTGCCGGTCTTGTTGAATACCAGACGTACGCTGCGGGCGAAATCGGGAATACGGGCCAGCGCGCCGTCGACATCTCCAAGTTCAACGTTCATGGCAGTGCGGGACAGCGGGTCAATGGAGGCTATTGTAGTCCAGGCATTGTTGACGTATGCCTCGATAGTGAGCGTGGCATCCTCGCCTGTACCGTTGCCACGGCACCAGAATCCGAGGTAATTGACATATTCCTTATCAAACATAGGCACCGACAGGCGGTCGTTGTTGTTGGAGAGACGCAAGGCCGGAGCCGCCTCGCCGAAATAACCGTTGAGAGACCCCAGGGTAGTGGAAGTGGAGGCCCAGCCTTCGGGCATGAACACACCGTCGGCGTCCTTCGTGAAATCATTGGTCATATATTTGGAGTCGACGCTCTGCTTGGAGTAGGCGGTAAGTTCGTAGCCTGCGGCGCCTTCTACGGGAGACCAGGCGGCCAGGAAGTAGTCTGAACCTGTCTCAGCAGCAGGCAGCACCTCTACGATGCCCATGTCGAAAGTGGCCGGCAGAGTCGTCACCTCAATAGTGTTGGAGCTGGCGGAGACACGCTCGCCGTCAAGGGCACGCACCGAGTAGGTATAGAGTGTGCCCGGCTTCAGATCTGTAATTTCGGCGGTTACAGCTTCGTTAACCTCGATTGAACGCATCGGTATCACAGCCGGAGCCTCGCATACGTCCACAATATATTTATACGCGCCGCTTACGGGCTGCCAGGCGGCGATAAAGCCGGTCGGAGTAATATCACGCGCTTCTGTGGCCACGGGAGCCTCCAGACGCTCGCCGCCGCTTTTTACCTTGAATGTGATAAGACCGTCTACTTCGTGAATGTCAGTGATAGGCATATCGGGGTCGACACCAATCCAGGTAGTCATGGCCGGAGTGGAGGTGGAGGTAAAATTGCGCACACCGCTGGAACCCGGGAAGGGATCGCCTGCACGCGAATCATTGCCGGGAAGATTGTCGGCTTCTATCAGGTCTATATGCTGGTGGTCATTCTGGACATTGACACGGTTTTTAATCCACAGATCCTGATCGAAGTCAATATGCCATATCAGCATGCCGTGGCCGGGAATGTAGGAATCCCATCCGGTCTGCTGACGATTCTCGAGCATGAAGTATTCTTCAGGTTTTTCCGTCATTATGACCAAAGCCTCTCCGTCGCTCAACGGCTTGAGGGTCACGTTCTCGGGTCCGGAAAGGATACGCGGGTTGAGCCATCCGAGGGAAAACTTGTCATAACAGCTGTATTGCGGCGGCGTATAGCCGTTGTTAAGATAGGAGCCACGGTCCATGACCTCAAAGTCTCCCGGGGGATAGGGGGAGGATGAACTGTTGGTACTGTAAATATCCGGCAAGCCGAGTACATGTCCATATTCGTGGCAGAATGTGCCTATGCCGGCCAGCACGTCGCCTTCGGTACCACGCAGCTCGTTGGAACACGCATAGTTGTCAATTTTCACACCGTTGTACTCGATATCAATGCCGCACTGCGAATACAGATTGAACGAGTGGGGCCAGATAGTCCATCCGGGAGCTCCTGCGTTCTCGCCGTAGCCGGCGTATATGACAAATATGCTGTCTACGAATCCGTCGCCGTCATTGTCGAAACGACTCCAGTCAAGGTCAGGATTCTGCTCATGCAGCACCTTGACGGCATCGCTGACCATAAGCCATGCCTGCGTGTCGTAGGCAGTCGCGGTCGAGGCGCCGTAGTAAGGCTCGCCATGGGGTACCGTAACAGGGCCGTAAACCTCAAAATTAGGCTTGAACAGTCCGTTGGAGTTCTCAATATAGTAGTCAAGCGCGCTGCCCGTGGCTCCCTGATAGTCGAAACCGGGTTTGTTCATCATGTCAGTAAAGACCTGATGAGTGTTTTCCGTAGTGAATTTAACATCTGTAAACTCCACAAGAAGCACCATCGCATTCGGAGAGCCGATAGTGGGATAATTGTTTATAAGGCCGGTGACAGGGCCGCTTGAGCTGACTTTGGTGGCGCCTGCTTTCACGCGCGGCGCGCGCGCTGCGCGACGCTCGACTTGAGTGTCGAGTGTGGTTTTGGCCACAGCCTGAGCGAGCGCCGTACGGTCCAGCTTACCCAGAAACGACACTTCGGCCGCCGTACGCTTAGCCGGATCAGAGGCTTTCATATCGGAGGCCACAGGAGCGCCATTGTCAAAAGTGACATAATAAAGATTGTGGTCAGCTCCGGGCATCAGGGGATATCCGTCCTCGCTCAGATAGTAATGGCCAAATTCGTCTCCATGGAGCGTGACACTTACAGTAGTGCCGTCGGCGTTAGGATATTGCAGCACACCGGGCTTGGCCGGCACTGCGTATGCCTGAACAGCCGCAAGAACCGCTACCGCCGGAGCGGCAAGGCGTAGAAGTAGATTTCTTCTCATCTTTTAAGGTAGTTTTGTCGGTTATCGATTAGCGTAATCAGAAATATTTTTTGCAAAGATAAACAATAATTTTGCTTGTTCCAAATTTTATTTGTAACTTTGGGCGACTTACTACAAAAATCAGTACTACCGCCGAAGGCGCCCGGCCTATTGCACATATACCATGACGACAGCCCGGCACCCCAATTAAAAGCCTGATTCTCAGTAACAAGATACATTCGACTAATTATTCAACATATTTATATTCAATCGTTTAACTATTTTCAACATGAAAAAGAACTACCTTTTCACGTTCATGGCCGCCACGCTGACCACAGCAGGTATCGTGGCCGCCACGCAGACGCCGAAATGGATTTCTGACGACAGTCTGAAAGCCCCGGACATGAGCGCGACCGCTAAAGCTCCTGCCGAGGATTCGGACATCATTACCATGTACGGAGCAGTCGAGCAAAGCTACGATCCGGACTGGAATGACTCACAGAAATTTGGTGTCTACTCGTTTACCAATGAAGAAGGAAGCCCGCTGAAAGCAGCCGGTCCCGTAGGACAGAGGCGTGTGAGCGGCGGCGGTTTCTACTATGACGGTTGCTTCTACTTCGTTCAGGGATCGTCCGTAAATACCGGTTCGTATGTCGAGAACTCATTCGTAAGAATGAACACCGAGACATGGAGAGTGGAAGATCAGACCATGCACGTGACGCCCACCAAGACCGTATGCGAGGCCATGGCTTACGACTACTCTACCGAGACAGCCTACGCCGCCGGCCTCGTTCTCAACTCTCAGAAACCCTACATGCTGCGTACCGTAGACCTTAAGACCGGCGAGATGTATGACGTCGCTCCTCTGGAATACCGTTTCACAGCCATCGCTTTCGACGGCAACGGCCAGCTGTGGGGCATAGCCCGATTCGCCGAACAGATGGGCAAAACATATCTATATAAGATCGATAAAACCAACGGCAAGGCAACTTTGGTCGGCGATCTGGGATTCAATCAGAAATCACAATACTCCGCCGCCACATTCGACCTGCGCAACGGCAAACTCTACTGGACTACGCGCACATACGTCTACGATGAGCTTTATCAGGAGACATATACATCCTATGTGTGCGAAATCGACCTGAACACAGGCAAGGCCACTCCGGTCAAGACACTCCCCTATGAAGAGGTCATTTCGGCTCTATACATACCTGACTGCCATCCGAAAGCGCCCGAAGCCGCCAATGACCTGTCATTCGATTATGCGGCCGACAATACTTCAGGCAAAGCGGTATGCACAATACCGTCCCGCGCATACGACCGCACACCGCTGTCAGGCTCCCTGAAAGTACAGGTTCTGCTCGACGGCAAAGAGGTGGAAACCCGCGAAGGCGTCCAGCCCGGCAGCAAATTTGAATCGGACCTCATCAGCATGCGTGCCGGCAAACATACAGTAAAAGTCATCTGCTACAACGCAGCCGGCAAAAAGGGCATGACTTCGTCGGTGCAGACATACGGAGGTCTGGACGTGCCTGCCAAAGTCAACAATCTGACTTTGACTGTAACCAAGAAAGGCGACACCGCAACACTGACCTGGACCGCGCCCACAGTCAGCAAGAACAACGGCGTCTTTGACGAAAGCTCTCTTACATACAAAGTCATCCGCCGTCCCGACATGAAGACTGTAGCCGAAGGGCTGACCGAATGTACCTTTACCGACACACCGGAGCGCAACATGATTCTATCGCAGTACGAGGTGCGCGCCGTGACAAAGGACGGCGAATCCGACCCCGCCTACACGGCCACCGCGCGCGTAGGCTCGGCATATCAGACTACATATCTGGAGACTTTCGACAGCCAGACAGCGTTCAGCTCTTACACTGTGATTGACATCGCCGGCAATGGATGCGCCGACGGCGACACATTCATGTGGCATCCAGACTACCGCAATGCCATATATTGGATAAACTACAATGCTTACAATGCCGCCAACTGCTGGCTCGTGACTCCGACTATCGTCCTTGACCCGGAGAAAGCTTACCGTGTGTCCTTCCAGACCAGAGGCTACTCCACTTCGACCGGACCGACATGGGGACAGACACGCTTTGAAATCGCCACCGGCGACGACGCTACGGCCGAAGCTCTCGACAACCAGATTCACGCCGAAGATTTCATCACGACTCAGATTCCGCGCCTTATTTCCACTATCTTCGTTCCTCAGCAGGATGACTGCCGTATCGGTTTCCACCTTACGAGCAAGGGCGAGGATCATGCCTCCATCGACAACGTACGTGTGGCGGAATACGGCTCAGCATATATTCCCGGCATGCCCACCGGCATCAAGGCGTCCAAGGGAGACGACGGTATTACCATCGAGGCTACAGCTCCTACTGTCAATGCCAAGGGACAGAAAATTACCGAACTGACCTCCATCGGCCTGTATTATTCCGGTTATTCCACTCCTATCACTAAGATAGATAATCCCAAACCGGGTCAGACTGTAAAACTCACTGACCCCAAACCCACGTATGGCGACAACAATTATATCATCGCTGCCGTCAACTCTGAAGGCATCGGTCTGGAAGGCGCCATCACTGTCAACGCCAAGCCTGACGTGCCGCAAAATGTAGTGAACATGCAGGTGGCAACCGCCAACGACGGCCAGGACGCTGTCATCAGCTGGAAGTATCCTGACAACATGCTCGGAGCCAATGGCGAAAAGCTGAAAGAATCAGACATTACATATTACTTGTACCGTACCAGCGGCTACCAGCGCACGCTGATTGCCGACGGACTTACCGAGACTTCATATACCGTCTATGACGTTATGAAGGACTTCAGCAGCGTCCGCCAGCAGAAAGTGACGTATGAGGTTGTGGCCCATACCGCCGGCGGCGACAGCAACGGCGTTCAGACATCAGCCATGTTCGGCCGTTCATACGAACTCCCCATAGATTACAATTTCGACAACACCGAATTCAATCCCTGGGAAACAATCAATGCCAATTACGGAGGCTTTACCCTCGCCGGCTCAGGATATGACCCGCGCGTATCTCCCGCATCAGGCTCAGGTATAATGACATTCTACGTAAGCTACCCCAACGGATGGGGCGAGCGTATGTCTCCCCGCGTAAATCTGGCAAGCCTTGTCAATCCCAGACTGAAGTTCACTCTGTATCATTCCGACCATGACGGCTATGAATCATCTTACGTGAAGATTGGCGTAATCGCCGAAAAAGATGGTATAGCCCAGCCCGTAGATTACATATCGGACATTATCCGGCCTACAGGCGAGACCGGCTGGCAGGAACACGAAGTGGATCTGGCCAAGTATGCCGACTGCACCCGCGCCTCTATCGTGATTATGGCGACATCTCCGAACCGCAATACCAATCTGCATTTCGACAATATCAAGCTTATCGGCGAGAAACCCGCCTATGATGCACGCGTGACAGCTATCGACGGCCCCGTAAACGCAGTGATGGGACGTGAGAACATCTACACCGTATCTGTGAACAACAACGGTCAGAATGATCTTACCGATGTCGCCGTAACCCTTACTCTCGAAGACAAGACTATCGGCACCAAGAATGTGAACGTCAACGAAGGCGAGACCGTCAATGTGCAGTTCGTCTACACTCCGGCTCTCGACGAGCAGCAGCGCGAGGCCATCATGACAGCCAAAGCTACTGTAAAGGATGACGGCAATCACTCGAATGACGATGCTATCCTGCGCATGAGCGTAGTATGTCCCAACCTGCCTTATGTGACAGACCTGAAGGCATACAACGAGAATGACCACGTACGCCTGGCATGGAGCGACGCAAGCAAGTATCCCAACGCCAAGCCCGAATCCGAGGACTTCGAGAAGTATGCGGACAATATCATCGACAATATGGGCGAATGGGAAATGATCGACGTGGACAAAGCCAACACCATGGCCGGCATTTCCTCTACAATGGGACAATTTACATGGGAGAACTGCGGAGCGCCGCAGGCATATATAGTATTCAATCCCGTCAAGACAGGCGTGGGCACCCTCTGTACACCCCATTCTGGATCACGCTGCCTTGTATCCTTTACCAGCGCCAACCCCGAAGGCAACAACGACTGGCTGATCTCACCGGCGCTCAACGACGAGGCGCAGACACTCTCCTTCTACGTACGCGAGATGCTGCAAGGCTATCAGGAAGTCTACGATGTGCTTGTGTCTTCCACCGGCAAGAACATGGAGGATTTCACTCCCGTCGCCACCGATGAGAAAATCAGCAGCGCCAACTGGGAGCGCAGAACCTACGAGCTGCCCGAAGGCACCCGCTACTTCGCCATCGTATGCAAGTCTCAGCAGCAGTTCGCGCTGATGCTCGACGACTTTGAGTTCATCCCGGCTCAGCCCGCCGTAGAGCTTACCGGATATAATGTATACCGCGACGGTAAAGTCATAGAGTCCGGTCTCGGAGAGACTGAATACAACGATATGGCAGTCGACCCGGCCGTGACATACCGCTATCACGTGACCGCCAACTACAGCGACGGTGAATCGATCTTCTCCAACATGGCTGAAATCAATCTCTCCGGCGTGAATGGCGTGACCACCGAGGGTATCGGTATCTACGGAGGCAACGGACACATTACTGTAGCAGGCGCAGCCGGCAAAGATGTGGCAGTCTACACTGTAGACGGACGCTGCATCTACGCCTTCAAGGCTGCCGTCGAGACTGAATCCATGACTATGGTTCCCGGCATATACGTAGTACGCGCCGGCAATACCACTGCCAAGGTTATGGTCAAGTGACCGTTCAAACCATAAGACCCCCAAAGGGGGCGACGCTCGATAAGCGTCGCCCCCTTTCTTTCTACTATTAAAGACAAGTAATCCGATCAAGCGGGCTGAAAGCTGTCATTTCAGCGGCTCGACCAGCAGCCCTTCGGCTACGGAGTCGGAGACAGCCTTCCCCTTCTCGCCGCCACTATGGCCAATGCGAAAGGAATGGCGGTGCCTGGTCCCTGGGACGTAATGAGCGTCCCGTCGACAACCACCGGCTGATTCTGATATATTCCGCCGCTCTGAGCCAGAGACTCGCGCAAGGAGGGATAACATGTGGCATTGTGCCCCCGCAGCAGCCCGAGAGGACCGAGAACCACAGCCGGGCCGGCGCAAATGGAAGCAATCTTGCCTCCCGCCGCATTATGAGCCTTGAGCATATCGCCGAGCTTCATGTCGGCCTGCAGATTGGATGCTCCCGGCATCCCGCCGGGTATTATAAGCCAGTCGTCGGCTACGGGATTGATTTCCGTAAACAGGACATCGGCCACTATGGTCTGCCCCGTGGCCCCCTTGACTGCCTTGCCGGCATCCATCGACACTTCGACCACCGGTATGTCGGCCCGTCTCAATACATCGACCGTATTCACTACCTCTATTTCCTCAAAACCTGGAGCCAAAAACACATAGGCTGTCTGCGCTGCGCCGCCTGACGCAGAAGCAAGGGCGGCAAGCCCCATAAGCAACTTTTTCATAAAATAAGATTTTTAGAAGCTGTTTAATATACACTTCAACACCGCAAAGGCGCGCATGGTTCAGTCCTCGTCGTCGAAATCGTCTTCCCAGTCGAGGAAGAAACTGTCGGCCGTAAAGCTGTCTTCCTTAAAGCGGGCCATGTCGCGCGCATCGCGCTTGGTGGGGCGACCCAGCCCTTTGCGACGGTCTACAAACCCGCTTATACGCGACATTTCCAGCAAGTCATACTGAGCCTTAGGAGTGAGATTCTCCAGATATTCAGGCACGAGTTTTGCTCCAATGCGCCCCGGCGGGATGGCGGTAACGCGGAATGTGTACGTTATCGGCGGCTTTCTCACGTCTATTATGTCGCCTGGCTTGACCGTGCGCGACGGCTTTACGAGACTGCCCCCCATGCTTACGCGCCCCTTTTTGCAGGCATCCGTAGCTATTGTGCGAGTCTTGAACACTCTCATGGCCCACAGCCATTTGTCTATTCTTTCTTCTGTTTTGGGCATAGGTCACTTGTTGTTGAAATGGTTCATCGCAAATGCCAGGCCGCTCAGGCAGAAAGCCTTGACTGCGTCAGTGGCCACTGTCAGGCGCTCGGGCAGCTGTTCGGCCTGATCGGCAGGGAAACGTCCGAGTACGTAGTCTATCTGGCCGCCGCGCGGAAAGTCGTTGCCTATGCCGAAACGCAGACGGGCATAATTCTGGTTGCCCAGTTCGGCAGCGATATTCTTCAGTCCGTTGTGCCCTGCGTCAGAGCCTCCGGCACGAAGCCGCAGAGCGCCGAAAGGCAGCGCCAGATCATCGACAAGCACCAGAAGATTATGCAACGGCATTTTCTCTTTGTTCATCCAGTAACGCACGGCCACACCGCTAAGATTCATAAACGTGGAGGGCTTCAGCACCATCAGCTGCTTGTTTTTTACGCGGAAACGGGCCATGTCGCCGTAACGGCATGACTCAAAGGCGGCTCCGGCACAGGCCGTGAGCGCATCGGCTATCATAAATCCGACGTTATGGCGTGTGCCGGCATACTCAGCGCCGATATTGCCGAGTCCCACTATCAGATATTTCATGGAATTGTCCTGTGTTTCACGCGCACGCGCCCTGGAGGCGAACATGCGCGAGACGAATTTGGGAATCATATATTATATAACGTGTGCAAGGGGATGCAGCGGTTGAGTCGCGGCATCCCCTGAAAATGTGTTAACGCTTTAGCTATCAGGCTTCGGCTTTGGCCTGGGCGCCACGTGCGGCACGTGTCAGCTGTACGGCGCAGACTACGGCGTTCTTGGCGTTCATAAGCTCCAGGCCCTCGAAGTGGAGGTCGCCTACAGCCATAGATTTGCCAAGACCCAGACTGTCTACGTTCACTACCAGACGCTCAGGTATGTCTTCGCAGAGAGCTTTCACTTTGAGCTTACGCATGGACAGGGTAAGCTTACCGCCGGCTTTCACACCCTCGGCATGGCCCTCGATCTGTACGGGTACTTCCATAACGATAGGCTTGCCCGGTGTTACCTCAAGCAGATCGATATGCAGCACTGTGTCCTTCACGGGCTGGAACTGCAGATCCTTGATTACGGCAGTCTTCTTCACACCGTTTACGTCCAGATCAATCTCAAAGATGTCGGGAGTGTAGATGAGCTTGCGTACGTCCTCGTTCTTCACAGCCAGGTCGGTAGTGATGATACCGCGCTTCTCGTCGATAGCAACGATTTTCTCGCCCTCGTTCAGAGTGCCGCTGTAAGGAAGCTCTACATGCTTGCAGCCATTGAGTACTACAGGGATACCGCCATTGGCGCGCAGAGCCTTGGTGGCTTTTTTGCCAAGCTCCGTGCGGGGAGTGGCGCTGAGCTGAAATTTCTTCATTTCGCTTTGAAAATAAGTTGTGTTACTAAAAATGTGTTGTTTCGCTTTATCACGACCGCCATGCGGACCTCCCCTCGGAGGCTACCCGCACAGGGCAACAGATTTCCCATCACACGGCGCGACCTCGCTCCGGGGCATTGCGTCCCGATGCCTTGCCGCGCCACCGCGCTTTAAAGCGGTGCAAAATTACAAAAAAAATCCGGCATGGCCAAATGCCATCCGGACTTATGTACTGGATTTCAGTTATTTTTCAATCTCAGGCGCGGGGTCAGTATATCCGCTTCAGCAGTATCCCGTCGAAATTCATCATCAGATCCTCGGACATAGGCCAGAACAGCTGACCGTAGACAGTCTCGCCGCCAAGTGTGAAAGTGACGTTTACCTGGCTGCAGCCCGGCTCTACCCTGCCGGAGATATTGTACGAACCGCTGATTCTGCCTGTCTCGCGCGAATCCATGTAGCATGAGCCGTCGGGATACATCATCACGCTGACGTGCTCGCCTTGAAAGAGCGTGTTGCTTGAAAATGTGGAGGCATATACGGCCACACAGAGGCCGATGACGAATACAAGTGTCGCAAGTAACTTTTTCATATCTTTCAGAGATTAAAGTACCAGCTGGTGGTAGCTGTGTTGAACATATATGAGTAGCCGTCCCGGTCGGAAGAATAGACAGCATAGGGCTTGCCGTCGAAGTAAGCGACAAGGCCATCGTCCGTAGACTCGATAGTTGCGCTGTTACCGATACGCATGTGCCCTTTGAAACAATAGACGCGGACGGTAGAACCTTGAGAGTATGCAGCTGTCTCGGCTGCGGCAAGGTCTGATGTCACGGGCGCGAACATCAATGCGGAAAAGGCGATTGACGCCATGATAAGTGCTTTTTTCATACTTTGTGGATTTTATAAGGTTATCAGCGGTTGTCGGCACGCTCTGCGCCGGGCTGGATTACGTTTATATCGAGGCTGTCGGCGGGAGTGTTAGGGTGTATCATATCCTCGTCGATACATCCGCGCATAGATCTGCCGAGCTCTTCTCCATATCGCCAGCCGTCTTCAAAGGCCTTCTTTTCCTCGGCGGAACCGGAGCAGGCCATAGCCATCCCCGCGAAGGCGAGCAATAGCAGACACTGGGCAAAAATCAGTTTCTTTTTCTTTTCCATATCAAGAATATCATTAATGTGATTAGATAAAACAACAGGTCGAGGGGGTCGAACGTGCCAGGCATCAGTCCGGCTGACTGCGCTGCCTCGCACACAAACGGAAGCGCGTAGACGGCGTATGTGAGAGGTGTGGCTGTGCCGCGCGCCAACTGATCCTGCGACAGAAGAAGGGCGGCATACCAGGCTATGTCGGCGAAATGGTAGCGGAAGAAGCGTTCGGGCAATGTGCCTGCGAAATGTATTTCTTCCGGGAGCCAGCCGGCCACGGGACGCAGAAAAAGCACATCCTGCTGCCACAGCACGTATGGCACGATGCCGGCCGCGAGCAGCGCCGCGGCAAAGGCCAACTTAGTCACACTTTCTGACCGTATAGCTTACCGAGGTATCGGAAGCCGAGATGTTGGCGCCTCCGAAAAGATTGTATGTAAATTTCTCGGAGTGAGTGCCTCCCGCCTCCATCACAAATGTGCGCGTCTGTGTCTTTGAAGTGCCGTTGGCCGAGACCACAGTGAAGCGGGCATCCACAGTGACAGTATAATCGTTGTGGTTCTTGAACTCAAAAGTCAGGGAACTCACATTTCCTTCGGTGTGGGAGGCCGTGTAGTCCACATTTCCGGTATAGCTGCACATCTGGGCTGAAGCCGGCATGGCAAGGGCTACGACGGCCATGACGAACGCGAAAATTGAGATAAATGTTTTGTTTGTCATAAATCGTCAGTATTTTAGAGATGCTGCAAATTTACGACATTCAGGCCATCGGAGCCGGCTTTTGACCGTCAGCAGAATTTACGGAAGCGTCAGGAATTTTTACGCTCCCCACTGCCGAGCGAGTCGGAATAAAGACGGAAGAAATCCACCCCTAAGGCGCGGGAAATAAGCATAAGCATATCGGTGTTGATAGACTGCTGACGGAAGATATAGTATATGTTGGTGCGCTCGCAGTTGATTCTGCGGGCGAGCCATGCCGGAGTGCGCTCCTGGCGGCGCAGCTCGGCCTCTATCATACGTCCGATATGTATCATAAAAAAAATGAGCCGGATTACACGTCGCCTACCTCCGGCCGTCGGCACCGCCAAGCGCCGTGATTCCGAGTAAGCACGAGTAATTCAGCCCATATACATGGACTGAACCCCCTGCTTTCTGTCTCTCGGAATCCTGAAATAAAATTGGCGGTTTTACGGCGGACGAGATGAAAAGCGAGAAGCTCTGTTATATATTATTGTCTATCTATCAGTTTATCACATTGTTTATCAGTCTATAATATTGACATAAGCGTCATCAGACAAGTCCGGCTGCGGACTTGCCTGATGCAAAATTACATAAAAAATCGTTTATCCCCAAAAGTAAGGCCACAGTTAGCCCGTTAGCCCGTGACGCTCTCTTAGTTTCCCCAGAACTCAATTTCGGAGATGCAAAAGTCGTTCCACTTCGCTCCTTGACGGTAATACACCGGATCGGCAGGGAAATAGATGGCTATCTCGCGCGTGGGACGGCTATTGTCAAAACTGGGATTTACCGGAAGCTTCTGGGGCGACATAGTGTCTCTCAGCGAGCCGCTGTAGATGATGTCCTCCGGTTCGGGAAACTCGTCGCCGTCCATGACGCGGCAGATTTTGATGTAGCGGGCGCTGGTGTTGTTTTTAAACGCAGAGACGCTCTTGGCATAGCCGTTGACTATAGTCACATAGTCTATGCGGTTGGCGTCAAGCGTGAACGTAGGGCCATATAGATGGTCGCTGTCAAAGGGCGCCGTATCCAGATCCACGGCCCAGGCCGTAGCTGGATTGCCGTCCAGCAGATTGGCAGCCACGTATGTGTTGCCGGCCTGACTGCCGAGGTGCGCCGCATCGTGAGCCGTAGCTTTCAGCTTACGCGACGCGCTGCGTCCGTTGCGTGCTACTCTGGATTCGGCCAATTTTTCTGCTGTCATCGTGCCGGCATCCTCGGGACGGGCTGCGGCAGCAAGCTTCGCGCTGTCTTCATACGCTGTCATTTCCTCCATACTGTCGTTCACACGTAAGTACATCATTACGGCGAAAGCGATAACCATCCCAAGCATACAGCCGAGTACAATGAAAAGCACGGTCGGCATCGATTTCCTGTTTCCTGTCATAAGGTTTAGAGGCTGTTTAAAATATTATTTATATGGCTAAGAAATAAAACAAGGAAGACACCGGTCTCCGTAAAAGAGTACCGGTGTCTCGCGTATGGAATTGTTGAATCAAAAATTCGTCATCAGATGATGCCCTGACCCATCATAGCGTCAGCCACCTTCATGAAGCCGGCGATGTTGGCGCCCTTCATGTAGTTGATGTAGCCGTCGGGCTGAGTGCCGTACTCTACGCAGGCAGCGTGGATGGAGTTCATCATCTCGTGCAGCTTGGCGTCTACTTCAGCGGCACTCCACTGCAGGTGCTCGGCATCCTGGCTCATTTCCAGACCGGATACGCCCACACCGCCGGCGTTTACAGCCTTACCGGGGCAGTAGATAGTCTTGTTGGCGATGAAAGTGTCGATAGCCTCGGGGGTGCAACCCATGTTGGACACTTCGGCGCAGAGCTGTACGTTGTTGGCTACCAGCTGCTTTGCATCCTCGCCACCGAGCTCGTTCTGAGTAGCGCAGGGAAGAGCGATGTCTACCTTCTGCTCCCAGGGCTTGCGGCCGGGGAAGAACTGAGAGCCGGCAAACTTCTCGGCGTAGGGAGCTACGATGTCGTTGCCGGAAGCGCGGAGCTCGAGCATATAGTCGATCTTCTCAGCGTCGAGACCGGCGGGATCGTAGATATATCCGTCAGGACCGGAGATAGTGACAACCTTGCCGCCCAGCTCAGTAGCCTTCTTGGCAGCGCCCCAGGCTACGTTGCCGAAGCCGGAGATGGCGATAGTCTTGCCCTCGATTGTCTCGTTCCAGTTCTTCTTCAGTACGTCCTGTACGAAGTAGATGGCGCCGTAACCGGTAGCCTCGGGACGGATGCGTGAACCGCCGAAGCTAAGGCCCTTGCCAGTGAATGTACCTGTGTTCTCACGGGCGAGCTTCTTGTACATACCGTACATATATCCTACCTCGCGGCCGCCTACGCCTATGTCGCCTGCGGGTACGTCGCGGTCAGGACCGAGGTTACGCCAGAGCTCAAGGATGAAAGCCTGGCAGAAACGCATGATTTCGGCGTCGCTCTTGCCACGGGGGGAGAAGTCGGAACCGCCCTTGCCGCCACCCATGGGCAGAGTAGTCAGCGCGTTCTTGAATGTCTGCTCGAAACCGAGGAACTTGAGGATAGAGAGATTAACGGAAGCGTGGAAACGGATACCGCCCTTGTATGGGCCGATGGCGTTGTTGAACTGTACGCGGTAGCCTATGTTGTTCTGCACCTCACCCTTGTCGTCAACCCAGGTTACACGGAAAGTGAAGATGCGGTCGGGCTCTACCATACGCTCGATGAGGCGAGCCTTCTCAAATTCAGGATGCTGGTTGTATACTTCTTCTACGGAGAGGAGTACCTCTTTCACTGCCTGGAGATATTCTTTCTCACCAGGATGCTTGGCCTCAAGATTGGCCATGATTTCATTAATGTTCATAGGTAATAGTAGATTTATGGTATTACTTAATGATTGCTGTTCTCATGGTTCAGAAGTCGGTCGCGGGTACTGATTGTGACATGCCTCGTAAGCGGCCTCTAAATCTGCGTCAAAATTACATTCTTTTTGTGAGATAGGCAATAAAAAACGGAAGAATTTTTGGACTGCGGGGTACTTGAAATATATGTTTTACAACATATATCGGGATATCATCCTGACAAATAGTAAGTTCCACTCTATGCCTACACGGTTTCAGGAATGTTTGGAATTGCATTTTGACAAGAAAACGAACCTTTCAAGGCACTATCAGGCGCAATGAACCGGGGCGGCATACGGCTCTGATTTCGGCAGGGAGCGTCACAGCCTCGCCGTCGATATGCCCCGCTCCCCCGCTATCACGCCTGACGACTATCTCGCTACCGCGCAGACTGCGGATCAGCGGGCTGTGTTCTATGCCTTTGGTAAAAAGACGCAATCCGGCGCCCACGAGCGCATAGTGGGGGCCTTCGGTAATTATCGTGACATCGAGCAACCCGTCAGTCAGCCTGGCATGCGGAGCGATATAGGCATTGTTGCCATATTGCGAGGCATTGCAGATCGCTATCAGAAACGCGCTGTACTCCTCTGCCATGCCATCGACTTCTACCGTGTAGCGCTGCGGTGTATATCGCAAGAACTGCTTGAGAGCGATTCTCGCGTAGGTCAGCAATCCGCGGCGCGGAGCCTCGGCGAAGGCCTGGCTTACGCTGGCATCGAAACCGAGCCCCATAGTACAAAAGAAAGGCCGGCCGCAGACTGTCGCCGTATCGCAGTCGGCGGTCCGCCCTGCTCTCACAAGCTCAAGCGCCTTACCAATATTAATAGGTATATGCAGGTGCCTTGCGAGTCCGTTGCCGGAGCCGGCCGGAACGATGCCCATAGGCACGCCTGTGCCGGTCATGGCGCTCGCCACTTCGTTGACAGTACCATCGCCGCCGACAGCCACTACAACCGAATAGTTCCCGCTCCGAGCCGCCTCCGCGGCAAGCTCGGTGGCATGACCCGGGGCTTTGGTGTAGACCACGCAGGCTGCATTACCGAGTACGGAGCCGACAAGCGCGGGAATAGCCTGCTTGGAGTGGGTACCCGACTTGGGATTGATTATTACAAGCGCAGGTTTCATACCATAGGTCAGTGGGCGGCCGTCACACTGACATTTTCAGCGTCGAATACACGCCGGGCCGCCGTGTCGAATGTCTTCCACCACCCCATCTGGGAAGCGGGGATTTTCTCAGGCATCCACGATGGCACCACCTTGTAATTGGAGGTGGCGGAGCCATCGGGTTTGGCCGAATAGAAAGTATCGTAGGTAGCGCTCTTGAAGCGGGCATTGCCGGCAGCGTCGCGCTCCACCCGGCAGGTTACCAGCGCGCCGCCGCGCGTGTCGCCGGTCTTCATATTGGATATGAAGTTACCCAGACTGTAGACCACCAGACAGTCCTTGCCGTGCTTGTCGGAGCGGACCACCTTCATGGGCTGGATAACATGGGGGTGGCCGCCGATGACCATGTCCACGCCCTGATCCACCAGGAATTGAGCCACGTCGCGTTGCGCCGCATTCTCGTGAAGGACATATTCCACACCCCAGTGTATGCAGACTACCACCAGCTCCGCGCCTTTCTTACGGGCCAGCGCTATCTCGTCGGCCATCTTTTTCTTGTCGATGAGCGCCACCTCGGCTCCCTTTTTGGCCGTGAGGCCGTTGGTGCCGTAAGTATAGTTGAGGAACGCTATCTTGATGCCGTTCACATTTTTGATGAGAGGCACGAGCTGAGAGCGCTGCGACTGGTCGTAGAAAGTACCGGTGTGGTCCACCTTCAGCGAGTCGAGCACATGCAGCGTACGGCGCAGGCCGTCGTCCGAGCGGTCGAGCGTATGGTTGTTGGCTGTCAGGAAGAGGTCAAATCCGGCCTCCTTCAGAGCCTCGGCGAAACTGTCGGGAGCGGAGAAGCAGGGGAAACCGGTATAGCCGCCCTTGCCGCCCCCCAAGGGGACCTCGAGGTTGACGACGGCGTAATCGGCCTCCTTGACAGTAGGCGAAATCAGAGTGAAGCACTCGTCGTAGTTGTAAGAATTTCCGCCGCCAAGCTCCCTAGCGCGGTCTATCTGGTCCTGATGCTGCATGGCGTCGCCTACAAACAGGAGCGTGGCCCGGGCCGGACCCGACGAGACGGTATCTGTGGCGCCGGCCGCTGTAGAAGTGGAATCGGCGGTCGACGACGCGCTGCCGCAGGAGGCAAACAGCGCCAGACCGAGGTAAGACAGGTAAGTCAGAAAGCGCATGGCGGTAAAATGCTTTTATTTGTTCTTTTGTTTGCGGGCCTGAAGGGTGTTCTTCATCAGCGCGCATATAGTCATGGGACCTACTCCCCCCGGCACCGGCGTGATATAGGAACAGAGCGGAGCCACGTTGTCGAAGTCCACGTCGCCGCAAAGACGGAAGCCGCTCTTGCGCGAAGCGTCGGGCACACGCGTTGTGCCTACGTCTATTACCACCGCGCCGGGCTTGACCATATCGGCTGTCAGGAAAGCCGGACTGCCCAGAGCCGCTACGATGATGTCGGCCTGAAGGCATATTTCCTTGATATTGGGGGTAGCCGAGTGGCAGACGGTCACAGTGCAGTTGCCGGGCTGCGCCTTCTGCAGCAGCAGTGAGGCTATCGGCTTGCCGACGATGTTGCTGCGGCCGAGTACCACAGCATGCTTGCCGCGTGTCTGTATGCCATAGCGGTCGAGCAGGTCGATGATGCCCGAAGGCGTGGCGCTCTTGAAGCAAGGCAGACCGATGCTGAGTTTTCCGACATTGACAGGATGAAATCCATCCACATCCTTGGCCGGATCCACTGCCTCGGTAACCTTCTGCTCGTCGATATGGCGGGGCAAGGGGAGCTGGACGATAAATCCGTCTACACTGTCATCCCGGTTCAGGCGGTCAATCTCGGCCAGCAGCTTTTCCTCAGTAATATCCTCGTCAAAACGCAACAGAGTGCTGGTAAAGCCGCACATCTCGCATGCCTTGACCTTGTTGGCCACATACGTCTCGCTACCGCCGTCATGGCCCACCAGTATCGCGGCCAGATGAGGCGCACGCTCGCCGCGGGCCACCATGGCGGCCACCTCGGCTGCTATCTCTTTCTTAATGTCAGCGGCTGTCTGTTTGCCGTCTATCAGTGTCATTGTTCAGTCCTTTCTAATTGAGGTAATACATTTTATCTGCGGCCGTTGCGGGCGGCACGCATCTGCTTCATCAGCTTCATGGGATTCTTGGTCGTGGCCATCTTCATCATCTTGCGCGTCTCTTCAAACTGCTTGAGCAGCCTGTTGACTTCGGCTATCTTCGTACCTGAGCCAGCAGCGATGCGCTGGCGGCGCGACGAGTTGATTTTCTCCGGATTGTGGCGCTCGTAAGGTGTCATGGAGTTGATTATGGCCTCAATGCCCTTGAAGGCGTTGTCGTCTATGTCTATGTCCTTTATTGCCTTGCCTACGCCCGGTATCATAGAAGCGACATCCTTCAGGTTGCCCATCTTCTTTATCTGCTGTATCTGCTTGTAGAAGTCGTCGAAGTCGAATTTATTCTTGCGTATCTTCTCCTCAAGCTTCTTGGCCTCCTTCTCGTCATAGATTTCCTGTGCGCGCTTGGCTATCTCGACTATGTCGCCCATGCCGAGGATACGGCTGGCCATGCCCTCGGGATTGAACTCTTGCAGGTCTTCGAGCTTCTCGCCGGAACCGATATATTTGATAGGCTTGTTGACCACCGTGCGTATCGACAGAGCGGCGCCGCCACGCGTGTCGCCGTCGAGCTTGGTAAGCACCACGCCGTCGAAATCAAGGCGGGTGTTGAACTCGCGGGCCGTATTCACAGCGTCCTGACCTGTCATAGAGTCGACCACAAACAGAGTTTCCTGCGGCCTGACAGCCTCTTTTATAGCGGCTATCTCCTGCATCATCTGCTCGTCTACGGCCAGACGGCCGGCGGTATCTATGATGACCAGGTCATGGTGGCTGGACTTGGCGTAAGCTATCGCATTGCGGGCAATCTGCACCGGCTCCTTGCTGTCAGGCTCGGAGTAGACCGGCACCTGTATGCTCTCGCCCAGCACCTTGAGCTGCTCGATGGCGGCCGGACGATAGACGTCGCAGGCCACCAGCAGAGGATTCTTGCCTTTGGTCGACTTGAGCTTCTTGGCCAGCTTGCCCGAGAAAGTGGTCTTACCCGAACCCTGCAGACCGCTCATAAGGATGACACACGGATTGCCGGTAATGTTGAGAGGCACCTGCACGCCGCCCATCACAGCCGTCAGCTCGTCGTGTACGATCTTTACCATCAGCTCCTTCGGCTTCAGAGCGTTGATTACGTTCTGGCCTATGGCCTTAGCCTTGACTGTATCGGTAAACTGCTTGGCCACCTTATAATTCACGTCGGCGTCGAGCAGAGCGCGGCGCACATCTTTCATGGTCTCGGCCACATTGATTTCCGTAATCTTGCCTTGACCCTTGAGTATCTTGAACGAGCGTTCTAAGCGTTCGGATAGATTTTCAAACATATATATTGTTATAATGTATTCGTTGCTGTGTCAGGGAAAATAACCGATGGCTTGAAACCACGGGCTTCTTCAGGAGTCATCCGGGCATAAGCCATGATTATGACTATGTCTCCGGGCTGTACCTTGCGGGCGGCAGCCCCGTTCAGGCATATCATGCCTGAGCCGGCCGGACCGGGTATGGCATACGTGTCAAGACGCTCGCCATTGTTGTTGTCCACTATATAGACCCGTTCTCCTTCCAGGATACCGGCGGCGTCCATCAGGGCTTTGTCTATGGTAATACTGCCTATATAGTTGAGATCGGCCTGCGTCACTGTGACGCGGTGGATCTTGGATTTCATTATTTCCAGTAACATCTCCTCTTCTCTTTATGCTTGCTGCAAAGGGCGGTAAGTGATATTATCGATAAGACGCACGTCGCCGCAATATACAGTGATGCAGCCCGTGATACGGTCGGCGCAGTCCCAGCTGCCGGCGTCCTCAAGCGTATCGGCGGCTACTATGGAGAAATACTCCACCTTACATTCCGGAAGCGCGTTGACCCGGCTTTCCACATATTCGCGCGTCTGCCGCACGCTGTGGTCGCGGCTGTAGCCGACACTCTCGGCAAGCACGCGGAAGATACCCGGAGCCACGGCGCGCTGCGAGGGCGTAAGACGGACATTGCGGCTTGACAGAGCCAGCCCGTCGGACTCACGGCAGATGGGGCATGCCACTATTTCCACATTTATGCCCTCGGTTTCCGTCATACGGCGGATTACGGCTATCTGCTGAAAATCCTTCTCTCCGAAATAAGCTCGGTCAGGGGAGGCGAGGCGCAACAGCTTGCTTACGATCTGAGCCACTCCCTGAAAATGTCCGGGGCGATAGGCGCCCTCCATCACTTCTGCCACTCGGCCCAGGTCAAACGTATGCTTTTCGCGCTCCGCTTCTTCCGGGGGATACACCTCATCCACCGCAGGCGCGAAGACAGCGCTTACGCCCGCTTCATCGAGCAGACGGAAGTCAGCCTCCTCAGTGCGCGGATAAGCCTCGAGATCACGCTTGTCATTAAACTGGGTAGGATTTACAAATACACTGGCCACCGTAATATCGTTTTCCGCTACGGCACGCCTCATCAGCGAGATATGCCCTGCATGCAGCGCGCCCATAGTGGGCACGAGCGCCACGGATGACCCCGCTTGCCTGTACGGAGCTACATATTCTTCAAGCTCCTTACGTGTTCTTATTACCTTCATTTCTTCTTACAAGAATTTCAGACTGCGAAGTTACTAAAAAAAAACAAGCTGTTGAATACATAGCGCAAAAAATCCACTCCGGCATACGGTTTTTACCGCTCAGGTCTTAAAAAAGCGAAAAAACGCACCTCAAACACCCCGCGCGCACACGTCATCTCAACTTTTTTTTGTAATTTTGCGAAATATATGGGCGCCACCCGCGGGTGGCGATCCGCACCTATCAGATATGGCAACTAAAAGAATCCTGTTTATCTCACAAGAGATCAATCCCTATTTGCCTGCCACCGGGCAGTCCACCTTCGGCAAAGAACTGCCGCACGTATTTCATGCCAACGGTTATGAAGCCCGTATCTTCATGCCCCGCTACGGTACCGTCAACGAGCGACGCAACCAGCTGCACGAGGTAATCAGGCTGAGCGGTATCAACATCCCCATTGCCGATGCCGACCACCCTCTCATCATAAAGGTGGCCTCGCTTCCCCCCGCCCGTCTGCAGGCCTACTTCATCGACAACGACGATTATTTCCAGAAGCTGGACAGCGATGTCGACCCCGTAGGCTCCGACCGCCCCGACAATGACGAGCGACTCATATTCTATACCCGCGGCACCATCGAGACCGCTCGCAAACTGCGCTGGGATCCCGACGTGATAGTCTGCACCGGATGGATGGCTCTGCTTGCGCCGCTCTATCTGCGCCGTCTGTATGCCGACGAGCCCTCTTTCAAGAAATCCAAGATTGTAAGCGTATTCGACACTACCTCATTCCATGGCACTCTCCCCGCCGCTTTCGTCAACAAGCTTAAAGCCGAAGGAGTAAAAGAGTCGGACCTCAAGCTCTTGAAAGGCAAGGATATCACGCTCGGAGTGCTGCAGACTTTAGCCATAAAGTATGCCAACGGAGTCATCTTCCACACGCCGGAGCCGGCTCCCGAAGCCCTGGCTGCCATAGAGTCGGCAAAAGCCAAAGTGCTGCCTTGGGAACAGGCGCAAGCCGGCGCCCAGGCTTTCCTCGATTTTGTCAATTCGCTTGACAGCAAATAATCCGGCTACTTCCCCCTATGAACAGATTTCCACTGTATATCACTCTGGCCGTCGCGTCCTCGGCCACACTATTGTCATCTTGCGGCGACGAGAACAATATCGGCTCATCCATAACCAAAGGAGAAGTCACAATCGAAGTAGACTCACTGTTTTCGGTCAGCGGACGCGCAATACAGGACGCACAGTTTGATTCCCGCTCTCTCGAACTGCTGATAGGCCGCCTGAGCGCCGAGGGCTACGGCGAGCTTGAAGCCGGATTCGCATCCAGACTTATGCCGGCATCGACTCTGCCGATACCCGACTCAATTCCGCTCGACTCCGTCAAGAGCATGGTTCTCAGGTTCCGATATCATTCCAATGCCTTTACCGGCGACTCGCTCGCACCCCAGCAGCTGTCCGTCTACCGGCTGACCCGCCAGCTCCCCGATGACATAGACAACACAACTGATCTGACGGGTTATTACGACGAGTCTGCTCCCATGGGCAGCCGCAGCTATACCGTGGCAGCGCTGGGTACGGTAAACTCGCAAAAGGGAACCCGATCGATAGACGTACCCCTCTCTCCCGAATACGCACGTGAGGTAATCAGGCAGTACCGTACCGACCCATCGGTCTTTCAATGGGCGTCGTCCTTTGCCGAAGTATTTCCCGGAATCGTAGTCAAGTCCACTTTCGGCCGCGGTCTGGTGGCAAACATATCAAATACGGAATTTGTGACCTACTATAATACGCCGGCCCGCACCACCGTAATCGTCGACGGCGTCGGCGTGGCACGCGACACACTCCGCAGAGACTCCGCATCGCTGTTTGCCATAACGCCCGAAGTCCTGTCGGCCAATATCATGCGTCTGCGCCCGTCACAAAACATAGTCAGCCGCGTGGCCGCAGGCGAATGTATACTTATGTCGCCCGGCGGATACAACGTGCAGATTGATTTCCCGGCGCAACAGATAGTGGAGCGCTACCTCAACGACAATTTCAACCTCGGAGTAATCAATACTCTGACCTATACCGTACCGGCGCAGACCATCGCCAACACCTACAATATCGCGCCTCCGCCCTATCTGCTGATGGTCAAGAGTCATAAAGCACGCGAATTTTTCTCCTCCAACAGTCTGCCGGAGGAGAACGACAAAGAGGTGTTCTGGGCCGCATACGACGCAGACAAGAAACAATACATGTTCTCCAACATGCGCCCGTATATCATCGACCTCATGCAGCGCAACACTCCGATCACAGAGGAAGACACTCAATTCACTCTGGTACCCGTATCGATTACAACCGAGACTGCAGGCAGCTCCTACAATCCGCGTACCATAGTGACCAAATGCCAGTACTACATAGCGCATCCTTCGATGTGTCTGCTGGACATACCGGCCTCCAAAGTCAAGTTCACATACTCACGTCAGGTCATTAAATAAGAGACTCCAAATAAGAGGCTCCCTCATACAGCGATTCCCGTCCGAAGGCCGCACAAAGCCATTCGGACGGGAATTGTCGTTGACATGGCCGACGACGCCTGTCAGCGTCCTCCGGCAGTCGAGCGATCGGCGTTGGCATCAATGTTCACGAGCTTTTGCGCGCCCTGTTTCTGGCGTCCCCACTGCAGATTATAGGAGACGGAGATGTAAGGCATACGCATATCCAGACGCATGTGCTGCTCGTTGCGGTTCCATTGGCTGAGCGACTTGCTGCCCTGATCATATTTGCCGAACGGCATGATGATACCGGCCGCAAACTGCCATGACTTCCAGTCATAACTGAGCTCTATGATATTCATATCCTCGCCCCAGCTGATCTTTTCGCCCCAGAGGTCACGCTGTGCGCGCATATACTGGCCCGTAAGTACGAAGCCCCAGTGCATGAGTTGGATTTGCGCGTTGCCACTCCAGGCATTGCTGTGAAGGGAGTAGCCGGTGCCCCGCATACGTTCCATGCGGAACTGCACGTAGCCGCTCGCCGTCAGCCAGCCGGGCACAATCTCGATCTGCGGAGCGAGAAAGAAGGAGAGATTCTGCAGTCCGCGACTGTTCTCATAAGTGGTAAGCAGTCTGCCCTCCTCCCATCGCAGAAGCGGCGTGATAGCATCGGGCGACGTGAACGCGCGTATGCCGAACGAACCGTTGACGCGCGGAAGGCTGAAGCCATAGCGGAAGGTAAGCATATAGGAGTTGGCCGTCTTCAGGTTCTGATTGCCCACGCGCCACTGAAACCCGTCGAGCTGCTGCGGCACTACGTTGGTCTCGGCAAGCGTGGGAGTGGATTGCCAGGAAGTGAAATTGAGCCGGAAGTTGTGATTCTGATTCAGCGAATAGGTAAGCGTGGCCTGAGGACGCGGACTCCATGTATGGTTGCCACGATCCGATTCTTTGAAAAGGAAGTCGGTGTACTGCACACCCATACCGGCAGTGGCAGTCCATTTGCCGAAGCGGTGGAAATACTCGGCGAACATATAGACCTTGTCCTGGCGCTGGTGGAAAATCATGCCGTCCAGCGACTCGTAGCGCGAGCGGTTGCGATTGGCATTATACGACACTCCTGCAGTCAGCCTGCCGTTCTTCCAATTCTTGATGTAGTCGGTCTCTATGGCGTACGCCTGATTGCGGTCATGGATATCGGTATGGATGTCGGTAAGGTAAGACGCAGATCCGGGGAGCTGCTCCATATAGTCGGAGAAAGAGCGGCCGCAATAAAACGAAGCGCTGAAGCTGGCGACCAGCATCTGCCTGCGAGGCAGAGTCTGCTGCCAATACAGAGACAGAGAGGGGGTGCTGCCTTTGTCGCCGTGCGAATCGGTCAGCAGTATGTCGTCCGATCCGTCGCTGAGTGTAAGAAGACCGTGGTACAGAAATTTGTCGGAAAACTTACGGTACAATGCAAGCTCCGCCATGAAGACGGTAGTGTCAGGCTTGATGTAGCTGTACGATGCCCATACGTTTAACCCGGAGTTGTCCACTGTGCCGCCACGCGATGTCTCGTCTCTGGTCAGCGAGGCTCCGTCGGGATAAGTGAATGTCTCGGTATAGTCCCTGTGCGTCTTTATATTATTTGCCAGCTTGAAGTTGGCACCAGCCTCCCACTGCGAGCGGCCGGTGTTGAATTTAGCATCTGCCATATAGAACCCGAACGCCTGATTAAGCGCCGGCCGTGCATAGGACATAAGCGAGCCGCCTACCGTGGGATTGGATACAATGAAGTTGAGTACGTAGTTGGCGCCTCCGTAGCGCAGTCCGGGATTGTCTATCCATTCCACTCGCTTTATGGTCTCGGGCAGCAGCGCGCGCACCTGCTCGATGGAAGACTCGCGTCCGTTGATACGGAGCTGGACCGATTGGCCGGCGGCCTGGATGGAGCTGAGCGCGTCGTTGACGGACAAAGAGGGAATCATCAGATTGCCGAGCAGCTGGACGCCGTTCTTGGAATGTTCGACGGCGCTTTTTGAAGGCTGATACACGTCCATATCGGCTTTACGCACAACTTTTGGAGCCTGTATCGTGATTTCCTGAAGATTATGCGCGGGAATAGAGTCTGAGGTGTCAGTCTGCGCCGATGCGCCAAGCGTACAGGCGAGCATGACAAAAGGGGTAACTGTCGATTTCATTATGCATGTTTATATTCTGCGTTGCAAAATTATATTGCAACCAAAAAGCAAACGTCGGCCATTGTTGAAATGTGACAGTACACCCGTATTTTTCCAGATATCGGCAGTTGCCGGATTATACAACGGCAAGGGCGCTTACCCCAGAGGGATAAGCGCCCTTATTGTTTTCAGTGAAAGTAGCTTAGGCGTTCTTTACCTTGTCCACGATAGCCTTGAAGGCAGCGGGATTGTTGGTAGCGAGGTCGGCGAGTACCTTGCGGTTGATCTCGATGCCGGCCTTGTGGATAAGACCCATGAGCTTGGAATACGAGAGATCCTCCATGCGTGCGGCAGCGTTGATACGCTGAATCCAGAGAGCGCGGAAGTTGCGCTTCTTGTCCTTGCGGTCGCGGTAAGCGTAGGTCAGACCTTTCTCCCATGTGTTCTTGGCTACGGTCCAGACGTTCTTACGGCTACCATAATAACCGCGGGTAAGTTTGAGGATTTTCTTACGTTTAGCTCGTGATGCTACGTGATTGACTGATCTTGGCATTTTTTTGTCTTTTTTGGATGCGAGCGGCAATCGGTGTTGCGCTTGGCTCGGCTCTGCATCCGGTTAATAAAAAAGGTTTGAAAATTGTTGAGAAAACTCAGATGTGAAGTGGTGTCGAGTGACTGATTACTTCATGCACAGCAGCTCGCGCACGGCATTTACGTTGGCTGACTCCACGATAGCAGTGTGGTCGAGCACGCGTTTACGCTTCTTCGACTTCTTAGTCAGGATGTGGCTGTGGTAAGCGTGTTTTCTCTTGATTTTTCCTGTTCCGGTAAGAGCGAATCTTTTTTTAGAACCGGAATTAGTCTTTACCTTTGGCATTGTTAAATAAAATTAGTTGTTGTTGTTTACCTCGGCACAGGGTGCCTACGGTCTCTATTTTAATTTTCGTTTTCGTTGTCGTTTTCGGGCTCTGCCTCCGCTGTTTGGGCGGGAGCCTGAGCTGGCTTGGCAGGCTTGGGAGCGGCCTCTTTCTTCGGAGCCTTGGGCTTGAGCGGGGAGAGCATGATGGTCATGCGCTTGCCTTCAAGCACGGGCATCATCTCGACCTTGCCATATTCCTCCAGATCGTTGGCGAAACGCAGCAGCAGAACTTCGCCCTGCTCTTTGAACAGAATCGAGCGGCCGCGGAAGAATACGTAAGCCTTCACTTTCGAGCCTTCCTGCAGGAAGCCTACGGCATGCTTGAGCTTGAAATTGTAGTCATGCTCGTCGGTCTGCGGCCCGAAGCGTATCTCCTTGACCACTACCTTGGTGGCCTTGGCCTTCTGTTCCTTCTGTTTCTTCTTCTGCTGATAGAGGAACTTCTGGTAATCGAGTACACGGCATACGGGAGGGTTGGCTGTGGGAGAAATCTCCACAAGGTCAAGCTCCTGGTCACGCGCTATGCGCAACGCTTTCTGCAGGGGATAGATACCCTGCTCCACATTGTCGCCGACCAGACGCACTTCGCGTGCATGAATCTGATCGTTGGTGGCATACAGGTCCTTGCTCTGCTGCCGTACTCCGCGTTGTCCTGGTTTCGGACGAGGCCCCGCCGGCTTGGGACGGGGACCGAAAAATCGAGGTTTTTTCTCCATTAAAAGGGGATAAGTTATTACTATATTGAGTGTTAGACTACGGTCTTCACTCTATTGGCGCGGTCTGACGTGCCACTTCATCGCCAATTAGCGCTGCAAAGTTAGCAATTTTCATTGAAACTGTGGCATCTTCGCCGTATTTTCTTACAGAAACCTCTCCGGCCTGTGCCTCCTTTTCGCCAACGATGAGCAGATAGGGGAACTTTTTCATCACGTTGTCACGAATCTTCTTGCCTATCTTTTCGTTGCGGTCGTCGACCACGGCGCGTACGTCTGCGGCGTCCAGCTGCTTGGCTACCTCCCAGGCGTAATCGTTGTATTTGTCTGAGATGGGGAGGACGGCACACTGCTCCGGTATCAGCCACAGGGGCAGACGGCCGGCGGTGTGCTCAAGCAGCACGGCCACGAAGCGCTCCATCGAGCCGAAGGGGGCGCGGTGAATCATTACCGGACGGTGCTTGGCGTTGTCCTTGCCGGTGTATTCCAGACCGAAGCGCTCGGGCAGGTTGTAGTCGACCTGAATGGTGCCGAGCTGCCAGCGACGTCCGATGGCATCTTTGACCATAAAGTCCAGCTTAGGACCGTAGAAAGCAGCTTCTCCCTCTACCTGACGCGCTTTCAGGCCTTTTTCGGCACAAGCCTCGATGATGGCGCTCTCTGCCAGGTGCCAATTCTCGTCCGAGCCTATATATTTGGTCTTGTTCTTGGGGTCGCGCAGAGAAATCTGAGCCTCGAAGTTATCAAACTTCAGAGCCTTGAATATGTACAGGATTATATCCATTACCTTCAGGAACTCGTCTTTGATCTGCTCGGGGGCGCAGAAGATATGGGCATCGTCCTGAGTAAATCCGCGCACTCGGGTCAGGCCGTGGAGCTCGCCGCTCTGCTCGTAGCGGTAGACGGTGCCGAATTCGGCCAGACGCAGAGGCAGCTCGCGGTAGGAACGGGGGAAAGCTTTGTATATCTCGCAGTGATGCGGGCAGTTCATCGGTTTGAGCAGATACTCCTCGCCTTCTTCGGGGGTATGGATAGGCTGGAAAGAGTCCTTGCCATATTTGGCCCAGTGGCCGGAGGTCACGTATAGCAGTTTGTTGCCGATATGCGGAGTAATAACCTGCAGGTAGCCATACTTCTTCTGTATCTTGCGCAGAAATTGCTCCAGGCGGTCACGCAGGGCGGCGCCTTTGGGCAGCCACAGAGGCAGGCCCTGGCCTACTGTCGGAGAGAAAGCGAAAAGCTCCATCTCTTTTCCGAGCTTGCGGTGGTCGCGCTTCTTGGCCTCCTCCAGCAGAGCCAGATACTCGTCGAGCATCTTCTTTTTCGGGAAGGTTATGCCGTAGACGCGCACCAGCTGGTTGCGCTTCTCGTCTCCGCGCCAGTATGCTCCGGCCAGCGAGAGAATCTTGACAGCTTTGATGGGAGCGGTGGTGGGGATATGGGGACCGCGGCAGAGGTCGGTAAAGGCGCCCTGCGTGTAGGTGGTAATCGTGCCGTCCTCCAGCTCGCTGATAAGCTCGCACTTGTAGGTCTCGCCACGGTCGCCAAACATCTTCAGAGCGTCGGACTTGGTAATATCCTTGCGGACAATAGCCTCTTTGCGAGCCACAAGCTCAGCCATCTTTTTCTCGATTTTGTCGAAATCGTCGGCTGTAATCTTGTGTTCACCGGGATCTATGTCGTAATAAAAACCGTTCTCGATAGCGGGGCCAATACCGAATTTAACTCCGGGATAAAGCTCCTGCAGAGCCTCGGCCAGCAGATGGGCGGACGAATGCCAGAAAGCGTGCTTGCCTTCGGGATCGTCCCATTTGAAGAGTTCGATGGCAGCGTCTTCGGTCACGGGGCGGGAGATATCCCATTCCTGACCGTTGATTTTGGCGGCGAGTACGTCAGCGGCAAAACGCGGGCTGATGCTTTGGGCCACTTCGTATGGAGTGACACCTGACTCAAATTCCTTTACCGAGCCATCGGGAAATGTAATATTAATCATTTGTCGATAATTATATACTATTCTTTAATATAAAGGCTTTTAGCTTGCATCCGCTTACTACTCGCCCAAATCGCCACAAAATTACTAAAAATTTTCTGTTCAGGCAAATAAAAAATCGTCAGAGGCTGTCAGCAGGTCAGCGGGACACACCTTTTACGCCGCGCACGCCCTCTATCTTGCGAATGAGCGAGGCCAGGCGGTCTGTGCCGGTAACGCCGAGCACGAGGTAGCCCTGAAAGAGTCCGTCGTGGGAATCTATGGAGATATTGCGCAGCTGCACATCGCTCTCTTTAGTGATGATGGAGGTAATGTTGGTCACGATGCCTATGTCGTCTTGCCCTACTATACGTAAGCTGACAGACATAAGGCCGCCCTTCGCGCCGCTCCAGGCCACGGGGATAAGCCGATAGGGATACCGCTGACGGATATGGGCGGCGTTCGGGCAGTCGGACCGATGGACCTTGATTACGCCGTCTGCGCTGACAAAGCCAAATACATCATCGCCATAAATAGGAGCGCAGCAACGGGCCATCTTATAATTCAGCCCCTTGATGTTTTTTTCGCCTATGACCAGCACGTCGGTTGCGGAGCGGTCTTCCTGTATTTCCTCAAGACGGAATTCTCCGGCGCCCACATGCCCCTCTGCGCCCTCACGCCCCTCCGCCTCCTGACATAGGCCTATGACCCGGTTCAGGTCGAGTACGCCGTCGGCCACGGCGGCATAGAAATCTGTCGCAAACTTGTATCCGAGCTTTTTGACGGCCTTCATGAGAGTCTGCTCGTCGATATCGAGTTTGCGGTTCTTGATACGGCGCTCCAGCAGCTCCTTGCCCAAATCCGCCTGACGGGCTTTGGCATCGTTCAGAGCCTGCTTGATGCGGTTGCGCGCGCGGGAGGTAGTCACAATGCCCAGCCAGTCCTGTTTGGGGGTCTGGGTAGAGGCAGTAAGTATCTCCACCGTGTCGCCGCTCTTTATCTTATATGAGATTTTCTCGTGGCGGCCGTTGACGATAGCGCCCGTACAGCGACAGCCGACGTTGCTGTGTATATGAAAAGCGAAATCGAGTATGGAACCGCCGGCAGGCAGACGGAACAGGTCCCCTTTCGGTGTGAAAGCGAAGACCTCCTTGTCATAGTCATCCATGCGGACCGTCTTCATCAGCTGCATGGGGCCGGCCTCGGCAGTCTCCAGGATATCGCGTATATTGTTCATCCACTGATCCGTGGCATCGCTCTTGCCCCCCTTGTAGCGCCAGTGGGCGGCCAGACCCTTCTCGGCCACGAGATCCATGCGCACTGTGCGGAACTGCACCTCCACCCATTTGGAACCGGGGCCCATGACGGTGGCGTGCAGCGACTCGTAGCCGTTGCTTTTGGGTATGGATATCCAGTCCTTCATACGCGCCGGATTGGCTGTGTACATATCCGCAAGAATACTGTATGCAAGCCAGCAGTCGCTCTTCTCCTTCTCGCGCGGGGTGTCGATGATCACGCGGATGGCAAACAGATCGTAGATATGCGCCATATCCACCTTCTGCTTCTTGATTTTCGCCCAGATGGAGGAGATGGACTTCGTGCGCCCTTTGATAGTGAAACGCAGGCCGGCCTCCTCAAGCTTCTTCTTTACCGGAGCGATGAAGGCTGCTATATATGCATCGCGGTCACTCTTGGTCTCATTCAGGCGACGGGCTATCTTGGTAAAAATCTCGCGGTTGGTATACTTCATGCTGAGATCCTCCAGCTCTCCCTTTATCTTGTATAGGCCGAGCCTGTGAGCCAACTGGGCATAGAGGCAGTTGGCCTCGAAAGCCACGGTGCGCACCCAGTTGTCATCGGGATGGCGGTTGATGATGCGCATCAGGGCCAGACACTCCGTAATCATCATGATTATGACACGTATGTCCTGGGCGAGCGACAGCAGCAGTCCGCGGAAATTGTCCTGGCTGACGCTTGTGCCGCGCGAGGCGAACTCCCTGACCTTGGCGTGGCCGGCCACCAGCGACCAGACATCCTCTCCCCATCTGCCGCACACCTCTTTTTTGTCCACGGCTCCGGTCTGCACCGGGACACTCAGCAATATAGCCAGCAATATGTTGCGGTCGGCATCCACCATACGCGCAAAAATAGAAGCGGTCTGCAGCACGAGCATAGCGCGCGATATAGCGTGTTCGTCGCGTTGAGACTCCTTAGGGCAGGCCAACGCGGCGCGCAGCAATATCTTCCTTTCCGCAACCGTCAGACAGTGACCGGCGGAACGCATCAGTTCTCCAAGAGCTTTCTTTATCTCCCGCTTCTCGCGCGATGACAACGGCGCGTCAATCTCAGCGGGATAGGCGTAAGTTTTTGTCACGGACATAATCTACACTTTTAGAGGCTGTTTAACAATAAAAACTGTGAGAATCAAAATGCAAATGTAACAAAAAATCTTCAATGCGTATCTATAAATCTGAAAATAGTGTCGTAGGCGGCTTCGCGCACGCGCGGACGGGAGAGAATCAGGTCATGCATGCCGTCTTCTATCGCCGTTACCACCGGCTCCTTGCCCAACTTCTGTCCGCGCTTCTGCAGGTCAGTGGGATTGAGTACGATGTCGGCGTCCATACACTGCGGCGTCCACCGGCACTCATGCAGTCCGCGTGAGGAGTGCATTACCAGCACAGGCACCGTTATGTTGCGGCCATTCTTCATCAGCTTGCTCTGGGCGCGGCTCACGGCGCGTATCCACGAGGCGGTCACGGGCGGCGAGTACACCATCTTCCAGTCCGTGTTGTATTCCCATTCGCCATGATACTGACGCAGCAAGGAGTGGGAATAGGCGTCGCAATCGCCCTGGTCTATCTTGGTGTCCGGGCTGAGCGCGCCCCACAGGGTAACAGCAGGTATAAGCGCGTTGCGGTAAAAGGCGTTGAAATTCCACTCCAGGAAAGGGCTGTCGGTTACAAGACGCCTTACCCCGCAACGCGCGCCGCGCAACGCGGTGTACAGAGCCGTGGTCAGGCCGCCCGTGGAGTGACCCGAAAGCGTAATGTCGGTAATGCCGTCGCGCCGCATCAGGGTAAGAGCCGCGTCGATGTCCTCGAAATACTCGCGCATATCCCTGACATTGAAGGGATACTGCCAGGGGCGCAGACTGCGCCCGTAGCGCCGCAAGTCTACGGCATAGAAATTGATGCCCCGGGCGTTGAAGCGCTCCCCCATCTCCTTCTGAAAGAAATAGTCATTGAAGCCATGCACATACAGCACCCCCTTGCCGCCGCCGCAGCGTCGACGCACCACTGTGCAGACCACCGGGCCGTCGAACGAATCGCCGAGATTTACGCTCCGCGCCTCGTAGCCCTCCAGTATGTCCGGATGCCACACCGTGTCGGCAGAGATAGTCCTCTCCCCCTTATACTTCTCCGGATGCAGCTCGGCCTCCACCGTGGCCTCCGAGCCCGGAGCGGCGACAGCCGTATGGAGGCTCTTGGCCGTAGCTGTGGTATCCGCTTCTGCCTGCGCTCTCGCCGCCACGGCATACCCGCAGACAACTAACAACACAGCGAGCAGAGGCACGGTCACGCGCAGACGGCCTCCCGTCTTTCTATATGATTTCTCAATCTTTCGCATACCTATATAACGTCCCCGCGAGCCAAAAGTATCGGCAAGCGCCCGATTTTACCCGCCGCAAACCCACATACACCTGTCACTCAAACCATTCCCGGCACAAGCCTCACTTGAAAATAAAAAATATCTACAACGATTTGTAAATTTAAGAAATTATGTGTAAATTGCAGCGGGAAACTAAAAAAATGCAAATCACGCAATACCAATAATCAAAAAGCAGGCCATGAAAACAACTCCTCTAATCCCCGCATTTATTCCTTCACGATCCCGGGGAAGGCCGCGCCTGTATCGCAATGTGACGGGTTATTATCCTTACGGCATTGCCTTCGCAGACTGGCGGGGAGAAGAGCGGTACGGCTACGGAGGCAAGGAGCAGGACAGGGCCTGCGGGCTTGACTTGCATGATTTCCACGCGCGGCAGTATGATGCCCAGACGTGCCGGTTCACGAGCATGGATCCGCTGGCGGAGCAGTATGCGGCGAACTCGCCATACGTCTACTGCCTGTCGAACCCGGTGGCGTATACCGACCCGTCGGGAATGACTATAAAGGTAGACTACGGCGACCCAAGATTTGGCTTTACTTATGATCGTAAAAAAAGTACTGCGGAGCTTTTTCCTTCAGACAATAGCAAGAGTCAATCTTCTGAGGTAACAGAATACTATAGAACCGCTTGCGAAGCATTGGATTATTTATATACATCTCCTCATGGCAAAGAAATAATAGAATATCTTATGGCGTCTTCATACGAAATTATAATCAGGCCGCCAAATAACGGGAAAAATCAATATGAACCAGCATCCAAAGCAAGTTCCAGAGCGAATGTAGAAGAAATGCTTTATTGCGGATTGACGGCACATAATCCTGGCTGCGGTGGAATTGTCTACTGGAGTCCAGACGATGATGTATGCGAGTTTGCAAACAATAAAAAGCGTACGTCAGCAATAGGAATGGCGCACGAGTTGGGGCATGCTTATGATGCCGCACAAGGGAAGATGTATCCATCGTTCGAATCAGAATGTTATACACCGTACTACCATGGAATATATAAATCGGAATGGAATGCGGTCTACCATGAAAACATTATTCGGATGCAACTCGGCAAACCCTTGCGGCATTATTATTATCAACAAGAGGATGAGAATGGTTTTTTGAACAATAGTGGATATAAAATGACTAAGCAGAATCAACCTGTGGACTATGAGCCATTTTCATCATCCAAACCCCAAAAGATTAAATGAGATGAATAGGTTAAGGAAGACAAAGGCGGCCGTTATCATGGCAGTTGCGGTTATGTCGGTTTGTGCTGTTGCGCAGCAACCGAGGAGGGAAAGCTGCGGAGTGACTCACGATGGTTTTTATATCGGTCAAAATAACCAGGCCGTTAAGTGCATTACTCTTGACGGGGTAATCCGCGCACTCGTTCCCTGGTATGCAGAGACCAATACAATGCAAGATGACCTCCCGGGATTCAATATGATCGGCACGAGATTCACTCCCGAACTTGAAGATGAGCTTGAAGCCGAGGCTATAGTGGATAGGGACATAGCGAAGTGGTACCTTGAGACAAAAGGACGCATACCGAAGTGTGTGGCGCTCCTGAAGAAGTGGATCAGGTATTGCTTCGGTTACAGGAATGAGAACAACGAGAGGATATTGCGCATGTGTTATGTAGATTCAATTCATGCAATTTATGCATTGGATGACCTGAATCTGTATCCTCGGCCTCGCGGTCTTGACTACGTTATAGACGATCCGAATGAAGATGGGATGCGAGGCATTGATGTGCAGATAAATATGCACACCAAAAGGATAGAGTCGATCAAACATCTATAATAGGACAGTGATGAACAGAGTGATTTTATACAGTATTATTGTAGCGACGGCCATATTCAGCTCCTCAACCGTAGGCGCGCATAGCGGAGTTATGC
>JAGBIJ010000018.1 GCA_017935045.1 Muribaculaceae bacterium
GTGTGCGTCAAAACTCATTTCATAGAGTTGTTGCATCGACATTGACCCTGCCATTCGCCGCGATGTGTTCAATGCGTCACAAAATTCTTTCAGTTTTTGAGGTATTTTGTTGAACGACATGTATGAACGTCCGCCGACACCGGCCGTTACGTTCAACAGGCGGAGATCACCATTCGCCGACGAGAAATCTCCCAGCGCGGTATGATATTCCGAACCGGTGTTTCTCATCGTCAAAGCCGACAATTCTTTCAATCGGTCGATTGTAATGTCGGTATGATCGCGCGCATACACAAGCGCCCGCTCGTATGCAGCCTTCAGGTCAAGGTTCATGTTCTGCTCGATAAGGCTCTTCCCTTTAAGGGCAATTCCGTTGTCAAACATTATCTGGTTCTCAAGCTCCGTAATAGTAGAGCCTTCAATCGCTGTGGAATGTGTGATTATGGAATACAGGTAAAACTTGTCATAGTCCAGTTGTCGGTCTATGCCAAGTTCCCGGTATCTTCCGACTAATTCTTCTAACGTGGTTTTCATACTACAAAATTAGCATTTTCTTACTACATCTTCTCATTTTCTACCTACATTATTTGTTGAAAGATACCTTTGAACTACAAATTGTCGGAAAAGCTAAGGTGATTGCCGAGATAAATATGGGCGGTTACCGGCGGACGCGGCCTTTCTTGGCGTAGTTTTTGAGGGCGGTAAGATTGTCTTCGAATCTGGCTTCGCGGTCTTCGACATATACTCTTACCCGGCTTTTATAGATGCGTGAGAAGGCTGAGGTAAACTCTGTGTCGGGTTCCGATTCGAGCTCTTTCACGAAAAGACTTTTCGAGGTGATCCCGAGCGGCGGCAGCTTGACAGCCTCTGCGCTTGGGGTTTGCCTGACGATGTCGACTCGTTGCTGCTGTATTCGCTTGTAGTCCGCCGCTTTTCCGGTAATGATGTCGGTTACTGCCGTGGCTACCGGACTGTTGATGGAGAACGGGGCGGCGAAGAGAAAGCAGAAAAGCGATGCTCCGAAAATCCATTTGCCGGAAAGCAGAGAGGCGAGCCTGTCGGCTGTGGCGCGATGCTTTCTGAGCAGGATGTTGACCCCATGGAAATATC
Organism: Muribaculaceae bacterium; assembly: GCA_017935045.1. Classification (GTDB taxonomy): domain Bacteria; phylum Bacteroidota; class Bacteroidia; order Bacteroidales; family Muribaculaceae; genus Lepagella. The sequence continues at coordinate 1,108 of JAGBIJ010000018.1, forward strand.
CGATAATGACAAATATCAGCAGGCAGTTGGCCGTGCGGTCGACTATGGCCGAAGATATGCCGTAGGTGGGCGGTATATGGGCGAGGATGATAGTGATGAAAAACCAGACGAGATAGCGGCTGAAGCTTACGTCGTAGATCGGCGAGGATGCGAGCTTACGTCCGAAAAGCGGGATATATATTGTTGTGGCGAGCAGCAGAACCGGCCCCCAGAGAAATATCCAGCTGACGGTCTGGCCGATGCTGAATGTCAGCGCCCAGAGTTCGGCGTTAGCCCAGATGTGCTGGTTTGCCATTCTCGAGGCATTACCCGGAGCCAGAACGACCAGTAGGAGTGCTACGGCCGACAGCGTCAGAAGAAGCCAGTATTTTCTGTCGTGATAGGTGAAGGCGATATATCCGAGAGTGCCGACGGTGATGACGGCTGTGACTTCGTTACCGCCCGGCACGATCAGTGCAAGCGTGCAGGCTATGAAATAAGACGCTTTGCTGTCTGCAGCCGTTAAGGCCACCAGCATGATATAGAGAAGCGAAGGA
>JAGBIJ010000019.1 GCA_017935045.1 Muribaculaceae bacterium
CGCAAGTTTAATCTGATTATTGATGAGTTTCAGGAATTTTTCAATGTCAATCCGTCGGTATTCAGCGATATGCAGAATATCTGGGATACATACCGCAACGATACCCATGTGAATCTCTTGCTTATGGGTTCGGTATATTCGATGATGCACAAGATTTTTGAAAGTTATCATGAACCGTTGTTTGGCAGGGCGGACGCTACCATACGTCTGTCCGGCTTCGGAACAGAAACCATGAAGGAGATTATGCGTGATTTCCGTCCGGACTACACCAATGACGAGCTGCTCGCTTTCTACTGCATTACCGGAGGTGTGCCGAAGTATATAGAACTTTTGTGCGAGGATACCGATTTGTCGATTGACGGGATGTTCAACTATGTAGTCAGGGAAAACTCGCCGTTTATAGATGAAGGACGCAACCTGCTGATAGAAGAATTCGGCAAGGATTACGGGTTATATTTCTCGGTGCTTAGCTGTATAGCATCCGGAACGAACACCCAGGGTGCGATTGAAAGCACATTGGGTGGTGTGACTGTGGCGGGCCATCTCAAACGGTTGATTGAGGATTATTCACTAATCAAGCGTGTTCGTCCTATCATGTCGAAACCACGCTCTCAGAATGTGCAATATGAGATAACCGACAATTTCCTAAAATTCTGGTTCAACTATTTCGATCGCAATCAGACATTGGTTGAAATGGGCAATTATGACCGTCTTCGTGAAATCGTTATGTCGGATTATCCGACTTATTCCGGTCATATCCTTGAAAAATACTTCCGTCTCAAAATGATGGAAAGCCATGAATATATGAATATCGGCTCGTGGTGGGAGCGCAAAAAAGGCAAGGAAGCCAATGAAATAGATATAGTCGCCATCAAGGTTGATGACAAGACTGCTGTGGTTGCCGAAGTTAAACGCCAACGCCGCAACTACGACCATGGTCTGTTCATGGAGAAAGTAGAGCGCATCAAGTCGAGCCTCCTCATGAAATATGATATAGAGACTAAACTATTGTCATTGGAGAATATGTAATGACAGCAGGTTTAAGCCAAAATTGGCTTAAATTGATCCTTTTCCTTTAACTTTTTACACCAATTCATCGACACTGCGCTCGGTCTGAATCTGGCGGGCGAAACCACACGGGCGCGACGTCGGCGCTTTTTGCCTTAGACCGTGAAGTTGAGCTGCTAAAATAACAGAACAAAATATTGCACTGGTGTCAGTCGGGCAGGAGGGTAAACCGGTCAGCATCCTTCCATGCCGGAAATTTACTGCGGAATGAAGTCAATCTTTCGTAATCGAGCTGTCCGTAGATTATTCCGGCGGTATTCTCTGCAGTCTTTCCTATCTCTTTTCCTTTGAAATCCAGCAGCTTGGATGAGCCGTTGTATTCAAATCCCTTGTCATCAACGCCCCGGCAGTTGACTCCGGCAACGTATGCCTCGTTCTCCAGCGCGCGTGCCACAAGCAGAGAGTCCCATGCGGCCACACGAGCCACAGGCCAGTTGGCTACGGCTATAAGCAAATCATACTCATTGTTTCTGTTGCGGCACCATACGGGGAAGCGAAGATCATAGCATACAATCATAGCTATATTCCAGCCACGGTATCTTACAGCCATACGGGTGTCGCCGTGAGAGAAAACCTTGTCTTCACCTGCCATGGTAAACAGATGACGCTTGTCGGCGAAGGTCTCGTCGCCATTAGGCTCGATGAAGAAGGCCCGGTTGAACAGCAGTCCACCGGAGTCGGCCATGAAGCTGCCGGCGACAGCTATATTGTAGGTACGGGCCAGAGCCTTTATAGTATCGATGGTTTTGCCAGTGTTTCGCTCGGCGTGACAGCGCAGCTTCTCTTTGTCTGAATCTGTCATAAATCCGGTGGAAAACATCTCTGGCAACACCAGCAGGTCAGTGTCTGGATGCAACTGAGGCATCAGCTCTATCAATGTGTCCAGATTCGCTGCTTTATTTCCCCAGACTATTCCCATGGGGCATAGGGCTATGTTAAGTGGTTTGGTAATCATTTATAGAAGATATCGATGTTATTAAGGCATGCCGATAAGTGTCTGCCTTGGCAGACACTTATCGTACGGGTATATATTGTGACTCAGTGTCGGGAGGGAGTTGTTCAGGCCTTGTTGGCTGCCTTCACGGATTCGGGCAGTGCTGCGTTGAACTGTTTCACAGCCTCGTTGATGGCATCGGTAAACTCTTTGTTGACTTTCATGTAAAGGCTGCGATAGAAATTTCTTCTTGCCTTGTGGAAAGCATGTGGGTCTTCGCTGGCTCCCTCCGTCTTGTCAAATTTGACATTGGATTTGCATATAGCGTTTTCGCCGGCTACAAGTATAGTGGCCACCGCTTTGTCCACAATATCATGATCCACGCCGTCAGTACTGTAGCATACAGTCATCATTGTAGTTATGATGTCTTGACTTACAGCGGTAACATACTTTTTGAATTCTCTTTTGTTTGCCATGGGTTATAGTGAATTTAGATTATGTATCTATATAACAATTTATGCAGGATATAGTGCGGCATCGAGCTTACTTTCTTAGTTGCGGTGTTCATGGCGTGCCGCGTCTATGCGTAGCAATATGAACAGCAGTATGGTAAATCCCCACAATGCTGAGCCTCCGTAGCTGAAGAAGGGCAGAGGTATACCTATGACCGGGCATAGGCCGATTACCATGCCTATGTTGATGCACAAATGGAATATCAGGTAAGACAGAACGCAATATGCGTATACGCGTCCGAAGACATTCGGTTGTCTTTCAGCAATATGTACGAGCCGCAATATAAGCATCAGAAACAGCGCGAGTACCGCTACCGAGCCCACGAAACCCTCTTCCTCGCCGATGGTGCAGAAAATAAAGTCGGTATGTTGCTCCGGCACATATTTCAGTTTTGTCTGCGTACCGTTCAGAAAGCCTTTGCCCGTCAGGCCCCCTGAACCGATGGCGATTTTGCTCTGGTTTACGTTATAGCCTGCGCCTCGCAGATTGTCTTCTATGCCCAGCGCTACTTTGATGCGCATCTGCTGATGGTTGCCGAGAACATTGGTAAAGACGTAGTTGACAGAGAACATGAATATGACTGACGAGACTACGAAACCTATGGAGACAAGATATTTGCCGATATGATGGCGGAACATTACGATGGCCGTGTAGACGACTCCTCCCCCCAGCATAAGCATGAAGTAGACCATGCCGGATACATTGATGCCGAACAGCGACAATATCCACACAATCAGAGCCGAGCCGCCGAAAGCCAATGTGAGATTTCTGCCAAGCCGGGGGTTGCGGCAATATGTGAATATCATAATTAGGAATACGACCATGACTGCCGTCAGTACGATGAACTGCCCCAGGGGGATGCCCATGAACAGCGGCGTGGCGTACTTGACTGTGACTACAAACCAGGATATCGCACTCAGTACGGACAGCAGCACGAGTCCGCTCATTCCTTCACGATATAAGACAAAGATTAGCGAGATATAGACCAGCGCGCTGCCAGTCTCCTTCTGCATAAGAATCAGGGCGATGGGGAGGAAGATAATAATCATTGCCCTGAAATAGTTGCTTATCTTGGCATTAAGGCTGAAGTTGTAGCCACTGAACAGCTTGGCCAGCGCCAGCGCCGTGGCAAATTTGCCGAATTCGGCCGGCTGCAGGCTGACCGGACCGAAGACAAGCCATGAGCGTGACCCTTTGATGTCGGGCGCAAGAAAAATCGTGGCTATCAGCACCAGCAGCACAACCCCGTATATAAGATAAGCGTAAGTCTCATATACTCTGTAATCTATCTGGAGAATGATGATTCCGAGCAGTAGCCCGAGGCCTACCCACAAGGTCTGTTTCCCGGAAAACTCGTTGAAGTCAAATACCGAGGCATTGTCAAAATCATAGCTCGCTGCATATATGCTGAAGACGCCTGCCGCTACAAGCAGCAGATACAGGATTATCGTGGGCCAGTCTACTGTGCGAAACAGTGATGCCGATCGGTCAGTGCTTGGTAACTCCACTGTACTTTATGGTATTTGAGTTCAACATATTTGTTTCCACGTGTTTGCGCTCGGGAGAGATTTCGCCTTTCAGATACTTTTCAATCATAAGGCTGCCGATAGGCACGCCATAGGCGGCGCCGTAGCCGGCGTTTTCCACATATACGGCGACAGCTATCTTAGGATTCTTATACGGCGCGAACCCCATGAAGGCAGAGTGGTCCATACCATGAGGATTCTGGGCAGTACCGGTCTTGCCGCATATTTCCAGACCCGCTATGTTAGCCCCTTTGCACGTTCCTCCCAGCACAGCCATGCGCATGCCTTCAGCTATCACGTCATACCACTTGCGGTCTACCGGCGGCGTATGTCTGGTACGGTATTTGGCCGGCAATATGGTGTCCTGTATTTCTTTGACAACGTGAGGGGTATAGAAGAACCCCCGATTTGCTATGGTGGCACACAAATTGGCTATCTGCAGAGGCGTGGCCAGCACTTCGCCCTGACCGATGGAGATGGAAATGATGGTGTTTCCGCTCCATGAACCCTTGTAATTCTTGGTATAATACTCGGAATTGGGGATGAAACCACGGCTTTCCGAGGGTAAGTCGACTCCGAGTTTATACCCGTAACCCATCGAGACAAGATAGTCCTTCCATTTGGTAAGCTGATCTACAGGTTTTGTACCGGCCTTGTCTATCATGTTCTTGAAGCCCCAGCAGAAGTAGGCGTTGCATGAGGTCTGCAATGCGGGCTTCAGGGCGATGGGGGAGGCGTGGCCGTGACATCCTACTGTCAGGCCATGATTATGATAGCCGCGTGAGCAGGGAAAAGATGTGCCGGGATTGATAATGCCTTCCTGCAGGAAAATCAATCCTTGCGAGGGCTTGAATGTCGAGCCGGGAGGATAAGCCGCCTGCAGGGCTCTGTCAAACAACGGCTTATATGGATCTTGCACCAGACTGGCATAATTTTTGCCGCGGTCTCTGCCTATAAGCAGCGACGGGTCGTACGACGGACTTGTGACCAGAGCCAGTATTTCTCCCGTTTCAGGTTCAATAGCTACTATCGCTCCGATCTTACCACGCATCAGGCTTTCGCCGTATGCCTGAAGATTTACGTCTATGGACAGCGTGAGATTCTTTCCTGATTCGGGGCTGGTATCGTACATACCGTCTTCATATTTGCCTTTAACACGTCCCAAGGCATCCTTCATCAGAATCTCTTCTCCTTTTATTCCGCGCAGATACTTTTCGTAACTCTTTTCCACACCCAGGTCACCAGTGTAGTCGCCGCTGCGGTAATAACTGTCGCGTTCCAGGTCTTTGGCCGATACCTCGCGTATATTGCCCAGAATATTGGCGCCGGTCAGATGATTATATTGGCGTATCGTGCGCTTCTGGATATAGAAGCCGGGAAACAGATATAGCTTCTCCTGCAGTCTGCCGTAATCCTCCTGAGAAAGATGCGAAAGCAGTTTCTGCGGAGTATATGCCGAATAACCGGGGTTACGTTTATGGTCCTTCATTTCAGCCCATTTCCGAGCCAGCTCCTCGCGTGTGATGCCGAGGGTATTGCAGAATGCGACGGTATCGAAATGCTCTACATCTTTAGGAATCAGCATGACATCATACGCGGGCTGATTGAAGACTACCAACTCTCCGTTGCGGTCATATATCAGACCGCGGGCAGGGTAGACCGTGCGCTTGAGAAAGGCGTTGCTCTCTGCATTGAGCTTGTATTTCTCGTCGCCGACCTGAAGATTGAAAAGACGCACGATGTAGATTGCGACTATAAGTATTATAAAGCCGCTGATTACATATTTGCGTTTTTCCAGTTTATAATCTTTTGCCATTATGCCTCCTTACCGAACTTATATATTGTTAAACACCCTCTTAAAATTTCAGGTATGTCTTCCGGAGTGTGACATCAGACTGTCCACCCCGAGCATGAGTATGAACGACATGACCGAACTGCATATTATTATCAACAGCATGCGCGACAGGCTTGTGAATGTAAAGAACTCTATACCGATACTCAGCATACAGTATATAAGCGTCATCGAGAACAGATATTTCATATACAGCGGCGCGCCAAGCGTGGAGATGGACGGAGACAACCCGGCGAGATTGTCGTCTTTGCCGGTGTACATCATGTAGACAGGTTTGCGCAATACCGAAAATATAGTGCATGACAATGCGTTGACACCGGGTGTGTCCGAGAATATATCCACCAGGAAGCCGCTCAGAAACGAAGCCAGCATTACCATCTTTACGGGCAAATCCATAGGCAGCCGCATAAGTACGTATATGAATATAATCGGTGTGGCCACGTTGAACAGCATGATGTGATTGCATATCAGCACCTGCATCAACAGGAGCAACAGAAAGATTATCATATTACCCGCTACAGATTTCGACATACCTTATTCCTCCTTGCTGTCAAATTGGTTGAGGGAATCAAGCTCGCTCTTATACATATCTCTGATTATTCTCACGGTGCTGAGCTCGTTGAAGTCAGAAGCGAGTTTGACTTTCAGAGTGAAGAAATTGTCATCGGAAGCCCTGACTTGCGCCATGACTATGCCAACAGGGATGCCTTCTGGAAATGTGTTGGAATAGCCGCTCGTGACTATTGTGTCGCCGACGTGGTATTTTACGTGTCTGGGCATTTCTGTCACGAAAGCAATGGAAGGATTCCCCTCTTTCCATATAAGCGATCCCACGCTGTTGGTGCCTTTGACCTTGACGGAAAAAATCTGGGTCACATTCAGCAGGGAGATGATGCGGGCCGTATGGCGTCCGGTCACATTCACAATGCCGACAATGCCGTTTTGCGATACAACACCCATACCGGGACGCACGCCGTCATCCGAACCGCGATTTACTGTAAAATAATTGCGAGGGCGGTTGACGCTGTTGTTTATGACCGATGCAGAAACAAAGTCATACCTGTGGGCCTGCAGCCGCTGCGCTTCGGCAGAGTCCATTGGTACGAGTGTGTTAAGATTGCCGATAGCGTTTTTCAGATTCAGCACTTCGTTTTCAAGCAGAGCATTGCGCCGCTGCAAATCCTCGTTGATACTGCGCAGATTGAAATAGCCGGTAACACCTTGTGACACACCGTAGATGGAACTGCTGACCCGATTGGCCGATGTCAGATAAACGCTTTCCTGATACGTGTTGCCTGTAAAGAGCAGGGTACAGCTTATAAGCACGAGTACTATGAAAAGCATAGCCGTGCTGTATTTCATAAAGAAATATATCAGCGAACGCACTTCAGTTGAATCGGGTATTATACGTTATACATCCGGCCGCAGGCCTCCTTTGCGATTATTCGCAATAATCAGAGCATTAACGCCCATCCCTCTTTGCAACATGGTACAGAGGGATGAGCGTAACACGTTGCATTGTCAGTTTTTAATCAGGAACGAGAATCTGTTTCTGTTCTTGAGAGCGACACCAGTGCCGCGTGCTACAGCGTGCAGCGGATCCTCGGCCACATGGAATTTGATACCGAAGCGATCTGTCAGTCGCTTGTCCAGCCCGCGGAGCAGGGCTCCGCCACCGGCCAGATAGATTCCGGTCTCGACAATATCGGAGTATAGCTCCGGCGGAGTATTCTCCAAAGCATCGAGTACAGCAGCCTCCATCTTGGAGATGGTCTTGTCGATGCAGTGGGCTATCTCCTGATACGAAACGCTTACTTCCATGGGCAGCGCTGTTATCTTGTTGGGGCCGCGCACTACGAAGTCTTCGGGCGGATTGTCAAGCTCGGTCAAGGCAGAGCCTACATTTATCTTTATATTCTCCGCCATAGTCACGCCGACCTTGAGATTGTGTACACGGCTCATGTGCTCCTGAATGTCGGCGGTAAGCTCGTTGCCGGCTATACGTATGCTCTTGTTGCTTACGATGCCGCCGAGAGAAATCACGGCTATTTCAGTCGTACCGCCGCCTATGTCGACTATCATGTTGCCCTGAGGCGCCTCTACATCGAGTCCGATGCCGAGAGCAGCCGCCATAGGCTCGTGGATCTGATATACATCTCTGCCGCCGGCGTGCTCGCACGAATCCTTGACCGCGCGTATTTCCACCTCGGTGGAACCCGAAGGTATGCACACCACCATGCACAGGGTGGGCGCGAACCAGCGGCGCTTGTTGCCCACCTGTTTAACCATGCCGCGTATCATCTGCTCGGCTGCGGTAAAGTTGGCTATCACGCCATCGCGCAGAGGCCGGATAGTACGTATGCCGGGAGGCTCCTTGCCTTCCATCTGATGTGCTTTGGAGCCGACGGCAAGGACTCGGTCGCTTTTCGCCTCTATGGCTACCACAGAAGGCTCGTCGACCACGATTTTATTGTTGTGGATAATGATGGAGTTGGCGGTGCCGAGGTCCATCGCTATCTCTTGTGTGAACGAAAAAAATCCCATTTGTCTTGTTGAATAATAAGTAAGCTGTTTAATGTTTAAAATGACGCACGCCGGTCATTACCATGGCCATATTGTGCTTCTCGCAATATTCCACAGACTCGTTGTCGCGTATTGAGCCGCCGGGATGGATTACAGCCTTGATACCGGCCGCGTCGGCGATCTCCACACAGTCAGCAAACGGGAAGAAAGCATCTGAGGCCATAACGGCGCCGTCCAGATCGAAATCGAACGAGTGAGCTTTCTCTATGGCCTGCTTGAGCGAATCTACGCGCGAGGTCTGGCCGATACCGCTTGCGCAGAGTTGCTTGTCCTTGGCCAGCACGATGGCGTTGCTCTTGCTGTGTTTCACGACCTTGTTTGCGAAAATCAAGTCTTCCGTCTGGGAGGCGGTGGGCTTGAGTGCGGTCACATAGTTGAAGTCGGCCTCTTTTTCCACATGCGTGTCGGCCTCTTGTGCCAAAATACCGTTCAGCGCACTGCGGTACTTTACGGTCGGCAGTGATAAATCCTTAGCCACGAGGATTATACGGTTCTTCTTGCTTTTGAGGATATCAAGAGCCTCGTCGGCATAAGCGGGAGCGATGATTACCTCAAAGAAAATTTTGTTTATTTCCTCGGCGGTGGCTTTGTCTATAAGGCCGTTGGAAATAAGTACGCCGCCGAAAGCAGACACAGGGTCGCACTCCAGAGCGGAAGTCCATGCCTCCAGTACCGAGGGGCGCGATGCTATGCCGCAGGCGTTGTTATGCTTGAGTATGGCGAACGTCGGCTCGTCGAAGTCTGCCATAAGGCTGACAGCGGCGTCGATGTCGAGGAAATTGTTGTAAGAGATTTCCTTGCCGTGCAGCTTGTCGAACATTTTATCGAAATCGCCGAAGAAGCAGGCTTTCTGGTGCGGATTCTCGCCGTAGCGCAGATTGCGCTTGCTGTCCGCGCAGAGTCTGAGAGCGGATTCGCTGTCTTTGTCAAACCAATTGAAGATAGCTGAGTCATAATGGCTCGATACGGCGAAGGCCTCTTTGGCAAACCAGCGTCTTTCCTCCAATGTCGTTTCTGCGCCTTTCTTCTCCAGTATCTCGCCAAGAGCGGCATACTGGCCTTTGGATGCAACGATTACCACATCATTGAAGTTTTTGGCAGCGCCGCGTATCAGCGAGATGCCGCCAATATCTATTTTCTCGATTATATCTGCATCGGCCGCCCCTGAAGCGACTGTCTCCTCAAAGGGATACAGGTCTACGATTACTAAATCTATTTCAGGTATTTCATATTGTGCGGTCTGAGCCTTGTCCGAATCATTGTCGCGGCGGGCAAGAATACCGCCGAATACTTTGGGGTGCAGCGTCTTGACGCGGCCGCCAAGTATCGATGGATAACCCGTCAGGCTCTCCACTGCGGTGCAAGGGATGCCCAGGCTTTCTATAAATGTCTGCGTACCTCCTGTAGATATAAGAGATACGCCATTGTCATTCAGTAATTTAAGGATTTTATCCAGCCCGTCTTTATGATATACGGAGACCAGGGCCGACTTAATTTTTTTGCTATCCTCCATGCGTTGATTGTTTTTGAGACTGCAAAGTTAACAAAAAAATACGTAAGTCGCAATATAAAAACCGCCGCAGGCTCTGTTGGAATTTAATAATACAGTAGAGGCGACAAGCGCTGTTTGATTATGTTTTTCTCAATCCCGCCTTCTCTGAAAAACCGTTAAAGATGCTTGGCGTTTTCCATATTGTATTGTATGCGTTCGATCGTATTGTTTATATCCTCTAACAACTTGGGGTCGGCATCCGGATTGGCTTTGACCCTATTGGCGAATTTATACGCGGTATTCAGTATGTCAAGCACATCAGCCTTTTGGTCGGGAGTGACGTTCCTGCCAAAATTATCCATTGTTATTGTGCCAATGCTGTTAAGGTTAGTGGCGGCATGCGCCAGATAGTCGGGACGAGATGTAAGCTGCCCCATTTTTTTGTAGTAGCGTATGGCATCTTTATATTTTTTTGTCGTTGTGCTCAATAAGCCTTTCAACATGTATATATTGGCTTTGTCAGGATATCTGGCTGCTAAACGGTCAAGTTCTCCCAAAGCTTCGTCATATTTTTTATTATCGATAAAATGCTGGATATATATGTTGAGCAGTATATCCGGGGTAGGACCGAAGCGCTTCAGTCCTTCAGATGCTATAATGAATATTTCCTCGCTTGCCTGTTTAGCATATTCCGCGTCCTTCTTTACCATCTCCTGGCGGCAGGCTATGTCATAGATGTAAGCGTTCACATCATTAATATTGGCGGCACGGGCGGCCTCAAAAGCATTGACGGAGGCCTTGATGTCCTTGCCGTATGCCGCGAGGCCGGCGTTGTAGAAATACACTGCATAGATGGTATCGGGAACAGTCTTATACTCTTTGGCCGCATTGCCGCCAAGCATGAAAGCAGTGTACGCTTCGGGGAATTTCTTGTCGGAGTTATAGAGTACAACAGCCGCGTTATAGAAGTCATTAGCCGTGGTATGCTTCTTTTTAATTTGATCAATCTTTTTCAATACACTATTTCCATTACTATTAGATTGATTGCAAAGACTTTCTGCTTGATCATACAGCTCCATCGCTTTAAGCAGAGAAAGTGCGCCGTCCGGTGTTATGCCGTTTTGGGATATTGATTTAATAAAGTTGTCATCAAATTTCTTGCCTTGCTCATAAAGATTCTTAATCTCTCGCGTATTGTCAGGAGCGTTGCGATTATCTTTTTTAGAAACAGAAACCTCGTGATCTGAAGTTTTTTCTTTAAGCTCTCCCGCGAGACGCAACGGTTCTGATTCAGATAGAGTAATATCTTGAGTGTATGGTATGTAGTCGTCGGAAGATATTTCAACTTTGTGCCTTCCTGCCGTCACGTTGCTGAGAGCCAGCGGGGTGGTACCGACGTTCTTTCCATCTATCTTTACCTGGCTTTTCAGCGGGTAGTAATCAACGTGCAGAGTAGCGTAAATAGGGGTAAGCTCCGGTATGGAAATTGTTTTCGTTTCAGCCTCGTTCAAAAGTAAAGCGGCGGAATATGGACGATGGCCTTCTAACTTAGCTTCTATCTGATAATTACCGGCAGTCAACTCACCTTTCCATGAGCCGGTGCCTCGCCGCTGCCCGTTGATAGATATGACGGCTCCGGGAGTCTCACAGTTGACAGTAAGCCGGCTCATGGCTGAAACAAGTGAAATGTTACGCTCAATCTTTCCTCCGCCTCGCGTGAGGCTTACCGTGCCAGTCTGGCTTATGTAACCGGGAGCTTCAACTGAATATTCATGGTCGCCGTAGGTAAGGAACTCACTCAGTTGTCCGGCTTTCATTACTTTAGGTTTGCCGTCGATTTTGACCATAATATTCTCCTTAGGGCTGACTGTCAGCAGTAAATAATCGCCGCCAAGGTCAGCGGGAGCGCCGCTGGCTCCACCCAGCATGCGGTCCGGGACATCGAGCACAAGCTCGTATACGACTTTAGAATGGAGAACCGGTATTCCTAACTCGCTGAAATCTACGCGTAAAGTACGCGCTCCAGGACAACGTATATCAAACATAGAAGTGCCGCTTCCGGCAGCATCGCCCTCGAGCCACACCCAGTACTCACTGCCATAATACACGGGTTCGCCAATAAGATTGCCGTCGAAAGTAGCGCCGGCCACTGGCAGCTGTACCTTGACTACGGCAGCCTCAGCTCCGTTTACATCGGTGCGAATCTGCTTGCCGTGCAGTACATCGCCTGTCGCTTTAAGTTCAGTCACGCGCAGTTCCTGCTGTCCGTTGACGGCTAAAATTCCGCCCACAACTAAAACTGCAAGAAATGCTATTGCTCGTAGAAAGATTCCATTCACATTCATACTGCAAAATTAGCAAAAAAATCCTGGATACTTACCTCAATGTTAAAAATTTGTAATTCAGGACTTGAATAAAATCCATGCAAGCAATTTGCGGCGTTGGGGTCAGTGAAGGTAGTATGTGACGGTCTCGATTGTGTTCTTTACGATCTCGTCGTCGTTCTGCAGTTCTTCGGCTCTTTTGGCAAATGAAAGCGCGGGTTTCAGGTATTCTTCTTTGATTTTGGCAATACGCTGTCTGGCCGTTTTATTGCGTCCGTTGGTCTGTTCAAGCATCGAGAGCCCGACCATGGCCACATGTTGCGCTGCTTTCTGCAGGGTCGTGAATGAGGCGTTTTCGTATGAAGCGGCCAATTTGTATTCGGTTGCCGCTCCATCGGTGTCTCCCTTGTCGGCGAGTACGGCCGCTTTCATGGCATGTATCTCCGGATTATCGGTATTGCCGGCGTCCAGCACGCGGTCAAGTACGTTGACAGCGCTGTCAAGGCGCTGCTCCAATACGAGTCCGGCAATGTATTTCTGAAGGAATATGGGTGGTTCAACGCCGAATCTGTCCAATCCCTCTTTGGCCAATGACGTGACCTTTGACGACGTCTCGTAGCGGCGCGATTCATCTGCTTTAGCTATCTGTGACAGGCATGACATCTCGTTAAGCAGCACTTCTTTCTTGCCGTAGCCCGCTATTCTGGATAGCTCAAAGGCATCAGCTGCCTTGACATATTCGCCGGCGTTATAAGCCATGACTCCGCCGTAGAAATAGGCGTTAGCCCGGATTGAGTCGTTTATGGTCTCTGTCTCCGGCTTATAGAAATATTTGTCGGGCAGAGAGGCGTAGGTCATAAAGGCGTTGTAAGCCTGTGGATAATATGCTTTTTTATTAAGATAGGCTATTCCGGAGTTGTATATGGCCGGCGCTACCGATGAAATCCATTCTGAAATCTGCGGACTGTAGGTTACGCCGCGCCTCCCTTTCTTGTCTGTCACAGTGTCAAGCGCCAGTGTTTTCTCAAATGAGGCATACGCTGCCATGAGCGCGTCTGCCATCTCTCTGTGATCCACTTTGGGGTCGTTGCGGTTGATGGACAGCATTTTGTAATAATGTCTGTAAACCTCTTTTTCCACTCGGCCGGCCGTATAGTGGACTATCGGCATACCTGCTGTCGTGCTGTCAGCGAGGGCCTCCGTTATCAGTTTGCGTGCCTGCTCGCGCTCCTTGAAGTTGCCTACGAGTTTTTCCGCTTGCTTCAGGGCCTTGGATTTTTTCGGTCCTGCGTAAGCGTAAGAGACCAGTAGCAGCGCGCTTGACAATATAAGGAGTAATCTTTTCATGCCTGAGTGATAAGAAATATACAGTGAATCAGAGTGAAATTATATCTCCCGGTCGCCGCAAAGCCGACCGGGAGACAGTATGTGGCTCAAATGACGCGACCGAAGTCAGGTCATTTCAGGATAATATCAGAGTAGGTTGGCGTTGTTGATGCTGTACTGTATCTGCTCGATGACGTCATTAATCTGGTTCAGATCAGCGTCTTCGGCTGTCTTTGCCTTGTTGGCGATGCTCATGGCGGCATTCAGTATGTCGAGTACTTCGGCTTTCTGGTCGGGAGCCACGTTGTTTCCGAGATTACCCATTACCATTTTTCCGATACGGTTGAGGTCGTCGGCGGCACGTGTGAGATAATCGGCACGGTTTGTAAGATCTGCCATCTTGGTAAAGGCCGGAATGGCGTCTTTATACTTATGTGTGGCATTGCTCATGATACCGCGCAGACGGTATACGTTGGCATTGTTGGGATACTGGGCTGCGATCTGATCGAGTACACCGAAAGCCTCGTCATATTTTTCGTTGTCGATATAGTGCTGTATGTAGTTGTTGAGCAGAAAGTCCTGTTCGGGGCCGAAGCGCTTGAGACCTTCGCCTGCGATTACGAAAATATCCTCGCCGGCCTGCTTGGCGTACTCGGGATCCTTCTGAGCCATCTGCTGACGGCTGCCTATGTCGTAGATATAAGCGTTTACATCCTTGATATTGGCGGCGCGGGCTGCCTCGTAAGCCTTGGCGGCTGCCTTGAAGTCAACGCCGTATGCCATATTGCCGGCGTTGTAGAAATCTATTGCATAGACGGTGTCGGCAGCAGTCTTATACTCCTTGGAAGTGTTGCCGTTGAGCATGAAAGCGGTGTATGCCTCCGGGAATTTCTTGTTGGCGTTGTAGAGTACTATGGCAGCCTGATTGAAGTCATTGCCTTTGGCGTGCTTCTCGCGGCTGTCCTGTATTTTTTTGATGAATTTGGGCTTTACTTCGCCTTTCTCGTTGGGTTGGTTGTCAAGCACGGCTACCTGGTCGTACATCTCCATGGCCTGGAGAAGCGCCAAAGCGGCCTCTTCGGTTATCTGCTTGTTGGGAGCAGTCTGGGTCGGCTTCGACTTGTTGAACGTATCGTCCAGTTTCTTGGCCTCGTTATAGAGCGTCTTGGCGTCCTGGGCCTGCACGCTCATCGCAGCGGCGGCAGCCAGTGCGAAAGCAAAAATCTTTTTCATATCCAATGGTTTAAATATTTGGTTCATCATCAGTCGTGTCAGTCGGTGTTCCGGAGCTGTCTGCATCTTCAGTTTCGTCAGCCGGCTCGGAGTCCACTTTGCATACCGAGGCTATTACATCGTTTCGCTTCGCCAGGTCTATTAGCTTGACTCCTTGAGTATTGCGTCCCTGTATGGGTACTGCGGCCAGCGACATGCGTATTGTGATGCCGCTTTTGTTGATTATGACGAGATCGTTGTCATCGCTGACATTCTTGATGGCTACGAGTTCGCCGGTTTTCTCAGTGATGGCAAGTGTCTTCACTCCCTTGCCGCCTCTGTTGGTCATGCGGTAGTCGCTTACGGCAGAGCGTTTGCCATAGCCTTTGTCTGATACAACAAGCACGGACTCCAAAGTGTTCTGCGGAACGGTAATCATACCTATAACTTCGTCGCCGCCTTCATCGAGTGTGATGCCGCGTACGCCTGTAGACATACGTCCCATCTCTCGCACACAGCTCTCGTTGAAGCGAATGGCCCGGCCGCCCTTGTTGGCAATGATGATTTCCGAATTACCATCGGTCAGACATACATCTATCAATCGGTCGTTGTCACGCAATATAATGGCGTTGACACCAACCTTGCGCGGGTTGGCGTAGGCCTTAAGCGAAGTCTTCTTTATTATCCCCTCGCGGGTGCAGAATACCAGATTATGGGATTCTGTGTACTCATCGTCATTAAGCCGGTCTATTCTGATGAACGCGTTGACTGCGTCGTCGCTCTCTATATTCAGCAGATTCTGTATGGCACGTCCTTTAGAGCTTTTGGACCCTTCAGGTATCTCATAGACCTTGAGCCAGTAGCAGCGGCCCTTCTGAGTAAAGAAGAGCATATAATTGTGGTTGGTGGCCGGATAAATATGCTCGATGAAGTCAGTATCCCGGGTATCACTGCCTCTGGAGCCTACGCCGCCTCTGTGCTGTGCGCGGAACTCGGCCAGCGGAGTACGCTTTATGTAGCCCATGTGGGATATAGTGATGATCATCGGGTCATCAGGGTAGAAGTCTTCAGCGTTGAAGTCGGCGCTGAAGGGGTTGATTTCGGTACGGCGCTCGTCGCCATATTTGTCGCGTATCTCGAGAAGCTCGTTTTTCATCACTTCGCGGCATACCATATCGTCGCTTAGAATGGCGTTCAAGCGCTCTATGAGCGCCATAAGCTCTGCATATTCTTCACGCAGTTTCTCGATTTCCAGTCCGGTAAGCTGGCGCAGACGCATTTCTACTATGGCGCGGGTCTGGATGTCGTCGAGTCCGAATCTTTCTGTCAGTCGCTCGCGGGCCTCATCGGTAGTCTGCGAAGAGCGTATTATATGTATTACTTCGTCGATATTGTCGCAGGCTATCATCAGGCCTTTGACTATATGGGCGCGTTCTTCAGCCTTACGCAGCTCGAAGCGAGTGCGTCTGATTACCACCTCGTGGCGGTGGTCGATGAAAGCTTCAAGCAGTTCTTTAAGGTTCAGAGTCTTGGGGCGGCCGTTGACGAGAGCGACGTTATTTACAGAAAATGAGGTCTGAAGCTGTGTCATCTTATAGAGTTTGTTTAAGATGACATTGGCATTGGCATCGCGCTTTATATCGATGGTTATCTCTATCTGTCCGCGGGCAGAGGTGTCGGTAATGTCAGAGATACCCTCAATCTTCTTTTCAATCACGAGGTCGGCGATACTGGACACAAGGTCTTTCTTTACGACGCCGTAAGGTATCTCGGTAATCACGATTTTCTCGTGTTCTCCGGCAGACTCAATCTCGGCTTTGGCGCGGATAAGCACACGCCCACGGCCTGTCTCGAAAGCATCCTTTACTCCCTGCAGTCCGAAAATCTGACCGCCGGTCGGGAAGTCGGGAGCCTTGACATATTCCATCAGATCCTGTACCGTAAGGTCGCGGTTGTCTATGAGAGCTACCGCCGCGTTCAGACATTCTGTAAGATTATGGGGAGGCATGTTGGTAGCCATACCGACGGCGATACCGCTTGCACCGTTGACGAGCAGGTTGGGTATGCGGGTAGGAAGCACCGATGGCTCGGAGAGAGTATTGTCGAAATTAGGTACAAAGTCTACTGTGTCTTCATCCAGGTCACGGAGCATTTCTTCTCCCATTTTTTCCAGCTTGACCTCGGTATAACGCATGGCGGCGGGGGAGTCGCCGTCGATAGAGCCGAAGTTGCCCTGACCGTAGACCAGAGGATAGCGCAGGCTCCATTCCTGAGCCATACGTACCATGGTAAGGTATATGGACAAGTCTCCATGAGGGTGGTATTTACCCATGACTTCGCCTACGATACGGGCGCTTTTCTTCGTATCTCCGGAAAAACGGTTGCCCAAAGCGTCCATGCCGAACAGGACACGTCTGTGAACCGGCTTGAAACCATCTCTTACATCCGGCAACGCTCGGGAAACGATGACCGACATCGAGTAATCGATGTAGGATTTCTTCATTTCCGAATCGATATTTACCGGAATAATTCTGTCTTCTTGCATTGCGTAGTTAATCCTTTATAAAAAAAATTCTACTTTCCTTTGTTTACGGTCTGCTGTCAGGCCAGAGTCCGAGGCATGTCGCAGAGCTACTCCGGCCATTTGGACGCTGAAACCGATAAAGCATCCTAATTTATTGATAATCAGTATAAGGAAAGTCCTATTGTGTCCTCTTGCGAGCCACACCTAATTTAAGACAAAATTACAAATTTTTTCTGATTTGGGCAAACTTGGTGATTTTCAGAGGGGTTTCGAGAGGCGTGGGTACTAATCGTGTACTTTTGTGGAAGTTGACGGAAAGCCGAGTAAATTGAATTTCAGATTTTTGGCTTGCTTTAAGAATTTTTAACCGTCGCGATTTGCCTGTTTTTACCTATGCCAACACCGGAAAGTACACCTCTCGCAGCCCCATAATCGGGGTCACTATGAAGTAGCCGTAACTCCAATTCGTAATTTTGCACACAAAAGTA
>JAGBIJ010000020.1 GCA_017935045.1 Muribaculaceae bacterium
TAAGATGACTCGCAACGATGACGGCTCTTTCACTCCCGGAGAGATGCTGTGCGACTTTACCACACAGATGCCAGCGACTTCGGCCGAAAAAGTATGGACAACCGTAACATACGAGGGGCCGACTGAGGACTGCTGGATCGGCCTGTACTCCTGGGACTGCTATATTGACAACTACGTAAACAAATATGCAATCTCAGCAACTGTTGAGACATACACTGTCAGCGGCGCCGTAAAATGCGGCGATAAGGCTGTAGCCGGCGCCACAGTCTCAGTACCTGGCTTTGATCCTGTTACCACTGACGAAAACGGCCAGTTCACTTTTACAGAAGTGCCCGCCGACACTTATAAGGTAAGCGTTGCTGCCGATGGTTATCAGGCATATTCATCGGAAATTACAGTTGATGCTGACATAACCGATCTCGTTATTTCCCTGACTGAGATGCAATCATCTCTTACCGCAGCCGTGGCTGACGTCAAGACGGAGAAAGTCATTGCCGGCGCCACTGTAAAAGTGTTTATCCCGGCCACTGATGAAACTTCAGAACCGGTTGAGATTGCATCGGTTACCACTGATGACGAGGGTAAATTTACCGTCGTTGTCTCCGGCAAGCTGAACGAGGGTGGATACGATGTTACCGTTTCAGCTCCTTACTATCAGAACGTCAACACCAAATTCATGTCATCCTACAGCAGCGGCTACGGCTACTTTGAGTATGGCAAGGATAAAGTGTTCGGCACTCTGTACAGCCTGCGTATGAACGCAGCCCAGCTGACCATGACAGCCAACGTCAAGAGCGGCGAGGCCGCTGTTGCCGGCGCCACAGTGACCATGTGGGCCAAGGAAAATCCCGAAGAGGTCATGACTGCTGTCGAAAGCGAGTCTGCACCCGGCGTCTACACCATAAGCGGCATCAATGCCCTGACAGCCGGCACGGCCGCTTACGTGGTAGCCGTAGACCAGCCCGCCTACAAGCCCGAGAACAAGGAAGTGACCTTCAATGGCCTTGACGCTTCAGTGGACTTCGACCTCGTGGCCTGGAAGCCGACTGTTTTCTCCGGAATCATATCCGACAAGGAGGGCAATCCTCTGGATGGAGCCGAGGTAATACTTGTCAATGACGCCACAGAGCTTGAGGTAGCGATGAAGACTACCGGCGAAGACGGAGCATACACTCTGACCGTACCCGGCATGCTCGCCGAGGCTTACACTCTCAAAGTATCCGCCGAATATTACATTGACAACAGCGTGGCCATCTCCGCGCCTCAGCGCGAGACAACCGTAGAGAACAATGTAGCTCTTGAAAAGAAAATGTACACTCTTGAGGTACGCGTTACCGACAAGGATGGCAAAGATATCGAGGGCGCTCAGGTAGCGCTCGGAAGAACGGAACTTACAGCTGAAGACGGTGTGTTCAAATACAGCGTATGGAGCAAAGACGCATACGACACAACTTACACACTGCAGGCCGTGGCCGACGGCTACATGCACGCTTCCCAGCGTTTTGAGTTCACAACCGACTCCTACACCCATACTTTCGTACTCGACGAGGTGGAACTGCAATTTACCGGCCACATCATGAACAGCGAATACGAGCCCATCGAAGGCGCGTCGATGACCGTGATCTGCGGATCAGAGTTCATCGAAGTCACAGACCTGGGTGACGGCGACTATACGTTTACCACTACTGTTCTGTCTGCCGCCGGCAAGACATACACGGTATCGGCATTTGCTCCCGGATATATGGGCCAGACCAAAGAATTCAGCTTTACCGGCGAATTTGAGGAAGGCGCTGACATCAACTTCATCCTTGAGCCGGTAGTCTACACTTATACCGCTACAGTCAAGACTTCCGACGGCGGAGACACATCAGCCGCTGTGGTAACTGTTACCGCTGACGATAAGAATATAGAGGTCAGCCGCGAATCCGACGGAACATTCACATTCTCCGTTCCCGAACTGGAGGCAGCTGACCAATATCAGGTGACTGTCACTCTTGAAGGTTATGATTCCCAGAGCAGCACGTTCGACTTCAAGGACGGCTCCGTAGAGCAGACCTTCACTCTCCAAAAGACCGACTCTGTAGGTAAAATCGTAGCTGACCACAACGGTGTTGCGAATATCGCCGGCAAGCTCTATATCCAGGGCGACGCTATGATTTTCACAGTAGACGGCAAACTCGTCAAGACTGTAAGCAATCCCGAAGCCGAACCGGTAGACCTGCCCGCAGGCATCTATATCGTAGCCGGCCAGAAGGTACTTGTGAAATAATCTACCTTAACTTCAAATAAAGCTGCGGGCGACTCTTCCGGGTCGCCCGCTTCTTTATGCAGACAAATATATGTCTGATATCAAAAAAATTCACATTTTATGCTGAACAACATATTATTTTAATAAACTTTAACTCAAAATTATGCGTTATAGCTATATACACACTTATGCACTCGAAATCGCAAATCAGTTTTCGCCCTCTGCATCAGCCGCATACGCCACTATGCTCCCCGAAGGCGCAAGAAAATCCGAGTTGCGCTTTTGATTCATAATTAATGTTTAGGATTAAACGCCTTCTAAATTAACCTACTGACCGTAAATGAGTTATTTAAAATTTGACAAAAGCCTGATGATAAATCTCGAGCAGAGTCTGCCCCGAGAGATGCTCCGCACCAACAAAAGCGGAGCATATCACTGCACAACCATCACAGGCTGCAACACACGCAAGCAACACGGACTTCTCGTCATACCCATACCCGATATGGACAATAAGGCGCACGTATTGCTTTCAAGTCTTGACGAGACTGTAATCCAGCACGGAGCGCCTTTCAATCTCGGCATACACCAGTACGGCGAAGGTATATTCAGCCCCAACGGTCATAAATATATCCGTGAATTCAACTGTGACAGCGTGCCGCGCCTTACGTATCGCGTGGGCGGCGTGATTCTTACAAAAGAAAAGGTATTTATCTCCCACGAAAACCGAATACTGATAAAGTACACTTTGGTAGAGGCCCACTCTCCCACGTTGCTGCGGTTCCGTCCTTTTCTCGCTTTCCGCAACGCCAACGACCTGTGTGTCGAAAACTCCTCGCTCGACACCGGGATGCACCCGATAAGGAATGGCGAGAGCTGCTGCCTGTATCCCGGCTATCCGTCGCTCTACATGCAATTCAGCAAGCAAGCCGCATGGGTAAGCGAGCCGTACTGGTACAAAGGGATAGAGTATTACAAAGACCGCGACAGAGGATTACCTTACAAAGAGGATCTGTGGGTGCCCGGATATTTTGAATTACCGATAAAGAAGGGGGAAAGCATCATCTTCTCCGCCTCAACATTTGAATGTGACCCGGACAGCTTTGAGCAGACATACGATGAAGAAATCAAGACACGCACAATGCGTACCAGCTTCTACAACTGCCTCAAGAATTCCGCCAAGCAGTTTTATCTGAAGAAGAAAGACAAGATGTACATCATGGCCGGGTATCCCTGGTATCATGTACGCGCGCGCGACGAGCTCATAGCCCTGCCCGGCTGTACCCTGGCCATCAACCACAAGGAGGACTACGAACTCATTATGTCCACCTTCCTGAAGGCTTTGCACCTGTTCCTCTCGGAAGGGGTAAAAGACACCACCATTACCGAAATAGATATGCCCGACATACCCCTATGGACCATCTGGACCATACAGCAGTTCCGGCGTGTCGCCGGCATGGAGAAGACGCGGGCTCAATATGGAGAGAACATCAAAGAGATAATTGAAGCCGTAGTCAGCGGTGCGGTCCCCAATCTTCATCTGGATGACAACGGGCTGGTAAGCACCGACGGCCGCGATGTGCCGGTAAGCTGGCTTTCGGCGTCGCTCGACGGGCGCCCCATAATTCCTCGCTCCGGCTACCTGGTAGAGTTCAACGCCTTGTGGTACAACGCGCTGTGCTTCGCCATCGGCATGTATGAAGACGACCCGTCGGAACATCGCTTCATAACGTCGTTACGCCGCATCGCCGACCGCTGCAAAGACTCGTTCATCAACGTTTTCCTTAACGAATACGGCTATCTGTATGACTATGTCGACGGCAGCTACACCGACCTGCAGGTAAGGCCCGACATGGCTATAGCCATAGGTCTGGACTACAGCCCGCTGGACCGCAAACAGAGAAAAAAGGTACTTGACTTCGCTACCCGTGAGCTGCTGACCCCTAAGGGACTGCGTACGCTCTCTCCGAAAAGCCAGGGATACAATCCTGTCTACGTAGGGGGGCCGATAGAACGGGAATATGCCGTACACTGCGGCCCGGCTCGGCCATGGCTCTTCGGATTCTACGCAGACGCTTACATCAAGGTATTCGGTATCAGTGGATTAGGATTCATAGAGCGGATGCTGATAGGCTTTGAAGACGAAATGAGCGAAGGCTGTATCGGCTCTCTCTCAGAGATGTATGACGGTAATCCGCCGTATACAGGGCGCGGAGCGGTCAGCACATCCAAAAACGTAGGCGAGATACTGCGTATACTGAAAAATGTGAAAGAACTAAACAAGCAATTAATCCAATCCGAGACAGAATCATGAAAGCACTAATGTTCGGATGGGAATTTCCTCCGCATATCCTGGGCGGTCTCGGCACCGCAAGCTACGGCCTGACACGCGGCATGCACAACTGCGGCAATATGGAAATTTCGTTCGTCATACCGCGTCCGCAAGGAGATGAAGACCGCTCCTTCGCCCAGATCATAGGAGCCAGCGACACGCCGGTGGCATGGCGCGACGTAAGCCGCGAATATGTGGAGTCGCGTATAGGCAAGGTCATGAATCCCGACCTGTACTTCGACTTGCGTTCCCACATATATGCCGATTTCAACTACATGAGGCTCAACGACCTCGGATGCATAGAGTTCTCCGGCCGCTACCCCGACAACCTGCTGGAAGAAATCAACAATTACTCGATTGTGGCGGGAGTGATAGCCCGCGCCATCCCCTGCGATGTGATACATTCCCACGACTGGCTGACTTATCCGGCCGGCATCCACGCAAAAAAGGTGACCGGCAGACCGCTGGTAATACATGTCCACGCCACAGATTTCGACCGCTCGCGGGGCAATGTCAACCCGACAGTATTCGGCATTGAGAAAGACGGTATGGAGAACGCAGACCATATCATCACAGTCTCAGAACTCACTCGGCGCACGGTAATAGACAAGTACGGCATAAACCCGGACAAGGTCACTACCGTACACAATGCGGTAGTCCCTCTCAGCGACGACCTGCTTGCCATACCAAAACCTGACAGCAAGGACAAGGTTGTGACGTTTCTGGGCCGCATAACGATGCAGAAGGGGCCGGAATACTTCGTCGAGGCAGCGGCAAAGGTGCTTCAGAAAGCCCGTAACGTGCGCTTCGTGATGGCCGGCAGCGGCGATATGATGGACAAAATGATCAGTCTCGCCGCCAAGCGCGGTATAGCCGACCGGTTCCATTTTACCGGCTTCCTGCGCGGACGTCAGGTCTACGAGATGCTGAAGGCATCGGATGTCTACATCATGCCGTCTGTCTCGGAACCGTTCGGCATATCTCCGCTGGAAGCGATGCAGATGGGTGTCCCGTCCATCATTTCCAAACAAAGCGGATGCGCCGAGATACTGGACAACGTAATCAAGACCGACTATTGGGACATTGACGCCATGGCCGACGCCATACACAGCATCATCTCTTATCCTGCTATGTATGATACCCTGAAGAACAAGGGCATAGAGGAGATGAAGGGCATAACCTGGGAAAAGGCCGGGCAGAAAGTGATAGACATATACCGCAGAGTGACAGGTCACAATTAATAACCGTATAAAAAACGAGATACAGATATAATGAAATCAGTTTGCTTTTATTTCCAGATACACCAGCCTTACAGGCTGAAAAGATACCGCTTCTTCGATATCGGCAATGATCATTATTACTATGATGACTTCGCCAACGACGATATCATCACACGCATAGCCGAGCGCAGCTATATGCCGATGGCCCGCACGTTGCTCGGAATGATAGAGCAGAGCGGAGGAAAATTCAAATGCGCCATTTCGATTACCGGCACAGCCATAGAGCAGCTGCAGCAATATGTACCGGAGTTTATCGACTTGCTGAAAAAGCTGGCTTCCACAGGTTGCGTGGAATTTCTGTCGGAGACCTACGCCCAC
This sequence comes from Muribaculaceae bacterium, assembly GCA_017935045.1. Classification (GTDB taxonomy): domain Bacteria; phylum Bacteroidota; class Bacteroidia; order Bacteroidales; family Muribaculaceae; genus Lepagella. Next base: position 6,176 of record JAGBIJ010000020.1, read on the forward strand.
TCACTGGCATCGCTTGAAGATGTCGATGAGTTCATACGTCAGGTAAAATCCCACGACCGGCTCATACATACTTTGTTCGGACAGAAACCCAAGGTATTCCGTAATACAGAGCTTATATACGACGATGACATAGCCGCCGTCGTGGCATCCATGGGATTCAAGGGCGTCATTACCGAGGGCGCGAAGCATATTCTGGGTTGGAAAAGTCCCGATTTCCTATACAGCGCCGCCTCGGCACCCAAGCTAAAACTCCTGCTCAAGAACGACAAACTGTCAGACGACATATCGCGTAACTTTTCCGACCGTGATTGGGACGAGTTTCCGCTTACCGCTGACAAATACATGGACTGGATAGCCGCGCTGCCCGAAGACCATCAGATAATCAATCTGTTTATGTCTATGGAGACATTCGGTGAATTCCAGCCGCATGAGACGGGTATCTTCGATTTTATGGCCGCGCTGCCCCGCTTCGCAGCAGAAAGGGGCATCACGTTTATGACTCCGACTGAGGCCGTGATGAAGCTGAAACCTGTAGGCGAAATCAGCGTACCGTTCCCCATGTCATGGGCTGACGAGGCCCGCGACGTTAGCGCATGGAAAGGCAACGCTCTGCAGAACGAAGCTCTTGCAAAGCTTTATTCCGTCGCCGAACGAGTGAATCTATGCACCGACCGTCGATTGAAACAAGACTGGGAATATCTGCAAAGCTCCGACCATTTCTTCTATATGAGTACAAAGAACCTGGCTGACGGCACGGCTCACGCATCATTCAGCCCGTATGAAAGTCCGTATGGAGCGTTTACCAATTATATGAACGTATTGGCCGACTTCATAGTCCGCGTAGAGGAGCAATATCCTCTTGAGATAGAAAACGAGGAACTCAACTCTCTGGTACTGACCATCAGAAACCAGGCTCAGGAAATAGAGACTCTTAATAAGGAAGTCAAACAGCTGCGCAATAATATCCTTCAGGCAGACGACGAAAATAATGCCGCCAAAGAGGCGGCTCCGGCAAAGCCGAAAAAAACGGTGGCCAGGAAGAAAGCTGCGAAAAAATCCTGACCTGCGACACAAGTCATAACAAAAGCGGGTGCTTCGGAATCAATCCGGCGCACCCGCTTTTTATAGCGGCCAATGCCAAAAGCACTGCATTATATCGACATTACAATCCCGGCGGCTATCGGTCTTGCTCCAGCTCCTCGAACGAAGGGGTCTTCCAGACTGTACCGTCGGTCAGCACGAGCATGGCCGGAAGCTCTATGTGCTGGAGTATGTATTTAGCCCGGTCACTACCCACGGCCATGCATGCCGTGGCGTAGGCATCCGCTTCCATACATGTCTCGGCCACAACCGTGACGCTGGCGATGTCCGTAATGGCAGGTCCCCCGCTGTAAGGGTCTATGGTGTGGCCGATGCGCCGGCCTCCCTTGTCACGGTAATTGCGATAGTTGCCTGAAGTCGCCACTCCCTGATTGTCGAGGGCTATGACGGTCTGCGACTTATGGACTACCCGGTCGGCGGACTCAACAGGGGCGTCTACAGATATGCGCCATTTCTCTCCATCGGGATTGTCGCCGTTTACGGTTATCTCACCGCCTATCTCTATCATAAAGTCAGTGATTCCGTTAGCGATGAACATTTCAGCCACTTTGTCGCAGGCATAGCCTTTGGCTATGGCCGAGAAATTGAACTCCATGCGCGGATCGTTTTTCTGCAGCTCCCCGCTTTCCGTGATACCGGTGCGTCCGAGCCCCACAAATTCCTTGATGGAGTCTATGACCTGCTCGTCTACGTGTATGCTGTCCCGGTATCCGAATCCGTAGGCATTGATAAGCGGTGCGAGAGTAGGATCGAAAGCTCCGTTGCTCTCATCCCAGACCACGCGCGACATTTCATAGACCTCCCGGAAATAGGGGTCGACACGCATATCCGAGTTATTGTTGATTTTCGATACCGTGGAAGCCGGATTGAAAGGGGACACGCTCATCTCCACAGCCTTTAGCACGGCCATGACGGAGTCCGTCATATCCACACCGGAATTATAGGTAATATGATATGCAGTGTTCCATACCAGTCCCTCAGAGGTACGGTAAGACGATGCACATGAATTGATGAATAGAATAATCAAACTGCCAAGCAGCCCAAAACAGGTTTTCATAATACAGAAATTATGTATCAGGTTATCCTTGATTTTTCACGGCAAAAATAATAAAAACCATGAATCGGCGCAATACTTCCAATTAAAAAATTTCAGGCAGCTGACAAAAAAACTTAAAATAATTGCATATATAAAAAATATGTTGTAAATTTACGAAAATTTATGACCCGTCTTACCTTCAGGGTACAGGTCATCAGCTTGATAAACGATTACCTCTTAATTACAATTACCTATGAACGAATCATTTGTATTCCTGGCCGATGGATTTGAAGATATTGAGGCCATTACCGTGATTGACGTATTGAAGCGTGCCGGTATCCCGGTAAAGACGGTCTCCATTACCTCATCGCTGCAAGTGACAAGCGCCCATGGCGTGACAATCGGAGCTGACTGTATCTACGACAACACTCTGTTCAAGCATCCCGATTGGCTGATATGTCCAGGCGGCATGCCCGGCGCCACCAATCTATATAATTTCGCTCCGCTGACAGGGTTGCTGAAGCGCCATGCCGAAGCCGGCGGCCATATAGCGGCCATCTGCGCGGCTCCTGCCGTGGTACTCGGACAGCTCGGTCTGCTCAAAGGGCGTAAGGCTACGTGCTATCCCGGATTCGAACAGCTCTGTGACGGCGCTGTCATGGAGGATAAGGCAGTAGTAACAGACGGCAACCTCGTACTCGGCAACGGTCCGGCCAACGCGCTGCTCTGGGCCCTCGCCGTCGTACATGTCGCTCTCGGCGAGCAGAAATCGCGCAAAGTTGCCAACGATATGCTGCTCTATCCCAGAGCTACGGAAAACATAGAGTTCCTGTTCGGATAAACAGAAACCCATACATCACGTTATCAGAGGGGGGAATGACAATTCAGATCAGACATTCCCCCCTTTTTTATTTTCAACAGTCTCTGAAGACTTACAGTCTTCGTCCTCGCAGCCGGAGACCGGGATATCAATCAGCAAGACGCGCGAGGCAGCATCGTATTCGGCCTCGGCCAGCGAGTCTACTACAGCCAGCGCCTTGGCGTAACGCTCTCCGAATCTCGGCACAAAATCCTTACACCCGAATACGTCCACGCTCTTTATCAGTTCGCCCAGGGTATAACGGTCGAGATTGACAGCAGGCGTTATACCCTGCTCGCAGCCATCGCCCAGCAATACAAAGTAGACTACGCCGGCCTCACGGAGCCGGTCGACAATATCGGTCACAAGGCGTATCGGCAAGTCGTAGCTCGCTGAAAGCTCGCTGAGAGTGACAGGCCGGGTATGATTGCGGAAACGCCGGGCGATGACAGCGGCTGTCACGACAGTCAGCTTACGCATATATAGCGGTGAGACGTTATTGACATCCTCGGTAAAAGTGTAATGAAAGATATTCTGCATCGAGAAGGTAAGAGTACAGCCGAACAGCAATATCAGCCACGACAGCTGCAGCCAGATAAGCAAAAGCGGTAAAAAGGCGAATGTACCGTAAATAGCATTGTATTTGGCCACATATATCTGTCCGTTTATAAACAGAATCTGGATTATCTGGAACGTCACACCGCATATCAGAGCGGATATGGCTGCATATTTGAAGCGGACACGGGTATTGGGTATCAGCAGAAAAGACAGCATGAACGCGACGCAGGTAAGCACAAATGGCGCACAATCGAGAACCACTGATACGAAAGGAGAAAAAATAGAGTTTCCAAAAATGGTATTCAGCGCCGAACTCATAAATATGTTGATGCCGGCCGAGCATACCATCATCACGGGTACAAGCAGGCAGATAGCGGTGTAATCGGTCACTTTCCGATACAGCGACCTACCCTGCTTCACTCCCCACAATCGGTTGAAATTGCTCTCTATCTGCGAAAGCAGTGATATAAGAGTCCATAGCAAGAAGACAATACCGACACCTACGAGTACACCTTGTGAAGCTTGCTTCAGGTACGAGTTGACAAAACCGGTGGCAGCATGCACGGCCTGACTTTGAGCCGGAAACGCTTTGTATAGCTCCGCTTCAAGCAAATCCTGAAGATTGAAGCCGCGACCGATAGCGAAGATCAAGGCAAATCCCGGCACTATGGCCAGCAATGTGCTGTACGTCAGCGCCGCGGCACGACTCTGCAGATCGCTGTCCAGAAATGTGCGGACAGAAAGATTGACGGTCTTGAGAATCTTGACTTTCATGCTCGACGATGGGTCGCGCCAGACCCCTTCCCAGCAGTATATGGCGAGAGCTTTGGTTTTGGCTATGATTCGGTTTAAAAGTGAAGTGTTGTCGGCCATGGATTATATATAGGGTTAAGAGGGTTTAATAATAAAGCCGCGAAGCATTACCTGTCATAGTAAACTTCGCGGCTATAAGAGACAGTGGCGTTATAAGCCGGGTTATGTACGCATCGCGGACCGGAATCCGTAACACGCGTCTGCCATTTATCTACACCGCAGCTTGCACCGCGGCTCAAGCTGCCTACCCCCCGGCAACGGGCGAGCCACCCTTGATTGCCGGTATATTTGGCATTGCAACTCATAAGATGTACTGACGCCGTACTGTCGCCAGCCGGCCGGTGAGCTCTTACCTCGCCTTTTCACCCTTACCTGCGCCGTGCCTGAAGGCGGGTGCAGGCGGTTGTTTTCTGTTACATTACTCCACGGTCACCCGCGGCTTTCCGTTAGAAAGTATGATGCTCTGTGTTGCCCGGACTTTCCTCCTGGCTCCTTGCGGAACCCGGCGGCAGACCGCGCCACTGTCTGTAATCATATTATGTCGACGACCTCGCTGCCGTCTTTGACTTTAGTCTTCATACGCGAATTAAGCGCGTAGTAGCCGACTAAGCCGTTGAGGCTGTAGACCAGCATGACGATGCCGCAAAGCAGTGCGAGAAAATTCAGGACCTTGTCTGGCCCGAGTATCATTATCACGGCTCCGGCCACTACACTGAGTACAGGCACACTCAGAAAGTATCCCGAGAGTCCGTAGCTGCGCATGCCCGGTATGAAGTTGTACAGCTGCATGCCGCCGCAGAAGATAAGCACGACACCTATGGCATAGACCAGATATTTTACAAAGAAATCCGGCATTATGACCATAAGCAGCCCCAGAGCGAACGCGCCTGCGGACACTATGCTGAACAGGGGATTGGGCTTCGCTCCGGCCTGACGGGCTGCTCTGCCGAGATTCAGGCTTCCTATGAACGACACCAGTCCGAGTACAAGGAAGACTATGCCTACTATTATGGCCAGCGCTTCAAACAGTCTTTCCCTGCTGTTCAGCACTACCAGCAATACCCCGCCGATGAAGGTAATAAGGTATGTAAGAAGATATGTCTTGTTGTTCATAATAATGATATGTTAATTCTCCATTGCGGCGATACGCGCATCAATATATGCGAGCACCACGTCGGCCGCCTGTTCGAGCGTCATGCCCGAAGTATGCAGACTCAGGTGGTATGTCGCGGCGTCTCCCCACTTGCGGCCCGTAAAGTAGTTGTAGTACGTCATTCTATCGTTGTCATACTTAGACATAAGTTCACGGGCCTGGGAATCGGAGACCACCTGGGGCGAACGGCTCCTGATACGGGCTATACGGTCAGCATCGTCGGCATGCAGAAAAATGCTTACAAGATTCGTCTTGCCACGCCCGATATAATCGGCGGTACGCCCGACTATGACACAAGGAGACTCGATGAGACGCCTTATCACGTCGCTCTGCATCTGATACAGAGTGGAGTTGTGCATGGCTCCGGAAGCGAAATAGGACGATGACCCGTAGTTGGCTCCCAATACCGAGGCAAAAAGCGAGGGACGCTTTTCGCCTACTTTCTCAAAGAGGTCGGGACGGAAGCCCAGCTCCTCGGATGCTTTGCTCAACATCTCCTTGTCATAATAAGGCAGACCGAGACGCGAGGCAAGTATCTTGCCTAATTTTCTGCCGCCGCTGCCAAACTGACGACCTATTACTATAACAAAATCGGACCTCTGCATACAGCTGTCTTTAACAAATTTCGCACAAATTTAAATATTTTTTGCTTAATACCGAAATTTTTTTGTTACTTTTGCATCTATAAAACCTGAAAACTTATGAACAACCCCGACTCTATCACTCAAGCTCAGGGCGACGGTCTCAGTTTGTATGAGTACTTGGTAAACTGCATCTCGGCATCGCCCGAAGACATAGATAATGCTGTAAGACAGCTGATTGACACCGATACTACAGGTCAATTCTGCGCCAGCGCCTCGCGCTATCTGGCTGCTGTCGACAAGAATAATTTCGCTGCAGCCATAGACTTGTTGCTTAAAGCCACCATAGAAAAAGACCGCGAGCTTGCCTACCTGCCAGATCTGCTGCCGGCTGTATGGGGCACCGACTACTCCATGCGTGTCGACGAGCTGCGTGATTCCGACGACAATTTCCGGCGCATATATAAACGAGTACACCCTTCCGGCATAATATGACAATATAATGAGAAAAACAATAATCCTGGTCATGCTCGCCATGCTGGCGACCGTGGCTGTATCACAAGTGAACGACCTACAGATGCAGACATCTTCCAAACCTCTGATGATTGACTCGACCGCAACCGGGCCGATAGTGGAACTCAAGACCTCGCTGGGCGACATCAAAGTACGCCTGTATGACGATACACCGGGACACCGCGACAATTTCCTGAAACTTGTAAACGAGGGATACTACGACGGCGTGCTTTTCCACCGCGTAATCAAGGACTTCATGGTTCAGACAGGCGACCCCAACTCCAAGAACCCCGAGAACACGCAGCCTCTGGGCAGCGGCGACCCGGGCTACACTCTGGCCGCCGAAATCCTGTATCCGCGCCACTTCCATAAGTACGGCGCTCTGGCTGCCGCCCGCACCGGTGACAACGTCAATCCCGAGCGTCGCTCGTCAGGCTCGCAATTTTACATCGTTACCGGCCAGACATACTCCCCTTCCGCACTGAAACAGATGGAGGCAAGAATGGACAATGACGCCAAGCAGCACTTCTTCCAGAGCGAAACGATGAAGCATATCGACCAAATCAAGACGCTGCAGGCCGCCAATGACACCGCAGGTCTGGAGAAACTGCGTCAGGAGCTGATAGCCCTGACCATAGCTTCTGTCCCCGACATGAAAATGCCTCAGGAAATGATAGATACTTACTCCAAAACAGGCGGCACGCCGCATCTGGACAACGCATATACTGTCTTCGGCGAGGTAATAGACGGCATGGACGTGGTTGAGAAAATACAGAATGTAGCCACCGATCCCTCTGATCTGCCTCTGGAACCCGTAAAGATAATTTCGGCTAAAGTTTTAGAGGGTATTTAATAATAAACGTTAATTATGGGTCGGAAGCGCAACTTGGATTTTGCCATGCAGGCGAGGGAGCATAGCGGGCTATGCGACTGAGACAAAGGGCAAAATACATTTGCGATTCCGAGTCCGGAAGTAACTTTGATAAAGTAAAAAATATTAATAAATGAGGGTTGAATATAAAAACAATAGTTAATGTCCGCCGGATTTTCGCCAGAATCCGGCCGCGTCTCAGTCGCATAGCCCGCTATGCTCTTTCGACTTAACCGGATTCCGGCTGAAAATCCGTCGCCCATAATTAACGTTTTTTCTTAAACACCCTCTTAAAATAAAACGCTGATACATTTCGCTGTTTCAGCAAAAAGCATTAAATTTGAACACTGAAACGGACCGATGTCCTCCCGGATACGGCCTATGCAGCATTTATTAGCTGAGTTTCAGTTAGTTATACATCTCAAACACTACAAAATGAACGAGCTTGAAAAGACCCTTCCCGAGAATGAAGGAGTCAATCCCCAGCCTGCCGTCCAGGCAGAAACCTCCTCACCCGCCAGCGAGACACCCGCAGATGGCGCCGTACTTACCGATTCCGAGACTGTCGAAGCTGCGGAAACCGCTACGGCAGAAGCAGATGACGCCAACGAGAACGCGCTACGCCAGAAATACTTCGACATGACCAAGGATGAGCTGACAGCCAGCCTCAAGGCCGTAGTCGAGGCTAAAGAGGCCAACCGCCATAAGGAGGTGGCCCAGATGAAACAGGCGTTCTACCTGTTGCGCAATGCCGAGCTGGAAGCCGAGGCCATCAGATTCGCTGAAAACGCCGAGCCCGGCGCATCGTTTGTATCGGAGCCCGACCCTACGGAAGCCCAGTTCAAGGATTTGCTGGCCGCGTTCAGAGAGATGCGCAATCTTTTCCTGGAGGAAGAGGAGCAGCGCCGCGCCGCAAACCTGACAAAAAAACATGAGATAATCGACAAACTGAAGGCCATAGCCGCTGACATAGACAACATAAACCTCCACATTCCCGAAGTGCGCCAGCTTCAGGAGGACTTCAAAGCCATCGCCGACATTCCTGCCGGAGCTGTCAACGAAACGTGGAAGACATATCAACTGGTAATCGAACAAATCTTCGATTGCCTGAAAATGAACAAGGAACTGCGTGACCTGGATTTCAAAAAGAATCTGGCCATCAAGCGCGACCTTATCGAGCAAGCCAAGCTGCTGACGACCGAGCAGGATGTGATCAGCGCATTCAAGAAACTGCAGGCTCTCCACGATTTATGGCGCGAGGCAGGTCCTGTAGCCAAAGAGCACCGCGAAGAAATATGGAACGAGTTCAAAGAGCTGTCTACAGTCATCAACAAGCGCCATCAAGAATATTTTGAAGCCCGCAAGGAGGCCGAACAGGCCAACGAAGCAGCAAAGACCGCCATCTGCGAGGAAATCGAGGCAATAGACATTGACGCCTTAAAGTCTTTCGCTGCATTTGATGAAGCCACCGAAGCCATCAAGAAGATGCAGGCACGATGGAAAGAGCTCGGTTTCGCGTCCCGTAAGGCCAACAACGCCCTGTTCACTCGTTTCCGCAAGTCTTGCGACAATTTCTTCGCACGCAAAGCCGAGTTTTTTACCCGCACAAAGGAGGAGCTTGCCGCCAATCTGGAAAAGAAGACTGCCCTGTGTGAGAAAGCCGAAGCGCTGATGAACTCGACTGACTTCAAGAAAACAGCCGAACAGATAGTAGCCCTGCAAGCCGAATGGAAGACCATCGGCAGTGTGGCCCGCAAGCACAGCGATGCCATCTGGCAGCGATTTATGACAGCATGCAATACTTTCTTCGACGCCCGCAAAAAAGACATGTCGGCACGCCGGCATGAGGAAAATGAGAACCTGGCAGCCAAGCGTCTGGTCATCGAGGCACTGAAGGCTATTCCTGCCGATGCCACCCGTCAGCAGGTAATAGAGACTCTAAAAGAGCAGCAGGTACGCTGGAACTCCATTGGTCATGTGCCTTTCAAGATGAAAGACAAGCTGTACGACGAATATCGTGCAACCATGGATGCAGTGCGTGAGAACTTCGATTTGCGTGAGAGCCGCGCCCGCATGCACCGCTTTGAAGAGCAGCTGGCCGGACTCAGCTCCGACGAGCGCCGCCTGGCCGGAGAACGCAATCGCCTGACCCGTGCCCTGGAACAGAAACGCAATGAACTCAAGACGTTTGAAAACAATCTTGGATTCCTGAACATAAAGTCAAAAGAGGGCAACTCCATGCTCCGGGAGATGGAAAAGCGCACACAGCGCATAAAAGATGACATCAAGGAGCTGGAACAGAAGATAGCTCTGCTCAACGAAAAAACCGAAAAGTCCGAAAACTGACGCTTTGCCAGACACACGTCCGTTACGGACAGCGACGTTACCTTATGCAGCGACATGCCGGCACACTACAACAAGGCAGTTGTGCCGGCTGCCGCATAATCTATGATTCCAATTCGGCTTCCACGTTCTGACTACAGCGACAGAGGAAGCCGGCATAACATCATGTAATGACAGATAAAATCAGACTTGGACGCTACTTGCAGACAGCTATGGTAGTTGGTGACTTCGCCGTCATCAACCTTGCATATATTTTGGTCTGTGTCCTGTTTGACATCTCTCCTGAATTCAAATCCAAGTGGGTATGGCTTGTGGCCAACGTGGCGTTCATACCCTCGGCATTCGCTTTTTCCGACATGCACAGGCTGCGCATACTGTACGCTGACCGTGTGGTGCTTCAGGCCTTCAAGAGTACAGTGCTGTACGCAGCGGTAATGACAGCCCTGTTCTACGTACTCGACATTTTCGATGTCGGGCTGAAATCAGGCAGCTGGTTTATCTGTATATATTTCTGTCTGATTTCCTGCTGGTGGCTACTCGCCCACAAAGCACTCAAGAAAATCAGACGTATGGGTCTGAATTTCAAGCGCGTGATAGTGGTTGGAGCCAACAGCAACGCCCGTATGCTGATGAATGAGCTGCAATCCGATGCCGGCTATGGCTACCGTATCCTCGGCTATTTTGACAACGATAAGGAAAGCCTCAGGCAGTTTGCAGACCACTACACCGGCGATTTGTCCCGAATACCGGAATTCGTCAGGAAAAACAATATAGACCTGATTTTCTATACTCTCGATGCCGCCAATGTAAAACCCATGGCTGAAGTAATGAGTGTAGCCGACGAGCTCGGCATTGAGTTTGCCTACGTACCTAACTTCAGTCCTATGCTGCGCGGACAGTTCAGTCAGGGCCAGGTAGGCTCACTGCCGGTAATGACCCACACCATATCGCCTCTGACCAAGCACTGGAACTGCGTGCTGAAGCGCTGCTTCGACCTGGCGTTTGCAATTCCGATACTATTGCTGTCCCCGCTGTGGATGCTGCCTATAGCCATAGGCATCAAGCTATCCTCGCCGGGACCTATATTCTTCAAACAGAAGCGTACGGGCATACGCGGAGGAGACTTTACCTGCTATAAGTTCCGCACCATGAAAGTCAATACCGACGCCGATAAACGTCAGGCTACCGAAGACGACCCGCGCAAGACCCGATTCGGAGATTTTCTGCGCCGCTCCTCTCTCGACGAGTTGCCTCAGTTCTTCAACGTACTGATAGGCAATATGAGCGTAGTGGGCCCGCGACCGCACATGGTCAGTCAAACTGAAGACTACCGGCGCCTCATCGGCAAATATATGGTACGCCACGCCGTGAAACCCGGCATATCGGGCTGGGCTCAGGTCAACGGCTACCGCGGAGGGACCAAATACCTGTGGCAGATGGAGAAACGCGTAGAGTACGATGTATGGTATATCCATAACTGGAATTTTTTTCTGGACATCAAGATAGTATTTCTGACTGTCTTCAACGCATTCCGGGGCGATTCCAATGCTTATTGACACTTTATAACACTAACAACATACTATAATCCAATACTTTTCCGTTTGGACAAAACGATGAAGAAATTATTCCTGAGCATTTTGATTTGCATCGGCGCGATAGCATACGTTTACGCCGATACGAGCGCCGGCAACGGCAATGTAATTCCGGCAGCAGGCAATACCGACGGGTATTACGAACTGGGCATGAGCCTCTACGAACAGGGCGATTATAAAGAGGCTCTGAAGCAATTCGGCATGTCGGCAAAAGAGGGAAACCATGATGCCCAATATCAGATAGGTCTTATGTTTCTTGAGGGCAAAGGCGTAAACGCCAATCCGGCCGATGCAGCCTATTGGTTTCGCAAAGCAGCGCAAAACGGTCATGCTGCCTCACAATTTGAGATAGGCTATTGCTTCGCCAACGGTGTAGGCGTACAACCTGACGAACGCATAGCCGCCGAATGGTTCTGGCGCGCCGCCGAACAGGGCGACCCCGACGCCGCTTTCTATCTGGCCCGTATGTACCGCGATGGCAAAGGTATGAACGCCAATATCGAAAAAGCCCGGAAGTATTATGAGATTGCCGCTAAAGCCGGTCTGCCTGAAGCCACTGATGAGCTCAACCAACTGCCGGCGCCTAAGGCTACATCGAACCTCGCATCCCGCAAGTCTGCCCGAAAAGGGCGCAAGCGCTGACGACTATGGAATATATTACAATATCCCTTTCCTTTCTTATCCTGGCGGCCATCATCGCCGGGATAATATTTTTACGGCGTACTCGGCATATCTCCCCGGATGACGCGGCCGCTAAGATTGACGAGCGGCTGCAGGCCGAACGCCGTATGACCGAAATGATGGACAATCTTGCACGTCGGCACGAGGAGGCCTTACGCCGGCAGACCGACCAGCTCAATCGCCAATACGAGACTCGCCTCGAGGCAATGCAGACCCGCCATGAACAACAGGTGGCCGCGTTGCAGAGCCGCCATGAGCAGCAACTGGCTGCTATGAAAGCAGAATACGACAGGCAGCGTGCGGAAGCCGAGCAAAAGACCCGCAGAGAGGCCGATGACCTGCGACGCGAAAGCACGGCTCAGTTCAAGGCTCTGGCTGCAGAAATATTGAAATCGCAGACCGACGGGCTGAAAGAGCAGAATGTCGAGCAGATAGAAGCGCTGCTGAAGCCGCTGGCCGAGAATCTGGAGGGATTCCGCAAGGCCGTAACCGACTCATACGTACAGGAGAACGCCTCGCGCCAGTCGCTGACCGACCAGATAGACCGCCTTATGAAACTCAACGAAAGCATCGGCGCCGAGGCACGCAATCTTACGACGGCGCTGAAAGGCAATTCAAAAGTCCAGGGTGACTGGGGTGAAATGATTTTGGAAACTATGCTGGAGAACGCCGGGCTGGAACGCGGCATCCATTTCGACGTACAGCTGACCCGCGATGCCGGGGGTAATCAGCTGAAAGACGAAGATGGACGCCGGCAGCGTCCTGACGTAGTGGTCAATCTGCCGGATTCGCGCAAGCTGATAATCGACTCAAAAGTCTCTCTCACAGCGTTTGCCGACTATTGCGCCGAAGAAGATGGGAAGCGCAAGGAGCAACTGCTGCATGCCCACATAGCTTCGGTACGCCGCCACATAGACGAGCTGGCCGGTAAAAAATACCAGAATACATTGTCTGGCAGCGCCGACCACGTGATGATGTTCATCCCCAACGAAGGGGCGTATCTGCTGGCCGTAAAAGAAGACACTGAGCTGTGGCAATACGCCTACAACCGTCATGTGGCGCTTGTCTCCCCCACTCATCTGTTTTCCTCCATGCGCATAGTGTCACAACTGTGGATTCAGGACAAGCAGAACCGCAATACTCTGGATATAGCGCGCAAAGGAGGCGCACTGTATGATAAGGTAATGCTGTTTCTCGGCGCAATGCAGGATTTAGGCAACGCACTGGACAAGGCGCGTGACACCTACGACACCGCACTCTCACGCCTGACTACGGGACGGGGCAGCGTCACACGCCTCTCGGAAGACATGAAGAAACTCGGGGCAAAAGCGACCAAGACAATGCCAGCCTCGATAGTAAAGCGGCTGGAAACAGACGAAAACCAACTTATTTCCGAAAACGCGGAGCCTCGAACATAAGCCCGAAAGCAATTCCGAAATTCCAGTTTCCGGCGGCCCGGCTCAAGTAATTGCCGTAGACAGACAGGCTGGCAAAAGAGAAGTTATAGACGGCAGCTGCCTCTCCCATAAATTGTGGCGTACGGAACCATGCGCCGTATTTTGCTGCGCCGGCATTATCCGCCGCCATCTGCCTGATCGGGCAGAACAGATAAAAATCGCCTCGCAACTGCAGATTGGTCATCAGCTGCCATACCGGGCTTGCGCCTATAGCCACATAGTTGTATGCCCGGAAAGCTTCATTGAAAGCATATCGGGTCGAGGGTGTTGGGCCAAAAGCCGGAGCGTGAACCAGTGCCGCATAATAATTTCCCCCCAGCTTGCCGGCCATAGCCCGGACATCGGCCGAAGCCCCGATAGAGACTGATTTAGACACAGGATAATATTGAGTCCAATGTACGCTTGCCATCAGATTGTTGCGCGACAATTTCTTCGCTCCGCCAGCCAGCCCCGAAGTTATGCCGCTACGATAATGCGAGCGTTCGTGCAGACCCTGCATACATACCTCCAGCTGCTGACCCATCGACGGGTACATATTGTTGTTCAGAGAGTTGGAAGCAAGTTCAAGCTGTATAGCCACCGTCCGGTAATCACATCTGTCCCGCTGTTCCTTGTCGAAATCAGACGCGTTACCCGGGAAAAAATAATCACGCTGATATGCAGCGCCAACCCCGGCAGACCATAGGTATCTGCGTGTCATGGCCATGGCATATTCAGCCCGCGCGTAAGTCTCGTCGGTCGTAATGAATACGGGATTGTCTGACAATGAAAACAATACATCACTCTCGTAATATTTACGCCGGCTGCCGCACAGCTGTATCTGCATGTACGACGGTACGGCGCTTTTCAAGGTAAAGCGGGCCTGCCCGAATCCGGAATAATAGTTTTGTCCGAGCCAGGCCGCAATGTCCGCGTCAAGCGCATTATAGCTGAGAGTATGATAACCCGCGGTTAGATAAAGCATAGAATTGGAGGAGGAGGTAAGCCAGCCACCGAAACCCGCGCTCCACTTCTTCTTCAAATCGACATCTACCATCATATTGAAGTGGCCCGAAGCGGCATTGTAGGTGGCTGTCGGACGTATATCCTCGATTTTACCTGACGATACAAGTCGATAATAGGCGTTTCGCGCCTGCCCGACACTTATCGTATCTCGTTTCGGCAAGCCCTCGAAACAAAATTTCACATAGCGGGCCGCCGTGCCTTCAATCCCCGAAACGCCGACAGAATCGAAACTAAGCTCCGGTGTGCCACGCCGCCATCGCATACGTCTGGAAGCCACATCTCCGGCAGGCACTCGCGTCTGTATGCGGGCCTTGACCTTGTCAAGCATGGCGAGACCCGTACGATAGCCTATGGCATATATTTCGTCGGCCTTTCCGAAGTCAAGCACACCGAACTGAAGCACGGGAACCTGAATCTTCACGCCGAGATTCTCGGGTACGCTGTAGTCATTGTTCTGTATTATCATATCCTCCAGCTGCTGGAACAGATCTCCGGCTATCGGCTTGGTGTCAGGGCCGCTTACCGAAACACCTATTATGACATCCGGATTAAAATCTTCGTGCATGACATCGACCGGAAAATTGTCATATATTCCCCCATCATATACCAGCACTCCATTCATCTCAATCGGCTTGAACACCATGGGGAAGCTCATTGAAGCCCTGACTGCGTCGCCGAGACTGCCGGAAGCGCACACAATCTTATGCTTACGGTAGACATCGCTTGCTACACAACGGAACGGAACGAACAATCTGTCAAAGTTTCCGCCACACTGTGCCGTATAGGGGCTGAACAATCTCATAAATTCAAAATTCATCGGAATAGGATTAATCAGAGGTCCCGATAAAATATTCGTGCTGACCTTTGTCGTATCCTTGAAATCGAACTGCAACTGCAGCATACGGGGTGTCGGTTCCTGTCTTTCAAGATAGTATGTCAGATTCTCGTCAATCTGCCCGGTACTCCATGAATAAAAGTCCCGTGACTTGACCAGCTCAAGTATTTCATCCGGCGACCATCCGCACGAATACAGGCTGCCCACTACTGCGCCCATTGATGTGCCGGCTACATAATCTATCGGTATGCCGTTGTCCTCCAACGCCTTGATTACCCCTATATGGGCTATGCCCTTCGCGCCGCCACCGCTAAGGACAAGCCCCACTTTCTCAGCATGACCGGCAATGCCTGTCGCCATGCACATCAGCACAACCCACAGACGCGTCACTAAGCTATTTCCTTTGTTTCCTGACATGATGACGCGAAGTTACGAAATTATTTCCAACTGACCGCCTCCGCCCTCCCGCCATCTGCATTTAAACTTGGCCATCTATGGATTTTTTTTTAATTTTGCAGCGTGATGACACAATCTGCACATAAGAATATCTCCCCTTCCTCTGCCGGCGGTCTATGGCCTTTGTTCCTTTCCTTTCTTAAGATAGGCGCATTCACATTCGGCGGCGGATGGGCCATGATAAGTATCATAGAGCGCGAGATAGTAGACAAACATCACTGGATCAGACGCGACGAGTTTCTCGACCTGCTGGCTTTGGCTCAGTCACTGCCCGGCATCCTCGCCGTCAACATATCAGTGGCCGTCGGAGACAAAATGCGCGGATTGCGGGGCAGCCTCGCCGCCTCGCTGGGTTCCGTACTGCCGTCGTTCATTATCATTCTGCTGATAGCGATTTTCCTTACGCCCGATGTGATCAAGCACAATCGCGTAATCTCGGCGATATTCATGGGTATAAGGCCTGCAGTAGTCGCGCTGATCATAGCGCCGGTCATAAGCTCGGCCAAAGCTGCGAAAATCGGAATGAAGACACTATGGATACCGGTGCTTGTCGCCCTTATGATTTCGCTTGATATAGGATTCCTGTCCAACCCGATTCTATATATTATCCTCGGCGGAGCAGGCGGCTGGCTTTACTTCATCTGGAGCAGACGCCGACTCTCGTCACGCAGAAAAGGAGGTGTGCGATGATTTATCTCAAGCTGATATGGGCGTATATCAAAATCGGGCTTTTCGGTTTTGGCGGAGGCTACGCCATGCTATCTCTGGTAGAACACACCGTCGTAGACCCCGGATGGATATCCGAGACCATGTTTACCGACATCGTGGCCATATCCCAGATGACTCCCGGCCCGATAGGCATAAACTCGGCCACCTACATAGGTTACGCCGCCCCCGGCTCAGTCAGTCCGGAACTGTTCGGCGCCCCTGTGTGGGGAATACTCGGCGCCCTGCTATGCACTATGGCCGTAGTCATACCCTCCTACCTGCTCGTACTCTATGCTTCCCACTTTATCCGCCGCCACAGCGAAAGCGGAGTCATAAAAGGCATATTTTCCGGGCTGCGCCCTGTAGTGGTAGGACTGATTGCATCCGCTGCCATCTTGCTGATGAACAATGCCAATTTCAATCCTAACGGCATAGACTGGCAACTGGTTGTCAATATAATAATATGTGTGGCGGCTTTCATACTCGTCTTTTTCCCCATCCCATGGCGTGGTAAAAAGATAAAGCTGCATCCTATTTTCGTAATTATTCTGGCCGGAATAGCCGGCTATATCATATATATCTGAACAGATGGAATACTCCGAAGCCATAGAATGGCTGTACAATCAGCTGCCGATGTTCTCTCGCGTAGGACAGGCAGCATATAAACCGGGGCTGGACACAAGTCTTGCCATAGACGCCCACTTCGGCCATCCCCACCGCAGTTTCAAATCGATACACATAGCCGGTACCAACGGCAAAGGCTCCACTTCCCATTCGCTGGCCGCCGTCCTGCAATCCCAAGGATATAAGGTAGGTCTTTACACTTCGCCCCATCTTGCCGACTTCCGCGAACGCATCCGCGTCAACGGGCAGATGATAGGCCACAGCGATGTCATCAACTTCATCGAGCGCTACCGACACAGCGGCTACGACGGTCATCCCTCTTTCTTTGAACTTACCATGATGATGGCTTTCGATTGGTTTGCCACACAAAAGGTAGATTATGCCGTAATCGAGACCGGAATGGGCGGACGACTGGATTCCACCAATATCATCACGCCTATAGCCTGCGTGATTACCAACATATCCAAAGACCATACACAGTTTCTTGGCGACACGCTGGAAAAGATAGCCGGAGAGAAAGCCGGCATCATCAAGCCCGGCATACCGGTAACCATCGGAGAAGCCGAAGGCAAGGTCCGCGAGGTGTTCATACATAAAGCAAAGGATTGCAACGCGCCGATACGCTTTGCCGACGAGGAAGCCGATATCGCTCCGATAGACAATCTTGATAAGGTCATAACTCCATACGGCAGCGTATGCTATGATCTCAAAGGAGACTATCAGCGGGCTAACCTGCTCACTGTGCTGACAGCCATACGCATGTTGCGCGATCAGGGAGTAGCCATCAGTAATGACGCGATAATCGCCGGGCTCGGGGCCGTATGCCGTCTGACAGGATTGGCCGGCAGATGGATGCGTCTGTCCGACAAACCGCTGGCAATAGCCGATACCGGACACAACGAGGCCGGACTGAAGTACAACATGGCGCAACTGGCCCGCATAGCCCGGAGACATCCGGCCGGAAAAATCAGAATGGTAATAGGCTTTGTGGCAGACAAAGATGTGGAGCATATATTGCCGCTGTTTCCCGCAGAGGCCGTATACTACGTTACCCAGGCAGCCATTCCGCGGGCTCTCGATGCCCGATGCCTTGGTCAGATGTGTGACAAGGCAGGCTTGAATAACCGTATATATACCGATGTGGAGACTGCATGGAAGGCAGCTCTGTCGGAAGCTGGCGAAGAAGACATCATATATATAGGAGGCTCTACATTTATCGTAGCCGACCTGCTGAAATATACCGGCACAGCTGAATGAGCGATCTGTATAAGACCATTACCGGTGTCGGACAGGGGCTGGTCCGCGAGAAAATGAGCCGGTTCATTTCCTTCGCCATACCTGCGGAAAGCAGCGACGAGGCACGCCAATACATAAAGGAGTACCAGAACAAATATCACGACGCGCGCCATGTATGCTGGGCCTACGTGCTCGGCCCGGACAGACAGACATGGCAATGCAACGACAACGGAGAGCCATCAGGTACGGCCGGGAAACCGATACTTGGCCAGATCAATTCCTTCGGTCTGACGAATATACTCATAGTGGTCGTACGATACTTCGGAGGTATAAAGCTCGGCACCTCAGGACTGATTTCCGCCTATCGTGAGGCCGCCCGCGAGGCCATAGAGAACTCAGTGATAGAAGAGCGGCATGACTGCCGCAATGTCAACATCCGGTTCCCCTATCTGGCTATGAACGACGTTATGAAGCTCTGCAAGACCTTCGGACTCGTCCCGCAGAATCAGCAATTCGACAATTCCTGCTCGATGCAGGTAAGCGTAAGGCTCGACCACCTGCAGCATCTGCTCTCAGCTATAGCAGACATCGACGGCGCCAGCGCCGACACGCCAGACTGAAATCAATAAAAATCGCCTCTTAATTACAGATTTTTAACCTATTATAGCTCACAATTCAAAAATTATTCCGATATTTGCACTGCAATTTTCGACAACGGGATTTTTTATTCCGACGAAAAGAACAGCAAAAGCAGAATTATCAATAACAAAAGCAATATAATCATGACAAAAGCTGATATTGTAAACGAAATTTCGCGTAGCACCGGTCTGGAGAAAGCTGCCGTCCTCACTACTGTAGAAAAATTCATGGAGGTTGTCAAGGATTCCATGGCTCACGGCGAGAATGTATATCTCCGCGGCTTCGGCAGCTTCATCGTGAAGACCCGCAAGGAGAAGACAGCACGCAACATCTCCAAGAACACTACCATCATCATCCCCGAACACAAGGTGCCCGCTTTCAAGCCCGCCAAGACGTTCATCGAGGATGTACGCTGATTTCGCGTAAACAACGTCATTAATTGACATAATTATCATTCATATAACATAATAATTTTAACATTATGCCCAGCGGAAAAAAAAGAAAAGGCCACAAGATGGCTACCCACAAGCGTAAAAAGAGACTGAGAAAGAATCGTCACAAGAAGAAATAACGACCGGATGCGCCGGCGCGTCTTCTGCGCTAAACCACAGGATGCGCCGCTATCCCAAACCTCAGACTCCAAGGGTAAAGAACAGACTTTCGTGTTGCTCGGGCCGCAGACAATGGCCATAGAAACCGTAAGTTTGTTCTTTGCATATACCTTGCCTGACAGGCATCCATTCTGCTCCCCGATCCGCGGAGACAGCAGCGGACCGCAGTCCCGCGAGGGACTTCCACTCAAAGATTCACATCTTTACTGAAATGAAAAGCGAATTAATAGTAGACGTACAACAAAAGGAGATTTCCACAGCGTTGCTTGAAGATTCCCGTCTGGTATCGCTCCAGAAGGAGAGCCGTAATATAGCATACGCCGTTGGAGACCTCTATCTGGCTAAAGTCCACAAGCTTATGCCGGGTCTGAACGCCGCATTCATCAATGTGGGCTACGAAAAAGACGCTTTTCTTCATTACCTCGATTTAGGCACCCGCTTCAACGCGTATGCCAAATACCTTGAAGCCGCTTTCGCGGACCCCAGAAAGGTACCCGATATCGCCGAGTATTACAAGACTCCCGACATTCCCAAAACCGGAACTATCTCCGATGTGCTCGAGGCCGGCCGCACTCTGCTCGTCCAGATTGCCAAAGAGCCTATCAGCTCCAAGGGGCCGCGCCTTACCACAGAACTGTCGTTTACCGGCAGATATATGATTCTCATACCCTTTACCGACAAAATCAATGTCTCGCAGAAGATAAAGAGTACAGAGGAAAAACTGAGGCTGCGGCAACTCATATCATCCATCAAGCCCAAAGGCTTCGGTGTGATAATCCGCACTTCCGCCGAAGGAAGGCGCGTAGCCGACCTCAACAACGAACTCCGTTCTCTGGTCAAGGCATGGGAAGAATCCATAGCGAAACTGCAGCGCAGCGCAGCGCCCGCTCTGATTTATGAAGAGGAGACGCGTGCCGTATCTCTGATACGCGATATATTCAGCACATCGTTTGAGAACATCCATGTCAACGACGCCGAAACCTTTACCCAGATACAGAATTATGTGGCGATGATCGCGCCGGAGATGAAGGACATCGTGAAGCTATACTCAAAGGATACTCCGATATTCGACAGCTTCGGCATCACACGTCAGATCAAGAGCAGTTTCGGCAAAACAGTTTCCTTCAAAAGCGGAGCATACATCATAATCGAGCACACTGAAGCCCTGCATGTCATAGACGTCAACTCCGGCAATCGCTCAAAAGCCGGAAACGACCAGGAGACCAATGCGCTCGACGTCAACCTCAAGGCAGCTGACGAAATAGCCAGGCAGTTGCGTCTGCGCGACATGGGCGGAATAATAGTGGTAGACTTTATCGACATGTCGAAAGCCGAACACAGACAGGCCCTGTATGATCACATGAAAGAAATCATGGCCACCGACCGCGCACGCCATAATATACTGCCGCTCAGCAAATTCGGCCTGATGCAGATTACGCGCCAACGCGTAAGGCCCGCCCTCGACATCCCTACGGCTGAATCCTGTCCCTCATGCTACGGCAAAGGAGAGATACAGCCCTCGCTGCTCTTTACCGACAAACTGCAGGAAAAGTTAGACTGGCTCGTCAACGAAATGGGTATCAGCAATTTCAAGATGTATATCCATCCTTTCGTCGACGCATATATCAAGAAAGGGCTCTTCTCCATCTATTCCAAATGGCGCAGGACGTTCGGCCGCAAATTCAAAATCATAGCCGACGAAAGCCTGGCTTATCTGCAATACAAAGTCATAGACTCCAGCGGAAAAGAAATAGATCTTAAGGAGGAGAAAGATATCAGCAGCTCCAATCAGAGTAAAAAACGCTCTAAAGCCAAGAATCGAAGTAAAGAAGAAAACAATGACTGACCCAGGTCAGCATGTCTTACCTACACAAAATCCGGTTTTTCCATTGGAAAACCCGGATTTTTTATGTCCGGACAGCCGCAGTATCGCATTATTTTTGTAACTTTGCATGAAATGCCGTTATTGCGGCAAGCAATAGAAATCTGTAATACCTGTTTATAATATGGCACTATGGTTTGAATGTAAAGTAAAGTTCGACAAAGTTCAGGAAAACGGCTCCGTCAAGAAAGTCAAAGAGCCCTATCTGGTAGACGCCCTGTCCTTTACTGAAGCTGAAGCCCGCATCATAGAAATGATTACTCCCTACATCAGCGGAGAGTTTACCATCTCAGCTGTGAAGAAAACCCGAATCTCCGAAATTTTCTGGGACGAATCCGGCGACCGCTACTATATGGTCAAAGTCATGTTTATAACAATCGATGAAAAAACCGCAGTAGAAAAAAAATCCGCCTCATTCATTCTGGTACAAGCTTCGGATTTCAGCAACGCGCTTGAAAACTTTGAAAAAGGCATGAAAGACACGATGGCTGACTACGAGATAGCCTCCATAACCGAGACACCTATTATGGATGTATTCCCTCTTAACGCCACAGCAGACAACAAAGAATAATGGAACAAATAGGCCGACACATAGCCGAACTGCACGAAGCTCTCGCAGACTCCGGCGCCGAACTGGTAGCCGTATCCAAATTCCATCCTGTCGATGCGCTGAAGGAGGCATACGATGCCGGCCAGCGCATATTCGGCGAAAGCCGTGTGCAGGAATTGCTTACAAAAATCCCGCAGATGCCCGCAGACACCCGCTGGCACTTCATCGGCCATCTGCAGACCAACAAAGTGCGGTCTATCACAGGCAAGACAGCCTTGATAGAAAGCGTAGACTCGCTGCGTCTGCTCGAACTGATAGACCGCGAAGCCGAGAGAGCCGGCACCGTGACACGCGTCTTGATGCAGGTACACGTCGCACGCGAAGAGACAAAAACCGGCTTCGCGCCCGACGAACTGCTTGACTATTTCCGCACACGCGGCTACGAGTCACTCCGCGCCACACACATCTGCGGAATCATGGGCATGGCATCGAATACCGATGATCAGCAACGCATAATCCGCGATTTTCAGGCCATCAGAGATACTTTCGACACCATACGCCGGATGTGTCCCGACCTTCGCGGATTCGACACCGTCAGCATGGGGATGAGCGGCGACTGGCAGACTGCCGTCAGATGCGGAAGCACACTCGTACGAATCGGAACAGCCATCTTTGGCCCGCGAGAATACTGACACCCGTAAAGTTTCAAAAATACACACCTAACCACTCTTTAATTATGAATAGCAACACGCCTCAATCCCGGCAAAGCGCACACAAGACCAACATAATGGCCATCGTAGTCATGTTCTTCCTGTTCGCAATGATCTCATTTGTGACCAATCTCGCGGCCCCGCTCGGCACAATCTGGAAAAACCATTACGAATGGTCGGGCATGCTCGGCAATCTGATGAACTTCCTCGCCTACCTGTTCATGGGTATCCCTGCCGGCAATCTGCTGGTCCGCATAGGCTACAAGAAGACATCGCTCTGGGCTATGGCCATCGGCTTCATCGGTCTGGGTCTGCAATACCTGTCGAGCCAGACAGGCGCCGATACCGGCGTCTTTACCGTAGACGGGCAGCCAATCATGCTTAACTTCATCATCTACCTTACCGGCGCTTTCGTATGCGGCTTCTGCGTCTGCATGCTCAACACTGTGGTCAATCCTATGCTGACAGTACTGGGAGGCGGAGGCAAAAAAGGCAACCAGCTGCTCCAGACCGGAGGCTCCATCAACTCTCTTTCCGGTACGCTGACACCTATCTTCGTCGGTATGCTCATAGGCACCGTGACCAAAAACACCACTCTCGGAGATGTCACTCCCCTGCTCTGGATAGCCATGGGCGTCTTCGCGCTCTCTTTCGCCATAATCTGCATGGTACGCATACCCGAGCCCCACATGCGTAAAGCCGGGGCAAAAAAGGTCAAAGACGCCTACAGCCCCTGGAGTTTCCGCCACACTCTGCTCGGCGTAATAGGCATTTTTTTCTATGTCGGAATAGAAGTCGGTATTCCCGGCGTGCTAATATTCTATCTTTCAGACAGCGCCGTGTCAGGCATTACCACCAATGCAGCCGCCGTGGCCACAGCCGTAGCAGCCGTATACTGGCTTCTGATGCTCGTAGGACGCATCATCTCCAGTGTAATCTCCGGCTCCGTATCAAGCCGGGCTCAGCTGATTTTCGCATCCACACTTGCAATCGTGCTTATTGTGCTTGCCATATACATGCCCGTATCCATGAAAATCAGCATGCCCGCCTATAGCGTGGAAGACGGCTTCACTACCGCCCAGGTGCCCATCAGCGCCCTGTTCCTGGTACTGACCGGCCTGTGTACTTCCGTCATGTGGGGAGGCATCTTCAACCTCGCCGTCGAAGGTCTCGGCAAATATACGGCTCAGGCCTCAGGTATCTTCATGATGATGGTGGTAGGCGGCGGTATCGTACCGTTGCTTCAGAACTGGATTGCCACCAATTACTCATACATGGGGTCATATTGGCTGATCGCCCTGCTGCTGGTCTACCTGCTGTATTATGGCATTTTCGGCTGCAAGAATGTAAACAAAAACATTCCCGTAGACCTGGAAGACAACCGTGATTTTGCCCTTGATCAATAAAAAATCATTGACCGCCTGAAAAAAGGCGGTCAGAAATTGCCCGTATTAGGCTCATTATTGCTAACTTTGTAGCGGTAATGGGCCTCTTACCTTTTTACGGCCTGTCATTTTGCTTCGGCACTAACCTATTACCTGAACAACATAACAAAAATTTACTTCAACAATGGATTCTATCCTGATGAAACGTGCAGCTGACAACATGCGTGTCCTCACGGCTGCGATGGTGGAAAAAGCTAAGTCCGGTCATCCCGGAGGTGCCATGGGAGGCGCCGATTTCACCAATCTTCTGTTCTCCCGATTCCTCAACTATGACCCGGAGCATCCCCTCTGGATAGCGCGTGACCGTTTCTTCCTTGATCCCGGCCACATGTCGCCCATGCTGTACAGCGTACTCGCTCTCAGCGGAAAATTCACAATGGAGGAACTCCAGCAATTCCGCCAGTGGGGCAGCGTGACGCCGGGCCACCCCGAACTGTGCCCCGAACGCGGCATAGAGAACGGATCCGGCCCCCTCGGTCAAGGCCACGTCATGGCCGTAGGCTGCGCAATCGCAGAGAGATTCCTTGCCGCCCGTTTCGGCGAGGTCGTAGCCCACAAGACATACGCATTCATCTCTGACGGAGGTATTCAGGAAGAGATTTCCCAGGGCGCAGGACGCATAGCAGGATATCTGGGACTGCATAACCTGATTATGTTCTACGACGCCAACGACGTGCAGCTCTCTACAAAGGTAAACGAGGTGACCGCCGAAGACACCGCAGCCAAATACCGCGCCTGGAACTGGAATGTACTGGAAGTCGACGGCTCCGATGTCGAAGCCATGGCTGGCGCTCTTGAAATCGCTATAGCGGAAAAACACCGCCCCACACTGATTATCGGCCATACCACTATGGCCAAAAGCTGTGTGACCGCCGACGGCGCCAGCTGCGAAGGCTGGGTAAGCACCCACGGCCAGCCCCTGAGCAAAGCCGGAGTGGATGTATCCCGCACCATACAGGGCCTGGGTGGCGATCCCGAGAACCCGTGGCAGATATTCGATGACGTGGCAGCCTTGTACGCCGAACGCAGAAACGAACTCATAGCCTATGCCGCCGCCCGCCGCGAACGGGAAAAAGAATGGGCACGCAGCAATCCGGAAGACGCCCGGCTGCTTGCATCTTACATCAAAGGCGAACTCCCCTGCATAGACTGGAATACCATAGTCTGCAAACCCGACGTAGCTACCCGCACCGCATCGGCCAGCGTACTGTCGGCCCTTGCCGAACACGTAGGCAACATGATAGTGTCCAGCGCCGACCTCGCCAACTCCGACAAGACCGACGCCTTCCTCAAGAAGACGCGCGCCATGGTTCACGGCGACTTGGGAGGCGGATTCCTGCATGCCGGCGTAGCCGAGCTGACCATGGCCTCCATCATGAACGGCATAGCCCTGCACGGCGGCCTCATCGCCGCATGCGGCACTTTCTTCGTATTCTCCGACTACATGAAGCCGGCGATCCGTATGTCGGCATTGATGGAGCTGCCCGTAAAATATATCTTCACACACGATGCCTTCCGCGTAGGCGAAGACGGCCCCACCCATCAGCCCGTAGAGCATGAAGCCCAGATACGCCTGCTTGAGCAGATGGACAATCTTTCGGGAAAGCCCTCAATACTGGTAATGCGCCCTGCCGACGCAGCCGAGACAGTGGCCTGCTGGAAGATGGCTATGGAAAACAAGGATTGCCCCTCCGTACTGATTCTTACACGCCAGGATGTCAGCGACCTGCCGGGCAAGAACCGTGCCGCAGAGGCAGCTCAGGCTTCGCGCGGAGGTTATGTGGTGACAGACGCCACCGATCCGAAAGCCATACTCGTAGCCAACGGCAGCGAAGTGAGCCTGCTGTGTGAGGTGGCCCGTCGCCTGAGCGAAGAAGGTATCGGCGTGCGTGTGGTATCGGTACCCTCCATCGGACTGTTCATGCGTCAGGACGTCGGCTACCGCAACTCTGTCATCCCCGACGGCGTGAAAATATTCGGTCTGACCGCAGGTGTGCCCTCCACGCTGCTACCCCTGATGAAAGGCGACTACCGGATATACGGCATGGAGCGCTTCGGCTCGTCAGCGCCCTACAAGGTACTCGATGAGAAATTCGGCTACACCGCAGACAATATCCTTAACCGAATTAAACATTTTTTAGCATAAAATGTTGTAATATCGTGAAAAAGTTGTAATTTTGCAGACTGATTCGCGTCCATGCGACGGGATTACGCAAATATATAACTACGGAATTATAAATATAACATTAAGTATATCTGTTAATTATGAAGAAAGTAGCTTTATTCGCACTTGGATGTGCAACTATCTTCGGTGCTTCCAACATCCACGCACAGGAGGTCAGCTACGTTGAAGACTGCAGCCAGGGTCTTACAGTCAACCCGATGAAGTCCAACTGGTTCATCACAGCCCAGGGCGGTGGCAACGTTCTGTTCTCCAACCACGATACTGAAGCAAAATTCAAAAACCGTATCGGCGCTACAGCCGGTATCTACGCAGGCAAGTGGTTCACTCCCGTTTGGGGATTCCGGCTCGGCGTGAGCGGCATGATTCTCCGTGGTGCCACTAACAATGACGGCGCTTTCTGCGACCCCCACAGCAGTGGATTCTTAGGCAGCACCGGCGAGACGTTCTATGCCGAGCGCTTCGCTGCCCTTGGCCCGAAGGTAGAACTGATGCTCTCTCTTACCAACTGGCTCTGCGGCTACAACCCCAGCCGTGTCTACAACGGTGTATTGCACGGCGGCGGCGGCGGATACTGGACATTCAGCCACAAAGCCGAAGACCACGCATGGCACAACGCACACAACCGTACGCTCTACGCCAACGTCGGCTTCCAGAACAATTTCTCCCTTAACAAGCACATCGACCTCTTCCTGGATGTCGAGGCTGCAATAATGGATCTCTCTTTGTTCGACAAAATGACTGACAAAAAGTGGAACAAAAATATGACTGGTGTCGTATCCGCAGAGATCGGTATCACTTACAAGTTCAACAAGACAGAATGGAGCTGCCCTGTTACAGCCGTATGCCCCACTTGGAAATACACCGATGCCGAGGGTGACGCTCTCGTAGCCCGTCTGGCCAACGCCGACAACCGCATCAAGGATCTGCAGCGTCAGCTTGACGATTGCCTCAACCGTCCGCAGAAAGACTGCGAGTGCGTGAACGCTCTGGCCACTATCTACTACCCCATCAACGTCTCCACTCTGTCCAGCCGCGAGGTTACTCTGGTACAGTCCATAGCCCGCACAATGAAGGCTAACCCCGATAAGAAATACATTCTTACCGGCTGGGCCGACAACTACACCGGCAACGATGTCATCAATACCCGTCTGCGCAACGAGCGTGTAAACGGCGTTAAGGCTTGCCTGCTCAATGCCGGCGTACCTGAAAGCCAGATTCAGACCCGCATTGATGCCAACAACCTTACCGACTTCGGTATCAAGGGTGCCCAGTTTGACCGTGCGGTAACCATCATCGAAGCTAACTAAAAAATATTTTCCATCATCTATAAAAAGGCCGTCTTACGCTAAGACGGCCTTTTTCACATAGTTACACCCGGCTTCGGAGCCCGGCCGAAAAAATATGAAAAAAAGTTGCTGAAAAATTTGGCCAGTCCGAAAAAAAGCAGTAATTTTGCATCGTCAAAGAGAAACAAACCGCTCCTCTCCGAGACAAAAAATGGCGAATTAGTGTAGCGGTTAGCACGCCACCCTCTCACGGTGGAGACTCGGGTTCGAGTCCCGGATTCGCTACTAATCACTTCAGACTCAACACTGTCAAGCAGTACGTTGAGTCTTTTTTTTAACAGGATGTATGCCCGCCTCTTTATCTAATACTCCGTCCCGGCAACGCGGCGATGAAGCATCTGACGCTATCGGCGGTGCCACAACAGATATCTTTTTAAACGTCTCTAAACCGCCACTCACAGCGTTATGCCAGTCACACCACTGATAGATAGACTCGACGGCCTCGATGCCCGATTTCAGGAAGTAGGCACACTCATCACAGACCCAGGTGTCATAGCTGACCAGAAAAGGTATGTCAGACTGACGAAAGAATACCACGACCTGAAGCAGATACTGAAGACCGCTGACGAATACAAGCGCATGATAGCGGCCGCCGAAGAAGCACGCCTTATACTTGAAACTGAAAAAGATGAAGATATGCGTCTGCTCGCCCACGATGAGCTTGCCGAGGCGCAAGCCTCCATACCCGCGCTGGAGCAGAAAATCAAGCTGCTGCTCGTACCGGCCGACCCCAATGATGTGAAAAACGCTATCGTGGAAATTCGCGGAGGCACCGGAGGAGACGAAGCAGCCCTGTTTGCCGGCGACTTGTTCCGCATGTACCAGAAATTTGCCGAAATCAAGGGTTGGCAGCTGGCCGTGACGAGCTTCAGCGAAGGAGCGAGCGGCGGATTCAAAGAGATAATCTTCTCCCTGAGCGGCACCGGAGTATACGGCATTATGAAATATGAAAGCGGCGTACACCGCGTGCAGCGCGTACCAGCCACCGAGACCCAGGGACGTGTCCATACTTCGGCCGCCACCGTAGCTGTTCTGCCCGAAGCGGAAGAATTTGAAGTGGAGATACACGAAGGAGAGATACGATGGGACACTTTCCGCAGTGGCGGAGCCGGCGGCCAGAACGTCAACAAAGTAGAATCAGGCGTAAGGCTCCGTTATAACTGGCGGAACCCCAATACCGGCGAAGTAGAAGAAATATTGATTGAGTGTACCGAGACCCGCGACCAGCCGCACAACAAGGAGCGCGCTTTGGCGCGCCTGCGTACTTTCATCTATGACCGCGAACACCAGAAATATCTCGATGACATAGCCAGCCGCCGAAAGACGATGGTATCTACCGGCGACCGCTCTGCCAAAATACGCACCTACAACTTTCCGCAAGGACGAATCACGGACCACCGTATCGGATATACCATATACAATCTGCAGGCATTTATGAACGGCGACATTCAGGACTGCATAGACCATCTTATCGTTGCCGAAAACGCCGAGAAACTCAAGGAAGCCGAATTATAAACTATATTATATGACCCGTAAAGACTTAATCGACATCATCCGCAAACGCCGCTCCTTCCTCTGCGTCGGCCTTGACACAGATCTGGCAAAAATCCCTCAGCACTTGCTTAAGGAGGATAACCCTTATTTCGCTTTCAACAAAGCCATCATTGATGCTACAGCGCCATACTGCGTGGCCTACAAGCCCAATACCGCTTTTTACGAATGTCAGGGACTCGACGGATGGAAAGCTCTCGAACTTACCGTAGACTATCTGCGCCGCAACTACCCCAACCACTTCATCATCGCCGATGCCAAACGCGGCGACATAGGCAACACATCGAAAATGTATGCCGCCACATTCTTCGACCAGATGGATGTCGACGCCGTGACCGTAGCTCCCTATATGGGCGAAGACTCTGTGACGCCGTTCCTCGACTATCCGGGCAAGTGGGTCATCCTGCTCGACCTGACAAGCAACAAAGGTTCGCATGATTTTCAGTTTATGACCGATGCCGACGGCATGCCTCTCTGGGAGAAAGTATTGCGGACCTCCGCCCGTTGGGCCGATGAAGACAAAATGATGTACGTCGTCGGCGCGACACAAGGCAGCATGTTCGCACAGATACGCCGCGTGGCTCCCAAGTCATTTCTGCTGGTTCCCGGCGTGGGAGCGCAGGGAGGCAGCCTCGCCGAAGTATGCCGCTACGGCATGACCGACGAATGTGGCCTGCTCGTCAACTCATCGCGTGGCATAATCTACGCCTCAAAGGATACGGACTTCGCCGAAGCCGCTGCCGCGGAAGCCGCAAAACTGCAGAATGAAATGGACGGTTACCTGACAAAAGCGGGTATCTGATTTTCTTTTTTTCACAGTGACCAACATTTCTCCCGGCTAAAGCGTTATAATAGCAGATTATGAAACTTTAATTTACTTACTATTATGAAAACTTTAGCCATTATTTGCTACGTAATCGGCGCCTGCCTGCTGGTAGCATCTTGTTTCACAACCGGAGTGGCTCTTACCTGGTGGTTGGGCGGAGCTGCTGTCATTCTTCTGATTGCCGGATGCGTTTTCCAGTTCAATGTCAAAAAACGCGATGTTGATGACCTCATCAATGCAGAACGCAATTCCCATTTCAACGGCTGAACCGCAGCTGTTGCCAAAGATATACCGACGGCTGACGCATACCGAAATTCGTCAGCCGTCGGTGTATCATACCTGCTCCTGTTCAAAACCAGCTTTCGGCCTGAGCCAGCGAAGCCGGTTTCCCTATGTCTATCAGCCGCAGCCCATCGGCTGCCATGCCGCGTATCGGCGATGACGCCCCGGCTTTGGCCAGATAATAATCCATTATCGGGAACTTGCCCTTATACCCCTCCGCCCGCATCCTGGCCAACATCCGCGGACTGACGGCATGAATACCTGAAAACGCATACATCCGCAGGCCTGGCTCAACTCTGAATCCTGCCGGACGCAATTCTTCCGACTTAAAGTTTCTCCATCCGACCAGATTCATTCCGCGGTCAAAGTAGAGTCGGCGCGACGAATCCCTGTCGCTGACCAGCAGCGTGGCATCAGCGTCTGACTCAGCGTGAGCCTTCATCAGTCCCGCCAGATCTGCATTGCTAAGTATATCTACATTGTGTATCAGGAACGGCTGCTCATCCGCGCACAGCCAGCCGGCGGCATGCAGCAATGCCCCGCCTGTGTCGAGCAGAAGCTCCGATTCGTCACTGACAGCTACATCAATTCCGAAATCACGGCCGGAGAGAAAATCGACTATCTGATCGGCAAAATGGTGTACATTTACCAATATGCGGTCAAAACCCTGTTCTCGCAACGAGACAATCACTCTCTCAAGCATAGGTGTCCCCGCGACAGGCACGAGAGCCTTCGGATGCTCCAAAGTCCACGGCTTCAGACGCGTACCGAGACCGGCGGCCAGCACAAATGCTTTCATGACAACACCTCCATTATACCCTGCTCTCTGTGTTCAAGCACTACTCTGACGTCATCGCCATATTTCCGGGCTATATGGTGCGCCGTGCGCTCGGCCGAATAGACCGAGCGATGCCGTCCGCCTGTACATCCGAACCCTATCTGCAGCGAAGAAAATCCACGCTTCACATATCGTTCAATAGCCGGATCGGTCATGTCCCATGCCGACTTCAGAAACGGCTGAATCTCGCCTCGCTCCTCCAGGAAACCGATTACCGGCAGGTCGCGTCCCGTCAGAGGCTTGAAGCGGTCATAACGTCCCGGATTGTGCAACGCACGACAGTCAAACATGAAGCCTCCTCCATTACCGGTAAGGTCCTCGGGATAGCCAAGTTTATATGAAAAACTGAATACACGCACCGTCAGCCGCCCGTCGCCGGCATCTTTTCTGAACCGCTCCAGCTCTGCCGCAGCCTCAAGAGCGGCCTTAAGAGCGGGATACCCGTCTGCGGCTCCGTTGCGCAAAAGAGCATGCACATTGTCAAGCGCAGCAGGTATGCTCTCTATGAAGTGCGACTTGCGCTCGGTCAGGCCACGCAGTCCGTATGCGCCCAGCACCTGCAGCGTCCGGAACAATACCATATCGTCAAGCAGTCCGGCGCTGACGGACGCTTCTCCGGCTGCCGCGTTATACTCCCTGATATACATGTCAGCCATCTTCTTACGGAATTCCGCTGAAAATCCGGCACGCGCCTGCCACAGAAATGAAGCTACGTCATACAGTACCGGCCCCGTCCTCATGCTCTGGAAGTCTATCCACCAGGGGTGGCCGCCGTGGATCATCACATTGCGGCTCTGACAGTCACGATACATGTTGCCTACAGGCTGCTCCTCAATCATCTTGCGCGAAAACTTCTGAAAATCGCGCTCCAGAGCCACATCGTCGGCCACAATTCCGGCCGGCTTGAGAAAGCAATATTGAAAATAGCGCATGTCGGCCAGATACAGATCCATATCCATTACCGGAAGCCGGCCCTCCAGCCCCCCGGTCCGCTGTACCTTGACCAGCGACTTCAATGTCTCCTCCACGAACTCAGACGCAGCACTGTCCGCAAGCATCGAGAACAGCGGCTGATTGCCGAGATCCTGCTGCAGATACGCCATGCCGTCAGCCGAGACTCCATATATTTCAGGTACCTTCACTCCGGCTTTGGCCAGAACCCGGTCTATCATGATAAAGCAGTCATTCTCCTGACGCGATACACCGATGCACCCTATGGATGTCCCGGCTTCGGAGCCGAGCCTGCAATACCTGCGGCCCGACCCGCTGCCCGTAAGCGGCATATACGAAGTCGGTCTGCATCCGAACCTCCGCATGTATAGTTTTTCCAATCTTTCCATAATATATTCATCCTATTCGGACCTGCCCGTCCGACCGGAGTGCAAAATTAAGCATAAGTTTTTGAAAAGTCCATAATTTTTTGTAATTTCGCGTTGAAAATGCCAACCCCACACTTTCGGCAGTGTTATTTACGTGTGGAGTCATCTTTCCTATAAGGATGCATCCGACTGACAATTAGTTTCAAATATATTATAATTTTTCAGAATGGCTAATATTGATAATTACAATTTTGCCGGCAAAAAGGCAATAGTACGTGTAGACTTCAACGTGCCTCTCGATGAGAACGGTCACATAACCGACGATACCCGCATACGCGGCGCGCTGCCCACTCTCAAAAAAATCCTCTCTGACGGCGGAAGCCTCATTCTTATGAGCCACATGGGCAAACCTAAGGGCAAGGTCAACATGAAGCTCAGCCTCGGACAGATCCGCGATGACGTAGCCAAAGCTCTCGGCACCGACGTGATTTTCGTACCGGACTGCATGAAAGCGCAGCAAGCTGCCGCTGACCTCAAGCCCGGACAGGTGCTGCTGCTTGAGAACCTCCGCTTCTATCCCGAGGAAGAGGGCAAACCCACAGGCATAGACAAAAATGATCCCGCCTACGACGAGGCCAAGAAAGCCATGAAGGAAAGCCAGAAAGAGTTTGCCAAGACTCTGGCAAGCTATGCCGATGTCTACGTAAACGACGCCTTCGGCACAGCCCACCGCAAGCACGCCTCTACGGCTGTCATAGCCGACTACTTCGCTCCCGAAGACAAGATGCTCGGATACCTTATGGAGAAAGAGGTAAAGGCTGTAGACAACATCCTCTCTGACATAAAGCGGCCCTTTACCGCTATCATGGGCGGCTCTAAAGTATCTACCAAAATCGGCATCATAGAGAACCTGATGGACAAAGTCGACAACCTGATTCTCTGCGGCGGCATGACATATACTTTCGCCAAAGCCATGGGCGGACATATCGGCAACTCCATCTGCGAGGATGACAAACTTGATCTGGCGCTCGACATCATGAAAAAGGCCAAGGAGAAGGGCGTGAATCTCGTGCTCGGCACTGACTGCGTGGCAGCCGACGCATTCTCCAACGATGCCCACACTCAGGTATGCCCCGCCTCCGCCATACCCGAAGGCTGGGAAGGCCTGGACGCAGGTCCCGAGACCATAAAGAGCTTCCGCGCGGCCATTCTGCCCGCAAAAACCATCCTTTGGAACGGCCCCGCAGGCGTATTTGAGTTCGACAACTTTACCGCAGGCTCACGCGCAATAGCCGAAGCCATAGTCGAAGCTACAGACAACGGCGCCTTCTCTCTCGTAGGCGGCGGCGACTCCGTCGCATGTGTCAACAAGTTCGGCATGGCGGACTCCGTAAGCTACGTGTCCACCGGAGGCGGCGCACTGCTGGAAGCCATCGAGGGTAAAGTGCTTCCCGGCATCGCCGCTATAAAAGGCGATAAGTAAGCGCCCCTGCCGAAACAACCGTATTATATCGGGAGTGTGTCAGACGCATGATTGCCTGACGCGCTCCCGATTCGTTATTGCACTATACTCCAGCCAATCCTAAGATGAGCCGCAACTGTTAAAAAATATAAAAAGCAGAAGCACGCGAGCGCGGATATACGCTGATTCAGCTGTTTGCAAATTACTTAAATATAAGATTTTAAGCCCGAAACAGAAAAAATATGCTGTGAAACATCTAAAATTTAAAAGGCGAAACCTTGCGACATTGTAAATTAATGCTTAATTTTGCAAAGTTAAGCATATATGATGCAATATATCTGAGTGTAGCAACGTATAATAATAGACCCCGCGCTTAACGGCGGCCATACGCCCCGCTTGTGAAGCCGCTCCTCCGGTCAGTTAACCTATATGGCTCAATACCTGCAAAAGACTCCAGACAGTACGCCATTTTACGCTTGACAGTACTCTCCCCTACCGCCAGGACGTAAGCCGGGTAAAGCCAGACATGCGGACTGCATCAAGAAACGAATATACAGATTAAATATACAATAACTTTAATATTAACAATCAACTAATTCTCAAACTGATTATGGAAGCTACAACTCCCAAGCCCGCAGCCCCCAAAGCTGCGCCTAAGAAGAAAGAAGAAAAGATCAGCAACGTGAAAGGTATCAGCAGCGCCTTTATCGTAATTCTGGCCTGCGCCGCTCTGGCTGTATGCCTGTTTATGTTCGTGATGGGCGATCCCGCCAACTTCTCTGAGAACGATCCCGCCAACGGCCATCCCCTCAACTACCTCGGCACAGTGTACAAAGGCGGTGTCATCGTGCCTATCCTCATCACTCTGCTCTTCACTGTAATCGTACTCTCCATCGAGCGCTGGATTGCTCTTAGCTCTGCCAAGGGCAAAGGATCAGTTCCCAAATTTGTCCTCAACATCAAGCAGGATCTCGCTGCCGGTAAGATTGACCAGGCTCTCAACCGCTGCAAGCAGCAGCGTGGTTCCGTAGCTTCCGTCGTACACGCAGTACTCGTGAAATACAAAGAGATGGACGCCAACACCGTTCTCTCCAAAGAGCAGAAGCTGACTATCCTCCGCAACGAAGTGGAAGAGGCTACCGCCCTTGAGATGCCCTCCCTGCAGCAGAACCTCCCCATCGTCGCTACCCTGACTACTCTCGGTACTCTGGTCGGTCTGCTCGGTACTGTGCTCGGTATGATCAAGTCTTTCCAGGCTCTGGCAAACTCCGGCGCGCCTGACGCAACTCAGCTGTCTACAGGTATTTCCGAGGCCCTTATCAATACCGCTACCGGTATCGCCACCGGCGCCCTCGCAGTTATATCCTACAACTTCTACACAAACAAAATCGACAACCTTACCTACGCTATCGACGAAGTTGGTTTCTCAATCGTAGCTACATTCTCTGCCACTCACTAATCCGTGAGATTCACACGAGTAAGCACACTACACCCTATAAACCAAATTAAGTTAATAGCAATATGGGAAGAGTAAAACAAAACAAAAAGAGCACATTCATCGACATGACAGCGATGAGTGACGTGACTGTGCTCCTTCTGACCTTCTTCATGTTGACATCTACATTCTTGGCAAAAGCCCCCTACCAGGCGACCACTCCCCCCTCCGTCTCCACAGAGGAAATGCCAATGAATAACGTCGTGGAAATCCTTGTCAATCCTCAGGGAAAGGTTTGGATTACCATGAACAACGATACTGCTCAGGAAGCATCCAACGAAAAGATGCGTATCGAACTGCTTCAGAACATGCAGGCCGAATATGAGCAGCAGACCGGCAAGAAGGTCAATTTCACTAACGAGCAGATGCAGGCTTTCGCCAAGCAGGGTGCTTTCGGTGTCCCCTTCAATCAGCTTCCTGCCTTCCTCAGTGCCAGCACTGAAGAACAGGACTCCTGGCTTGCGGGCAAAGAGGTAGCCCAGGGCAAACAGTCCGGCATACCCATCAAAGCCCAGACCGAGGAGGAAAAGGAGCGCATCCGTAACTCCAAGAAGGGCTACACTGAATATCAGATGTGGATCAACGCCATCTCCAAGACATCCAACGATGCATTGAAGCAGGCTATCATCAACGGTACAGGCTTCTCGCTGAAGGCTGACCAAAGCACATCTTTCGCTGTAGTACACATGGTAATGGACAACATGCAGACCATAGGCAAGAACAAGTTCACGCTCGTGACTGCACTGAAAACAGAAGAATAACAACGACATGGCACAGATTGAATCAGGCGGTGGCAACAGCAAAGGCAAGAACCACCAGAAAAAAATGACCATCCGTGTGGACTTCACCCCGATGGTGGACATGAACATGTTGCTTATCACATTCTTCATGCTTTGTACAACGATGATTAAGACCCAGACTCTTAATATCGCGCTCCCCTCCAATAAGGAGAATCTCAATCAGGAACAGATGAACCAGGCCAGCACCAAGAACGCTGTGACTATCATAGTCGATGCAAAACGTCTGGCCAACGGTCAGGTCGACTCGACTTCCGGAGCCGTTGTCCCCGAAATATATTACTACGAGGGCAAAGCTAACGAAATCGAAGGACAGGTCATCCTTGACGAAACCAACCCTGACAACATTGTCGTCAATCTTCCGGCCGGTCAGGAGAAGATTCAGAAATCCTCTTTTGACATGTCTTCCAAAGAAGGCATACGCGCCTACATCAAAAAGCGCAACGACAAGGTGCTTGAGCAAATCGAGCCTATCAGGAAGGAGTTCAAGGAAGGCAAGAAGACTCAGGCCGAGTTCGACAGTCTGGCCAAGATAGTACGTGCAAATGAAGACATCGAGAAGCCCGTCATCATCATCAAGGCCACCGATGCAGCCAGCTACGGCAGTATCGTGGCTCTGCTGGACGAGATGCAGATCAACCAGATTGCAAAATATCAGATTGACAACATCACGGCTCAGGACAAGGCTCTGCTCGAGAACTATCAGAAGAGGCACAATAAGTAATGGATGTTAGATTTATTAACCGATAAAAACAGATTGAATTTATGGCAAAAGGAGTAGATCTAACCTCACAAGAATGGCGTGACATAGTCTTCGAAGGCAAAAACAAGGAGTTCGGCGCATACCAGCTCCGTAAGAAAAGCCCCAAGCGCCATTATTTCGCTATTATTGGCATCATTATTCTTCTCATAGCTGTAGCAATTCTGGTTTTCAGCTGGAACAAATATCAGGAAATCAAGGAGGCCGAGGCATTGGCCAAAGGCGCCCAGATGTCTGAGGTAATGTTCGAGCAGGAAACTCAGGAAGAACAGCAGGAAGAGGAAGAAGTCAAGTATGAAGAACAGCCCGAACCCGAGCAGCAGGTGGAGGAAGAACAGGTTGCTTCGCAGCAGGTTACTACCATCGCTATCGTGGACAAGCCTGATGCCGACAAAGAGGTTAAGAACATGGACCAGATTCAGGAGAATCAGGCTCAGGTGGGCAACATAAATCAGGAAGGTAAGATTGACATTACCGAGGTACAGCAGAAGACAGCTGCCGTGACTGTAGTAGAGAAAGTCGAGCCTAAGCCTGAGCCTATAGTTGAGAAGAAAAACGAACCTGAGAAAATCTTCGAAGCTGTAGAGCAGCCCGCAGAGTTCCCCGGTGGCATGGCTGCCCTCAACAAGTGGCTCAACAACAACCTCCGCTATCCCGAGGCTGCTCAGGAGAACGGCATACAGGGCCGCGTGGTTGTCAAGTTTACTGTTGAAAAAGACGGAAGCATCTCCAACCCCACTATCGTGCGTGGTGTCGACAAGGACCTCGACCGCGAGGCTATCCGCGTAGTCAAGAAGATGCCTAAGTGGAAAGCTGGTAAGAACAACGGTGTAGCCGTACGCTCTTACTTCAACCTCCCCGTCAACTTCAAGATCCAGCAATGATTCCATAATCACTATCCCTTTTATAGAGAGGATGCGGCCTACCCGGTCGCATTCTCTTGTTTTATACCCTTACGCCTCAGAACGCAGCCTATAGAGTGCGACCGGGAAGATATACTATTTATCTTCGGATGTCAGGACTGCAACTTCGTCAGAATTAAGTGACCGCTAAAGAAGTATCATGAGTTATGAAATCAGATTTTGGCTTCTGCATATCCATCTCTGAGGCAAACATCATAACGTCATCGTGACGCAGACCACAGACAAACGGTCGAGTCTGTCACGATAAGCGATTTTAGATACGTTAAAAGCAAGAGGCAGTATAATAATAGCGTAAGACAAGAGACAATAACAGGTAAATTTTTTCGTTAAAGTTTCATCTGAAACTATATTACAATGAAATATTTAAGCCTATTCTTATTAACGTTGAGTCTAATGTTCGGCTCGTGCAGCAACAATGACGAGCCTGCTTTGGCAGTCGCGCTGCCTATCTCCGGCACATTTATTCCCGGCTCAATCGAATTAGACCTGAATCAAATTGATGAAGCTCAAAAACGGAATATCTTTCATTTGGTTAATAATATGCAGGTCGTAAATGACATATCTCAATTACCAGATGATCCGATGGGTTTCAGTCCAACATATTATGAGATTGATTTCAATGAATGTACCTTGCTTATCAAGTATATTCTTCATGATTATACGATAGACACCTATACAAACAGATATTTTCGCAATACGACAGAAAACAGCTATAATTGGACAGTAATTATCGGGACAAACTCTGATACATACGTTGACAAAGACGATTTGTACTTGACAAGATTTGCAATAATAGTAAAGAAAATCCCGTCTGACGCGCAAGTAAAATCATGGTTTAGCCTCACAAGCCTTGGCAAGCATCCCAATAACCCGAAATAGAAAACAACTCCCTATATATATCATCTTTATCTCGGCGAAAAATTGCAGTCAAAAAAGAGGCTGCCTGCAGACGTTTGGGAAACACAGTCCAAAGGTGGTCGGCCGAAGTCCAAACTGCCGACGCCCCCTTTGTGGATGTGACATAATATGCAATCGCAGACCTGACGTAACCGCTACGTCGCTACATGTAGTTCCGCTATATAAAAAGAAGCAATATAAAAGAATCGGAAAATTAAAAGAATTGGATGCAAATATTTGGAGAAATTAGGAAATTGAATTAACTTTGCATTGCATATACAGACCGAAAAATAGATGCATATATCTATAGTTCAATACAGCTGCTATATGCGGACATAATGGAAAGCGTTTACTACGCTCTTTCTTGACTTATCGAAATCTGACAGTTTCAACCGTAATTGGAGTCAGGAATGAGGCAACAGTAGATGGCTTTAGTGGATATGCTATATATAATATCGTCATGGCGTGGTACCGTGGTACGCGAGTACCATAGCTTGACAGTACATACATATATATCATATTTGCGTGAGGCTTCTGCAACTGTTGCTCGTTCAACTCCAATGGGCAATGTCAGAGCCTCGATAAGTGGGACGAGTATCAGAAATGGCTCTCACGCTTTTCTTTTTTAATCAATCGCTTATGCAGAGAGCCCATAGGTATGCT
The DNA here is from genome assembly GCA_017935045.1 of Muribaculaceae bacterium. Taxonomy (GTDB): domain Bacteria; phylum Bacteroidota; class Bacteroidia; order Bacteroidales; family Muribaculaceae; genus Lepagella. Next base: position 45,779 of record JAGBIJ010000020.1, read on the forward strand.
TTAAACTGATGGGCGTAAAAAGACTTTCTTTACTAATTTTAGGGTTATGTCTGGCGTTTGCCGGCTTCAGGTCCGAAGCTGTGGACTTCCTGGATGCCGATGAGTTGTTTTACGGTATGGAAGCGAAAAACTTTGACAAACCTATCGTAATCGAATTGTGGGCAAGCTGGTGTCCGGGGTCTCGTGTCGTAGCGCCGCGCTTCGGCGATGTGGCCCGCGAGTTCGGCAATAGGGCTTATTTTTTCAAAATTGATATTGACGATTATCCGGAGGTAGTCAGCTATTTTAATGTGAACATGCTTCCTTGCGTGCTGGCCATCTATATCAGTCCCAATGACACCGGAAATCCTCAGGTTTACTGGACCGGGGCACGAGGAGAACCGTATCTAAAGACCGGCGACATACGCCAAATTGTGAACGATGCTCTTGCGGCGCACAATTATTGAAAATACCTTTCATTGTGCGAAAGTGAGTAATTGCTTCATATATTATAATAATCTAATCAACAAACAATTATGGAAATTAAGAATTTACGCGAGCTGGATTTCAGCTCTCAGCGCGCCATCATCGGCGGCGCTGCCGTAGGCGGATGTTCCTGCACTTGTTCCTGCTCATGCACTGGCAAGCAGAAAAGCAACAGCATTGACAACCAGGCTGACGGAGTGAAGGAAAATGTGTCTGACCAGATGAAGGGCAAAAAATTTTGATCTATGAAGATTAAGAATCTCAGGGAGCTTGATTTTTCAGCTCAGGCGGCCGTAATAGGTGGCGCCTCCTTCGGCGACTGCACATGTAAAGGTTCCTGCGTATGCAAGTGTGACTCATCTTCTCCTTCGGGCACGACCAAGGATGACAACAACGAGTGGCAGGGCAATCAGGTAATGGCCCGTACGCAGAAGAACAATCTTTAATCAATCAGGTGCAGCGGGGCGTGTAGAGGCATGTCCCGTTGCCTAATCATTACGGTTATGAATATTGACAACAGGTTCTGGGATACGCATTTTCCTATGGTTCGTATCTTTGATTTCGATGCGGAGCAGGCTATCATATATGAATCGAAAGCAAATTTCATTTTTCTGATTTCTAAGACTGACCTTGCTCTGCTTGAGTCATATCTTAAGAATCCGGAGAATGGCGGTGTGCCTGCCGGGATGAAGAAAATCTTCGGCGATATGAGGGCATGCGGACTTTTCAGAGAGGGGGCGTGGGAAAAGATGTTCGATACCTCAGAGAAGAATCTCGACGAACTCATAAAGTATAATGCCGAGAGTATCTTCATGCGTAAGTTTGTGCTTGAAATCACTCAGGACTGCAATTTCCGCTGCTCTTATTGCTCAAACACACTGGAGAAGACGTTCCGCCATCATCAGAAGAGGCACATGCCTCTGTCCGTGGCCAAGGCATCGGCAGATATGTACTTCCGGCTCTATACTGACTTTTTAGGGAAAGTGCCGGAACAATATCGTAAGGCATTTGTATCTCATTTCCCGCCGACTCTCGGCTTTTACGGCGGCGAGCCTACGCTCAACTGGAAGGTGCTTACTCAGGCTGCGGACTATTATAAATCGTTGCCGTGGGAGGAGCATGGCGTGGATCGAAGCAAGCTGTCACTGACCGTAAACTCCAATCTCTCGCATATCTCAGAGGAGATGCTTCGCTTTCTTGTTGACAACGATGCCCAGCTATTCGCCAGCCTTGACGGGCCGGCCTCGGAACACGACAAATGCCGTGTGGATGTAGCGGGACAGCCGACATTTGAGCGTGCATACCGCAACCTTCTGAAAATAAAGGACTTCGACAAAGAGTATTTTGAGCATAAGGTGCTTATACTTGCTGTAGAGGCCGATGAGTATGACCGAAAACTGACGCATGAGTTTCTTGACTCGCTGGGCTGTCAGGTAAATTATCTGTCGATGACGCGTTATGATTGCTTCGTAAACATGCCCGAAGAACGGATAAAATATATTGAGACCCACCGGGAGGAGCTGATTGATGCTGAATACAGCAATTATATTAAGAACCCCCAAAAGAGCATTGCGGACTATACGTTTGCGACATCGCTGAGAACCGACAGACCATCGTATGAAAATACAGCCAATCTGCTTCCTACCTGCCCTGTAGGGAAGGATAACATAATGGTTGATGTCGAGGGTAATCTGCATATTTGCCATAAGACCGACGGGTCGTTTGTGCTGGGCAATGTGGAGAGCGGTCTGGATGACGAGGCGCTACGCTCTTTCTACCTGAAATTGGCTCAGCTGAGCAATAGTTCAGATTGCCGCATATGCTGGGCGTTCAGGAAATGCGGTCTTTGTTCTGCAACAAAACTGAAGGGGGGCAGCTTTGTGAATCCCACGGAACCGGAATGTGAATACATAAGAAAATCGGCGGAAATAAGTTTTGAATCTCTTATCAGAATCTACCGCTCCAACCCCGATTTTCTGAAGCAACTGAAAGCGTACGTCGACGACCCGGGGTCCTATAAGGGCATCGTGGACATCAACAAGATGGAATGGGAAAAGCTCTGAAAGTCTGCTATCAACAGGGAGCCACGGACTGCGCCGCGGCGTGTCTGGTCATGGTAGCCAGACATCACGGACTTTCATGCGAAATCAATGACCTCTATCCCTTGTTTCCTCCCGCCGGCGACAAGGGTGTCTCCATGTACGCCATCAATAAGGCAGCCACGCAACTGGGATTCCGGCCGCGAGGGCTACGGCTGGACTACGATGCCCTTCTGTCCGAAGTGGCTCTGCCATGTATCTGCCATTGGGACGGCAATCATTTCGTCGTGATTGCCAAGATAACGCCCAGGCGCGTCACGCTGCTTGACCCGGCCATGGGGCGGGTGGTCTACTCACACAAAGAGTTCTGCCGCCGCTGGGGCGCCGCGGCAGACAACTGCGGCACGGCGCTTGAGCTTAAAGCAGGCGCCCTGCGACAGCCGGAGCCTGCGGTCCGGAGTGTGCGCCACTCGACAGGAATTCTCCCGCTCTTAAAAGAATACCGCCGCCCTCTGGCAGTCATCTGTCTGATGCTTCTGCTCACGGGCGCCCTGAACCTGCTGGCTCCATTTCTGACGCAATGGATGTTTGACAGCGGTCTGACAGGCCGAGACCTCAATATCGTCGTTCTCGCTCTGCTTGCCCAGCTATTCATCATAATAGGGCGCAACACCTTCGTTTTCATACAAAGCCGGGGGGCGCTCTACGCAGGCAACCGCATCGGCATGAATCTGAAGCGCCGTCTGCTCGACAAATTCGTCAGGCTGCCGCGCCCATTTTTCGACTACAAGGGGCACGGCGAGGTGCTTCAGCTGTCGGTCGAGGCATCGAACGCAGAAATGTTCCTTACCTCACATATACCAGGCACATTGACTTCCCTTGTCACTGTAGCCATCTCCTCTATCCTACTTATGTGGTACGACGGCACGATATTCTGCATCTATCTTTTCTCACTCGTATGCTACTATCTGTGGATCAAGATGCATCTGGCCCGCAAGCGTAAGGCAGACAATCTATACTTCGCGGCCTCGGCGCGCGAACGGGAGAAAATGATACAATTCGTACAGGGTATCAACGACATTAAGCTGTCAGGAAAAGACAAGAGTTTCGTCGACAGGTGGCAGACGTATTACCACACCCTGTTTGACGCCAACCGCAAAGCCTTCACAGTCAGACAGAGCCAGAGCATAGGCATATCCATCATATCCAAGCTTACGGATGTCGCCGTGATATTTGTCACGATAATAGCCGTGATGGAAGGCCGGCTGACAGTAGGCGCCATGATGGCCATACAATACGTGACCGGAAGTCTGGAATATCCCTCGCAGGAAATCATCAGTTTCTTCCGCTATCTTCAGGATTTCCGTGTGTCAGCCGCCAGACTCAACGGCATATATACCCACAGCGAGGAGAAGGCCGGCACGGGCCTTGACCTCTCCCGCATCCCTGACGGCGGAATCGTGTTCCGCCATGTTGACTTCAAATATGACACTACCGCCGACACTCTGACACTCAAGGACATCAACCTGCATATTCCCTACGGCAAGACTACTGCCATAGTCGGAACCAGCGGTTCGGGCAAGAGTACTCTTATCCGCATGCTGCTCGGATTCTATACCCCCCTGAATGGCAACGTAAGCGTAGGGGACAAAGATATGACGGCTCTGAATCTTACTTCCTGGCGCGCCAACTGCGGCTTCTCCGGACCGGAAAGCTACGTCTTCAACGAGACGCTGCTCTTCAATATCGTACTTTCCGATACAGAATACGACTCACAACGTCTGCGGGAAGCATGCCGCCTTGCCGAATTTGACGAAGTAGTGGAATCGCAACCGCTGGGACTGGCCTCAATGGCGGGACATGACGGAGACCGGCTGAGCAACGGGCAACGCCAGCGCCTGCTCCTGGCGCGTGCCCTATACAGCCGCCCGCGTCTGCTTATACTCGACGAAGCGACCAATTCGCTGGACGCCATAACCGAGCGAAAGATATACCGCAATCTGCAAACGGCATCCGGAGACACTACCGTGGTCATAGCGGCCCACCGTCTGTCTACAATCAGAGACGCCGACCATATAGTGGTCTTCTCCGATGGCGGCATAGCCGAAGAAGGAGACCACGAGAGCCTGCTACGCCGGGGCGGCCTTTATCTCAAACTCATCAACAATCAGCTTGTATAGCAAGAGATGATGCCGTTAACAATTAAGGGCTGTCTAAAAACAACGGCCTCTTACTCTCCCAAATCACTAAAAAAACGGAGTCGCTCATATCTGAGCGGCTCCGTATACTCAAACCATTTACTGATTATAAAACAGGCGCGGCCGAATTATTCGGCTGCGGGAGTTTCCTCGGCAGCGGCTTCGGCGGCTTCAGCTTCGATAGCTGCTTTGGCGGCAGCCTCCTCAGCAGCGAGTTTCTCTGCCTTCTTCTTGGCTACAGCCTCGGCTTTAACCTTATTCTTCTCTACCTCGGCCTGAAGGCGAGCCTTTGCGTCTTCTTCTTTCTTTGCGTTGTTCTTAGCCTTGCCGGCTTCCACGGCTTTGTCATGCTGGGCTTTCCAGGCGTCGAAACGGCGCTGAGCCTCTTCTTCGCTGAACGCACCCTTTTTGACACCGCCACGCAGATGCTTCATCAGCATCACGCCTTCGCGGGAAAGAATGGAACGAACTGTGTCGGTAGGAACAGCGCCTACCTCTACCCAATACAGAGCACGATCGAAATTCAGAGATACTGTAGCAGGATTAGTGTTCGGATTATAAGAACCTATCCTTTCAATAAATCTACCATCACGTGGTGCCCTGCTATCGGCGATTACGATTGGATAAAACGCGTAGCCTTTGCGGCCGTGGCGCTGCAATCTGATCTTGGTTGCCATAACTTGTTGTGTTACTTAAATTTATTAGTACTTTGCATTGGTACGTACGAACCGAAGTCCGAACGCGACTGCAAAATTACAAAAAACTTCCGGCTCCGCCAACTTTTCCGATACAAACTTTGCGACGCGCACGTGCAAAAACATAATATCAACAGCAATCCCTGCAGTACTCCACTGTCAGAAGCCGAAACCTGACATGCGGGTCCACAGCGGGGAGGGAAGCCGGCGCCACAAGTATTTCACAATACGCCATCGCCAGTCTATTACTGCTACAGGTACGCCATCAGCTATGGCCCGCAATATAAGAGGCACTACTTGGGCAACGGTCATCTCAAGTGGGTAAGACTTGTCTTCATTCAGCAGCGGTGTGCGTATCCAACCCGGCTGTATGTCGGTAATCGTCACAGGCACGCCGGAACTCCGGGCAAGCTGTCTGAGAGCCTCAAGATATGTAGAAGCGCAGGCTTTGGCAGCCGAGTAGGCCGACATCGAACCTATGCCGCGTGTTCCGGCCACCGAGGTCACAGCCGCGATACGGCCTGACCGGCCTGAAGCCCGGAAATAATTGTATGCGCAACTTATCATACGCGCGAAAGCCGCAGCATCGGTGTCTATCATTCTTACCTCCAGCTCGGGATCAAGACTATGATTCTGAGAGCCGATACCGGCCACGTGGATATATATGTCCATGCCCCCCATCTTTTTTATCAGGCGCATAAGAGCTGCCTTTGCTTCCGGCATTGTGATATCCATGGTCTCGGCTTCCACCATGCCGGGATACTTGTCGCCCAGCCGCAGCAATGGCTCAAGGTGCCGGGCCGCGACACCTACCTTTACCCCACGCGATGCAAAGGCCTCGGCCAATGCCAGCCCTATGCCTGAGGAAGCTCCTGCAATTATTATCTTGTTCATAATGATTGTATTTATACTATGATTAATGACATGATAATGGATTTTGTTCGCTGACGGATTTTGCCGTTCAAAGTATTTTTGCTAATTTTACACCGGAAATGATTGACTGCATACTGAACCGAATCCAAGCGGAGGTTGTTAGTAAAGTAAAACTAATGTAAAATCTGCTTAAAACCATAGAATTATGAGTACACAGGTAGAAAAGACCGACAACGGCCGCAGACAAGTCTCCGGAGCCAGAATAGCGTTCGGCATTTTTATGATTATCATCTATGTCGGAGTGGGAGTGCTCTGTATTCTTGATATATTCAATTTTGACAATCCGCCTATCTCGATGGCGCTCGGTATCCTGCTGATAGTCTACGGACTGTGGAGAGCCGTACGTCTCTTCAAAGGCTGGAACTGACCACGACAAAAAGAAATTATGAAGAAAAACATATCCAGAATTATGATAGCCGCAATCGCTCTGGCAGGGATTGCGGCCTCTTGCGGCAAAAACAATCCGCAGAAATACAATGAAGGGAGCGTCACGCTTTTTGCCGACGAGGGATTCCAAAATTTCGTGGAACAAGAGCGCGATGTATTTGAATATCAATATCCCAACGCATATATTCTGACCAAATATATGAGCGAGACGGATGCCGTCAACGGTCTGCTGAAGGATTCATGCACCATGGCCGTACTCAGCCGTCCGCTGACCAAAACACAAATAGAATATATCAAGACCAACAGCAAGCGCGTGGCCAAACAGCAGGAAATAGCTGTCGACGCCGTAGCGCTGATAGTAAATAAGGATAACCCTGTAGACATGCTGTCCGTCGGCGAAATACGAGAAATGTTCGCCGGCAGCATAAACCGCTGGACACAGCTTGCCTGGAACGACACGACGGCCATCAAGCTCGTATTCGACCGCGAAGGCTCGGCCAACGTCAATTATATTCAGGACAATCTTATGGCGAAAGGCGCCAAATTTCCTTCCAACGCCTACGCACAGAAGAATACTGCAGATGTAATCAAGCTGGTGGAAAAAGACAAAAACGCCATAGGCTTCGTCAGCGTAAGCTGGCTTGGCGACAATCTTGAGAAAGTACGCGCACAGTACAGCAAAGAAGCCATGGATACGCACAAACTCAACAGACTGAACACTGACACCGACACCATCGCTGTAGACTTCGCCGACAACGTGAAAATACTTAAGATACGTAAAGACGACGACCCGATAGGCTACAAGCCTTATCAGGCATATATTTCTTCAGGACAGTATCCGCTGTTCCGGGTGGTATGGCTTGTCTCCACCGCTTCAAGCAACAGTGTAGGTCAGTCGTTCTTCTCGTTTGTGACCGGCTTTACCGGTCAAAAAATCTTGTCACTGACCGGAATAATGCCTTATCAGGTACATAACCGGGTGGTAGAACTACAGTAAGCCGTCAGACCGGATAAAGAAAAATATGCTATTTTTCCTGTCTGCTCCAATAAACCCGGCTACTTCCGCGTTGTCTATTATATCAAAGAAGCACGCGTGAATGTCGTGTCCACCCCCATACTGGAATCAAAACTAAATACATAATACAAGATGAAGTTCAAATATTTGCTTTCACTGTGCCTGGCCGGAGCATCGCTCACGACTTTCGCACAAGGCTACAAGGATGGCGTCGAGTATTTCAAGGCTGACCGTCTGGAGCTGGCCGAAGATCTGCTCAACCGCAACCTCAACAATGCCGACACCGATAAAGCCGAGGCATATTACTATCTCGGAGAAATCAAGCTCGCCCGCTACTTCGCAGGCGTGAAGCAGGGTTTCGCCAATGCCGCGCAGTATAAGGCTGAGGCTCTCGACCTCTTCAACAAAGGCATCGCTGCCGATGCAGAAAATCCTTTCAACTACGTAGGCCTCGGCACCGTGGCTCTGATAGACTCCGACAGCAAGGCGGCTGAAAATTATTTCAAGAAAGCCGAAAAGCTTGACAAGAAGGATGCCGGTACATTTGCTGCCATAGCGCGCGCCTACTATGACGTGAACCCCGATCTCTACGCCAAGCAGATAAGCAACTACATGGGCAAAGGAGAAAAACTGGTAGTGAAGCAGGCTCTGTCCAAGAATCCCCAATATGCTGACAACGACCAGGACTACTACATCTTCAAGGGCGACATGATCTATGCCGGCTCAAACGGCGACAGCAAGCTCGTAGGCGAAGCCTGCAACGAGTATGAGAACGCTATAAACATCGACCCGACCGCCGCCGAAGGCTACATCAAGTATGCTGAAAAGATGTTTACCATCAATCGTAAGGAATTGGCTCTCAATCAGCTCCGCACACTGCTCAAAAACAACCCGCAGTCGGCTCTGGGCCAGCGCGAACTCGCCGAGCGCCTTTACGAAGACGGACAGATAGCCAAGGGTCTGGCCGAATACGCCACCCTGATGAAGAACCCCAACCACTTCAAGGCTGACGAAGACCGCTATCTTACGCTGCTGTACTTTACCAACGACTACAACAAGGGATATGACGAGGCCACAGCTATTCTGACTTCCAATCCCAACCAGTTTACGGCCCGTCGTTTCCAGTATATCTTCGCCAATCTGCTCCAGAAGCCCGAGGCTCTTGACCTGGCCACACAGCTGCTGAAGCTCAAAAGCGACAAAAACATGTTCGCTACCGGCGACTACAGCATGATAGCCGAAGATCTGGTAAAAGCCGGCAAAAAAGACGAGGCGCTCAAAGTATTGGAAATGGGTGTGGCCGATTATCCCAACGAGCCTTCCATCCTTAAGATGATCGCGCGCTCCCTCTACGCCGACTTCAGCGATTACCAGAAAGCTGCCGACATGATGGCCAAATATGTAGCTTCCACCGGCGACAAGACCACCGGTACAGAATATATGACTCTGTCTGACTATTCAGTGCTGGCCGCCCAGGAAGCCACTGACCCTGCCGTAAAGGAGAAAGACTTGGCTCAGAGCCAGGAAGCCGCCATGAAAGCGATGCCCATGCTGGCGGACCAGTTCGTATATGTCCCGCTTAAACGCGTAGGCGACATCGAGCGTATGCGCGGCAACATGGATGCTGCCTGCAAACAGTATCAGGCGGCAATCGAGAAAATCGAGGCAATCGGCGTGACTGACGACAACAAACGCGACGTCACAAATATGTACAAGCTGGTAGGCGCCAACTATATTTCCAACAAAAACCGTGCGGCTGCCAAACCCTATATCGAGAAATATGTGGCTCTGATGCCCGATGATGCCGAAATGGCAAAAATTCTGAATTCACTCAAGTAAGAACATTCCCTATACACAATCCCCACAAATGTACAGGAGACTGTATCGTCCGGTACAGTCTCCTGTACTCTTTTTATATCCTTTTATATCCGAGGATGTTATCGCTTTTCAACCTCTGATTCCAATGATCAACAATGTCAGAGTCTCGCCTGCAGCGCAGAATTGACATTTGATATTCAAGCTGTCAATGAACACGTCATTTCTAAAATGACTCTCTATTATATATTTACTACCTAATCATTACATTAAATGAAAAAATTTACATCTTTTCTGGCTCTTGCCACATCGTTCGTCGCCGGGGCCGCCACGATCAATCCTCCCTATCTCAATACATTTGAGAACGCCGAGTCAATCGAAGGATTTACCATCCTTGATTCCAACGACGACGGTATCAAATGGCACTGGGAGCAGGGGTATGGCGCAAATAAAGGATATATCCGTATCTCAGAAAACAGCGAGCTGGATGCCAACGACTGGTTCATCACACCGGGCATAAACCTCAAAGCGGGCGAAGAGTATCAGGTGTCGTTTCTCACATGGGCAAAGGGCTTTCCCGAGCGTCTTGAGGTCTGCTTCGGCACCGAGCCGACCGCAGCGGCAATGACGGTCAAAATCGTAGAGCCGACTGTAATCGGAGAAGAACTTACCGAGCAGGAGCCCGGCACCATATCCGGCACCATATCTCCGACAGCCGATGGAGTCTACTACATAGGCATCCACGGCATTTCCGACCATGACCAGTTTAACCTCAACATCGACGACCTGCGCATTTCCGCACCGCTGTCCGGGATGGTACCCGCCGCTGTCGCGGACCTCAAGGCCGAGGTGCCGTCATACGGGGCGCATACAGTCGATATTACTTTTACAGCGCCCGACAAGACCGCCGGAGGCGAGAAACTCGAATCTATCTCTAAAATCGAGATTCTGCGCAATGACCTGGCGGCACCTGTCAAAGTATTCGATACCGCGACACCCGGCGAGGCTTTGACTTACACTGACACAACCGAAAAGCCGGGTACATATACCTACACCATAGTGGTATATAACGCCAACGGCAAAGGCGAGCTCGCCACAGCCGAGGTATACTGCGGAGTGGAACGTCCGGCTGAGGTAATGGCCGTATTTATTGCCGAAGGCGAACCCGGAGAAGTGATTCTCTCCTGGAATCCGGTAACACTTGACATCAACGACAATAAGCTGCCCGCCAACAGCGTAGCATACAATATCTACGGATTCGACAAGGAGGGCAAACCCACCGTCGAGATAGCAAAGGACGTCGCAACTGCAAAATACAGCTTCGCAGCCTATACAGGCGATTCGCAGGAATTCGTACGATACTTCGTCTGCGCCGTCACTGAGTCGGGCGAAGGTCTGGGACGCCAGTCTGACGTGATACCCATAGGCCATCCGTACACCGGCTTCAAGGCTTCGTTTGCCGACGGCACGTCGAAGTACAACTGGTGGCTGGGACGCAGCAACGACTATGTGAACATCGGTTTCATAAAGGACACCGACACCGTACAGGCCGAAGACGGAGACAATGGCTTTGCCATCATCAGCGGCGAACTCAGCGAAATGGCAGGCTCGTTCTATTCCGGCAAGATTGCTTTGGGAGAGCTCAATGAACCAGCAATGGTATTCTATACATATAATTTTGAAAACGGCTCGACCATCAACGAAAACCTGATAGTGGTCGAAGCCCGCGCCACCAATGGCGAATTTGAGAAACTGATGGAAAAGACCGTATGGGAACTTACCGACGACAATGCTCACGGCTGGACCAAAGTAGTGGTAGACATGTCCCGTTATACAGGCGAAGACATCGAGTTTTCACTCGGCGGTATTCTGAAGAACACTCCGGTCGTTCTGTTCGACAACATTTCCTTCATGGAGAAAAACGCGGCCGGCATCGCCGCCCCTGCAGCAGATACTGCCGACGGCATTGCCATCTACGAGTGCAACGGCTCTATTGCGATTGATGGCGCCGCCAATCAGAAAATTACCGTCTATACTATTGATGGCCGAATCGTATGCACACGCACCGCTTCCTCCCGCGAACTTATAGATTCAGGCGAGCTTTGCGGCGCAAACACATATATCGTCAAGGCCGGTACAAGCGTAGCCAAAATAATGGTCAAATAACGCACTCCATCCGACTACATGCATTTTATGGGCGCGGCCACCCGACACACAGGGCAGCCGCGCCCATACTGCAGACAATCTGTCGCCACCCGTTTGCGGGGCTTTTTTTATCACGATAGTTTGGTAGGCTCGTTTTTTTAGGTTAACTTTGCAATGCCGTAGCGCATTCGGAGGCACGGCAATCTGTATCTATCGTCAAGTATCTAATTAATAACCATATAAACACACTTTTGCAATGCAAAGAGATAATCAAGTGTTCGACATCATAGACCGCGAGCATCTGCGTCAGCGCCGCGGCGTCGAACTGATTGCCAGCGAAAATTTTGTCAGTGACGAAGTCATGCGAGCCATGGGTTCATGCCTTACCAACAAATATGCCGAAGGCTATCCCGCAAAACGCTATTACGGCGGTTGCCAGGTAGTGGACGAGGCTGAAAATCTGGCCATAGAGAGAGCCAAGAAGCTGTTCGGCGCCGAGTGGGCCAACGTACAGCCTCACAGCGGCGCACAGGCCAACATGGCCGTATTCATGGCATGCCTGCAGCCCGGCGACAAATTCATGGGTATGGATCTGAGCCACGGAGGTCACCTGAGCCACGGCAGCCCGGTAAACTTTTCCGGCCTGATGTTCAACCCCATCAGCTACACTGTAGACCAGGAGACCGGCCGCGTAAACTACGAGGAGCTGGAGGCCAAAGCTCGTGCCGAGAAGCCGAAACTGATCATTGCCGGCGCAAGTGCCTACTCACGCGAATGGGACTATGCCCGTATCCGCAAGATTGCTGACGAAATCGGCGCCATATTCATGGTCGACATGGCTCACCCCGCCGGCCTTATAGCCGCAGGTCTGCTGGAGAACCCTGTAAAGCACGCCCATATCGTAACAACTACTACCCATAAGACTCTGCGCGGTCCCCGTGGCGGCATGATTCTGATGGGAAAAGACTTCGATAATCCCTGGGGCAAGAAGACTCCCAAAGGGGAAATCAAGAAGATGAGCGCACTGCTTGATTCCGCAGTCTTCCCCGGCGTACAGGGCGGCCCGCTGGAACACGTGATAGCCGCCAAAGCCGTAGCCTTCGGCGAAGCCCTGCAGCCCGAGTGGCGCGAATATGCCATCCAGGTCAGAAAGAACGCCGCCGCCATGGCAGCCGCTCTGATTGAGAAGGGCTATAAAATCATCTCCGATGGAACCGACAACCACTGCATGCTCGTAGACCTCCGCACCAAGTTCCCCGAAATGAGCGGTAAGAAAGCCGAGCGCGTTTTGGTCGAGGCCGACATCACAGCCAACAAGAACATGGTGCCTTACGACACCCGCAGCCCGTTCCTCACTTCCGGCCTCCGCTTCGGCACAGCCGCCATTACCACACGCGGCGCCAAGGAAGACCTGATGGTCAAGATAGTAGACCTCATTGACAAAGTACTCTGCAACGCCGATGACGAAAACGTAATCGCCGAGGTACGCGCCGAAGTCAATGAGATGATGAATCAGTATCCTATGTTCGCCTGGTAATCCGGGTCAATCGACATAACGGAGGGTGGGAACCGCGCAAGCGGTTACCCGCCCTTCATATATATACAACTATACAACGATATGGACGAAAAAATCAAGAATCTACCCCACGTAATGTTTGTGACTGGAATCGGCACCGACGTGGGCAAAAGTTTCGCTACCGGGTGGCTCGCCCGTGAGCTGGCGCGATGCGGCCGTAAAGTGATAACCCAGAAGTTCGTGCAGACCGGCAACCACGACATGAGCGAGGATATTGAGACACACCGGCGCATCATGGGTATCCCGCTGCAGGAGCGCGACCTGGATCACACTACCGCGCCGCTGATACTCTCCTATCCCTGTTCACCGGATCTGGCGCAGAAGATAGACGGAATGAATATCGACTGGAGTGTCCCCGGAAAGTCTACCGACCGACTGCTTGAGGAGTATGACACCGTACTAATAGAGGGCGCCGGAGGTGTACTGGTGCCACTTACCGGAGAATATCTGACTGCCGACTACATTGCTGACAGCAATCTGCCGGCCGCACTCGTGACCGGAGGTACGCTCGGCAGCATCAACCACACTCTGCTATCGCTGGAAGCGCTGACAAACCGCAAGATAAATATTACCGCCATAATCTACAATCCATTTTTCGACAAAGACGAGGTAATATGCGCTGACACACGCGATTACATCCGTCGTTACATTAATGCCAATTTACCCGGAACTGTATTTTTAGAAATGCCGACTGAAGTTTAATACACTCCAAGTGCAGCCATATCACGTTTTTTTCGTATATTTGCATTATGGAAAAAGCGCCAACACATAATTTCCAAATCAGCATATCAAAAGAGGAGCTGTCCAGACTCCCGCTCGCCAGTTATAATAACGGGGCACAGGTAATAGAATCCGAAGATGGGTTGGGCGAAGCTATTGACCATCTGTCTCAGGCACGCATCATAGGCTTTGACACAGAGACACGCCCCTCCTTCCGTAAAGGTACCACTTACAACGTTGCGCTTCTGCAGCTTGCTTCGCCCGAACGCGCCTATCTGTTCCGTCTGAACAAGCTCGGAGCCCATCCTCGGCTCCTGGAGCTGCTTGAGAATCCCGCGCTGCTGAAAGTCGGCGTATCGCTTCACGATGATTTCCACAGCCTCGGCCGTATATGCGACATCAAACCTCAAGGCTTCATAGACTTGCAGCAATACGTAAAGCGATACAGCATCGCTGACAACAGTCTGGCGCGCATATACGGCATACTGTTCGGACAGCGCATATCCAAAGGACAAAGACTTACCAACTGGGAAGCCGACAAGCTCACATCCGCGCAAATCAACTATGCGGCTTTCGACGCTGTAGCCTGCATACAGATATATGATTACATCACACGCGGAGCTTTCCGCCCGGAAGACTCTCAATATATCAAGGAAGTGATATGAACACCTCGGTCAAACGCAGCAAAAAACCGCTTTACATTGTCGGTGCGCTTTTTATCTATATGGCCGTCATGGCCTATGTAAACCGCGAGACCCTGACGGTACATCATCTGTATCTCCGCTATTTCGGCACTCTCGCCGCCGAGCTGGCTATACTTGTGATACTGTACTTCATACTGCGCCGGCGCGAGCAGCTCAAGCGAGAACGGCAGGAAGATATGAGACGCTCTGAAGACAAATGACTATTTTCGCGCTGACATGTATATAGGTCTGAATGTAAGCGAATAACGCTTGCGGCTATTCTGAGGATAACGCGCTGCGAACTGGCGTAGCTCCCCTATGCCGGTCTTGTAGCCCGATGCCGTCACGCCAGTAAGCCGCAGATGGCGGAGCGCCTCGAGCGGAGTAGTGAAATCAAGCTCCACTGTGTCCTCCACCACCCTTACTTCCCGGAAATACCGTCTGAGCAATTCCTCTATTTTTTCCGCAGGCAAATAGCGGAGATGGTCTGGTCGCAAGGCTCTCAATTCATTGAGATTGCCGGGTGCGAAAGTTGACATAGCGAGATGGCCGCCGGGCTTTAGCGCCCGCGAGCAACAACCGAAGAAATAATCCAGATCGCTCAACCACTGAATGGCAGACGAAGACACTATCGCGTCCACACTCTCCGGAGCCTCTGCTGCCAGTTCCTCCATCAGCACCTCGGCGTCGCAACACCGATATTCCTCTGTCTGCGCCGCACAATAATGAGGCATCTTGCCCAAATCAACATACAGGGCATGAGCGGCCTTGTGACAGCGAGCCCACTCGCCGGTCAGCAGACCGGTACCGGGCCCTATTTCCACAATGCGGTCCAGACAAGACGGCACATCGGCCATAAATTCATCGGCAAGCCGCCCGGCTATCACGCGCTGGGCATGAGCATGAGCGTCGTATGTCTCCAGACTGCGCGTAAACCTTTGCCCTACCCTGTCGACATTTACCACAGTCATACTCACTATACGCTGCAAATCAATATAGTGAGGCTCCTCCATACGTATTATTTCCGTAACGCCATCCCACGCTCTGAGCTGATTGCACGGAGGAAATATCCTGTCGCGCATGCCTACGAATGTCTTTGTCCAGACTATCGGATACGCCGGACTGCCGCGGAGTATGACTCTTCGCAGCTCATCGCGCAACCCGTCGATACCGGTCGGTGTCAAAAGAGACTGTTCCGCTATCCGGAACTGACTGATATCATCAAACATCCGCATCCTGAATTTACGCAGATTGCGTTCGTCAAGCCGCTGACACGTGCCATCGAATATGTCGCGCGGTATTCCCCGTTCATCATCGTACGGAGTGACCGTACCGTTCACGGCGTAAGCAGCGGTAAGCCGAAGCGAAGGGGGTAGCGACCTTTCAGCCATACTTACACCTAATGACCAGGCATACAGATAGATGGTGTGATACCTCTGCAGGCGGCTCCAGTCGGGAGCGCTGTCATCTATTCCCCACAGCACGGCCACATCCCAGCCCGGCATGGCTATATGCGCGTAAGCCGCTGTCGACGTGCCCCAGCCCGCCGCAATCAGTATCAGCTTGCCTGATCCGGTCTTTACGGTAAACTCAAGCTTCATATCGCCTCTTTTAAGAGAGTGAGTATCATGTCCACATCCGTTTCAGTCATCCCGGCGTTCAGGCTGAAGCGCAGCCGCTCTGTTCCGGGAGGCACGGTAGGACGCCGTATAGGCAGCGCGAGGACACCGCGGCGTCTTAATTCCGAGGAAATAGCTACTGCCCTCGCGTTGCAGCCTGCCATAAGCGGCACAATCTGTGATTGAGACACATTTTTCTGTCCGGTGATCCGCTCTACGCCGCTGCGGAAAATGGCAGAGATACTGTCGAGATGCGCGCGCTCGGCGGTCATGGACGTGATTTTCTCAAAGATAAATCGGGTAAAAGCTACATTGACAGGAGGCAGGGCGGTAGAAAAAATAAAGCTGCGCGCCGAATTGACCAAAAAATCCCTGATTTCGGCCGACCCGGCCACAAATGCCCCTGCCGAAGCACAGGCTTTGCCGAAGGTGCCTACCAGTATATCCACGTCAGCTTCAAGTCCGAGTTCCTCGGTCACACCAAGGCCGCGACATCCTCTTACACCGATGGCATGAGCCTCGTCCACATACAGCAGCATTTTCGGAAAATCCCTTTTCAGCGCCGCTATCTCCCGCAGAGGTGCGACATCGCCGTCCATACTGTAGATTGACTCGACAACGACTATCATACGGTCGCTGCCGCCATCATGCTTCTCCAGCAGCCGCCGCAGCGAAGCGGCATCATTATGCCGGAACCGGACGTAAGGAGCTTTGCCAAGCGTTATGCCATCTATTATGCTCGCGTGTACCAGTTTGTCGGCAACGATTACAGTGTGTGGCGCGCTGCCCAATGCCGATACGGCTCCGGTATTGGCATGATATCCGGAATTGAAAAGGAGAACACTCTTGCCATACAGGCTGCCGAGATACTCCTCCAGCTCTCCGTACGGCTGCTGTACGGAAGCGAGCAGACGCGAGGCGCCCGATGTAAAGCGACGTTCCGGGACAAGTCGCAGAAACTCGTCTGCAATGTCAGCACGCGCTGCAAGACCCAGATAATCGTTGGTCGAACAATCCAGGAGCCCGGCAGCGGCATCCCCGTCCGGAATATGGCGCAGACGCCCTTCCGACTCATATCTGTCGAGAATATCGGAATATACGCTCATGACTCTACCTGCTCGCCTACGAGCTTTATCAATGTGGCGGCCAGCTTATCCAGCTGCGCGTCGCTCACGGCCATATACGGCGGCATTATATATGCGTTATGACCGAAGGGGCGTATCCATACGCCCTCCTCTACGCAGCGTTTCTGAAACGATGCGAGATCTACCTCGCGCTCCATCTCTATCACGCCTATTCCGCCCAATACTCTTACATCTCTCACACCCTTCAGCTCCCGGGCGGGTGCGAGCAACTCCTTAAGGCGCGATTCCACGTGAGCCACTTTCTGCCGCCAGCCACCCTCCAGCAACATCCTTGTGCTTTTGAGCGCCAGTGCGCAAGCCAGCGGATTGCCCATGAACGTAGGGCCGTGCATCATCACGCCGGCATCGCCTGACGATATCATGTCGGCTACCTTGGCCGACGTTGCAACGGCGCTGAACGTCATATAGCCGGCCGTCAGACTCTTGCCTATAGTCATAATGTCTGGCTCCACACCGGCGTGTTCCCAGGCAAACAGCTTGCCCGTACGGCCGAAGCCAGTAGCTATCTCATCGAATATCAGAAGAATACCATATTTATCACAGATAGCGCGCAACTCACGGAGATACTGAGGATGATAGAACCTCATCCCGCCCGCGCCCTGCACTATCGGCTCCAGTATCACGCCGGCAAGCTCCGCATGATGCTGCTCTATCAGCTCGCGCATAGGCTTGAAATCCTCGGCGCGCCACTCCTCGTCGAAGCGGACCTGAGGCGACGGAGCAAAATATCTTATAGGCAAAGCGCCTCCGAAGACACCGTGCATACCCGTCACAGGGTCGCAGACACTCATAGCGTTCCACGTATCCCCATGATAGCCTGTGCGTATGGTGGCGAAATTGGTCCGCTGTCTGTCGTTATGCGCCTGCACGGCCATCTTCATGGCCACCTCGACAGCTACACTGCCGCTGTCTGCATAGAAGATATGCTCCATCGAGGGAGGGAGAATCTCAAGCAGCAGTTTGCCCAAATCGATGGCAGGCTGGTGAGTAAATCCTCCAAACATGACGTGGCTCATACGCTCTATCTGCTCGTGCATGGCCTGATTCAGTTCCGGATGATTGTAACCGTGTATCACACACCACCACGACGACATGCCGTCAATCAGCACTCTGCCGTCGGCAAGCGTAATTTCGCAGCCGCTGGCGCCCGCCACCTTATACGTAGGCAGCGGATCGTGGGTCGACGTGTACGGATGCCACAGATGCAGGCGGTCAAACTCATCATGTAATATATTGCTCTTCTCTGTCATGTTGTTATGTATTTATGCAGCGTCAGCCTGCCGTCGGCGAAACGCGCGTATGAACACAGGTCTATCCATTCCCCCAATATTACCGCATGCTTGCCTGCAGCTATCTCCTCATCCACCAATATGTGGCGATGGCCGAAAATGAAATAATCTATGTCGGGATGCTCCAGCGCATATTCACGCGCAAATAGCATCAGCGTCTCTGCCTCCGGGCCCTGATACGGAGATGCCACAGGATGCGTACCTCGGTTCTGGCTGCTCCAGCCCTTGGCAAAAGGTATGGTCCAGCGCGGATGCACCGACGCGTACATCTTTTGACACAGCTTATTGCGGAACAAACCTCGCAACAGCCGGAACGTACGCGACATCTTCCCCACCCCGTCGCCGTGAGTAATCAGAAACTTTTTCCCTTCCATCTCCCTGACCAGCACCCCGTCCGCCACCTCTATGCCGAGTTCGCGGGGAAGGTAATCGAAAATCCAGATGTCGTGGTTGCCTATCATCCAGGTTATCTTCACACCCTGGTCTGCCAGTTCGGCCAGCTTGCCGAAAAAGCGCACGAATCCGCGCGGCACGACCTGACGGTACTCATACCAATAGTCGAGAACATCTCCGACGAGATAAATGGCGGCTGCGTCATGGCGTATCGATTCAAGAAACGCCACTACATGGCGCTCCTTGGCTATGGGATCAGCGAAATACGATGCTCCCAGGTGCATGTCCGACAGGAAATATATGGCTTTGCGCTCCGCCACTTCAGAGAAATCCCAGTTCAAGCTTTGCTTCCTCGCTCATCATGTCCTGATTCCATACAGGCTCAAAGACCAGCCGCAGATCTACGGCCTTAGGACCCTCGATGCTTACGAGCTTCTGCCTTACGTCCTCCATGATGAAGTCTGCAGCCGGACAGTTGGGCGCCGTCAGAGTCATGTCTACATGCAGCGTCTCGTCGGTCGGGTCATAGTCGATTTTGTATATCAGGCCAAGATCATATACATTGACCGGGATTTCCGGATCAAACACGGTCCGGAGCATATCTATCGCTTTTCGTGTAATCTCCAGACCCTGTTCCTCACTGTCAAGACTACATTTCGGCTTATTGTCGGCAACACGCGCTTCATCCGCGGAGTTGCCGGTCTGTGTATTCTCTGTCATATCGGTTCGCTTTATCTGCGGCACAGGCGCCGCGTTCGTTATGCAAAATTAGCAATTATTTCTCTTTCACGCAAACATACTCCAAATACCTTAAACCGCTTTAGTCCTATCTATCAGACACCGTAATAAAGAGCAAAATCTTCCGCTTACGGCAAAAATCACTCCCGGCATGGCTGCATATCCGATTTTTTTGACTAACTTTGTCTCTTGATTTACACCCGCCAGACTCTACCGCAGCGTTCTTACGGACTGAATTTGCGGCAGGTCTCTTACTTATTCACTTTAACCACCTGTTTATGAAAACCATCTGGAAATCCATCATTGTAGTCTTAGTGGCACTCTTCGCCGCTGGTCAGGCCAACGCTCAGTTCCGCTTCGGTATCAAGGCCGGCCTCAATCTCAACAGCCTTCATCTTGACAACGTAAAGCATAACTTTGATGAAGACAACGGCTGCGGCTTTACCGGCGGCGTGATGACGGAATTTACCGTACCTCTCGTCGGCCTCTGCTTCGACGCATCGCTCATGTACACCCACATGTCAGCCTCTACAGGCATCATAGCAATCGACGGAGCCGCACTCAGCGACGCACATGAGATAACCCCTAAGAAAGATTTTCTGGAGATTCCCGTCAATATCAAATACCGCTTCGGCATGGTGCCCGTAGTCAAACCGTATATCTTTACCGGCCCTTCGTTCGCTTTCAAGTTCGGCGGCGATGACGATGTTCTCAAGACCAAGACATTTCAGTGTGCCTGGAACATCGGTCTGGGCCTGGAGGTATTCAACCATGTACAGATTGGCGCGAGCTACGGTTTCGGTATGAATAACATCCTGAAAAAATTCAGCGATGACATTACCGTTTCCAACGAAATCAAACTCAAGAACAACTATTGGACCATCACGGCCGCATACCTTTTCTAACCCCTTTTACAGCCAGACAATGAAGAAACTGTTCTTATGCTTGCTGCTGGCCTGCGCCGCGCTTACGGCCTCAGCCCAGTTCCGCTGGGCGGCCGTAGCCGGCTTCAATTACGAAAAATATCACTTCAAGCAGGATCTGATTCAAGTCGATCCTTCTCCCGGCTTCAGCGTCGGAATAATGGGTGAGCTGATGTTTCCCGGCATTGGTTTCGGCATGGATTTCGGCCTCAATTACCAGATGCACGGCTCCAGACTGCACTTGGGAGACCGCCTGATATGGGCATCAGATGGCTATGGCACAGAGCAGAGTACCATGCACCTCATCCAGATTCCCGTCAATCTCCGCTTCAAATACACGCGTCTGGACGGAATCGAGCAGAAAATAGCTCCGTTCGCCTTCGTCGGACCGGTATTCAACATCAACGTAGGCCATAACGATCTTCCTGCGCTTGAGTACTCAGGCGGCTCTGTAGGTCTGCAGTTCGGCATCGGAGCCGAGTTGTTCAGACGCTTCCAGATCTCCGGCGGCTACTACTGGGACTTTACATACGAAGCCCGCACAGTGAAGCTCGAGAACTTCAGCCAGCGCCCGGAAGGCTGGCAGGTCAAGGTAGCTTACCTTTTCTGAGATGTGCCGCTTCGCCGAGATCATACTGCCTCTGCCCATACCCTCCACTTTTACCTACTCCGTGCCTCGGCAAATGCGCGATGCCATAAAGGTAGGGACAAGAGTTCTCGTACAGTTTGGCTCACGAGGCTGCAATACGGGTATCGTGGCCCGGCTTCACGACAATCCTCCGGCTGAGTTTCAGCCGAAGGATATTATTATGCCCCTCGACTCCACTCCTATACTGCGCAACCCGCAGCTGCGCTTCTGGGAGTGGATAGCTGAATATTATCTCTGCAATCCGGGCGATGTGATGAAAGCGGCGTTGCCGGCTGCCCTGAAAGTAGAAAGCGAGACATACGTTTCGGCAAATCCGGACACAATTCCCGAAGACTTCAGCGTACTCACTGAAAACCAAGCGACTCTATACGCATTTATCAGTCATGCGGGTAAAATAAGAATATCCGACATAGAAAAGAAATGTGAAATTCCCAACGTAAGGGCACATATCAGTCGTCTGCTGGAGGCGGGGCTTCTGTCCGTAGCCGAGCGCATAGTGGACAAATACATCTCCCGGAAGCTGAATCTTGTCAGACTCTGTTGCCGCAGAGGCGACACGGCCGCCCTGCACGCATGCTTCGATGCCATAGGCAAAGCGCGCAGACAGGAGCAACTCCTCGTCGCCTACCTCGACCTCTCGGGCTGGATGCACCCGACCGAGCAGCTCCGCCCGGTAGAGCGCGCCACTCTGCTTGAAAAGAGCGGCTGCTCGTCAGCTACGCTCAAGACATTGGTTGAAAAAGGAATACTCGCCATAGAGCAGGTGGAAGTCAATCGCTTCAGCGGCGTAGGACAGACAGCAGTGGTCAGTCTGCCCACGCTGACAGAGCCGCAGCAGACAGCGCTGCGCGAAGTGCGTCGCTCCATGTCGTCAAACCGCGTCACGCTGCTTCGCGGCGTGACCGGCAGCGGAAAGACTGAAATATATTCGCATCTGATCAGCGATACCCTCGACCACGGAGATCAGGCGCTGTACCTTGTGCCGGAAATAAGCCTGACCACACAGCTGACCACTCGGTTGCGCCGTATATTCGGCGACCGGCTGCTCGTCTACCATTCCCGCTTCTCCGACAATGAGCGCGTGGACATCTGGCGACGGCTGCTCCAGACCCGTGAGCCGCTTCTGATTCTCGGAGTACGATCTTCCGTATTTCTGCCGTTCGCCCGGCTGGGGCTGGTTATAGTAGATGAAGAGCATGAATCAAGCTACAAGCAGTACGACCCGGCTCCGCGCTACAACGCCCGCGACGCAGCCATCATGCTCGCCTCCATGCACGGAGCCAAAGCGCTGCTCGGAAGCGCCACTCCTTCTGTCGAGACATATTACAAAGCGCTTAACGGCAAATATGGCCTCGTCGAGCTTTCAGTACGCTATTCGGGAGTAAACTTACCGGATGTACAGGTGGTGGACATGCGGCAGCAACGCAAGCAGAAACGGAATCGCGGCATATTCTCCGATACCGTGCTTCAGGCCGTGGAAAGCCGCGTCAAGCAAGGCAAGCAGTCCATTATATTCCAGAACCGCCGGGGCTATGCCCCCATGCTCGTATGCCACGAGTGCGGCTGGACCCCCAAATGCGTCAACTGCGACGTATCGCTTGTCTACCACAAGCACATCAACGAGCTGCGCTGCCACTATTGCGGCCACTCGGTCTCTCGACCTGAGGTGTGCCCCGCATGCGGAAGCAATGCGTTGAGCGTATTTGGATTCGGGACAGAACGTATAGCCTCGGATATAGCCGAGCTGATCCCGGACGCCAAGGTCACGCGCATGGACCTGGACACGACGCGCAACAAAGACAGCTACGAAGAAATCATAAGCAAATTCGCCGGCAAAAAGACCGACATACTTGTCGGCACACAGATGGTAAGCAAGGGCCTTGATTTCCAGAATGTCACGCTCGTGGCCATCGTCAATGCCGAGACTATACTCAATTTTCCGGATTTCCGCAGCGACGAGCGTGCTTACAACATGCTCGAGCAGGTCGCCGGCCGGGCAGGCCGCCATGATCCGGGACAAGTGATAATCCAGACTGTCGACCCTGACAATCCCATAATAGCCAAAGTCGTGAATCACGACTACAAGGCATATTATGACCATGAGATACAGGAACGCAGCCAATATGCCTACCCACCCTTTACAAAGATAATCAATATCTATCTCCGCGCCAAAAACGAGCAGACGCTCATCGACATGGCGGTCAAATACACCAAAGCCCTCCAGGCCACGTTCGGACGCCGTGTGCTGGGTCCTGAGAAGCCCTATATCGGCCGCATCAGCAACTACCACATCCGCTCACTCATGCTCAAGATAGAGGCCGGAGCCTCAATGTCCAAAGTCAAAGCCATCCTCCGCAACATCTACGTCCGCCTCTGCGCCGACCCCAAAATGAAATCCATACTCCTCCATTACGACGTCGACCCCGTCTAACCCCCCGCACCCCCCTTGGCAACGCGCTTCCCAACCGCCAACCCGATGCGTGTTACGCCCACCGCTGCAGCAACGAGCTCCCACAGTCGACCCGATGCGAAGTACGCCCCCTCCGTTTCCCATGGTTTTTGACAACCCTCACTGCGAGAAACTGTTAAATGTGGCGAGGCAGGCCGGAGGCTTGAAATATTGTTAGCCCCGGGTGCTTGCCACCCGGGGTATCGCCAGCAACCATGAAAACGGCTCCGGAGGAGGCGTACTTATTCATGGTTCGCTCCCCGCTATCGCATATATAACGCTGACAATATGTCGGTTGCGGCGTCAGGCCGGAGGCCTGAAATTTTGTTAGCCCCGGGTGCTTGCCACCCGGGGTACCGCCAGCATCCATGAAAACGGCTCCGGAGGAGGCGTACTTATTCATCGTTCGCCCTCGCAGGGGCCGTTGGCCTACACCTGACCCTGTACCCCGGGTGACAAGCACCCGGGGCTAACAATATTTCAGGCCTCCGGCCTGGCGCGCCGCTTCCGACCGCTCCCTGATACACCGCCAACGTAGTATAATTGCATATACACATCCGTTGACCAGCCCGTAGATTGCAAGTCGTTCGGCGGGGCGAAGTCATGGCGTTGCTGCTTCAAAGCATACGGCGGTTCGGGGATTCGGGTATTTGGTGCAAAGGCGGCTCTCGCCGCCGAAGTATATAAGGATTGAAGTAAATAAGGGTTTACATCGCCACGGCCTCGGAGACGAGGGCTACCGCGCGAACCCTGATTGCGCTTGTCTTGCCGCCGTTGAACACGTGGCCGCTGCCCATGTCAACGATCGACGCGTAGGAAGAATCAAATTCAGTTGATGACCAATACCAATCATCTATTAGCAATCCTTCCCTGCCGAATACCCTTAACTTCTTATTTAAAGAATCTCTATACTTGTAAATCAATTTCAGCCTTTCTATAGACGGAGCCCCATTACGGCAAGCATAATCCCAATTACCTTCGCCGGCATCTTCCATCGCCACAAGAAAAGCATCTGTTTCATCTTTGATTACTACTCCTTTGGGTTTATAATCAGATTTGTCAGATGAGGACAGATTTTTCCACTGATCATCAGTAAAATAGAAAATATTGCCGTCTTTATCAGATACACAAAGGCTCAGGTGCTGTGCTTTCCGCAATCCATCGCCTTTTTTGCTTACTGTAGTTTTCTTCGTGAGAGCTTCGGCGACTGTGACGGGTTGAGCGGCGGAGAGGGTCAGGTCGCGGGTCAGAGTCTGGTAGCCGGGGCTGCTGACGGTCAGCTTGTGCCGGCCTTCAAGCAGCTCAGTAAAGACTTGGGGGGTGGTACCGGCCTGTTTGCCGTCGATGGTTATGGTGGCGCCGGCGGGTTTGCAGGTCACATCAAGGCGCGCGTAAATCGGGGTCAGGGCGGGTATCTCTACCGTGCGGGTCTCTCTTTCGGCCACATCGAAGGATGTGCGGTACGGCTCGTGACCCTCAAGAGTGGCTTCAAGCTGATAGGTGCCGGCACCGAGGGCGCCGCTCCAGCTACCGGTGCCTTTGCGCTGGCCGTTGAGGCTGATGACGGTGCCTGGAGTGGCGGCGGTCACGGTCACGTTGGACATTCTTGACTGGAGCGTGACATTTTTTACAACCTTGTCGCCTCCCTTCATGATAGTGAAAGCGCCTTTTTCGGCCAGATAGCCGGGTGCTTCGACGGAGTAGCTGTGGTCGCCGTAGCGGCAGAAAAGTATCGTCTCGCCGTCGGCGACCTCGGCGAGCTGACCGTCTACATGCACCACAACATTGCTCTTAGGGGTTACGCTCAGGACAAAGTAATTGCCACCGGGGTCAGCCGGCCCGGAGGGACGGCCGAGCAGGTAAGGGGGGACATCGAGACGCAGCTCGTAGGCCGTCTTAGGACTGAGCAGAGCTATGTCGCTGAAGTCGGTGAAGCAGACGCGCAGCGTCTCCGCACCGGGACAATGAATCTTAAACTCGCGTGTGCCGGGACTGATGCCTTCGCGGTAAGCCTCGAGCCATACCCAGTATTCGTTGGTATGAAACTCGGCATCGCCTATCATGTTGCCGTCAAACTCCACGCCCTGCACCGGCAGAAGCACCTTGACGAGAGCCGCCTCCACGCCATTGGCATCGGGACGTATCATGGAGCCGCGAAGCACGTCGGAGACAGGCTCAAGAGAGAGCGGACGCAGCTGCTGAGCCAGAGCCGGCAGCACGGCGGTCAAAACAAGAATCAAGCTATATATCAGTCGCATAGGTCAATCAGTATTAGCAAGCACAAAAATACAAAAAATTTGCTGCCTCGGCAAATACCATCCAGCAAATTACATGATAAGGCGGTAAAAAGTGCCTTTCAACCGGGATAGCGCAGGCACAAGTGTGGCCGACGGTTAAAAACCGCCTTTCCACGGGGCGGGCTGGGCGGATAATTTTGGTGTCTCCGGGACGTTGGCAACAACCACGGGAAACGGCATCGGCGGGAGCGTCCCATGCATTAGTACGCCCCCGCAGGGGCCGCTGGCCTACACTGGCCCGGTCCCCCGGGTAACAAGCACCCGGGGTTAACAAAATTACAGGCCTCCGGCCTGCCTCGCCGCTTCCGCCCTCTCCCTGATACATCGTCAACACGGCATTCAGCTTGCTATTGCCGAATCCGCTCATTTTCTGATATACCGCCAAAACGGCATTATCGCATTTACATGCTAACAATACGTCAGTTGCGGCGTCAGGCCGGTGGCCTGAAATATTGTTAGCCCCGGGTGCTTGCCACCCGGGGTATCGCCAGCAACCATGAAGACGGCTCCGGAGGAGGTGTACTTATTCATAGTACGCCTCCGCTGGAGCCGTTGGCCTACACCTGACCCGGTACCCCGGGTGACAAGCACCAGGGCTAACAAAAAGGCCTCCGGCCTTGGGCGCCGCCTCCGCCAGTTTCCGATATATCCGCAAATATGGCATTATCGAATTTATAACACTGCATTGGGGCTGACCCGGTGCTATCAGTATTCGGGATTTACGAGGAAGTAGTCGTTGCCTTCTCTGTCTCTCAGGGAAACGAGGAAAAGCTCGACGTCCTCGGCGGTCAGCGCGTTTTGAGCGAGTTTCGCTTTCGTTACCGAATCCTCGGTCCACACGTTCTCGCACAAGATACCGATTAGTATGACGCTGCAGTCCAGGGATTTACCGTCCTTCTTGAGATTTTCGTTTATTTTCTTCCATCTCAGCTGAAAGGATTTCTCAGCCTGCGGCGGGACATTGGCGAGGAACCATTTCGCCCCGATGTGCGCCGAATCCTGCGCCAAGCCGCGATACAGGCAGTCGAAGTACTGTCGCGCGAGAGAGTCAGTGTCTATGGCCGCGCGCAGCTCTCTCTCGATTTCAGCCCTGCTGTTGCTCACTTCAGCGACATTCCGCGCTTTGTTATTCGAGCAATCGCAGAGAGCGGACGGAAGCATTACGAAAATCAATCCTATAAGCAGGAATATCTGAAAGTTTTTCTTCATATCCGATTGTATTAGAAATTTGTCTGCAATAGCAGGGGAAAAAGGTTTGTGAAAAGATACAATAACCCCGTAAATCGAAATTTACGGGGTTACTGGATTTATAGAGCTTATTAGAGAAGGCTTGCGAAGAATCCATTGGCGGCAGCCTGGTCGCTGACACAGTAGATAGTGCCATAGACACAGCTGATTATACCGAGCAATACAATGCCGAGGGTGCATATCCACAGAGCAAAACGCTCAATGCAGCTGCTGCGGAACGAGGGAACCACAGGCTCGTCGGGGCTGATCCACATGGCCTTGACTACGAGCAGGTAGTAGTACAGCGATATGATGGTGTTAATCAACGCTATAAGCACAAGCACATACAGAGCTGTGCTTTCATGCTCAGTCACGGATGTGAAGATCAGTATCTTGGAGAAGAATCCGGCGAACGGCGGGATACCGGCCAGCGAGAAGACGGCCAGCGTCATGGCGAATGAAAGCCAGGGGTTGGTCTTGTGCAGACCCTTGTAGTCATCCATGCTGACAAGACCTGTCTTGTTCTCGATAGCCTGAATAACGCCGAAGACGCCGAGGTTGCTGAAGATGTAGACCAGGATATAGAATATCATGGAGGTCATGCCCAACACGTTGGCTGCGATTATACCTAACATGATGTAGCCTGCCTGCGATACGGAGGAGAACGCCATGAATCGCTTCATGTTACGCTGACGTATGGCGAAGAGGTTGCCGACTGTGATTGTCAGTATAATCAAGGCATACATCATCCACTCCCACACATCGGAGTAAACGGAGCCGAAGACCTGGCAGAGCACTACGAGGAACGCGAACGCGGCCGAGCCCTTGGAGATGACCGACAGATAGGAAGTGACAGACGTAGGCGCTCCCTGATAAGTATCGGCAGTCCAGAGATGGAAAGGCACGAGCGAGAGCTTGAAGCCGAAGCCGGCAATCACGAATGAGAGAGCCGTAATCAGCATCACACTGTTGGGCTGAGTAGCGATCATGTCGGCGATGTCGGAAAAGTAGAGCGAACCTCCGGACAGTGCGTACACGAAGCTGAGCCCCATCATGAATATAGCGGAGGAGAAAACAGCAGTAAAGATATACTTCACGGCAGCCTCATGGCTCTCATATTTGTTTTTATTGAAAGCGACCATAGCGGCGAGCGGAAGCGACGCGCTCTCCAGACCGATGATGAACAGCAGGAAATGACGGGCTGAAATCATCAGATACATGCCGAACAGCGTGACGAACAAAAGCTCGAAGAACTCTCCGCGTCTTATCGCGCCATCCTCGGAGTCTACCCAGTTTACTGCCTGGAGCAGCACGATGAAAGCGCCTATGTTGAGTATGCACTTTACAGTGGAGATGACCGGAGACGTCTCATACATGCCGTTGAACGCCGTGACAGCATCACCGCAGCAGAAAAATCCGGCTACCGTAGCCAATCCGAAACATATTATCGCCAACGGTGTGGTGGCCTTGCGGCCCTTGTCCGAGGCAAAGGTATCGAATAAGAATACGATCAGGAAGACTGCCAGTACGAGCAGCTCCATACGCATTGCGAAAAATTGTGAATAATCCAAATTCATTGTTGTCTGTTTTTCTTATTCTTAGAGTTATCAGATTGCAGCAGTCAGATTCTTCATTATAGGAATAAAACTCTGCTGTATTGTCTCGTTAATCCAGTTGGGGAAGCAACCTATGGCTGTGATGCAGACGATCAGTGTCACAGTAGACAGACGTTCCCACCAGGTGGCATCAGTAAGCTGGCGATGATGTTCGTCCTGTACCTTGCCAAGCAGAAGCTTGCCGACGACACGCAATATGTAGACTGCGGTTATCACGATGGAGCAGGTGGCTGCAATGACGAAGACGCGGTGGAACATGTCTGCGTGCTCAAACGAACCGAAGAAGATAGTCATCTCGGCTACGAAGCCCGACAGACCCGGCAGACCCAGAGAAGCGAAACCGGCTATCATGTAGCAGACACCCAGATAAGGCATAATCTGCATCAGACCGCCCATCTTGCGGATGTCGCGGGTATGCGTGCGTCCGTAAATCATACCGATCAGCGCGAAGAACAGGGCTGTCATCAGACCGTGAGAGAGCATCTGAAGGATGGCGCCGGTCATCGCCGTGGTGTTGAGCATCAGGATTGCGAACAGCACCATGCCGCAGTGCGACACCGATGAGTAAGCGTTGATATATTTGAGGTCAGTCTGAACGCAGGCCGAGAAGGCTCCATAGACGATACTTATACCGGTAAGTACGATGAAAATCCATGCCAGATCGTTGGCAGCCTGAGGCAGCAGGTAGATGGCGATGCGGAAGCAGCCATAGCCGCCGAGTTTCATAAGCACACCGGCATGAAGCATTGATACCGCTGTCGGAGCGCAGGCGTGGCCGTCGGGACTCCATGTGTGGAAGGGGAACATGGCGCCGAGTACGCCGAAGCCTACGAATGTCATCGGGAACAGGAAGTACTGCCAACCTGTGCTGATGGAATTGTTGCGGGCTATCTCAAGGATATTCCATGTGTGGGCCGCGCCGTCTGCTCCGGGACCGGAGTGCCAATAGATGCCGAGCAAGCCGAGCATAAGGAAAGCCGAACCACCCATGAGCATCAATGTCAGCTTCATGGCTGAATACTCCTTGCGGCCGGTTCCCCAGACTCCGATCAGCAGATACATGGGAATCAGAGCTACCTCATAGAACATGAACATCGTGAAGATGTCTATAGTGATAAAGAAGCCGAACACACCCATGGACAACAGTGCGAACCACAGGAAGAAGTTGCGCGGCAGCGGATCGATTTTCCATGAGGCGAACGTTCCGGCGAAGACAATGATGGCTGAAAGCATCAGCATCAGTACTGAAATACCGTCAACGCCGACAGAAAGCTTGATATTCAGCGGAGCGTACCAGGTCCAGTGACCCTGGAAGAGCATTTCATCCTGCACACCGGCGGCACGCAGTTCAAGAAACGATACGCACACATAGCCGGCAAGCACCAGCAGAGCGGTGGACAAGACCACCATGACGGCACGAATCTGGTTCATTTTGCGGCAGACTGCCAACCCGGCCAGCATAAGCATCGGGATGATGACAAACCAAATCAGAATATTAGAAAGTATCATAGTCAGTTAGTGTCAATTATAGGTCGTTAGCAAAATGTAGTCTTAAAGTATGGCCCAGGCGGTAACTGCAGCAAGAGCGACAGCGCCAAGGAAGTACCACCAGACGTATGCCTGAATACTTCCGCTCTGGAAACCACGAATCGCATAAGATGTCTTCTGAGTGACTTTGGCGAACATGTCCATGGTGCCGTCAATGATGTGGCGGTCGAACCAGGCGATGGCGCTACAGATACCGTTGAAGATAATCTTGTGAGTGATAAACATATAGATTTCGTCCCAATAGAAGCGGTGGTGGGCTGCTGTCCAGAGTCCGGGCCAGATTGCGGCCACCTTGTCGGGCAGAGAATTCTTCTTGCGGTACATGATAGTAGCCAGCAGAATTGCGGCCGCGGCTACGCAGAGACTCGGAATAGCCACGCCTACCCAGTCAATATGTATATGATAGGGTTCTCCGTTCCAAGTCACAAGCTCGCCGAAAGGTATGAAACCGGCTACGCAGCTGACAGCGGCAAGTATGATGAGCGGCAGGCTCATTTGCCACGGGGCGTCATGGGGAGTATGATGCTTGTAGTGCGGATTCTCGTCCCACCAGAATATCAGGTAGTAGAGACGGAACATATAGAACGCAGTCAGACCGGCTACGGCAGTCATCCAGATTCCCCAGAAAGTACTGTAGCCGTACATGGCCGAAAGCATTTCGTCTTTGGAGAAGAATCCGGAGAAAGGCCAGATACCGGCAATGGCCAGACAGCCGATAAGGAATGTCCAATGGGTAATAGGCATATATTTGCGCAGACCGCCCATAGCTGTATAGTCGTTGGAGTGAACGGCGTGGATAAGCGCGCCGGCGCCAAGGAACAAGAGCGCTTTGAACATAGCATGCGTAAACAGATGGAACATGGAGGCCATATAACCCAGACCCTCATGTATCTCCGGGCGTGCGACACCGAGTGAAACCATCATAAACGCAATCTGAGAAATAGTAGAGAACGCAAGGACGCGCTTGATGTCAATCTGCGTACAGGCGACTACTGCGGCATAGAGAGCTGTAATCGCACCGATGCCGGTAATGAAATCAAGCGAGGCAGGCTCCATCAGATAGAGCGGGAACATACGGGCCACCAGATAGACGCCGGCCACAACCATGGTGGCAGCGTGAATAAGAGCGGACACCGGTGTCGGGCCCTCCATAGCGTCAGGAAGCCAGATGTGCAGAGGCATCATGGCCGATTTACCCATACCGCCGGTAAATATCAGCACCAAAGCCCAGGTCAGCACGGAGCAGCCCATGAATACCGAGCCGCTGCCTATGGTATTGAATACTTCTTCAGGGCCGCCGGCTTGCGTCAGGTCGATGAAGTTGAATGTCTTTGTATAATAAGAGAGAATCAGAATACCGATCAGCATGCCGAGGTCTGCAAAACGCGTCACGATAAATGCCTTCTTCGATGCGGCTACAGCCGACTGAAGCTTGTAATAGAAACCGATAAGCAGGTATGAACTTACACCTACCAGCTCCCAGAAGATATACATCTGGAATATATTGGTGGCTACGACAAGACCGAGCATAGAGAAGGAGAATAGCGACAGGAACGCATAGAAACGCTGGAAGCCTTTCTCTCCTTCCATATATCCCCAGGAATACAGATGCACGAAGAAAGATATTGTAGTAATCACTACAAGCATCATCGCACTGATCGGGTCAAGAAGGAAGCCCAGATTGACTGTAAGCGTACCACGCTCAAATGCCCAGGATAGCCAGGTAACGTCAAACATCTGTATCTGCTGACGCACGCCGTCTACAATAAACGGCATCGACATGCCGTCGGCAGTAATGGCGCTGCCTGAGCTGAAAAAGTATGTGTATGCCACAATGTAGGACAGCACCATAGTGGTACCCATACCGCAGATACCAAGCACGCCGGCCATCTTATGGCTCATCTTCATTCCGGTGAGTCCCAAGATAAGGAACATCGCTATCGGAATCGCGAGGATTAAAATTGGTAATGTGATATCCATATCTTAGAATTTCAATTTAGTGATTTCCTTTACGTCAACATTCTTCACTGCGCGGAAGATATTGATGATAATCGCGATTGCGAGAGCCGTCTCCGCTGCTGCGATACCGATGGAGAACAGTGTGAAGAACATGCCTTCCAACTCGCCGGGGAACAGGAAGCGATTGAAAATCACAAAGTTCAAATCTACGGCGTTAAGCATAAGCTCGAGCGAGATAAGAATCGCGATAAGATTACGACGGGTAATGAAACCGAATACTCCGCATGCGAACATGATGAGACTCGGAATAAGGTACATGAGCATATCAAGATTCATAATCATATCAGCGTTTGCGGGCGATAGCGATACCACCGATTATACATGCGAGTAACAACACACTGACTGCCTCAAACGGAAGCATGTAGCCGAATTTGTCGGTACTGAGCAGTTTTGAGCCAATCATCTGCATATCCACATCGTTGGCCGTAAGGGCTGTCTGTAGCGACATGCCTTCTGCGAAAGGCATGGTGTACAGGGCGTAGCCCAGCAGCGCCACACCAAGCAGGGAAGCCAATATGCCGACAAAGCGACGGTGCATCGTGAGGACTTTGCTGTCATCGGCCGGATGCTGGGTCAGCAGAATAGAGAATACGAAGAGGACAAGAATACCGCCGGCATAGACTGCAATCTGAACAGCGCCGAGGAATTCGTATCCAAGCTGAAAATAAAAGACGGCCGTACCCAACAGGACAAACAGCAGATAGGTGGCGGCACGCAGTATTTTACGCGTTGTGACCGCCATCACAGAGAATATGATGATGACGAGACTCACCACGAAATACAATACGATATTTCCTATAGATTCCATTATATGAATTATTATTTATCAGTAGGAGTTGAAGTCGCGGCATCGGATTTGGCGGCTGCGGCGTCTGCAGGCTTCGCGGCAGGCGCGGCGGGCTTGGCAGCCGGAGCAGCCTTGGCGGGAGCCGGGGCATCCGGAACTTCTGGTTTATAGTTGAGTTGCTTGACAAGACTGTCACGTGTGAAGACGGCCTGCTCGAAATCGTTGGAGAACTCGAGAGCGTTCTGCGGACATGTGGTCACACAAAGCATACAGAACGTGCAGCTTCCGAGATCATACAAATATTTGTCAAGCTTCCTTTTCTTTTTTCCGTCAGGCAGTTCCACCATCTTTGTGGTAAGCTTGATGGTGCCATTCGGACAATTCATCTGGCAGATACCGCAACCTATACATTTATGGCGACCTTCCTCGTCATATTTCAGAGTTAACTCGGCACGGAAGCGGTCAGAAATCTGGAGTGTATCACGATTTTCGGGATAACACTCAGTAATCTTAGGTGTGACAAGCTCCTTGCCGGTAACCTGCATACCTTTCACCAGACTTTTAATGCCTTGTCCTACCGATGAAAAATATTCCTTAATGTTACTCATAAATATATACTGGAGATAAGTAAGCCAGCATCCGCCACGAGACCGAACGGCTGAACGGCGCGACAGGGGCAATATGACTTACGTGTTATATAATTATATTTTACTGACTTACTTAGATTTGTTTAGAAATTCGGTCAATCGGGAGCGCCACGTCAAAAAGCCAGTCAGGCAGGTTGCCATAGCGCGATCCGGACATCACTTATCGTTCTACTTGTCCGCCGAGTATGTCAAGCAACTCGGTGGTAATACTTTGCTGTCTCAGTTTATTGAATTCCAGACGAAGCTCGTCAAGAAGTTTCTTGGCATTATCGTTGGCGCTCTGCATAGCCATGATACGCGCTGCCTGCTCCGATGCCCGGTTTTCAATGGTTATCTCCTGCATTGTAGACAACACGAACATGGGCAGCACTTCATTGAAAATACGGTTGGGATCTGGCTCAAAGATATAGAGCTTGTTGGCTCCGGCCATGTCAGCCGATTCGTTGAGAGCGGCGGCAGACACCGGGAACAATGTCTCTGATTTTACTCTCTGACGGCTCATAGAGATGAAATTCATATATACGACATGTATTTCATCAAGCTCTCCGTCGGTAAAGCGCTTCTGCATGCCCAACGTAAAATCGTTGACTGTCTTCCCCTCCATTTTTGAGTCGACGCCTTCAGGCACGATAACCTCTACATCGTCTGCCGCGATT
Source organism: Muribaculaceae bacterium (assembly GCA_017935045.1). Classification (GTDB taxonomy): domain Bacteria; phylum Bacteroidota; class Bacteroidia; order Bacteroidales; family Muribaculaceae; genus Lepagella. Next base: position 80,452 of record JAGBIJ010000020.1, read on the forward strand.
TTGGCAACGGGACGCGCCATCTTCTTGCCGACCGGGAAAAGCACGAAGTGAACCTGCTCTCCATACTTATTGCGAAGATCCGCAAGGGTAATTATGAGATGCTTGAATATGTTTATGTTATATGCGCCACACAAGCCATCGTCGCTACCATATATAATGACACCGATTTTTTTGACTTCTGCACGCTGTTCAAGCAGTGGGGACGAGTATTCACTGTCTGTGTTAAGAAGATGTCCCATTATCGACTTTATCTGAGTCTTGAACGGCAACAGGCGCTTCAGAGCCTGCTCATATTTATGAACCTTCGCCGAAGAAATCATTTTCATGGCGCCTGTAATCTTCTCGCTGGAGCTTACGGAGCCAATGCGTGTCTTAAGTTCTCGTAATGTGGACATTTCTTACGTCTTCGTTTTCAGAGTGACTGATCTTGTGATTATAAACTGAAATTGAGTTGCGGGAGGCTTCCGGGGAAGCCGCCCACAACACTTTGATTATGAGTTATATTTGCCTGAAACCTCAGCGGCGCACTTGCGCAGCAGCTCTTCTACCTCGGCAGTAAGCTTGCCTTCGCGCAGCGGAGTGAGTACCTCTTTCTGATACTTGGCTTTAAGGAGTTCAAGCAACAGAGACTCAAATTCGTGAACCTTATCCAAAGGCACATTTTCAAGCAGACCGTTGACACCGCAATAGATTACAGCAATCTCGTCTTCTACGGCCCAGGGCTTATACTGAGGCTGGACAAGCAATTCCTGATTCTTGCGACCGCGGTCTATGACCTTGGCAGTCACAGGATCAATGTCGCCGCCGAATTTGGTAAATGATTCCAGCTCGCGGAACTGAGCCTGCGCAATCTTGAGCGTACCGGCCACTTTTTTCATAGCCTTGATCTGGGCGTTACCGCCGACACGGCTCACAGATATACCCACGTTCACAGCGGGACGGATACCTTGGTTGAACAGTGCGGATTCCAGATAAATCTGACCGTCGGTAATGGAGATCACATTGGTAGGAATGTAAGCAGATACGTCGCCGGCCTGTGTCTCGATAATAGGGAGCGCCGTAAGCGAACCACCACCCTTTACCATCGGTTTAAGAACTTCGGGGAGGTCATTCATCTTCGATGCTATCTCCTGATTGTCAATGATTTTAGCAGCACGTTCAAGCAAACGTGAATGCAGATAGAAGATATCACCGGGATAAGCCTCACGACCGGAAGGACGCTTCAGGATAAGAGAAATCTCACGGTAGGCCACAGCCTGCTTAGAGAGGTCGTCGTAGACGATGAGTGCGTCGCGGCCGGTATCGCGGAAATACTCTCCGATTGCAACACCGGCAAAAGGAGCATAATAACGCATAGAGGCCGAATCGGATGCGGAAGCGGATACCACTACAGTGTAGTCAAGCGCGCCATATTTTTCAAGCGTATGAAGAATGGAGGCTACGGTAGAGGCTTTCTGACCGATTGCGACGTATATACAATATACGGGCTTGCCCTCGTCAAAGTTCTTGCGCTGATTGATTATAGTGTCGATAGCAATCGCTGTCTTACCGATCTGGCGGTCGCCGATGATGAGCTCGCGCTGGCCACGACCTATAGGAATCATAGAATCGACAGCTTTCAGACCTGTCTGAAGGGGCTGATTTACCGGCTGGCGGAAGATTACGCCGGGAGCCTTACGCTCAAGTGGAAGCAATATGCGCTCTCCGGAGATAGGCCCTTTGCCATCCACAGGTTCGCCAAGGATATTGATGACACGTCCAAGCAGGCCTTCGCCTACAGGAATAGATGCGATTTCGCCCGTGCGGCGCACCGACATGTTTTCAGTTACCTCGTTTACGCTATTGAGAAGCACAACACCAACATTGCTCTCTTCAAGGTTGAGGGCGACGCCCTTGACGCCGTTCTCAAACTCCACCAGCTCGTTGGCTTTCACGTTCTCCAGACCGTAGACATGAGCGACGCCGTCTCCCACAGAGAGCACGGTGCCGACTTCCTCAAATTTAGCCTTGGAGCTGACATCGGCCAACTGTTGTTTTAATATATCAGATATTTCACTTGGGTTTAGCATCTTTCCTATTTACTGCTTAAAAGTGTTAATCTTATTTTTTCCAATTCGTTGCTTAAAGAAGCGTCCATACGGACGTTGTCGACATCAATCACGAAACCGCCGATCAGTCCGGGGTCTACGGCAGCAGAAAACTCAAGCGTACGACCGGGGAACGATGAGGTCACAAGAGCGCGAATCTTGTCCATCTGGGCATCAGGCATGGGCGCCGCTGTAGTAATCAACACGCGCGAAATGCCGTTGGCCTGACGATAGATATCTCGAAACGCGAGCGCCATTTCATAGGCGTACATTTCGCGGTCCTTGTCGATGATGAGTCTGACGAAAGCACGGTAGTCGTCTTCCACACCGGATCCGGCGGCAGTCAGAAGCAACCGGCTTTTGTCTTCGCGGCTGATGAACGGATTGTTCATGACTTTATTCAAGTCCGGATTGGACTCAAAGGAGGCCACGACTGCTTTCATTTCTTCATATACCGCCTTCTGGTTGCCCCGCTCAAGAGCAAGCTTATACAGGGCTTTGGCATATCTGTGTGGGATAAGACCGTCGTTCATTGCTTATCAGTTCTTTTCGATTTCGTCCAACAATTTGTCTACAAGCTCGGTCTGAGCCTTGTCGGAAGACATCTGCTTGCGCATCATCTTGCCGGCAATCTCCAGAGAGAACTTGCTGACTTCATTTCTGAATTGCAGTTCGGCCTCTTTGCGTGACTGCTCAATAGAGAGTTTTGCAGCATCCATAACCTTCTGCGCCTCACGGGCGGCGTCATTGCGCGCTTCCTCTATGATTTGCGTTTTGATTTTTGCTGCGTCACGCAGTATTTCGGCCTGTTGCTTTTGTGCTTCAGCTATGTATTTACGGGCTTCCTCGCGGGCTCCTTCAAGCTGCTCCTTTGCATTCTGGGCATATTCAACACCTTTGTCAATCAAATCTGCACGGTCTTCCATGCTTTTGATAATGACAGGCCAAGCCCATTTCCTGAGTGCCAGAAACAGCAGCAGGAATGCGACGAACATCCAAAATATCAAGCCAAAATCAGGCGTGAATAATTCCATCAGCTATGGGAATGAAAGGGGTTAATCTTACTGGATGAAGATGGCAAGAGCCGACACAATAACAGCGAAAAGAGCCACACCCTCGACAAGAGCTGCAATCACAATCATGTTGCTTCGGATGTCATTGGCTGCTTCGGGCTGACGAGCGATAGCCTCCATGGCGGAAGCACCGATTTTACCGATACCGATACCTGCGGCGATGGCAGAGAGACTTGCACCGATTGCGGCGCCGAAATTTGCGATAGCGTCTGCTAAAATCATTGATAACATAGTTGTAGATGTTTTATGGTTTAAATTTATATTTCAGTTGTAGTATTTATTCAAAAAGAAGAAAGAATTATTTGGTCTTTGCCGGCGTGACTGACACTTGCGCCTCGACATGCTCTTCATCATGGCCGTGCCCCTCTTCCTGGGCAAGACCGATAAAGATAGTGGAGAGCATTGTGAAGACGTATGCCTGAATGAAGCTGACAAGCACATCAAGAGCGAGCATGAAGATGGTAAATATAATCGATATTACCGTCACACCTCCGGCGGCAGCAGCTCCGAAAGCTCCGAATATGAAGATGAGCAGAATCAGCGTGATGACAATCATGTGACCACCCATCATGTTGGCAAACAGACGGACACACAGCGCGGCCGGCTTGGTAAAGATACCAAATATCTCTATGAACTGCATGATGGGCAGCGGACACTTCAGCCAGATAGGCACATCGGGCCAAAGAATTTCCTTCCAGTAATGCTTAGTGGCCTTGACATTGGTCATAATGAAAGTCAGCAGCGCCAAAACCAATGTAATAGCGATATTGCCTGTAAGGTTAGCGCCACCCGGGAAAATCACTATCAGACCAAGCAGATTCATGGTCAAAATAAAGAAGAATGCCGTCAGCAGATATGGCGCGTACTTCGGAGCTTTCTTGCCCAGAGTACTCTTGATGACACCGTTGTAGACGAACTCCACTATAAGCTCAAGGAAAGCGGTGCCTTTGCGGGGTGCCTTCATACCGTGACGACGATACCAGCGTACCACTGACATCATCATTGCAGTAACAACAATGGCAGCCAACAGGAGAGCGAGGACGTTCTTGCTGATAGAAATATCCCACGGCTTATATTCAGTATAATACTTTCCGTCGACATACTCATAGCCGTCCAGACGGACAGTGTCCGGCTGCACGTTGTCAGCTACAGCCACAGAGTCAGCCTTAAGTATAAGGCGATCCTCCATATCAGTGGGCACGGGCATAAGCTCGACAACCTTGTTCTTATGAGCCTCCGAACCGGAGAGCATAAACGTATAGGTCTTGTCGCCGCTGTCTACCTTGACCGGCACAGGCTTCAGCGTATGATGCTTCTTTCCTGTAGCTACATCTTCAGTCTCAATCAGTTCAGTCAGTCTGGCCGAGGAAAAGCAATGCCAACTGCCATCCTGAGCGCGGACAATGACAGGAAGCGGTATGCGATATTCATGGAAGAAAGGCACTTCCCAGCCGTAACCGTCACCGAGGTGTTCAAAGATAATTTCCTTCACGTCAAGCCCCTCCTTATCGTCACTTCCGGAAGCTGACGCAACCGGAGCGCAGAACATGACTGTCAGTAAGAGGAAGAAAATATTTCTTATGCTATTGTTCATTGTCACGCGATTAATAAATGCACACAGAAACAACATTATTATCCACATCGGCAAGACCGCCTTTTACGTCGACAGTATGCTCTGAGTCTTCGGCATCAAGGTAGCGGAGTTTACCGGGCACCAGGACAGAAATCAGGGAAGCGTGGTTTTGAAGCACAGTGAACGATCCCATCTCGCCGGGAAGGGTAACAGCGTTGACCTCTCCCTGAAAAAGTATCTGTTCGGCAGAAATAATCTCAAGTGTCATGATACGAAAGATTTGCAACACCACCGGAGGAGAGCCGGACGGTCATGATAATGCGTTTATTGATAATGCGTTTATAGATAAAGTAAACTCAAATAGCGGGATTAGACTTCCTCAAGCATCTTCTTACCCTTGGCTATCGCCTCGTCGATAGTACCGACATTGAGGAAGGCCTGCTCGGGATATTCATCCATCTCGCCGCTGAGAATCATCTTGAATCCACGGATAGTCTCTGACAGCGGCACCATCACGCCCGGGAGACCGGTAAACTGCTCTGCGACGTGGAAAGGCTGCGAGAGGTAGCGCTGCGCACGGCGGGCACGGGCGACTACAAGCTTGTCATCGTCGCCAAGCTCGTCGACACCCAGAATCGCAATGATGTCCTGAAGCTCGTTGTACTTCTGCAGCAGCTGCTTTACCTGCTGCGCTACATTGTAATGCTCTTCGCCGATGACATTGGGGTCAAGGATACGAGACGTTGACTCCAGGGGGTCTACGGCCGGATAGATACCAAGCTCGGAAATCTTACGCGAAAGCACGGTAGTAGCGTCAAGGAATGAGAAGGTGGTTGCCGGAGCAGGGTCGGTAAGGTCATCGGCAGGCACATAGATAGCCTGAACCGATGTAATGGAACCTTGCTTGGTAGATGTGATACGTTCCTGCAGAATACCCATTTCTGAAGCCAAAGTAGGCTGATAACCTACCGCCGAAGGCATACGGCCCAGAAGCGCGGATACCTCGGAACCGGCCTGTGTGAAACGGAATATATTGTCAATGAAAAGCAGGACGTCCTTGCCGCCGCCATCCTGATCACGGAACTGCTCGGCTACTGTCAGACCGGACAGAGCCACACGCAGACGTGCGCCCGGCGGCTCGTTCATCTGTCCAAATACAAGAGTCGACTGAGAGCTGTTGACCTCTTTCATGTCAACGTCTTGAATGTTCCACTCTCCTTTGGCCATGCCCTCCTTGAATTTCTCGCCGTAGCGGATGACACCGCTCTCTATCATCTCGCGAAGCAAGTCGTTACCCTCACGAGTGCGCTCTCCCACGCCGGTAAACACAGAGAAACCATTGTGGCCTTTGGCGATATTGTTGATAAGCTCCATGATAAGCACGGTCTTACCTACACCGGCACCACCGAACAAACCGATCTTACCGCCTTTGGAATAGGGCTCAAGAAGGTCGATTACCTTAATACCGGTAAAGAGAATCTCAGTAGATATTGCCAAATCGTCGAACGCGGGAGCAGGCTGATGAATAGGGCGCATGTTCTCGCGCTTAAGGTCAGGGAGCTTATCAATAGGCTCGCCTATGACGTTGAGCAGACGACCTTTGACCTGTGAGCCTGTAGGCACAGCGATAGGATGGCCAAGATTCTCAACTTTGACGCCGCGGCGCAAGCCGTCGGTACTCTCCATAGCCACGCAGCGCACAGTGTCTTCGCCGATATGCTGCTCGACCTCTAATATGAGAGTCTCGCCATTGTCGCGTTCCACTTTAAGTGCGGAATAAATGGGAGGAATGGCATCCTTGCCTCCTTCAAAGGAAACGTCGATCACAGGACCGATAACTTGAGTCACTGTACCAAATTTAGCGCTCATAAATTTTTCTTGTATATGGATTTCTTGTTAATATTCTGTTATATAAGGGAAAGAGGTATCAGAAATGCCAGTTGTTGGTCACACACAGAGCCATAACCACAAGATTGGCAAGAGCTATAGGCATAAGGTACTTCCACTCGAAAGCAAGCATCTGGTCGATACGGATACGGGGGAAAGTCCACTTGAACCAGATAATCACGAAGGAGATGAAGAATGCTTTGCCCAGGAACCAGACTATACCGGGTATGTAGTCCATGATTTCGTTGAAACCAGTCCAGCCGCTGACATGGAAAGGCATCCATCCGCCCAGGAACATAAGTGAGCAAATACCGGAGACGATAAAGAGGTTAAGGTATTCAGCCAAATAGAAGAAACCGAAATGGATACCTGAATACTCCGTATGATAACCGGCGGTAAGCTCGTGTTCTGCCTCCGGCAGGTCGAAGGGGCCGCGGTTTGTCTCAGCCGTGGCCGCAATCACATATATGATGCAGGCGATGATAGCAGGGATATGGCCTGTAAATATGAACCAGCCGCGATCCTGAGCCTCGACTATGTCGGTAATGTTCATTGTGCCGGCAAACAGAACCATAGTAATGATTGCCAATCCAAGTGAAAGCTCGTAGCTGATCATCTGTGCGCCGGAACGCATTGCGCCAATAAGAGTGTATTTGTTATTGGACGCCCATCCGGCAAGCAATATGCCGAGTATACCGACTGAGCTGACAGCAAGGACAAAGAAAATGCCTATGTTATAATTGATAATCTGCATTCCTTTACCCCAGGGCAGACATGCCAGCATGGTAACGGAAGCGGTAATTATGATGTAAGGCGCGAGCTTGAACAGGAATTTGTCAGTGCCTTTAAGGGGAATCAATTCCTTGATAAGAATCTTGAACATATCGGCGAATACCTGCAGCAGACCCCATTTACCCACACGCATAGGGCCAAGGCGACACTGGAACCAGGCGCAAAGCTTGCGTTCGTATAGGATATAGAAAAGAGCCAGCACAGTGTATGCGCCAAGCACACATACACCGATGATAATACACTCTATGAGTACGGCAGCCCAATCAGGCATGATACTCAGGAGCTGAGTGTTAATCCAGTTTGTTACAACGCTGAAATCAAACATATTGGAATGTAGTATTAGTCTATCTTGATAATAGTAATGGCATTATCTGTCAATGTCAGGAATCACGAAGTCGAGAGCAGCGCCTATGACAATAAGGTCGGCTATCATATTGCCCTTGCAAGTGAGATCCATGACTCCGACAAGGTTGAAGCAGGGACTCTGGAAGTGCATGCGGTAGGGATTCTTCTCTCCTTTACTCTCAATGTAGACGCCAAAAGCGCCACGGCTGGCCTCAACCTGAGTGTACCAACGGCCTTCAGGAAGCTTGACAATCTTGGGCACCTGGGCGCGGATGGGACCTTCGGGTATGGCATCTACAAGCTGCTCAAGAATCTTGACGGACTCTTCGATTTCGCGCATACGCACCATATATCGGGCGTAGCTGTCGCAGCCTTCTTCAAGCACTTCGTCAAACTGCACCTGCGAATAAGAGGCATAGGGATGCTTCTTACGGGTGTCGCAGCTCCAGCCCGAACCGCGTCCGGAGGGGCCGGTAATATCGTAATTGATGGCATCCTCCTTTGACAACATGCCGACTCCGACCATACGATTCTTAGCTATAATATTGCCGCTGAACACTTTATGATACTCTTTCAGACGGGACGGCATGATGGCACACAGCTCCTTCACATCTTTTACGAAATCCTCGTGAAGATCAGCTATCACGCCACCGATGACATTATAGTTCATACTCATACGCGCGCCGCAGGTCTTCTCAAAAATGTCAAGCACCTTTTCGCGCTCGCGGAAGCCGTAGAAGAAGCAGGTGGTTGCGCCCATATCCATAGATGTACATCCGAAAGCGAGCAAGTGGGAGGAGATACGCATCAGCTCGTCCATCATCGTACGGATAACCTGCGCACGGGCCGGCACCTCGATACCCATAGCTTTTTCTATACACATGCAGAGGCAGTGGCGATTCATGTGCGCACTCATATAGTCCATGCGGTCAGTGAAATGCAGAGTCTGCGGATACGTCATGCCCTCTGTCAGTTTCTCTATACCGCGATGGATGTAGCCGGAGACTACATCGACTTTCTTCACAGTCTCGCCATCGAGTGCAGCGCGAAAACGCATCACACCATGTGTGGAAGGATGCTGGGGACCGATGTTTACGACATAGTCATCTGCATCAAAGACTTTACCCTTGACCTTACGCACAGATCCGTCGGGCTGCACCTTGAGCGAATAGGTGTCATCCTCGTTTTCCTCATCCTCCATACGTATAGGGTTCACGGCCGGATCGGCATCGTAGTCCTTGCGGAGAGGATAGCCCACCCAGTCGTTGCGGAGGAAGAAGCGGCGCATGTCGGGATGCTCGATAAACTCTATGCCATAGAAATCATACACCTCGCGTTCCTGGAAGTTGGCTACTTTCCAGAGGTCGCTGACAGTATGAATCATAGGTTTCTCCCGGTCAGCCACCTCAACCTTTACGCTAAGCATCTCCCAGTTGCGGGAGGTAGATGTAAAGTAATATATCACACCGAGCGTCTCCTTCCAGTCCATACCGATAAGCGCGGAGAGGACATCGAAATCGAGGTCGGAATTTTGCTTCAGAGCCACGGCCAGCTTGCGCCAGTCCTGCGCGGGAACATTGACGAGAAGAGTCTGTCCTTGCTCAAAGGTAGCCGAGGGACAGATCTTGCCGATTATATCTTGAATATTAGCCATTATATTTGTCGGAGCTTTTTTAATGTTGATAAACAAGCGGGAGGATATCAGTACTTTCCTACCTCGCGGGCGTTTTTAGCGAAGAAATCCTGAATTTTCTCCTTGCGGTTTGCTCCGCCGAAGAATTTCTGAACCTTTATCTTGCGCTGAAGCTGCATGAGACCGTAGAACATGGCTTCGGGGCGCGGAGGGCAACCGGGGATGTAGACATCCACTGGAAGAATCTTGTCGACACCGGGCAGAACGCAATAGGAATTCTTGAACGGGCCGCCCGATACGGCGCATCCGCCGCAGGCTATCACATAGCGGGGTTCGGCCAGCTGCTCGTAGAGGCGGCGGAGAACCGGAGCCATACGGTGGACAATGGTACCCTGCACCATTATATAGTCAGCCTGACGCGGAGAGTTACGGGCGACTTCGGCACCGTAGCGAGCCATATCGTAGCGTGCAGCGCCAAGACACATAAACTCAATAGCGCAGCAGCTCGTACCGAAGCACAGAGGCCACAAAGAGTTGGCGCGGCCCCAGTTGATGAGCTGATCGAGCTTGCCGACCACTACATTAGCTCCGGTGGCATTAAGTTCTTCAACGAGCGAATCTATATATTGATTGTCCTTGAAGTCCTCATACTTCATACTGCGGATTTTGGGAGATTTTACTGCCATTTGAGCGCTCCTTTCTTCCAGGCGTAAGCCAGACCTAAGATTAATATAAACATGAAGACCCCTATGCAAATAAGACCACCGGAACCGAGAGTCCGGCAGATTACAGCCCAGGGATAGAGAAAGACGGTTTCAACATCGAATACCAAAAAGAGAATGGCAAACAGGTAGTAGCCCACCTTAAACTGGAGCATGGATTCTCCGCGGGTAGGAATACCGCACTCGTATGGTTCCGATTTCTTTACTGAATATGAACGCGGCGAAATAAGACGCGCTATGAGAAGCGCGGCAAAAACCAGGCCGATACCGGTCAATACCGCCGTAATCGCCAGGTCGCCATTGCTAATGCCTAACAGAAGGTTCATATAATTAATTATCTATTAGTTATTTATCTCAATTTACGCCCCACAAGGGAGCCAGGTTAGTCCTTTTCCGAGGCAAAGTTAGTAAAAAAAACTTAAATGCAAAAGAAATTTCCACTCTTTTCTGTCTCAATCATTAGGCTTTCGGGGCAATAAGTATTGACAAATTGCCAGTAAGACCAGCTGATATATCAAAAAACTCACGCATCCGGATGTCAGATTGACAATTACCCGGATGCGTGTGAAAATTTAGCCACTCGGCACTGTGTGTTAAAAAATATTAAATCACAGCCGGCAAACAAACTTACTGGGGGAGGATGGAACCGCGGAATACCGCGCTGTAGCGATCGCCAACTTTAAACGAGAGCTGGCCCTGAGTCATCTCCGGATTTGTGGGATGGAACTCTATGTCATAGAACTTGAACTGAGGATATGCCACAGAATGGTCGCCTTCGCCTACCATGGGGTCAATGGCGTTACCGGTTATACGGTAGCCGTAAAGGCGGTCCGGCTCAATCTTCAGATTGTTGACTGCCATACGGGAAATAGCCGGCATCTCCTCAGCAAAACGCGCATTATAGATTACCAGCGCTGCGGAACGCAAGTCAGACGATATGACTATATTCATTACCGGAACGGAAGTGGTATAGGTCTTTTTGTCGCCTGCTGCGGTGGTATATGTGCTGACAGTGTTTCCCTTATAGAAGGTATTGGGGACAAATGCACGGACGTTGTAGCCCTGGCCTGCGCTGTTGACCGCATTGAACCCCACTATATAATATACACCCAGAGGGGGGGTGGTATAGTCAGAGTGGTAATAATAGCTATCGGAAATTATAGTCCTGATATTTTTCACTACAGTTCCGGCAGACAGAATGTCGGAATAGTAATTTAGCTCCATCCCGCGACGGGAGGTAGAGGGGCTAAGCTCGGGAGTCGTAAACGATAACGAGGAAAGGCCATCGGCATGTACGTTGGATACCCCTACAGTCCAGGTCCCCGTATTGTAGTAGTTTGTAAACGTATACAGAATGTCGGTGGCGAACTCAGCCGGCTTCTTGACGTCATCAGGAATGATGACCGTAGGCATGGTGCCGCTTACCCTATTGGTGTTCTTAGGCTGGTCAGGATCATCAGTACAACCCGACACCAGCAACATAGATACAGCGGCTAATGAATACAGAATTTTCTTCATAATTATATAAATTTGAAATTTTCAAAATTCAGTCGGAGCGTGACTCCGATAGTCAGGGGTTTGCCACGCTGCACGAACTGATTGCTGATACTCATAAAATAGAAAGTATGGTACCGGGTATCGGTCAGGTTGCGTCCCCAGAACTGGAGCGAATAGCGCGGGTGGGAGAATGTCAGCGACGCGCCCATCAGCATATAGAAATTCTGAGAAAGCGAATTGGCCTCGTCCCAATATATGCGTCCGGCGCCTGAGCCGTCTACCTCCAGAGCCACTGACCGGCAGAAGGAGAATGGCAACGGACGCTCATACCGGGCTGACAGGAACAAGGTCTGACGCGGAGCGTAGGGCACGAACTTGCCGGCATACGAGTCTTTGCCATTATCGAACTCGCGGAAACGGGCATCGGTAAAGCCATAGCCGCAACGCAGCTGTACCCCCTCCAGAGGGCGGCCCGACGCCGATACCTCGAAGCCGTATGAACGTGTCTTGCCGGCATTGGTCATGATACGTCCGGTAGTGGTTCCGTCGGGAAACATAGTCAGCTGCTGATCCGTACAGTCTATATAAAACAGCGATATTTCGCCCTCCCATCGCATGTCGAATGAGCGCAGATGTGTGCCTAACTCAAAATTCCAGCTCTTTTCAGGCTTATAACTCACTATCTCATCGACATCATAGCTTGTACCTACCCCCATCATAGACATCAGCCGCTGTTGCAATACATCGCTGAACATCTGCGTATTGAAGCCACCGGCCTTATATCCCTTTGCGACACTGGCGTACAGATTGCCGCCAATAGGCGCCGAGTCCGGCAGGCGCCACGTGGCAGCCAGTTTGGGAAGCAGCTGCAGATATGTATGATGCAGATGTCCGCGGTCGGCGATATCCACGTTGACGCGACGCAAAAAGGCATAAGAGCCGTCGGGCTCCCGCTCATACAGATTATAAGCAGTGTTACAACGGCTGTCGAACGTCAGCGAGGGGCGCTCCATGTCCAGCCGCAATCCGGCCGTAAGCTCCCAGCTGCCCAGCCGCACCGCGCTCTCGTGATACGCAGCCAACCCGTATGAAGGATAACGGAAACCGCTTTGCAGGGGAAAAGAGCGCTCCGTCCAGCTGATCGGATAATAGGGATTGGCTTCGTTCCTATGCTCCTCAATCAGCCTGGAGATGCCCGTATCATGAAAAACCACCGGAGCATCCATACGCATGCTTCTGTAGAAGCCAAACAGGCCTATAAGCCAGTTGTAGACCTTCTGCTGATTGGATTTAAGTATAAAATCCTGAGTCAGCACATTTTCGTGACGCTTCTGCCGCAAAGTGAAATAGTCGATTGTCAGAAAATCCTGATCAAGATGCATATCATCGTCTATGTACTGCCAGGACGTGATGGAGGAAAATGTGAATGGCTTCATCCGCACCGCCATGGTAAGGCCGTCGCTGACACATACGCGGTAATATGAGCATGTGTCATTGTAAGCGATCGTAGCGGTAGGTATATATTCATAAGGATAGCCTCCCTGCTTTAATCGGGAAGCGGAAAAGACATTCATAACGCTCACGTTGTCGCGTGGCTTCCATTCAGCCTTGACGCGCCCCGACAGACTGTGTTCCCAATCGCACTTGCGGCCGGTATATTGATTTGTAAAGAAGCCGTCGGATCCGCCGCCCCCCAGACTTAGAGAGAGCGCGAGGCGCTCCGACACCTTAGTATATGCAGAGCCGTTCAGACGCCAGGTATTGCCGGAGCCATATTCAGCCAACAAACGCATGCCCTGCCATTGCGCCGGCGACAAAGTAGAGATATTGATAACCCCGCTCATACTGTTGCGGCCGTAGAGCGTGGATTGCGGTCCGCGCAACATCTCCATACGGTCTATGTCTGCCAAGTCAAAATCGTATGCATCCTTATTCATGACCGGGACATTGTCTATATTCAGAGCCACAGCCGGCTGATCAATGCGTGCCCCTATGCCTCTCACATAAATTGATGAAGTGATACGCGAGCCGTAGTCAGGGACATAAAAATTGGGAACCACGTCACTCATGCCCTTCACGGTAAGAATATTCAGATTCTCGACCTGCTTCTCCCCTATCACAGTTGCAGCGACAGGCTCACGAAACAATGCCGGCTGCTTGATAGCCGATACTGTAATCTCATCGAGACTCAGCGTATCGGCCGTCTCCGCCCCATGCAAAGCAAAAGCGGCGGCGGCACACACAATCAATATAGAGAGCCAGCGTTTCACACTGCAAAATTAGCAAAAAACGCCGACTCGCCCAATCCCCAATTTCTGTGATATTTCCCCATCTGAGCAAAGAGGAGCCGCTAAATATTCTAACGGCTTCAACTCGTTTTGCGGCACAAACGATTGCCAGCTTAAAAAATCTTTGTAACTTTGCATAAACAGCCTCTAACTTATCACAATGGCAGACCCGCGAGTTGACATAAAAGAAGATGAGATTTTCGAGCTTTCGCCCGAATTGCTCAACACTCTGCTTAAAGACCATACTTTAAGCACTGATACTGAGCAGGTCAACATTTTCTGGGCCACCGACAATTATGCCGACCGTGGGGAGGGTTATCAGTACGGCGACCAAATCAAGATTGAAGCTATCACAGGGACAAACGGCAACATCATTGTGCCGCGAGCCGTCAAATCCCGCGCTCAACAGCAGCAACGCAGCCGAGAGATGGCCGAAGTGTTCACTCCGTCGTGGATATGCAACAAACAGAATAATCTTGTAGACAACGCATGGTTCGGTCGCGAAGGCGTATTCAATACGGAGATTGACAATCCCGACGGCACACATTCCTGGATTGTCAATTCAGAGCCGGTCGTTTTCCCGGATGGCAAAACCTGGTGCGATTATGTGAATGAAAACCGCCTTGAAATCACTTGCGGCGAAGCGCCCTACCTTGTGAGCCGATACGACACCGTGACAGGCGAACCAATACCGGTGAAACGCCGTATCGGTATGCTCGACCGCAAGCTCCGAATTGTAAGCGAAAACACCACAACAAGCGGCGAATGGCTCAAAGCGGCGCAGGCCGCCTATATGAGCATCTACGGGTTTGAGTGGCAAGGCGACAACATAGTACTCGCCCGCGAAGCGTTGCTGTACACGTTTTTAGACTATTACCGGGCCAAGTTCGACAAAGACCCGCAACTCAAATCCCTCCAATATATCGCCTACATTATATCATGGAACATCTGGCAGATGGACGGACTAATAGGTGTCATTCCAAATAGTTGCCACAGTGTCCGCACAACAGTTCAGAGCCTTTTCGATACAGAGGAAACAATACAAGAATGTGAGGGCTGCCGCCTCAACAATATCCGGAAACATAACGGTATTTATTGCCAAATCAAAGATTGGAAAGAGGATAAGATATTGGAATTTGTCTCTTTGATAAAAAAACAGTGAAATGGAAAACACTTTATCGAAAATAGACACGACAATCCTCGACAATATCATTGTCGGACGGGTAGAGCCATACATATACGCTTTTTCAACAGAGACTGTTCCAAACTACCTGAAAGTCGGAGACACTTCGCGCGGAGTAAACGTGCGCCTGAATGAATGGAGAAAGCTCTTTCCGAATCTGACGCCGCAGTACGCGCACACCGCCCGAATAGATGACAATACCATCTTTCGTGATTTTGCGGTACATCGGTTTTTAGAGGAAGAGAAAGGACGGACTCGTCTGCAGCCGAATACGATAGAGGGTTTGCCCTACTACTCACGCGAATTTTTCAAAGACGCGACAGCTGAAGATGTGGAGACAGCCATCTCAGACATCATTAAAAACGCTCGTGAGAACAGTGGTAAATATCCGCTTTATTCTCCAGACCATCTGCCGCAGACCTACACTTACGCGCGAACAGAAAATTTCGCTCCACGCGATAATCAGCAACAGGTTATTGACAATTTCAAAGCCGCCGTCGAATCAGGGCGTACCAACCTGCTGCTGTATGCGGTAATGCGTTTTGGTAAGTCGTTTACTTCTTTATGCTGTGCTAAGAAGATTGACGCAAGATTTGTCGTCATAGTATCTGCCAAAGCCGATGTAAGCGCTGAATGGAAGAAAACTGTAGAGAGCCATGAGTATTTTGAAGAATACTTGTATCTTGAAAGCGCGGACTTAAAACAAAAAGAGGGAATAATCGCAGAAACGCTTTCTGATACCAATAAAAAGGTAGCTTTGTTTTTGACTTTGCAGGATTTGCAAGGTAGCGACATTAAGGAAAAGCATCAAGATGTATTCAATCGTCAAATTGATTTGCTGATCATAGACGAGACTCATTTCGGGGCTCGCGGAGAATCATACGGCAAAGTATTGCAGGAACAACGCCTCAGCAAATGGGAAATTAACTCGGAACTTAAATGCTCTGATGGATTTGAGACACTTGACTGTGTGGAAAATGCCGTCAAATCGTTGAATACGAAAATACGGCTTCATCTATCTGGCACACCTTACCGCATCTTAATGAGCGATGAGTTTCAACAAGAGGATATAATAGCTTTCGTCCAGTTTACCGATATAATCGATGCTCAAAAACGTTGGAACGACAAATATTTGAAAGAGGATGATTGCGATGAATGGGAAAATCCTTACTACGGATTTCCGCAGATGATTAGATTCGCCTTCAATCCTAATGAATCCTCTCGCAAAAAGATGGAGCTAATGCGCAAGGATGGAATTTCTCATGCTTTCTCAGAATTATTACGTCCATTCTCAATGACATCCAATGCGGAGGGTACACACCGTCAGTTTCATCATGAAGCTGAAATACTTGATTTGCTTGAGGTTATCGACGGGACAAAAGAGGATGAAAATCTACTTGGATTCCTTGACTATGATAAAATCAAACAAGGCAAGATGTGCCGGCATATAGTATGCGTGTTGCCGTTTCGAGCCTCATGTGACGCTCTATCTGCATTGATAAAAAAGAATAGCAGCAGATTCAAAAATCTTGGTAATTATGAGATTATCAACATTGCCGGTTTTGACGAGGAGCGAAAATATAAATCGACGGACGACGTAAAGCGAACTATCAAAGAATGTGAGTCCCGAAATAAAAAGACGCTGACATTGACCGTCAACCGGATGCTGACCGGCGCCACTGTACCACAGTGGGATACCATGCTGTATCTCAAGGGTACAGCTTCGCCTCAGGAGTATGACCAGGCCATCTTCCGCTTGCAAAACCAATACATTACGACTTTCAAAGATGAAAGCGGCAAGATTATCAAGTATAATATGAAGCCGCAAACGCTGCTTGTAGACTTCGACCCTAACAGGATGTTTATTCTGCAGGAGATGAAATCTCAATTCTACAATGTAAATGTCGAAGCTCAGGGTAACACATCTTTGAGAGAACGAATAGCTAAAGAACTGGCTATTTCTCCCATCATAATAAGAAATAAGGATAAGTTGCAGATGGCTACTCCCATCAACATAACAGATGCGGTGCGTGAGTATTCACGCAACCGCAGCATTATGGACGATGCTTCTGACATTCCTTTTGACAACGGCTTGCTGAATGATGAAACAATGCTCGCTGTACTCAGCACTATTGAACCTATAGATTCAAAAAACGGCCTGCGGATCAAACCGGTTGAGGGAGAAGGCGATAATATGGATACATCAGGTAATGAAAACTCTGCTGCCGGCGAAGAAATAGAGCAAGAAGAGAATGATACTTCCGCATCCCAGCCACAAATGCCCCTTGACGAGGATGATAAAATCAGAAAACGTTTAGCCGCATATTACGCTCGCATACTGTTTTTCGCTTTTCTGACTGACTCGACAGTCAAATCATTAGAAGAGGTAATAGCAGCCATTGCCGAAACAGAGGAAAACAGGCGAATCTCTTATAATCTTGGTCTGAATGTAGATGTCGTCAGTCTGGTGCAGCAGAAAAGCAATGCTTTTGTTTTACGCAGCCTTGATTACAAAATCGAGAGTGTCAACGATCTGATGCAAGATCACGGGCTTTCGCCAATCAAGCGTGTTGAAATAGCTATGCGCAAATTCGGCCGTATGTCAGACTCCGAAATCGTAACTCCGCTGAATGTCGCGAATGATATGGTCAAAATGCTGCCCAAAAATGTATTCTCGTATGGCCCGGTATTGGACATCGCATCCAAGCAAGGAGAATTTACCATAGCACTTCTATATAGGTTTGGAAACGCCGTAAATGACAGGATTTACTCTATCTGCACATCAAAACTGGCATACGAGTTCACAAGGAAAGTATATAAGCTGCTTTCCCTTCCCGTAGACCATATTTTTGAATCATTTACCAGCTACGACATAATAAGAAAAGACAGAGATAAGAATTACATAACTCCCCATATTCTGAAAACAATGAATTTCTCAGCCATTATTGGCAATCCTCCTTATCAAGTCAACGATGGAAGCGGCGCTTCTTACGATGCTTCCAATCCAATATATCAAGAATTTGTCGGCATATCAAAGACACTGAGGCATCAGTTCATTTCCATAATAATGCCTTCAAAATGGATGGTTGGAGGGAAAGTCGTGCTCAAGCCTTTCAGGTCTGCTATGATGAATGACTCTCATATCTCCCTTATGGTGGATTATGAAAATGACAGGGAAATATTTCCTAATGCCCATAACGATGGAGGCATTTGTTACTTCCTCTATGACAAATCATACGACAATGATGGGAAGCTCAACTATATTTACCATCCGAAAAACGGAAAGGCGCTCAATAGTGTCAGAACCTTAAAAGATGGAGACGCTGATATTATCATTCGCGATAGCCGCAGATTGAGCTTAATAGAGAAAGTCTCCAGCGGCACAAAGCTTTTTAAAGAAATAGTTTCGCTGACTCAGCCTTACGGAATCAGGAAAGACCTGTTCAATTCGCCGGAAAGGTATCCTGACGCGCGTCTTTCTGAAACTCCGTTTGCCGGGTGCGTCAAGATATATGGGGTAAAGGGTATCAAGGGAGGCGCCAAACGGACTGAGGGGTATATCACATCTGCCACAATTACAAAGAATGAGAGCACGGTGGATAAATACAAGCTCTTCTTTACCACAAGCTACTCGACAAACGCCATCAATCCGCCGCAAGCGATACTTGGCGATAAAAACGAGATATGCACTGAAACTTTCCTGTTAGTAGGGCCCTTTGAATCTAAACTTGAGCAGTTGAATTGCAAGAAGTTCTTTAAGACAAACTTTTTCAAGATACTTCTATTTTTCGGAAGGGGCACGATGCAGGTGTCACGTGACGTTTTCCGTTTCATACCGATGCAGAATTTTGCTGCCGGCGGCGACATTGACTGGAGCCAAAGCATTGAGGAAATAGATGCCAGGCTATATGCCAAGTACCGCTTGACAGATGAAGAAATCCTCTTCATCGAGTCAACGGTTAAATCAATGTGAATTTGGAAAAAATGGGGAGGGGGATGGGAGGGTGTCGGGATTTTTTTGTATTTTTGCAAGCATGAAATCTATACGCGAAATTTTCCGAATCGGTACGGGACCGTCGTCGAGCCATACGATGGGGCCGCGTGCCGCAGCCGAACAATTCCTGCATACGCACAGCGCTGCCAAGGGTTTCGAGGTAACTCTCTATGGCTCACTGGCCGCCACGGGCAAGGGACACATGACTGACGTGGCCATCATCGAGACTCTGGAAAAGAGCGAGATGCCGGTCAAGATTATTTGGAAACCGGACGTGTTTCTGCCTTACCACCCCAACGGCATGACATTCCGCTCGCTTGACGACGCAGGCTTCCCTACGGACGAATGGACTGTCTACAGCGTGGGCGGCGGCGCCATCGAGGAAGAGGGCAAAGCGCGCCAGGGACTCGCGGAAATCTATGACAAGGAAAACATGACACAGATTCTCGAGTATTGCGAGCGTACAGGCTATTGCTACTGGGAATATGTGGAGCAACGCGAGGGTAAAAAAATCTGGGAATATCTCTCGGAGGTATGGAAGACTATGCGAGAGGCCGTAGAACGCGGGCTGAATACTGAAGGACGTCTGCCGGGTCCGCTGAACCTGCGCCGCAAGGCGGTAACGTATAAGGTAAAGGCTGACGGATATAAGGATAATCTGCGTACACGCGGTCTGGTCTTCGCCTACGCATTGGCCGTGAGCGAGGAAAATGCGTCGGGTGGCGTGATAGTCACGGCTCCGACATGCGGATCATGCGGCGTGCTGCCGGCTGTGCTTTACCATATATGGAAAAGCCGCAATCTGAGCGAGCAGCAGATACTCAGAGCTATAGCTACGGCCGGACTGTTCGGCAACGTGGTAAAGCACAATGCCTCTATCTCAGGCGCCGAAGTAGGCTGTCAGGGAGAGGTGGGAGTAGCGTGCGCCATGGCTGCGGCAGCTGCATGCCAGCTGTTCGGAGGCAGTCCGGCTCAGATAGAATATGCGGCGGAAATGGGTCTTGAGCATCATCTGGGCATGACATGCGACCCGGTATGCGGTCTGGTACAGATACCGTGTATAGAACGCAATGCCTATGCTGCGGCCCGCGCTCTGGACGCAAACATATATGCTTCGTTTACCGATGGCACGCATCGCGTAAGTTTCGACAAACTGATACGTGTGATGAAGGAGACGGGCCATGACCTGCCGTCGCTGTACAAGGAAACGAGTACGGGCGGACTGGCCAAGGATTATCATCAGATGTGGGATAATACTGCCGAAAGAGATGAGTGATTTCAAGATACATATATTGGGATGCGGATCAGCCAAACCCAATTTGTATCATCATCCGTCGTGTACAGTGCTTAATATCCGCGAATCGCTGTATATGATAGACTGCGGGGAGGGCGCCCAGCTTGAGATGCAGCGCCAGCGGCTGAAATTCAACCGGCTCAACCATATCTTTCTTACCCACCTCCATGGCGACCATGTGTTCGGGCTGCCGGGGCTGCTCGGTTCGCTTAGCCTCATGAAGCGACAAGGCACGGTCACGGTACACACTTTCCGGGAAGGAATCGCCATTCTCCGGCAGATGATGGACTTCTTCAATCAGGAGATGTCTTACAATCTGGTATTCCACGAAATTAAGCCGGAGTCTGCGGTAATCTACGAAGACAAGCACATAAAGGTGCGCACCATAGCTCTCAACCATCGTGTGCCGTGTGTGGGTTATGTCTTTGAGGAGCAGCCCAGACGCCGGCACCTGGACAGAGCAGCGGCAGACTTCCACGGGGTGCCCGTAGCTATGTACCGCCGCATAATCGCCGGAGAAGACTTTGTGAAAACCGACGGCATAAGAGTGCCTAACGCGGCTCTTACGCGCGACCCGTCGCCGCAGGCTTCATACGCCCATATAGGCGACACGGCTTACGTCCCGGCTATCGCACAGGAAATAGGGCCGGTAAACGTGCTGTATCACGAGAGTACATATCTGAAAGAAAATATCCATGACGCGGCCAAACGGGGTCATTCGACGGCTGCGCAGGCGGCAATGATGGCACGTGGCTGCGGCGCCGGACGGTTGCTCTTAGGGCACTATTCTTCCCGCTATAAGGATGACAGTCTGTTTCTGAAAGAGGCGCAAGAGATATTCCCAGACACTGTCGCAGGCAACGAAGGCTTATGCATATCCCTCTAACGCACAATGGAGTGGCCTGCCCATGCCGCTGCAAAGCCCAGCAGAAGAGAGACTGCGGCATAAAGCGCCAGCAGAGGGAATCGCTCTGACTGAAACAGCAGATAATTCTCATGTGTGAAGGTAGAAAACGTAGTCAGACCGCCGCAGAATCCCGCGCCTATCAGCAACTTGGTTTTCTCATCCAGCTGCATGGCGGCGTTGTCGGGAATTCCATACAGCGCTCCTATGATGAAGCAGCCAGTCACATTGACAACCAGCGTGCCCCAAGGAAACACACTGCTGCCCCACCCTGCTGTCAGGCGGCTTATCCACATCGAGACAATCCAGCGGCATAGGCCTCCGAGGCCGCTGCCAAGAAAGACAACCAATCCGTATCGAATCATAAGCTGTATAAAATTGAACACGCCATAACCATCACGGCCAGGCGTGTTCACAGGATTTATATATTAAAAATTCAAGCCATAAATTATTCGCCCTGACTCTCACGATGGAAAATGTGACGCAGACGCGAGAAAATACGATGTACCGTACTCTGATCAGGCACTACGTTCGGTTTCTCTTTCAGGCTCTCGATAGCCTTGCGCTCATCGTCGTCCAATTTCTCCGGGACGTAAACCATCACGTTTACCAGTTCGTCGCCACGACTGCTTGACCCATACTGGGGCAGACCCTTGCCGCGAAGGCGAAGTACCTTGCCCGGCTGCGTGCCGGCCGGTATCTTCAGCCGGGCTTTGCCCTCTACCAGCGGCACCTCGACCGAACCGCCCAAGGCGGCAGTCGGGAAGTCAAGCATAAGATTGTATATCAGGTCGTTTTCATCTCGTATAAGGTTAGGATCCTTCTCCTCCTCAATGACTATGAGCAGATCGCCATTCACACCGCCGTGTCGGGCTGCGTTGCCCTGGCCGCGCATGGTCAGTGTCATGCCGTCCACCACTCCGGCAGGAATGTGGAATTCGACAATTTCCTCTTTCTTGACAATGCCTTCGCCGTGGCAGTCGGGGCATGCGTGATCTATCACTTTACCCTCGCCGTTACACTGCGGGCAGACGCTCTGGCTCTGCATGGCGCCCATAAATGTCTGCTGAACGCGAGTCACATAGCCGGTGCCGTGGCATGTCTCGCAAGTGTGAAATGAAGTTCCGTCCTTGGCGCCGGTGCCTCGGCATGACGCACATGCCACCCAGCGTGGAATCTTCAGTTTCTTGTCAACGCCGTTCATCACGTCCTTGAGCGTGACCTTGACCTTGATACGCAGATCCGCGCCCTTGTTGACAGCCTTGCGCTGACGGCCTCCGGCGTGTCCGCCAAACGAACCGGCTCCGGCAAAAGCATCGCCGAAGATATCGCCGAAGTGGCTAAAGATATCTTCCATGGAGAAACCGCCGCCACCGAAACCGCCGAAGCCTCCTGCTCCGCCGCCGAATCCTTGAGGTCCCATATTGTGGCCATACTGATCATACAACTGGCGCTTCTTGGGATCACTCAATACGTCGTATGCCTCAGCGGCTTCTTTGAATTTTTCCTCAGCTTCTTTATCACCGGGATTCTTGTCCGGATGATACTTGATGGCCATCTTGCGATATGCCTTCTTCAGTTCATCGGCAGAAGCAGACTTGCTCACTCCCAGCACTTCATAATAATCTCTTTTCTCAGCCATTGGTATAAATGTTTAAGAAGCTGTTTACTGGGCTACCACCACTTTGGCGTGGCGCAGCACTTTTCCGTTGATGGTATAACCTTTGGTTACCGTGTCTATAATGTGTCCCTTCTGGTCATCATTCTGAGCCGGCACCTGGGCTATGGCCTCGTGGAGTTCGGCGTCAAAAGGCTGTCCGTCGGTATTCATGGGTTGCACGCCGTTGGTCGCCATATACTTGACCAGCTTGTTGTATATCAACTCCATACCTTCACGCACAGAAGCGGCGTCATCAGTGTCTTTAGCCGCCTGCAGACCACGCTCGAAATCGTCGACTATGGGCAGCAGCCCTTCCATCGCTTTCTGCGACGCATTCTTTATGATATCGGCTTTTTCGCGTATGGTGCGCTTGCGGAAATTATCGAACTCTGCCATAAGGAAAAGATACTCTTTCTTCTCCTTGGCTACCTCTTCCTCAAGCGCGGCGACCTTTGATTCTATAGTCTCCTCTTCTGCTTCGGATTCGGCGGCTTCCGCCTCTACGGCATCATCCATCTCGTCTTCCACTATCTGCTCAGGATTCTGTATCTCCTCCTGTTCGGAGTCTTTGTTATATTTGTCAGCTTTGTTCATATCACAGTTGTTTTAATGACTCTCTACAAAAACCGCACCAAAAACTGTTAAACGAGGAATAAAAATCTGCCCGTCTTCACGTTTCATACAGTATTTCAATAATGTCAACAAAGCAAATGGCCATAACGTTCATAACGATGCAAGTGTGGCAAACGGGACATCGGCTTTCTCCACGCAACTGGCTGCCTCAATCGGGTCGGCAAAGAGCCCGAAGAAAGCGGAACCGGAGCCCGTCATAGAGGCGTAGGCGGCTCCGCATCCGTACAGATATTCATTCAGCCGTCGCAGCGAAGGATGAATAGCGAACATGGATTCCTCAAAGTCATTGACAAGATGTCCGCGCCATTGTTCGGGCCGCAGACTCATAAGGGCCGCCGGAGCCAAAGCCGGCTCCGACGGGACGACATGGGAGAAAGCCTCGGCCGTGCTTATGCCCTGCTCAGGCTTGAGTATTACAAGCGTGTAGTCAGACAAGTCGACATCCACCGGAGTAAGAATGTCGCCCACTCCCCGGGCCGCCATCGGTCTGTTATATATAAAAAACGGACAGTCAGCGCCTAAGCGCAGAGCCATACGGGCGAGTAAGTCGTCATCAAAGGGGCTGCCGGCCATCTCATTCAGACCGCGCAGCGTAAATGAAGCGTCGGCCGAGCCTCCGCCCATCCCGGCGCCGTCCGGCACATGCTTTTCCAGCGTGATGCTGACAGGCGGGAGCGACGGATAATTTTCACGAAAGATACGCAACGCGCGCCATACAAGATTCTTCTCCGGCGGACAATCCACCCGGTTGCCTGCAGTCTCAAAACTGTCAGTGCCTGTTGCAGCAGGAACTATCTCTACAATGTCTGACAGACAACCCGGCACTCCGGGGCAACCGCTGCCGCGCCCTACGGGATAAAAGACCGTAAGCAGGTCGTGATACCCGTCGGGGCGGCGGCTGACTACATTGAGGCCAAGATTTATCTTGGCGTTGGTAAATAGTATCATTTTCTGACTTGTATTTCTTCTCCGGCGGAGTGAGCCGAAAGCATGGGCGCATACAGACTCTGGAGGGTGGCTATGCCGTTGGCGTAGTCGCCTTCGCGTGACACGAAGCAGTCGTAGGTCAGCAGGAATGTGCCCCGCGGTAGACGGTACATGTAGAAGTTAGTGTCGTCAGTCTTGACTTCGCGGTAGTAGCCCACTCCGTCTCGCCAGACGTAATGGCTGAGCTGGTCGGCGGGCGCCAGGCACCCGGCCGAACCGTCGACAATCACGGCGTAGTCTATGTCACGCGCGGAGGTCACGGTAAGCTCGACGCGCACTTTCTGTCCCACCTTCAGGCGGCCCGAGGCGGGAGCCACGGTCTCGCCGGCAGCGTCCTCGGTAACGACAAGCACTCTCTTGCGGACAGACACGTCGCTCTCGGAGAATTGCTTTACAGTATTGATGGGAGCGATATACTGAGCCATGACGCCTCCCCAGCTCTGGTGTGAGCCACTCTTTACCACGCGCAACTCCGCGCCGGAAGCCTCGGCAGCGGGCAGCTGGACCGTGAACGCGCCGGTAAGCAGGTCGCGCCGGGACGGCTCCACAGCCTTGCCGTTAAGAGTCACTACAGCGGGAGCAAAGCTTTCCGTCCACTTCGACCCGCTCGTAAGCACGGCGTAGACGACCTCGGCTAACTGAGCCGTGTTGCCCCAGTCCTGAGCCTGACGCTCTATGATTAGCCATTGGCGCAGAGCGTCGACCATCGGCGAACCGGGTTCAATCTCATTGAAGGCTTCAAGAGCCTGCGTAGTTGTAATCAGCGTATTGTGAGGAGTGAATACCCCGGCACGCAGATTGTCGAACCAGGCTCCGCGCTCCGCGCTCTTGGAGGCGGACTGACGCAGCGACTCGAGTATCGACCGGCTCTCCATCGGGTATTTCTCGCGCCACAGCAGCGTGGCTGCCGTAGCCTTGTCATATATATCATATTTCTTCCAGTTCTTCTTGATGCCGGCGAGCGCTGTCTTCTGCAGTTTCAGGAAAGTGGCGTCAGTGGACGGGGAATCGAAGAAGGAGCGTATATACAGCCAGTTGAGCATTGTGGACTCGCTGATGTCGCCATATTTCTTATAATCCTTCACTATATCGCTGTCCACGTATTTCAAGCCCTTAGCCACCATCCGGCCGATCTTGCTGTCGTCGGGCAGATAGCCCATAGACTTCAACATGCCGAGACGCCAGAGTATCTGGCCGGTAATGTAGGCGGATGCATCCATGCCGGGGCACCAGGACCAGCCGCCGTTGCCGTTCTGAGCGGCTGCTATATCCTCGATGGCAGCACGGACAGCCTGCACGTTGGCGGCGGTGTCAAGCAGATTGACGAGGCGCGACATACGCAGCGTCTCGGCTGCGGCATCGTTGACCCAGGGGGTATTCTCGAGGGCTACGATTTTCAGCTTGGCATCCTTCTGCAGATTCGATACCATAGTGCTGTCGCCGGCTTCGCTCCAAGCTTTCAGAGCCTGACGCAGAGCTGGATATTCGCCGGCCAACCCGGCGGCGATAGCGTTGCCGTACAGGGCGTCGGCCCGGCTCAGTATGCTTGCGGACTTGTCGAAACTCATGTCGGGCAGAGCGGTCACGCAATACCAGACGGGGTTGTCGCAATACTGGAAAGTGACAGAGGCATTCTTATCGACCTGCGGCAGCTTCATGCTGTACTCGTTGGCCGAAGGAGACATATAGAAAGGATAGGACTCGGTCACAGGCGTGGAAGAGGGCCGGATGGCAATAAGCGACTGCTCGCCATCGCTGTAGGAGCCGTTGCGGCCCATTACCCGGTAACCTACGAACTGGAGGTCGGAGGGAACAGCGAAATCCACCTCTATCACGCGATTGGCTTCGGGCGCCATAGTCTCGTCAGCGTAATCACGGCGTACAAGCACCTTGTATGTCAGCGGATCGAAAATCTCAATATAGCCGCCGGCGCGGGTCTGCGAGCCGGTATTGTTGAAGATAGTAGCCTGAAGCACGGCCTTGTCGCCGGTGCGCAGGAAGCGGGGCGCGTTGGCGCTGACCATAATCGGTTTGGAAGCCACGACATCTATAATATCGAGAGCATTGCGTAGGTCAGGCAGATAGCCGAGAAGCTGCAGCTGCCAGGTGGTATTGAAGTTAGGAGCATCGAAAGAGAGCTCCAGCACGCCATCCTTGTCAGTGGAAAGATTCGGCATAAAGAACGCCGACGGGCACTCCGCTCCGCGGAACACCTCCTTAGCCGCCCCGCCATCCACGCCGCCGGCCTCAGCCGACTCCGGAGCGGCGTCTTCCATGGACTCCATCTTTGCCATGGCCTTCGGCACAGCAGCGTATGCCATGTCAATATCCGCCTCCTTATCTTCTGCCATAAGCACCTGATTAGCGCCTAAAGCAGTGGTCGAACAGCCTCTAATTCTTACAGTGCCACCTCTTCGGAAATAGCTTGAGGAGCCGGCCAACATCTGGCCGTATGTATCTATCCAGGGGGCAGAAGCATACAAAGTACGGAGTCTGGTCCACGGCTGGACATAGCGGAGATATGCTTTTCCCTCATACATATAGTTGAAATCAACCATGTCGCCGCTGAAATAATTGCTGTTGCCGAGTTTGCTCCATTCAAACGGATAAAGTGCGTTCAAAGCTTTGTCACTCATGGTGGCGAGGACGGGCATGACACCTACCGGTGTATTGGCGAATGAATAGCTGAAAGTCCACCTTTCCTTTCCGCCGGCATTGATATGGTCTCTGAAACTCAACGTTTTCATCTTTAAGGCATGAGCGGCGGAATCAGGCAAAACTGTGACGTTGCTTACGGCATTGACAGAATTATGAACCGTAAAGAAACGGACTGTCGCTCTGTCATAGTAGCGGACAGGAGCGTCAACGTCCAACGTGGCTATGCCGTCGGAGACTTTCAGGAAACCATATTTAAGAACCTTATCAGTCGTATTGACTGAATACAGTATGTATTGGCCATCGTATGAGCTTCCCGCACGTACCTGCACGGTCTTTTTACCAGGTGCAGCATATATTTGTGTCTCAGGCACCCACAGTATGGACTCAACCGGAGGGCGGCTATCTGACAGGCGATAGAATACAAACGAGTCTGTCACGCTGCAGTCGCCGAGCGACACTGTCAGACTGTATTTCCCTGAAGGGATGGAAGCTGCCGGCAGCGCGAGATTGTTGCCGGTAGCCGTACCTTGAAGCACGGTATTCTTGTCGCTGTCCTTGAGGAGATAACTGAACGGAGCCGACAGATCTACAGCGCCGGAACGGCTTAAGCGTATATTGACAGTATCTGACTTTATCAAAACCGGATTGTCGTCAATAAAAGAAATCTGAGAAATTTTTCCAAGGAAGAATCTTTGTTCTTCACTTATCTGAGACTCTCCCGCATCGGAAGTAGCTGTGGCCGAATATGTAAACACACCATCGGCGAAAGACGTATTCCGGAGATTGCCGGTAGGCAGACGCAGCTCAAACGAGCCGTCAGCGGCAGACTTTACATCGGCAGCGTAAGAGGCTTCGGAAGCTGAATACCAACGCCATATAAAAGAAGGAGAATAGTTTACCTTGATTTTGACCGGTATGCCGGCAAGCGGCATCCCGCTATAAGTAGCGACTATCCCTTTGAGAGTCACTTCGTCGCCAGCAGCATAAGCTTTGCCGTCCTTGTCAAGCTGCACGTAGAAAGTAGGTTGTTTGTAGTCCTCGACACGTATGCCCGCGCTGCTCCATAACTTCTTTCCATTCTGATCAGACTGACTTTCAACAGTAATTCTGTAATAGCCGTTCAGACCGCTCTTCGGCAACGCAAATTCGCCGGACGCCCGGCCGAAATCATCTGTGACAAGATTCAATGTGTCGCAATCTACCCCGGCATTGTTAGTAAGCGTTGCCTTTAGGCGGCATCCGGGGAGAATTCCGAAGCCTGACTTGCCGAAGTTATTAGCCACGACAGCAAAGCGGCATGTATCTCCGGGATGGTAAATGGAAAGATCAGTAAAGATGTTTGCTCTCCGGCCATTGAAATCAGACTGTCCATATAAATATGAATAGAGTTCTGCTTTGTCTGACTTGTTGGAAGCCGAAATCTTCAGATTCGAATATTTCTCCAAAGGAGTCTGTATTTCTATATACCCATCCTTGTTGGTACGTGAGGACGCTATGAGTCTATCGGAGTAGCGCACGGAATAAACACGTACATCTATACCCGGAAGGGGCGCGCCAGTAAGGGCGCTGAGTACGTACACGCGGGGAGAGAGAGCGGAAGACTTGTCTATAATGGTGGTAATCGCCATGTCCGATACACGGAAAGACGCCGAGCTTTCGGGAGCAAGAAGCTTGCTGCGGTCATCGACAGGAGACGACGAACCGCATACAGCATATTTCCCTACGGGAAGCATGCCGAAATCGACACGTATGGAATCGTATTCCAGAAATCCTGATTTTATGGGAATGGACTTAATGAATCGGGTCAGCTTTTTGCTTTTTAACTGCTTCCCTAAAGAGATATTATTAGGGCTTCCAATACATTCAAACAGATGAAGATAAGCAGTGTCACCCATATTCATTGCCTGCGCATCTATGACGACATGCTCGGTCGTCACAAAAGAGTTCTTGCATAAGGCATTGACGCTGCCTTCCTGCAACTTGCCAAGCAGATTGCGGATAGCGTTAATATTCTTGTAATCAGGATATTTTTTCAATCCTTCGGAACAGAGGGAATAAAGCTCCTTTTTATACTTCTGAAAGTCGGGAGCAGAGGTATCCATCTGTTGCAGTAAAGTGTATGCTTTGGTTAAGAAGCCGAGGGAATAAGGATTGGCGGAGTAGCGCTTATAGGCGTTGAGCAGACTGTCTATCCGCTCGGGTGTCGGCAGCGAAGTTAGGGAAGGAGGATACGCTACAGTCAGCGCAGCCACATCGCCCGATGCCTTGGCATAGTCAAGCCGCGAAGCGATTATCTCGCGGCTGGTGGCGGCGCAATCTTCGGCCGGAGAAGGCGTGGAGGCAACCGTTTCAAACGGAATCCGGTTGCCGTCTACAAACTTTTCCAGCTGTTTAATGCTCTTCTCGGCAATCATATCGTAGACCGTGGGATAGAAGGTCAGATCCCAGTCGTCGGCCTTTAGTATGCCGCGCCAGGCCGAAAGGGGCTCCTTGCGCAGCAAGTCAGGATGAGCCATAGCCTGCTTTACCAGCGAATTAACCTTTTTAGCGTAAAGCTGTTTGCTCCATTCATCTACATTTTCCGGATATGAATCGAGCGGCAGATTGCGCGAATCGGCCTGAAAGCTGTCAGAGTCGTACTTCTGAGCGTACATCTCCGCTTCCAGGGAATACAGGATGGCTCTCTCGGCCGCGCCCGAGACCGAAGCGAGCGAGTCGAGCATACGGACAGAGCTGTTGAAGCTCTCGCCGGAAATTATACTCTTGGCTATGATAAGGTCTACCGTCTGGCGGATGACCTGCCGGGCGTCTCCGGACTTCACGGCCTTGTCAAGCTTTACCGTTGCATTGTTTATTACCGTCTCGGGATATGCGAAATCGGGCACGGAGTCAGCCTTCTGCGCAGTCTTGCGGGCTAACGCCGGGAGAGGCGCTGACGCCAACAGCGTCATAACCGCGCATAATAAAGTAAGATGTATAAGCTTCATAGTAGAGTGAAAATTATCGTTTAAAAAATATGACTGAACTTATAACGCTATGCCTACAGCTAAGTTCAGTCATTAAGGAAACGGAGAAATCTATCTATTTTTTCAATCGGCGGAGTGGGTTATTTCTTTTTCTTATGCCTGGGCTTCTGCATCTCCATGACCTTGCGCTGGAACTTGTGCTCCGCCTTTTTCAACTGAAAGAGCTGCTTTGGGGTCAGCAGGGTCTTGAGCTGCTGGAAGAAATTCTTTTCCAGCTCGCCTTCGCGTGACTTGAATCCCGCCATGGCTTCGGCAGTGACCAGATAGTCTGCATCCGTAGGCTCGTCCTTGGCTCTCATAGCCTTGAAACGCGAGCCCATTTCGGCGAAAAGAGCCTCGCGGCTCTGGTCATACTGGTTGTACAGGCGCGTGAACTCAGGCTGCTTGTCAGCCGGCAAATCTATCTCCTGAATAAAATATTTGACCTTGAACTCCTGCAGCTCCTTGCGTTTCTCGGCAGTGTCGGGCTGAGGCTGAGCAAAGGCGCCGGCCACAGCCGTGAGGCAGAAAAAGAGTATGAGTAAAATTCTGTTCATTCCGTTTATCGCTTTAAAGCATATAATACAATTCGTCGCCGGTGTCGGCGTCCAAGGCTTTCTCAAGTTGCGCCAGATCGATATCGGAGGCGTTGACAGCAGCATTGAAGTCCTGCATTATCTCGTTGTCTATCTCGGCGCCGGCGGCCGTCTCGGCTGTCGGGGCGGCCTCAGAAGCGTCAGAGCCGGATTCGTAGGCGGAAAGGTCTTCGGAAGCGTCATCCACTATAATCATAGAGGATGTGCCCACCACCGGCTTTGCCACCTCGGGCGAACTCATAGCCTGAGCTATCATGGCTGGCGGATTGTCAAGCGACACCTGCCCTGCGCCGGCACGCTCCTGAACCATGGTCACCATCTTCATGGTACACCATATTCCGGCGAACATGGCAGCCATATATACATACGGCTTGATACGCTGCCAGCGGGTCAGGGGAGCTGCCTTGCGCGGCTCGCGCTCGGGCAACTCGCGCTGTATCTTGGCGAAGACTTCATCGAAATAGCCGTCAGGCACCCGGAAACCGGGGTCTGTGCCGAATTTTTCTCTTATTTTGTCTTCTGTTTTCATCTCAATAATATTTCTTTATATCTTTTGACAGCCGACAATCGCAATGGTTTAATGCCTAATAATAATTTTTTTAGCGTATGGGGCGAACTTTTACAGACTGCCTTGTGTTATAATATCAGAAATAAGAAATCGTTTCATGATGTTAGGTTAGTTCGAAATGTATTATGGAAAACACGTAAAAGCGGCAGACTGAGAAGGCTGCCGCTTTTGTCTGCGGTCAGACGTCGTCCCATTTACTGAAATAGTCTTCTATTTTCTTGACGGCATGATGATAGCTCGACTTAAGCGCGCCTACCGACGTACCGAGAATTTCGGATATCTGCTCGTACTTCATTTCATCGAAGTAGCGCATGTTGAATACCAGTCTTTGTTTCTCCGGCAGCATGGCGATAGCTTTCTGCAGCTCGAGCTTCAGTGCGTCTCCATCGAAATAGCGGTCAGCCTGCAGATTGTCAATCAAGAAGCTGTCGCCATCTTCCGGCGAACCGTTTACGGCCTGGCGGCTGCGCTCCTTGTTCAGATGATTCAGGCTTTCGTTGACTGCTATCTTGAACAGCCAGGTCGACAGCTTGGCGTCTCCTCTGAAATGATCGAGATTGGCCCAGGCTTTCATAAATGTGTTCTGCAACAGATCCGAGGCATCCTCGTGGCTGACCACCATCTTGCGTATCTGCCAATATATCTGCTCCCCGTAGGTGCGTGTCAGGACGTCGAACGCTGCTCTTGACTTCGCAGGGTCAAGCAGGTCGGCCACCAACTGCTTCTCATCTATTTTGGGAGTATATGCCATTGTCGTCTATCTTTCGAGCGTGTAAAGTTAATAAAAAAATTTATATTGCCTGACGTCTCAACACTATTTAACTATCATGCGGCTACCAACGCATGTCTGCTCTCGCGCCTGAAGAGCATAGCCAGACCGGCGCCGCGCACCAGAAGATATGAGAGAAAGGCTGACCAGAGCCTATCGTTGTCAGGCAATGACAGAGTCAGGCCGCCGGCGTCCCAGCCGATGAAGTCGATGGCGAAGAACAGCGCCGCTCCGGCCAAAGTGACCCAAAGCATGGCGGCGGTGGCGGTCATACCTATATATATGCCGTCGAAAAGAAACGCGCCCACTGTGAGCGACGGTATCAGGAAAAGATAGAGCCTATAGTCATCGAGCAATGACAGAACCGCCCCGCTGTCTGTAATAAAGCTGCTGATAGGGCCGTAAAACAGCAGATATATGGCCGTAAAGATTACTGCCATTATAGCGCCCCACCCCATGAGTGCCCTGACAGTGCGTCCTAACTGGCCTTTGTCCCGACGCCCCACGCATTTGCCGGCAAGAGCCTCCCCGGCAAATGCGAAGCCGTCCATGAAATAAGAGAAAAACATAAAGAACTGCATCATCACGGCGTTCAGGGCCAATATGTCGTTGCCAAGCCGAGCTCCTATAGAAGTCACACCCATACTGACGCCCATGATGCAGAACGATCGGAAAAATATATCGGTGTTTACTCTGAAAAATCGTCCGAGACCGGAAAGAGCCACTGTCTTACGCCAGCTGCTGAACGGCATGCGGCCGCCGTTGAAGCGACGCGCCAGCCACAGGGCAAGCAACAGGCCGCACCAGTTGGCGCCGAGCGTGCCTATGGCGGTGCCTGGAAAACCGAGGGAGAAGCCATATACGCACAGCAGGCTTAACCCTATGTTGATTACGTTGGTTACCACCGCAATTATCATCGGATAAAAGCTCGACTGCATGCCTAAGAACCAGCCGCTTACCGACATAGTGGCGAGCATGGCCGGCGCGCCCCATATCACTATGGAGAAATACATGGAGGCCAATGCACGCACGTCGGCAGCGGGATGTATCACTGCCAGTACAAGCGCTTTAAGCGGCCACTGCAATGCCACGATGAGCAACCCCGTAAGCATGGCTACGAGGAAAGCGCGGGAGAAAACCACGGCGCTGGCCTCGCGGTCGCCGGACCCGTAGGCCTGCGCCGTCATGCCCGAGGTGCCGGAGCGCAGGAATCCGAAACACCAGAAGACTACGTTGACCATCATCGTGCCTACGGCTATGGCGCCTATGAAACCGGCGTCGCCGAGATGACCGGCGATGGTAGTGTCACACAGACCCAGCAGAGGCACAGTGATGTTGCTCACTATGGCCGGCAGGGCGATACGCAGTATGTCACGATTGATACTCATAAATTGCAGTTGCAAAATTACTGAAAAATCCGCAGGGGGACAAAAAACGGCCGTGTTCGTTTTGCTCATTCCGCCAATAATGGTTACCTTTGCATAAAATTTACCGTAATTGCGCTATGCCAATGAAAAAATGTCCGAAATGCGGACATCAAAATACTGAAGATGCCAAATTCTGCTCGCAGTGCGGAACGCCGCTTCCCCTGCCTCTGCCGCGTAAGACGAAGGCCACTCCTCCGCCGCTGCCCCATCTCGCGGCGAAAGCAGACAATCCGCCTGTCGCCGCCCCGCCCGAAGTGACGGGAGGCTTCGATGAACCGGACTTCGACATGCCCGAGACTCCTGAACGAAACAATACCGCGAGGTTAGGCGTCATAGTCACAATCGCAGGTATCGCAGCACTGATTGTCCTGCTTGCATCTCTCTACAAATGCAGTCACAAAATCCCGGACACCATTGCCGACTCAGTCTGCATCGATTCCGCAGTCACAGAGGAAATAATCATTCCTGAGGAAACGCATATCGATAATACGGATTTCGCAGATGACTCCGCAGCTGCTCCTGCAATCGAGATACCTGCTTACGATAATACCTATACATACGCTGATTCTGTCAGCCGCCCTGACGTAATAAAGCCATCGCCTGCAGTGAAGAATACGGGGCCTGACGGACCGGCGTGGATTGGCGGCTCCTGGGAAGCGGGCTCCATGCGTTTCGTCATAAACCGCGCCTCCCGCACTGTCTCCACCTACATGAACGGAGAACTGCTGAACACATCCAAATACACCTATTCCGACAATACTATCAGTATAGCCGCGGGCGGATATCTGCGCGTTGACGAGTCTGACAAGGCCATGTACACCGCCTCTGGCGACAGGCTGCACTAATCCGATACCAATATGTTTAGATATTTCCGTTTCATCGGCGCCGTGCTGTGCGCAGCTGCGACCTTCTGCGTGGCAGCGGCAGGCGAATTTACCGGCCTTTCCGGCTATCGGTTCAAATACGCGAATCTCAGACAGACAGGCGACGATGACAGCGCCATTGTGACATTCGACGTCGAAGACTACGAGATGCCCGTAGATATATATGACAGTGAGGACGACTTGATTTTCAGTGTCACGGATTGCCGCAAGATTTCCCTCATCCATAGCGACGCAGAGGCCAAGCCTCTGTTCATGGCCACCATCGACGACGGCACTCAATGCGTCTATGACATATATGGCAATCTTATCTTCGACCACGCCTCGATCAGCAGCATACTGAAAACCAGCAACGAAGTCATCGGCGACTGCTATAGCGTACTGACCCGGGACGGCGTGCTGATCATATCCGCTTCCGGCGACCAGCTGTTTCTGCTGCCCGCGTCTGCTACAGGATTCGGCATGCACGATGCCGGAGACGACCAGATAGCCATCTTTTATATGATTGACGGCAAATACAGATATATCGACTGCTACGGCGATAAGCTGTATGAATCAAGCAGCATGATAGACAATCCCGAGGCGCTGGAGCAGGCCATAGGAGTAGACGTGACCGTCTACAATACATATACACCGACCCGCTTCCCCGCTTCAGGCCCGCTGACTGCGCGAAAGGAGGAACGCCAGCGCAAGGAGCGGCAGCGGCTCGAGGAATTCAGTTCCAAGGTCTGGAACAGCCTCAATTCGGCATGGGCCGACGGCACATGGTCGCGCACCGTCAATATAAACAACGACGAGCGTCGCCAGGAGCTGATAAGCTTAGATATACCCGATGCAAAGTTCTCACGAATAGTCTCGGAGACATGGCACAAACAGGGCAATACCGGCGATGCGACCTTCATACTCAACAGTTACGACGGCTCTATGAGCGAGACCGTGATTCCCCTTGCCTTCCTGACACAAGGTGACCGCGTGCAGGCATATCTGTGCAAAAAGGATGTGCCGGCCACCCGCTGGATAGGGGATGTTGCCTTTATCCGGCAGTGGGAGAAGCCGGGACTTGTGGATTTTGAATATGTAGGCCCGAAGATAGTAAACCAGAGCATCCCGCCTACACTTGAAGACTTGCGCAACAGAGCGATAAATTTCGCCAACGACCGTGAGCAGACCGCAGTCAACCTGCAGCGTGCAGTCTGGACCGGCGTACGCGATGCCCTGAATGAAATGCGGGCCTCCCTAATCCGGACCGACAATGGCAAAGAGAAGCCTGCTATGCCCAAGTGGCTGCAGAAGACATGGGTGTCATGCACGCCCGAAGTGGACAAGAACGGCAAGCTCAAAGGTTTGAACAAAGACCAGAATGACACGAAAATACTGACCGTCTTCCCCGACTGCATCACGCTGCCCGACGGCTCGACACCCTATTACTCACTCAGCGGCAATACTCTGACATTATATGCCATAACATACTCCGACGCAATGCTCGACGTAAGCGATCTCACAGAGCAGTACGACATATTGCGCTCCTCGCAACTCACAGTGAAGCTCCCTGCCGTTGTCAAGACCCATCAGCTTGTCTTCGACCCTGAGCGGAAAGACCTGCTGGTCCTTACCGACTATACCGGCAGCGAACCGCGCGTCTCCTATTTCGCCAAAGACAAAGGCTATGACAAGAAGAATTGTCCCGTCTCCCCTTTCCTGACGACCCCGCATGAGGTGGTGTATCTGCAAAAGCTGCCTCCCATCACGCCTGTGGCACCCTGGCTGCCCGAAGGCGGCGCACCCCGTCACTACAAAGCTTTAGGCCGGGAGCATTTCGTCAGCAAATAAAAGGCCCAAGCGCCTACTTCATCGGGCCATATTTCTTGTCTTCCTTTACGGCCAGGCTGAAATTGCGATACAGCACGCCGAAGAAGCAAATCCAAAGTGGAGCCGCGATATATTGCCACATATCGTGCTGAATACCAAAGAACTTACGGCTGAGAGCAAGCCCGATCAAGGTTGTCAGGCCGATAATCATCATCAAAAGCGAAAGATTTCTTTTTGCCTTATTAGACATAGCTGTTAAAATTTACATATATAACGCAAAAGCACGATAATATTGCACCGTTATAAACGAGAAGTTTCTAATGCAGCCGCAGGCATTGGGTAAAAGATGTGCCGATAGTATAAAAACAGTTAAAGGCGAAGTTAGAGTGTTTGATATGTCACTGAATTTTTGTAACTTTGCAGCCGGAAAAAAGAAAGCAGGTTATCCAACCGAAGAAATAGAGGAAAATCTCATAAAAGATAGAAATTTAGTTATGAAAATTGAAAAAATTATCGGTCGTGAGGTACTTGACTCACGCGGCAACCCCACTGTAGAAGTAGACGTAATTCTGGAAAGCGGCGCATTTGGCCGCGCAGCCGTACCCTCCGGCGCATCCACAGGCGTAAACGAAGCCCTTGAGCTTCGTGACGGCGACAAGAGCCGCTACATGGGTAAGGGCGTACTCAAGGCCGTAGCCAACGTCAACGGCCCCATCGCCGAGGCCCTGGTCGGCATGAGCGCTCTGGATCAGATTGCCATCGACGAGAAGATGATAGCTCTGGACGGCACCCCCACCAAGAGCAACCTCGGCGCCAACGCCATCCTCGGTGTGTCTCTGGCTGTAGCCAAGGCTGCCGCCGACTACCTCGACCAGCCCCTCTACAAATATATCGGCGGAGTGAACTCTTACGTTCTGCCCGTCCCCATGATGAACATCATCAACGGCGGCGCACACTCCGACGCTCCCATCGCTTTCCAGGAGTTCATGATCCGTCCCGTAGGCGCCTGCTGCTATCATGAGGGCATCCGCATGGGTACAGAGGTATTCCACAATCTCAAAAGTGTACTCAAGGCTCGCGGCCTCTCCACAGCCGTAGGTGACGAGGGCGGCTTCGCTCCCGCTCTGGACGGCACTGAGGACGCACTGAACGTAATCATGGAGGCTATCCGCAAAGCCGGCTACGAGCCCGGAAAGGACGTGACTATCGGTCTCGACTGCGCTTCTTCCGAGTTCTACAAGGACGGCAAGTATGACTACACCTGGAAGCAGGCCGACGGCCCCGTCTACACCAGCGAGGAGCAGGCCAAGTATCTCGAACAGCTCGTCAACGAATACCCCATCGACTCCATCGAGGACGGTATGGCCGAAAACGACTGGGAAGGCTGGAAGATTCTTACAGACCTCATCGGCGACCGTTGCCAGCTCGTAGGCGACGACCTGTTCGTTACCAACGTGAAGTATCTGGAGCGCGGCATAGCCGAGGGTTGCGCCAACTCCATCCTGGTCAAAGTAAACCAGATCGGCTCCCTGACCGAGACTCTGCGTGCCGTAGAAATGGCTCAGCGCAACGGTTACACAGCTGTCATCTCCCACCGTTCCGGCGAGACTGAGGACGCCACTATCGCCGACATCGCCGTGGCTACCAACGCCGGCCAGATCAAGACCGGTTCCGCAAGTCGCTCCGACCGTATGGCCAAGTACAACCAGCTCCTCCGCATCGAGGAAGAGCTCGGCGCTGCCGCTCAGTACGGCTACAAGAAGATTGCCAAAAAGTAATCAATTTAAATCCATATTCCTGCCGGGGCGGATGTCTATACAGACATTCGCCCCTCTTTCTTTACCCGCTGTATCTCCGGGCGTTCTCCCAGCCATAACTGATATGACGACATATCGACACTGCAATTCTATGAAAAATTGCTAATTTTGTATTATGGAAATATTTATAGAGACTGGCCGATTGATATTGCGTTCCTGGAAAGATGCTGACAGACAAGCTTTTGCTGAAATGAACGGTAATGAAAATGTCATGAAATTTTTTCCGTCGACCTTGACCGCGGAAGAATCAGATGCGTTCGTGGACCGCATCAATGCGGAATTTGAAGAAACAGGCTTCGGATTGTATGCCGTTGAGCTTAAGGCAACCGGAGACTTTACAGGCTATGTCGGCTTCCATCGCTTTAATTTCGATGCACCGTACTCTCCAAACTGGGAAATAGGCTGGCGTATCTCAGATAAATTCTGGCATAACGGATATGCGACAGAGGCGGCTATGGCTTGCATAAATTATGCTCGTGCAAAACAGCTATGTAACACGCTTTATTCCTTCACAGCAGTTCAAAATATTCCATCGGAGAATGTTATGAAACGCATCGGTATGACCCGCCTTGGCACATTCATGCATCCGGCGTTGCCCGACGGCCATCGGCTTAAGGAGCATAAGCTATATGTGATTGATTTATAGACGGTAAATATGCCGAAACAAGGGGGAAAGAGGCCGGGCGGCAGCAGCAGTTTCGGTAAAAATATGAAATCGCTCTGCCTCTTTCCCCTTTAGAGTCGTATTCGTCCTGACATCATTGTGTATAATGTATCAACTGACGATCCGGTTCCGGACATCCTTACATCCGATCATCTCTTTATCCATTTTACAGTGCCGGCCACTGGGAGATTGTCTATCTCTATCGTTTTTTTATCATTGGGTTCATCATCGGTGACGATTGTGACATTGTGGTATATCGGATCAACATCTATGCTCACGCCGACACTGCCGCCGCCCAGGTCCCTGATTCTGTCATCTCCATTCCATATCAAGTAGATATATTCGCCGTCGCCCCGTATATACCACAGGTGGACGATATACCATTCCGCTTTCGGCGAATGAACCGAATAGCCTTCATATCCGCTTTTCTTCTCGTATGAACCGCGCCAGTTGGCATCAGTCGTACACTTTATTTTGCCTCCGGGAAGGAGTTGAAAAGCGTTGCCCTCCACTTTAAATGTGGCAAGAAGCCCGGATGCTTTCTTGCGGGCGACACCCTTTTTCTTAGCAGTCCTTGAAGTCTTGGGCAGCTCTACATTCCCTGCATCAGAGGGTATCGGGCAGCATACTGACAGAACCGCCATGCACATAATGACAATAATCTTCTTCATCGCGTTTATAGGTTTAATAAATACATACCGATTGATATTTTCAGCAAATTTAAAGTAAATTGACGAACCGTACAAGTCCAATACTGTCCTTTTCTCAATGGATATTTGGAGAGCCGGAAGAATTGTGTAAATTTGCAGAGAATTATTATGAAACGAAACTGCGTACCTATGAGTATAAGCAAGAAAGCGGCTATGTGCAGCCTGATAGAGAAGAAGGCCGGATTTACAATAAAATCATCAGCTGATTTTTCGCGTCTGGCCGAGTTAATAGCAATGCAAACCAAGGAGTATGTCAGTGAGACAACGCTCAAGCGTTTGTTCGGCTACATCGAGGGCTGGCAGAATCCGCGCCCCGGTGTATGGAACATATTGTCCCGTTTCGTAGGATTTACCAATGAGGATGCGTTCTGCAAAGCTTACGGCCTGGATCCGGAAGCCATATCCGGTGTCGTGACCGTTGACTCGCTGCCCGCATCGGAACTGCATGACGGAGCGGAAGTCGAACTGCGCTGGTATCCAGACCGATACCTCCGCACAAGATACGCGAAAGATGGGATATTCGAAATCCTGGAAGCGCAAAACACCCGGCTGCAGGCGGGGGGACGCTTTCACACCGACTGCTTCATCGCCGGCGACGCCCTGTTGCTCAACCCATATTATCCTCCTAACACAGATGAAACTGAATCTACACCGATACTGTATGAGATTGGCCGGACAGGAGGGATAGAATTCACTGTGGAAGCATAGAGTCCGAAAAATCCTTTATTTCTTTGTTAATAGGATCAATTAATGAACGATATTCAGGAAATCTTTTACCATAAAGAGTATTCTGATAGGCAAAACCATAAAAGTACATCAAGAGCATGAGCTCATCGTCATAGACCGGATTACCTCCTGTTCTCTTTAATCTCGCCTTACACTTTTCAAAGTCGCGGCGATATGCGGCGGCTACCTCCTGAGGCGTATACTTATCAATTCCCGGCTGTTGTACTAAGGCCATAACATAAGAATAGGGATCCCTCCCATCATAGCGCAGATCGTCCGGAAGTTTAAATCCGCTCAACGAGGGTTGAAATGGGGTTGGATTTATTGTCGAGGCATCACTATGAGTTTGTTCAAGATGCTTGGCATCCTCATGTTTCTCCTCTGATACTGCGTCAGGCAATCCAGCCGGGACATTGACAGCGAGCTGCTCAGAGGATTCAGGTGCAAGATCCGGAATAGGTATTGTATCTATGTCGGCGCTATCGGGCTGCAGCGCGGTCTTCGGACGGATCTCCGCAATACTTTGCGATGTAGGCGCAGTAGAAGACAACAGTAGATAGGGCGGCAAAGTTACACATACGGCTGCGGCCATAGCGGCCGCGATTCTGAACAGACGGTGTATACGGCGCGCACTTTCAATCATTTTCCCGGCATCGGCATAGCGCCTATCGGGATGTCGGGAGCGCCCCTTGCGTGCTATAGCGAGCCAGATGAGACCCGGGCGTAGATCTCGGATGAGTAGACTCAGCGCATAAATATCGGCCGACGGCCTGGCATCGCTACCCGCCAACTGCTCGGCCGGCGCGTAGGCCGCATTGCCGCCCGCGCGCTTCATGACAGCGGAATCCGGTGTGTCAGCTAATCCGAAATCTATGATTTTCAAGACATTGCCTTCTGTCGTTATCAGAATATTCTCAGGTTTGATGTCGCGGTGGACGATACCGCGCCGGTGCAAGTAAGCAACAGCCTCAAGCAGCTGTCGCGCTACATCGCGCCGCAAGCGTAAAGAAGGTTTGCCCTCAAGCCATTGCGCCAAGGTCTGTCCTACCACATATTCCATCAGAATGGCATCTCCGAGCATCGGGGAGCTGAAGAAATCTACGGCACGCACTATACCCTGATGCTCGGCTTTCATCATAATGTCAAACTCTTTGCGTATCTGACGGCGCCGCGCCGGGTCGGCCATCTGCGCCGGCAGCAGCGATTTGACAAAATAGAATCTGTCAAAGCGGCGCACACGACCGAGCCGCGATGAGCCATGAGTACACAATTCACTGTAGCTTTCCATGAAAGCAGTATCATTGCTGTCCTCAAGATTTACAATTCCTGAAATATTCGCATCATTCGCCGTAATCATAATGCAAATTTACACAATTCTTTCGACTCTCCAAATATCCATTGAGAAAAGGACAGTATTGGACTTGTCTTCCATACAGCCGACAATTAACTTTGCACCGAAAAATTCATCACTAATTATTCAATCAATGAGAACAATATCTGTACACACAATCCTATTGCTCGCGCTGGCTTTTTGCGGTATCTCAGCAACCAAAGCGCAAACACCTCTCAGCGCATCGAAGCTGACAGTCTCCGGTAAAATCGGCTATAACAATTATGTCGATATGGGATTGCCAAGCGGCTTGAAATGGGCCACTTGCAATGTCGGCGCTATAAGTCCGACAGGCCCGGGAAATTATTACGCCTGGGGAGAGACCGTGACGAAACATAATTATAGTACGGACACCAGCAAGACCCATAGAGTAAAGGGACTGCACAATATCGGCGGCACAGACCTCGATGTGGCGGCTGTATATATGGGGGATTCATGGAGAATGCCATCATTGGAGAATGTACAGGAACTGATAGACAACTGCAAGCATACTTTCGTAACGATTGACGGAGTAACGGGGATGCTGTTTGAAAGCAAGAAGAACGGCAATACGCTGTTTCTTCCCGCATCAGGATTTGCCTCTCCGAGCCAGGGCGTAAGATTTGCCGGCGAATCAGGATGGTACTGGACCGACACCGACTGGCCCAGCCCATACTCATCGACAGCCGATACTGCTGCCAACACACTGTTTTTCAACAATTCCGGCAAAGCGGAAGCAGGCAATACCTTCAGATGCTACGGACTGACTGTCAGAGCCGTATCATATTGATTTCAGAAAATACAAGATTATTCCATATTCGTTAGGAATTGTCGGATTTTTGATGTAACTTTGCAAACGGGTGTAAGAGAGCGCCCGCATACAGTACTTCTTACCTAAAGGAAATCGCCAATTTTTCAACAAGGGACAAAGAAGACCGATCCATCTGATCCGCAATGCGTATGCAGGCAGAAGACGTAAGTATTCTGCCCGCTTACCGATACGGGTATGGAATTTCTGTCTGAATGTCCCGGGCGTTTGGCGATGCCTCTTTAGGTTCAGATATGAAATTTTCATACCTTTTTATATATCCTAATCAATCATCGACAGTCTATGAACGAAGAAACCAAATTCTGTTCTCATTGCGGGAAAAAGATCAAAAAAGCAGCCATTAAATGCCGCTATTGCGGAACCTGGCTGACTCCGGACGGACGCCCGGCCAATCCCTACGCGGGGCAATCGACTACGCCGGACGCTCCTTTTCAGACAGATATGCGCCAGCTCAGGCAGAATGTAGCCGGCGCCGCTTCCGATATTATGAATAATGAGCGAGTCCAGGCCATCTCGGGCAGAATATCGGCTCTATCGCCACGCACAGCCTGCATGCTTATCTGCGGAGCCGGGCTGGCCTTAATACTGATGTTTCTGTTTCTGCCTATGTGGGATTTCGGCGGATTTGGCTCGTTTCCAGGCTATAAGAGCTTTATGGAGAAGAACTGCGGCTCCATGTATCCGTTGCTGCCTATACTTTTTATCGGCGGAGTGGGATTCACTATCGTATGGGCCGTCTTAAAGAAGCACGCCAACTGGATTTCTGCCCTTGCAAGCGCCGGACTCGGCATATTCACGCTGTTCGCAATTCCTATGCTGGCAGTACATTTCTGCGGTTACATACTTATACTGCTGTGCCTGGCATGGGCGGCTGCAGCATATTTATTGAAAGACAAAGAGCTGACAATCTGACAATATTATGAAATGCAAGCATTGCGGCAATGATATAACACATGGGGCACATTTCTGCTCCGTGTGCGGCAATAAAGTCGAATTGGAATTAAGGCAGTGTCCGTATTGCGGCGAGCCGATACCGGCCGACGCCTCGGTCTGCCCTATCTGCGCAGAAGACCTGACGACGCAGCCTACGGCAGATTCCGGCGCTATCGTTCAGGACAGCCCAAAGTTCCGGAGCTGTCCGTATTGCGGTGAGACAATACCGGCAGGCACTCCGGTCTGCCCTATCTGCGCGGAAGAGCTGGCTCAGTATGACGCCACTCCCCGACCGGCATCATACGGCACATCCCTGACACCGCAGCCTCCGGAGCTTGTGGCTCCGAATCAGGATGCATGCGGCGAACTTTCGCCAGAAGACCATTATGGAAATCAGTCAAAGGACTCACGGATGACTTCAACGCTCATAGTCGTGGTCATAGTCCTGGGACTTGTCGTTTCATGCCTGATTTACATACTTTTCATAAGCAGGCAAAAGACTAAAGTACATGAAGCCGATACCGATACTGTAGCAGAGCTGGCAGCAGTGCCGGCAGTAGATACGGCAAATACCTCCGACCCTGAAATAAGCGACGAATATGAGGACGACAACGCCGAATATATGGAATATGAAGACCGGCGCGAGTATGAGGATGATGTATATGCCGGTCCCAATGACGCGTATCAGATGAATGTGGCAAACGGCACAATCGACGGATATCCCTTCAGACTGGAGGGACAATGGGCCGATGGCTCATGCTCAGGCATGTACATCAACGAATACAATGGCATCAGACTGCCTTTTTATGGATATCTTACCGGCAACAAGCTGGAAATACACCTTGAATCCGGTGCCGGTACTTTCACTCTCTATGGGGACGACTACGTTCACTTTGAAGGCAGCTTTACCAAGGGTTCCCGTTCGCTTCACGCCACTCTTACATTCTGATTCTCCCATAAAACTTCAAATACTGTGGATATGAAACATTTAATGCAACTTGTTCTGTTTGCACTGTTGCTGGGGACCGGCACGGCTGCCGCGCAGATGCGCGGCAGCGAAGTCTGCAGATACCGAGGGAATGTCGGTCCATACGCCGTGACAATGATACTTGACACCACTTATAGCCATTCATGCGGACAGGAATTTGTAGACTACGAAGGTTCCTATTCTTATAGCAAAGCTGGCAACTCACTCCGCCTGGAAGGGTATTCCATAGATTCCGGAAAAATAATATTGCAGGAATATACAGCTAAAGGGCGCAACAGCGCTACCTGGCAGTTAACCGAAGACCGGAGCGGCAACCTATCGGGCATTTTCATCAACAACTCCAGCAAGAAGACGTTCAAGGTCAGTCTGCGGCGTATCAGCCGGAAATAGACGGAGATATGCGTCAGTTGAGCGAAAAGCCCCGGTAAGCGGTCT
Organism: Muribaculaceae bacterium; assembly: GCA_017935045.1. Taxonomy (GTDB): domain Bacteria; phylum Bacteroidota; class Bacteroidia; order Bacteroidales; family Muribaculaceae; genus Lepagella. The sequence continues at coordinate 125,188 of JAGBIJ010000020.1, forward strand.
CGCACTCCGGATTCGCCCCTTCGGAATCTATAGCGGAGTTAAGCGAAGCCGAGAGTACGAGCGACCTCTGCGCATCGAAAAAGATTGACAGCATGGTAGCCAAAAGCATCATCCTGTTGCTCACTGCATCGGTATAATATATATCGGCGAACGCGTACACCTCAATGTCATCTTTCTCTGGCACAGCTGTAGCTATCAGCCGGACAAGCGCGTAGTCGCTGTTTATACGATTGAGCAGCCTGCAGAGCAAATCTTGCGATGCGGCATTGACTGAGTATATACGCGGATAGACTATGCGTATCACTTCGTTATCGAGGTTCACAGCGCGGAAATAGCCGCCCTGAAAGCGGAAGATAAGCGTATCGTCATCCCATTCGGGCTGCATCCCCGCTTCCTTCAGGTCGCGCGGAAGCAGCTCGCGGGCGGATAGCCGGGGAGACTCCGTATCAGCAATGGTATCTGACTCCGGTTGTCTGTCGGTTTCGGTATAGCCCGCAGAACGGGGCGCTGTGCGCAGAAACCGGACAGCGGTCTCCGGAAAATAGACAGCCACAAGGCAGCACACCAGTACCAGTCCGGCCAAAACGGCCGACATCACAGGAGTTACGCCGCCTGCGTACATAAGTATGAAAAAGAGGGTGGAGAGAGCCAGCGACGCGAAAGCCTTCAATATGGCTGGCGAGCCGAATACGCTGTCTGATATGTGGGCTGCTTTAATCATAACCTTCCGGATGTTTGGGGGTTGTCAATGCTTACCGGATTCACTCTGTGTCTCCGTCGGAACTTCTGTCCCTTTGTAAATATAACAACCGCCGCCCGCAAAGGTTAGACAGCCCGGCATCATATATGCCCGGTGTCTATATTTCTATCATCGGGATGTAACATTGTATATTGTATAAAGGATTAACTCAGCTTTAAACCGATATCTAATACTGAAGCGTTATATCCCAGCTCTTACCATAGGTGCCTTTATTAGAGATGTTCAGCGCATGTCCGAACCAACGGCTGTCATAGGAATTATATTCCATAACCCAATACTCAAATTCCTCGCCGTCTTCCGGATGAAACGAGTGTAGAGCTACGAACGAAGCATCGTCGCCTTTGCGCATCACGCTTCCTTCCACTCTGAACCAATGCACGCTCCCGGTGCCATATCTACGGAGTATGGATTCGTACGCATATCTTCCGCTCACACGGCCGTCACTGGAGATAGCCAGCTCAAAGCGAATGGGATATCCGCCGAAAGTTCCACTGACCCGCTCGCCATCAAAATAAGGGAGTTGTTTCAACAAATCTCTGACATAAGCAGGCTCCGCCTCTACGATGCCCCCGGTATTCATCACACTCAGAAAGTCCGATGGCATCCAGTCCGGCAACGTACCGGCAGACTCCGTTTCCTCCTCCTCGATATCGTCCTCATAGTCATCCGGACTGGTAGAAAGCATGCACTGCACGGATTCATCCTCCTCAGAAGAAAGCGTATCTGACGGGATGATGTCATGTCTGCTTCCGCAGTAACGGAATGTGAAAAAACAGATAAGCAAAACAGATATTACAGCAAGGATGGCTAAGGCTGCAATTAAAATCTGCCGACTGCTCAGTTTTTGCCACGAAGCCCCCGCACTGGCCGGGCCTGAGTCCCTGACACCCGGAGCGTATGCCAAGTCATCCCGCACGGACGCATTACCGGCCTCCTGTCGCACCGTATATTGCACATCATTTTCAGCCACACCCCCATCGCTACCCGGATAACCATCTTCTTCAACCTCGCCGTTCTCGACCGCTTTCGCGCCCTTGTCAAGCAATGCGTAGCAGAACCATAAAGGTACGATTTCAGAGAGGGTGGCAAGCAGAACCAATATTGCAGTCCACACCACAGTCGATGTAGAGTAAGAATATTCAACACGCGAGTACATGCCGAAATCATACTCTCGCTCGTTGATTTCGCCGTAAGTGTCGGGGAGAACCATCAGCGTAATCAATACGACTGCAACCGTAACAGCAGGCAAATACATAAACAGCCGGCCAAGCGTCCCGAGAGAGCCTGAGTATTCACGGCTGACCATAAGTCCCGCGACGAAAAACACGGCGACTCCGACTATTCCTAATACGATTAACAGTGTTTCATTATCTGACATGGCACAAAACCCCAATACGGGAACAGCCACAATTACGCCTATCAGCCATTCGCCGACATGGCGCTTCCACCGTCCCGCCATACTCCGATACACACACAGCAGCAACATGGATTCACAGATTATAGACAAAACCTGCCATATAAAGGCGGGTACACCCGTCAGTATCTTGCCTATGGCGCCTCGGAATTCTATCATCTCAAACAACCCGAAATCAGCTGCATTGACAGCAATCTCGCTAATACACATAGTATAGAGCAGAGCCTTGATGACACTTAAATCCCAGGTCGGGACAAGATAATCGATCTTAGTTTTTCTATTGTAGCACATAAGTCTGATTTGTTAACGTATGTGCAAAAGTAGCTTAATAATCCGGGCTACACAAAAATATAATGGTTCAATCCGGTTCAAAAATCGACGGAGGCAGCTCCTGCTACAAGGCGGTAGGCAGCGCGATGACGAGCGGAAATATGGCTGCCTCCAGGCACAGGCCGGGAATTTTATGGCTTATTTGCGGGATTATGTTGGATGTTTCGTAAAAATGTGTTAAATTCGCATCGTGGTATGGCTTGCGCCACCATTTGCGGAGGACACTCAGCATGATGCGATCCGATGGAAGCCGTATCTGCCCGGCAGTCGCCGGTGTAGCGCCGGCACGCCGCGACGCTGCATAGACCAGACCCGGTTACTGAATGACTGGAATCTTCCAAGCATATTATAACTAACCCTAATATACCAATGAGCAAATCTACCAAAACACCCCGGAAGATGCCTCCCCCCATGCCGGAGGAGAATCTGATGACTCCCACGGGTCTGCCTGAAAACGCTTTCCGCGAACTGGGCAAAGATGAGGAGTACAAGCCGGTACTCCATCCGGTCAGAGACCAGAAGGAGGTTACCCCTTATTCCGTAGGCATGGGCCTGCTGATGGCCATAGTCTTCAGCGCCGCCGCCGCTTATCTGGGCCTTAAAGTCGGCCAGGTCTTTGAAGCCGCAATCCCTATCTCCATCATCGCCGTCGGCCTGTCTGGCGCACTGAAGAAGGACGGCGCACTGGGACAGAATGTAATAATCCAGAGCATAGGCGCCTGCTCAGGCGTAATTGTAGCCGGAGCCATATTCACGCTGCCGGCGCTCTATATATTGCAGGCCAAATACCCTGACATCACAGTCAACTTCCTGCAGATTTTCCTCAGCTCGCTGTTGGGCGGTATCCTCGGCATCCTGTTCTTCATCCCCTTCAGGAAATATTTCGTGAAGGACATGCACGGCAAGTATCCTTTCCCGGAAGCCACGGCCACTACCCAGGTGCTGATTTCAGCCTCCGGCTCCAAAGGGGCGGGCGGCCAGGCCAAGACTCTGGTCATAGCCTCGCTGATAGGCGGCCTGTATGACTACATCGTAGCCACTTTCGGTCTGTGGGCCGAAAGTATCACCACCACCGCCTACACATGGGGACAGACCGTAGCCGAAAAGACAAAGCTGGTGTTCAGCTGCAACACCGGCGCGGCCGTGCTGGGCCTGGGCTACATCGTGGGCTTGAAATACGCTTTCGTCATCTTCGCCGGCTCGATTTTCGTATGGTGGATAGTGGTGCCTCTTATGGGTACTTACGGCACTGAGGCCATAGCATCGCTGCCGCCGGACATGATCTATAAGGACTATGCGCGCATGATAGGCATCGGCGGCATAGCCATGGCCGGCGTTATAGGTATCATCAAGTCGTGGGGTATCATCAAGGCTGCCGTCGGACTGGCCGGCCGCGAGCTCAAAGGCAAATCTGCGACCGAGAAACCGGTACGCTGGCAGCAGGACATCTCGATGAAGCACATAGTGTTCTTCATAGCGATAGCCTGTGTGGCCGTTCTGCTGTTCTTCTGGTTCGGAGTAATCAGCACACTCTGGCAGGCTCTCGTAGCCTGGGTAGTGGTACTGATAATTGCGTTCCTGTTCACTACGGTAGCAGCCAACGCGATAGCTATTGTAGGCTCCAATCCGGTCAGCGGCATGACACTGATGACTCTGATTATCGCTTCTGCCATCTTCGTAGGTATCGGACTGAGCGGCACTTCGGGTATCGTGGCGTCTATGGTTATCGGCGGCGTGGTCTGCACGGCTCTGTCCATGGCCGGCGGCTTCGTGACAGACCTGAAGATCGGTTACTGGCTGGGCTCTACTCCGCGCAAACAGGAGAGCTGGAAATTCCTGGGCACACTCGTGTCGGCAGCCACCGTGGGCGGCGTAATCATGGTACTCAATCAAGTCTATGGCTTCCAGGGCGAGAATGCTCTGGTGGCTCCGCAGGCCAACGCCATGGCGGCCGTAATCGACCCGCTGATGATGGGCGGCGACACACCTTGGATTCTCTACATGGTGGGCGCAATATTCGCACTGATACTCAACTGGCTGGGTGTCCCCACACTGGCCTTCTGCCTGGGTATGTTCATACCTCTGCAGCTCAACGCCCCGATGCTGGTAGGCGGCGCTATATCCTGGTTTGTAAGCCACAGCTCCAAGGATAAGGCCACTTGCGACGCACGTCAGGACCGCGGCACGCTGATCTCCTCCGGTCTGATTGCCGGCGGCGCGCTGTTCGGCGTATTCGCCGCTCTGACAGCTTTCTTCAGCGACCCGACCGCCACCACTGGTTTCGCGGGCTTCCTGAACTCCTGCCATCCCGAGTCGTTCCTTGCCGGCAGCGGCGTAGACGCCGGCATGTTCAAACAGATAGCCGGACTGGTAATGTACGCCCTGCTTATCGCTTATCTGTACAACGATTCGAAGAAAGCCAAACTCAGAAAGTAATCACACAATCCTCTGACTATAATCGGCTGCCTCAACGCGGGGCAGCCGATGCTTTTTTTGTCTATATCCGTGTCCGGTCACGAGGGGAGGTCGTCGAGCGGATAGGGCTTGCGGATGTAGTCCAGATGGGTCTTGTCGCTGATCTTACGGGCGGGAACCCCGGCCACAGTGACGCCGGGAGGGACATCGCGCGTCACCACAGCGCCCGCGCCCACGCAGGAGCCGGAACCAATCTGCACCTCGTCCACAATATTCAAGCCGGGGCCGAGGTAAACGTAATCGCCAATCATGGCGCTGCGGCCTCTGACGTTAGAGCCGATGGTGGTAAGCTGCCCGATGTTGACGTTGTTGCCTATCACGGCGTTGGCATTGATAATGATGCCGCAGCAATGCTGGATATTGAATCCGTAGCCTATCAGTGTGCGCGGCGAGATGAAAAGGCCGTATGAACGTTTGTAGCGCTTTGCCATCAGTCGCGCGAGGGGATAAAGCCAGCCTTTGCGGTGCTGGGACAGACGGAACCAGAAAGAGAAACCCATGCTTGTACGGGACAGGCCGCCGAGCCAGATGCGCCACAGCGAAGCATTGAGCCTGCCGGTATGGCGGTGATAGTCGGAGCGGATGAGCCGGGCGCAATCACGATAAGAGCGCGGCGAGGGTATAGTGACCTTTTTCCCGGAAATATCGAAAGTATGGTATTGCATATCTTAAGAGGCTTTTTAAAAATAAACATCAATTATGTACACCGGATTTTCGCCATAATCCGGGGCGTCCGGACAAAGTTAATAAAAAAATAGTTACGCTAAATGAAACAGCGCAACTATTTATATCATCACTCTCTCAGAGGGCACGCGACGATTCCCGCTCTTTATGGTCGCGGTACACCGGGCGTATTTTGTTACGGCCGAAAGACCAGGCTATCCGGAAAGTCACGGCGTGGGAATGAATGTCATTGCGAGAATCCACCATATAATCCCGGTAATACGCTTTCGATTTCGTAATACTCCAGCCAAACGGATCATTCAAGGCCAGTGAGAGATTCAGACGTTTGTCAAGCAGTGAATAGCGGAGATCGCAGCCGACAAGGGAGATTGACGAGTAATGAATCATTCTGTCTTTCCATGGGAAATAATGGGTAAAACGGAGATTGAATATCAGAGTCTTCTGTCTGTTGAGCATCCACGATGTGTTCAGCTCGAGCTTGCCGCTCCAGCCGCGGTCGCTCGCTTCCCTGAAGTCGGGGGCTTTGGATTTGGCGACCGAATAAAATACCTCTCCGCCGAGCTTTAGATTCCACCATGGCAACAGCGAACGATTGTATGATGCATACAGACCGGTCTTGTTGGTATTGAGGCAGTTTTCAGGAAGAGTGTATTGGCTTCCGTCGGCATTGAATCTGGTTATATTACCGATGGCGTTGTGGTTATACGAGTTATAAAGTACCGCATACACGCCCTTGAAACTATAGTTAATCTCCACATTATGTGATAGGCTCGGATCGAGGTCTGGGTTACCGGAGAACCAGTCGCTCACTGTGGTATAATAGCGGAAGGGATTGAGATCTCCGAAATTCGGACGGGTTATCCCCATCGAATATGACAGGGTAAACCGGCCCGCTGTCTGCGAGTTCCAGCTCAGGTTGAGCGACGGGAACAGATAGTCGTAGCTTTTGTCATGGCGCATATTGTCAATCATCTGCACTCCCTTGACATCGGTATGTTCATAACGGAGTCCGAGCTTACCGAATAAGGAACCGGAGAAATTTTTCTCGGCGCTGGCATAGACGGCGACTGTCTTTTCATCATACCTGAAAGTATTGCTCTGCGAGGTATTGGTAACCCAGTTGCCGTCCTGTAAATCGGATACCTGAAGGTCAGTATTGTTGTTGACCTCAGTGTAGGCAGCTCCTGCATCCATTCTGAACACGGAGAACGGCAGAGCGGCATCAATCTTTACAGAATGAATTCGGTATTTGTTTGTTCCGTCGTCTGTGAGTCTTGTGAGGCCGTTCCCATCCTGCCATGTCGTGACATCGGAAAAAGAGTGGATATGGCGGTTGAAGAAATTGTATGTAAGACTCAGTATCTTGCCCTCGGAGTCAAGCGACCAGTCGCCGAAAGCTGTAAGCGTTATTGCATTGTTCGGCTTCGCCGGTGAGAGATTCCGGGATAAGCAGGACACACCGTCATCTATTGTTGCATCCAAAAGATTGCTCTTGAAACGCATGGCGCTGAAGTTGACAATCGCGCCCGCACTGACGCGGTCATTAAACTTATATTTGAACAGGCCGTTTGCGCCGAGAGTCCGGTTTGTAAAACGATTTGTGCGGTCAGATGTGCGCACATAGTCGGAGAAAGTATATGTCCTGTCAAGGTCGTTTATACCTTTCATGTCCTGCCAGCTCACATCAGCCGAAAGCTCCACCTTCCGGGTCGAATGACTGATATTTCCGCCGAGCATGTAGCTGAAATCCTCGCGTGCCGTTCCGCTGCCCCAGACATTGCCTCGTGTGCCCAGAGCCTCGTTGCGTGTGGTTATGCTGATGTATGCCGCATTTGTGGCGGCAGCATATTTCGCAGGCGGCGTAGTGAGCAGTTCAATCTTCTCGATGCCGGATGCCTGAAGGTTTTTCAATCGCATGGCTATGGCCTCGTCAGGCATTTCGAGAAGATGTCCGTCGATTATGTATTTCACTGAGGATTTGCCTGCTACGCTGACCTGATCATTTGTGACGGATACGCGGGGTATTCTGTCAAGGACCCGCACCCCGTCCAGTCCAAGTACATACGGGTCATTCTTAGTAAGATAGACTATGCGGTCCGGAGCCTGTCGCAGAACGGGGCGGCTTGCCACAACGACAACCTCGTTGAGATTCAGCTCTCGTTCCCATTCAGTCTTGATAGAGTCATTGGCTACCTGTGCATAAAGGCACATGGGGAGCGCTGCCGCTCCTGAGAGCAGCATACGAAAGATGTTCATAAACAGATAGATTGTGTTTGTAATTTAATTACTATTACATGGCGATGTAATCGTCATCCGTATTGTGCCGATAGCCATATAATCATGTAGTATTCTGATGCCCGGTAATTGACATCAACATAAGCGACCTTCTTTTTAACGTGATTCTATAATGAGCAATCACAATTAAATTTAAAAGGGTGCGAGATATGCGGATGACATAATTTTGCCATCCTGAAAAGAGGTATAAAAGAAGGAATAAGAGGGACTCTTTTTCTTGTAGTAGAGCTATTCAAATGCTGAGATAGGGCCTGTAATAAACAGATAGCATCCATCTGCAGACTCATAACTGAGACCGATATTGATTTCCTGGCCGTTATTGACGACTTTCATAGTGGAATACTTTTGTCCTCCATTGATGAAGTCTTGCGATGAAGATGCGTTCTGGCTATCTTTCTGAAAAAGTTGTACCACTTTTTTCACTAATGCCGCGTTGCCTCGGACAGTGAAGCCACGGAAATATTTTCCGTAACTTTTTGATATCTGCAGCGATACGCTTTTGTTTGAATTATAGGATCCGTCAAACAGTTTCTCGACATTTAGATTGGGACCTTTCGCCATGGCGACAAGCCCCATGACCATACAAGCCGTCAGTATAAAAATTCGTTTCATTTTGATATGTTTGAAATATTCATAATATAAGTTTGCTTTGCATAATTGGCTTGCTCAATGGCTTTTGCATCAGCCATCAGAGCTTCTGCCTTTGCGATGGACGCCTCTACCGCAGCCTGCGCTTTCTGCTGATTGAGCCTTTGTCCGTTCTCGTATGCGATTACCGATGGCCCGGCGACATCATGCCGCCATGTAATTGAGAAGAATATGCCGATGGCCAGGACAATAGAAGCCGCCATCCCGGTCATCAGGCGCATTATCCGGTGTCTGCGGCGTGAGCGCAAGGCTTTGCTATCCACCTGCGGCCTCAAAACTATACCTGCAAGCATACGTACTTCATCGATAATCGGAGATTCGTATGGCAATTTCCCAAGTACATATTGCAATTCCGCCTCTTCCAGTACAGACAGTCTGCAGTCCAGATAGAGTCTGCACAGTTGTTCCGTTTCCTCAAAAGTAAGCTGGTGGTTCTGCTCTCTCATCTGTTTAGTTTTTTATAATTCTCACGTATTTTCTTTCTCGCTCTGCTCATACTCATCCTGACTGCAGACGCCGACATATCTAATCTGGCAGCTACGGCTTCATACTCCATTCCGTCGCGGGTAACAAGAATGTAAATCCGCTTTTGAATATCGGTAAGACCAGACGTGAGCAGTGATTCAAGTCTGCCGACATCTTCGTATGGCTCCGGCTGTACCTCGACTCTATCGTAATCCGCTTCGGAAATATGTATTGACCGCGTACGGCGTATTTTGTCAATACATATATTGCGCAACGCTGTAAACAGCTTGTTTCTCGCTTCAGCATCTGACTTCATGTCGCCATGCTTCCACAAATTCAGAAACGCATCCTGCATCGCATCCTTGGCGTCCTCGTCATCTTTCAGAAAAGCGATGGCGCTACGGTGCAGCTTGTCGCGCAGGGCAATAAATGATGATGTCAGATAATCTTTTTCCATTTCTTACACTATAGATACGTATAAGAGAGAGAAATGTAACAGCCACTTTAAAAAAAGCACAGCGGCGCACCGCATGATGCACCGCTGCAACGGTATAAAACAGGAAATATCAGTAGTTGACAGCTTCGATCTCAAAAAAGCTTTGCGGATGCGCGCATACGGGGCATGCCGCGGGAGCTTTCTTGCCTACTACTATGTGACCGCAGTTGCGGCAAATCCATATCGTGTCGCCTTCGCGGGAGAATACGAGTCCCTCCTCTATATTGGCGAGCAGACGGCGGTAACGCTCCTCATGATGACGCTCTATGGCCGCTACAGCGCGGAATTTCTTTGCAATGGCAGTGAAGCCTTCTTCCTCTGCCTCGCATGCCATGCGCTCGTACATGTCCGTCCACTCGTAGTTCTCGCCTTCGGCGGCATCGCGCAGATTGGACATTGTATCAGGGATGTCATTGCCGTGCAGCAGCTTGAACCAGAGCTTGGCATGCTCCTTCTCGTTGGCAGCAGTCTCTTCGAAGATAGCCGCTATCTGCTCGTAGCCCTCTTTGCGCGCTTTCGAGGCATAATACGTATATTTGTTACGTGCTTGAGATTCACCCGCAAAAGCGTCCATGAGATTTTTCTCAGTCTTTGTTCCTTTCAGTTCTTTCATTTTGAGTTATAGATTTGAGTTTGAAGATTTACATTTATTACATAGTCCCTTATAATACAGCTCAATGGAGTCAACCGTAAAATCGACATTACCCGGCGCCTGGAGACCGGCTGGCAAAGGTATGTCGGCTACGGCTCCGCAACAGCGGCACACAAAATGCGCATGGGGGGGAAGCGAGGCCAAGTCATAGCGTTTCACGCCGTCTGTCTCAAGCTCACGCATTATCTGTTTCTCTGAAAAGAGATGTAGAGTATTGTATACCGTAGTCCGCGACAATGTAGGATATAAGTCCACCAACGCGCCATATATCTCATCTGCTGTCGGATGTCCAAGACGCTCGGCAAGCAGCCTGAGTATGGCCATACGCTGCACAGAGGGACGAATACCGGCTTTCGTCAATAGTGCGGTCAAAACATCTGTATTATATTTTTGTATTTTATCCATTTTTGAAATCATTACAAAATTAGGAAATATATTTTATCCGTGCAAGTTTTTCAAAAAAGAAAAGTGTTAAAAATCATTAAAGCAACCAGAACTGAGCCGACAGCCACTAAGAGACAGATGCTGGACTGCTCTCTCGTTCCGGACTGACAGCCGCCTAAAGCAAAAGGGCATGCCCTGACCGGACATACCCTCATTGCTGTCGATATAGGTTAAGTGATTAGTCTTCTGCGGGAGCGAGTTTAACAGTGAAGTGACGGAGAAGAGGTGCTTCCCATACAATCTTCAGGCCGCGCTTTACCTCATGACGACGATCGTAGACATTCTTGATAGCGGCTGCGATGACATCCATGTGGTTGTTGGTGTATACTCGGCGGGGGATACACAGACGCAGGAAGTCCAGACCACCGAAGCGATTCTCACGGGTAACGGGATCACGGTCAGCCAGGATATAGCCGATCTCGCAGCCACGTATGCCGGCTTCACGATACAACTCTACGGTCAGCATCTGAGCGGGGAACTCCTCTTTGGGTACCTCGGTAAGAATCTTGTCAGCATCGAGGAAGATGGCGTGGCCACCTACGGGGCGCTGATAAGGGATGCCGTATTCATCAAGCTTGGCGGCCAAATACTGTACCTGACGGATGCGAGTCTCCAGCATGTCGAACTCGGTATTCTCGTCAAGACCTACAGCCAGAGCGTCCATGTCACGTCCGTTCATACCGCCGTAAGTCACGAAGCCCTCAAAACAGATGCAGAAGCCTTTGGCTCCCTCATACCACTCTTTGTGGCTGGTAGCGATGAAGCCGCCCATGTTGACGAGGCCGTCTTTCTTGGATGACATGGTCATACCGTCGGCCAGGCTGAACATCTCGCGTGTAATCTCTTTGATAGTCTTGTCAGCGTAGCCTTCCTCACGGGTCTTGATAAAGTAGGCGTTCTCGGCAAAACGGGCGGAGTCGAAGATCAGCGGCTTGCCGTATTTCTCACAGAGGACGCTGACTTCACGCAGGTTCTGCATGCTTACAGGCTGGCCTCCGGCTGTATTGTTGGTAATAGTGACGATTACAAAAGGCACCTTGTCGCCCTGCTCCTTGAGGACTTTCTCAAGTTTGGCGATATCGACATTGCCTTTGAAGGGATGCTCAAGCTGAGTATCCTTGGCTTCATCGATAGTGCAGTCTACAGCGAAAGCCTTGCGGCTCTCAATGTGACCTTTTGTAGTATCAAAGTGAGAGTTGCCGGGAACGATGTCGCCTTCATGCACCAGATAAGAGAAGAGTACATTCTCGGCGGCACGGCCCTGATGGGTAGGCAGCACATACTCAAATCCCGTAAGACGAGTGATTGTGTCTTTAAGACGGAAGAATGAGCGTGCGCCGGCATAGCTCTCGTCGCCCATCATCATGGCGGCCCACTGGCGGTCGCTCATGGAGCCTGTACCTGAATCAGTGATGCAGTCTATATAGACCTGCTCGCTCTTGAGCATAAATACGTTGTAGTCACACTCTTTGAGCCACTGCTCGCGCTCCTCGCGGGTACTTTTGCGGATAGGCTCGACCATCTTGATTTTCCAGGATTCGGCGAAAGGTAATTCCATAAATGTATTAGCTTTAAGTTTTTTAGTAAAGTTTCCACAAAGGTACGAATAAAAAACCGGGTATGCAAAAAATATTTAATCTATTTTACAATACACTTAGAACCAAATGCTTATATTCACAATAAGACCCAACTTACGCGCCGATGTGCCTGTATTACGGATTGGTGGGGCGCTTAGCTTATAATTGAAAAATATTTTCTAATTTTGCGGGAAACGAAACTGATACAGATGAAAATATACGAAGCTGACAGCATTGAGAAATATAACCGTTTTTTCGGATTCGAGACGCGCCACCCTCTCGTATCAATAGTGCATTTCGACAGTAAGACCGACCGCACGGACTACAGGATGTACTTCGGCTTGTACGCTCTGTTTCTGAAGAAGACCGCCGGATGCCAGATAAACTACGGGCGCACCACCTACGATTTCGATGATGAGACCGTAGTAAGTTTCGCGCCCGGACAGACTATAGAGGTACACCGTACCGAGGATATCCGCACGCCGGAATGTATAGGACTTGTGTTTCACCCTGACTTTCTCAACCGTACGCCCCTGGCTCAGAAAATCAAGCAATACACCTTCTTTTCGTACAGTTCCAACGAGGCGCTGCATCTGTCGGCCGAGGAGCGCGTAATCATCCAGGACTATATGGACAAGATTTCAAGAGAGCTGCAGCATCCTATAGACCGTTTCTCCAAATCTCTGATAATATCCAATATAGAGGTAATGCTCAATTACTGCATGCGCTTTTACGAACGTCAGTTTATTACTCGTGAGGAGCTTAACAACAGCACTATGAGTCGCTTTTCGATATTGCTGGACGAATACCTCGATTCCGGACTCGGAGCCACTCAAGGCATCCCGACAGTGAAGTACTTCGCCGACAAGGTCTGCCTGTCGCCAAACTACTTCGGCGACCTGGTAAAGTCGGAGACAGGCAAGACGGCGCAGGAGTTCATACGCCAACGCATGGCAGGAGCCGCCAAAAACGCCCTGCTCGACCCGAAATTGAACATCAAGCAGATAGCCGAATTGCTCGGATTCCAATATCCGCAGCACTTCGCCCGGTTCTTCAAGAAGCAGACCGGCCTGACTCCGCGCGAGTACCTGCGTCAGATGAACTGACAGCAAAAGAGCAATGAATCTGAAAGGGCGTGCCGCAGTGATTCCCGGCACGCCCTTTGCTGTATCGGCAGCTCTCTGACTGTCACTTTGCATTTACCTTGTCATACTCCTGATCGGAGACCGGCTCAAGCCATACATTTTCCGTCTTCTCTCCGGGCACTGAGAAAGCCAGATGGGCGAACCAGGAATCCTTGGCGGCACCGTGCCAATGCTTTACATTAGCCGGGATATGGATGACCGTTCCGGGCAGAATCTCCACAGCGGGCTTGCCCTCCTCCTGATACCAACCTCGGCCGGCGACTCCTACCAGCATCTGTCCACCGCCTTTCGACGCCTTATGTATGTGCCAGTTGTTGCGGCAGCCGGGCTCGAACGTCACATTGGCAAACGGTATCTGATCTTTGGAAACAGGCGCCAGATAGCTGTTGCCGGTAAAATACTTGGCATAAGCGGTATTGGGTTCGCCTATGGGGAAAATCATCTCACGCTGGAAAGCAGACTTGGCATCGCTGCCCGTAAGGTCTTCATTCCATACGTCCTTCGCAAGCCGGAAAGCGGCCCACGCCTTGGGCCAACCGGCATAGAAAGCTATGTGGGTAATGATTTCGGCGATTTCAGTACGGGTAATGCCGTTCTTCTTCGCGTTCTGCAGATGATGGAGCAACGACGTATCTGTGATACCCTGGGAAATGAGCGCCGTGATTGTCACAAGGCTACGGTCGCGCAGCGACAGGAGGTCGTTGCGGCTCCATACCTCGCCGAAAAGGATGTCATCGTTCAGATGAGCGAACTCAGGAGCGAACTCGCCGAGGGCGTCGCGTCCCGCTGTCTGTACTATTTTCTGTTATGCCATACCGGGAATAATTGTTATCAGGCTTAATACGATTGTAATAAGTACTTTGTTCATATACTGAATGTTGAAGTTTTCTTGACTGCTGCAAAATTACATCACAGCACCCATACCGGCAATACCTGAAAACGGGCATATCTTACCAATTTCACGGAAAATACCGGCCGAAAACTCATTATTATAATAACGATGCGGCAAAGATGTATCGGAAAAAGTTGTAACTTTGCCGACAGGAAAACCTCGGGAAGGAGGACAAGTTTGTAATTTTTATAAATTTTATACGGCATATACAGACATTCTTATGATTTATTTTGACAGCGATTATATGACGGGGGCGCATCCTCGGGTTATGGAGCGGCTTGTGGCCACCAACGGACTGCACACGAAGGGCTACGGACGCGATGAGTTTACGGCTCGCGCACGCCGGCTAATCCTGGATGCGTGCGGACTCGGACAGGGCGAGGTATATCTGCTTGAGGGAGGCACGCAGACCAATGCCGTAGTCATAGACCGCCTGCTCGACCACAACGATGGCGTCATCGCCGCGGACACCGCGCACATCAATGTGCATGAGGCCGGCGCCATCGAATCCAACGGTCACAAGATACTGGCTCTGCCCGGCCACGACGGCAAGCTTAAAGCCGAAGATATCCAGCAGTACCTGCGGGATTTCTACAACGATGACACTAACCATTATATGGTAAAACCGGCTATGGTCTACATCTCTTTTCCCACTGAACTCGGCACTGTCTACACGCATGAGGAGCTGAAAGCTATCAGAGAGGTATGCGACGAATACGACATGCCGCTGTATGCCGACGGAGCCCGTCTGGCCTATGGCCTGGCGGCCGGCGGCACAGATGTCACGCTCAGGGAGCTGGCCACGATGTGCGATGTGTTTTACATCGGCGGCACAAAATGCGGCGCTCTGTTAGGCGAAGCTGTAGTGACCCGTCGCCCGGAGCTGCTCCGCCGTTTCGTCTCGCTGATTAAGGTACATGGAGCCACTCTGGCCAAAGGGCGTGTACTTGGTGTTCAGTTTGAGACATTGTTTACCGACGGTCTTTACGAACAGATAGGCCGCCATGCCGTCGAAATGGCTCTGCGCCTTAAAGCAGGCTTTATCAGCAAAGGCCACAAACTCTATATAGACTCCCCTACCAATCAGCAATTCTTCGTGCTGCCCAACGATAAAATAGACTCGCTGCGTCGCGTCGCTTCGTTTGAGCTGTGGGGGCCGCGCGGGGAGCACGAGACTCCGGTTCGCTTCGTGACAGACTGGGCCACATCGCCCGAGGATATAGACAAGCTGATAGACGCCCTGTAAGCAAATACCCTCTAAACCACGCTTCAATGAAGATTGCAATCATAGGAACAGGCAATATGGGGTCTGCGATAGCGGCCTCTCTCTCCGATACACAGTATCAAGTAATCTGTACGGTCTCCTCGGAAGCGACATTGCATAGGATACGCGAAGAACTGCCATACACCACAGTTACCACAGACAACTCACAAGCCGTGACCGACGCAGACATAGTAATTTTAGCCGTAAAGCCCCGCATAGCGCAGTCTGTGCTTGCAGAAATCAAAGCCCATATCCGCCCCGGCACGACGGTCCTCTCGATAATCGCCGGACTGACTGTAGCCACACTCGCCACCGCTCTCGATGCAGCGTCCAGAAATCTTTCCATCCTAAGAGTCATACCCAATACCGCCATACGTTACCGGCAAAGCGTGACGTTCATCGCTCCGGGCAATGGCGTCGGCAACGACGCGATTAAAACGACGGTAGATATCTTCAGCCTGTCGGGCGCCGCTTTCGTAATCGACGAAAGCCAGATGAGCGCATGCACCGCGCTGGCCTCTTGCGGCATAGCTTACTTCCTGCGTTTCATCAGAGCGGCTGCCCAGGGCGCCGTGGAGCTGGGGTTAAAACCTGATTTCGCTACCCGCGTGGCGGCTCTTACTGCTGCCGGAGCCGCATCGCTGCTTGCAGGGGGCGCCCACCCGGAGGCCGAGATAGACAAGGTCACGACTCCGGGCGGACTGACCATCAAAGGCCTTAATGCATTGGAAGATCATGGCTTCACCTCCGCAGTCATTGCAGCTCTACGCGCATCCGTATAAAAGCCCGACACGCTTTTTTAACATTTTTTGTATAATGAATATCAACACGTAGGGTTGTAGGATTGGCGGAAAGATTGTAACTTTGTAGCTCATTCCAAAGATAAAGACTATAAGATAATGGCAAAGCAAGAAGATGTGTTTAAGACTATAGTGTCTCACGCCAAGGAATATGGCTTCGTATTCCAGTCAAGCGAGATTTATGACGGACTGTCGGCTGTATATGATTACGGTCAGAACGGTGTGGAACTCAAAAATAATATCAAGCGCTATTGGTGGGAAGCGATGACAATGCTCCATGACAATATAGTAGGTATCGATTCCGCCATCTTCATGCACCCCACTATATGGAAAGCCTCAGGTCATGTCGACGCTTTCAACGACCCTCTGATTGACAACCGCGATTCCAAAAAGCGCTACCGCGCCGACGTGCTGATAGAAGATGAAATCGGAAAAATCGAGGAAAAAATCAACAAGGAGGTAAGCAAGGCAGCGAAACGCTTCGGCGACAGCTTCGACGAGGCTATGTTCCGTCAGACCAATCCCCGCGTGCTTGAGCACCAGCGCAAGCGTGACGAGCTGCACGAGCGGTTTGCCAAGGCCATGGAGGCCAACGACCTGGCGGAGCTGAAGCAGATAATCCTTGACTACGGCATAGTCTGCCCCATCAGCGGCACGCGCAACTGGACGGACGTACGCCAGTTCAATCTCATGTTCAAGACTGAGATGGGCTCCACAGCCGATGGCGCCATGGAGGTATATCTGCGTCCAGAGACGGCTCAAGGCATATTCGTCAACTATCTGAATGTACAGAAGACCGGACGCATGCGTATCCCGTTCGGCATAGCGCAGATAGGCAAAGCGTTCCGCAACGAGATAGTGGCTCGTCAGTTTATCTTCCGCATGCGCGAGTTCGAACAGATGGAGATGCAGTTTTTCGTGCGTCCGGGCGAGGAGCTGAAATACTTCGATTTCTGGCGCCAGACGCGTCTGCGCTGGCACAAGGCGCTCGGTCTGGGCGACGACAAGTATCGCTTCCACGACCACGAGAAACTGGCTCACTACGCCAACGCGGCTACCGACATAGAGTTCAAGATGCCGTTCGGCTTCAAGGAGGTGGAAGGCATCCACTCGCGCACCGACTTCGACCTGTCGCAACACGAGAAATTCTCTGGCAAGAAGATACAGTACTTCGATCCCGAGCTGGGCGAGAGCTATGTGCCTTACGTCATCGAGACATCAATAGGCGTGGACCGCATGTTCCTGACCGTATTATGCAGCTCATACGAAGAACAGCAGCTTGAAGGGGGCGACTCGCGCGTAGTGCTGCACATACCCGCGCCTCTGGCACCGGTAAAATGCGCTGTCCTGCCTCTGATTAAAAAAGACGGACTGCCCGAAAAAGCCCGGGAGATACAGCATCGTCTGCGTTTCGACTTCAACTGTCACTACGAGGAGAAAGACACCATCGGAAAGCGCTACCGCCGTCAGGACGCCATCGGCACGCCCTACTGCATCACGGTGGATCACCAGACTCTTGAAGACGACACCGTCACTCTGCGCCATCGTGACACTATGGCCCAGGAGCGCGTGAGCATAGCCGAGGCAGAACGCATACTCAAGGAGGAAGTCAGCCTCAACTCATTACTCCGCAAACTTTTATAATAATCTGTCAATGAAAAAATATACAACCCTTATAGTCATCGGCGCCATCGTCCTTGTATTGGGTATATGGCTCGGCGTAGGCTACAACTCCATGCTTTCGTCCGAACTTGAGGTCGAAAAGTCATGGGGAAATGTCGAGAGCCAATATCAGCGTCGCAAAGACTTGATTCCCAATCTGGAGAAGACGGTCAAAGCCTTCGCCAGACACGAGGAGAAGACCTATACCGAGGTAGTAAAAGCCCGTACCGCCGCGCAACGCGCTCAGCAGGCGGCTGACATGACTGCGCAGGCCGTGCCTGACGACGACTTGCAGATGGAGCGCTACATGCAGGCGCAGGATCAGGCCAAGAAAGCGCTCGACATATATGTCAACGCCGTCACTGAGGCTTATCCGGAGTTGCGCTCGTCGCAGAACTTCCTTGATTTTCAGGAAAACCTGACCGGCACCGAGAACCGCATACAGGTGGCCCGGGCAAACTATAACGAGGCCGTACAGACATACAACAAAAAAGTACGCTCTTTCCCAAATGTACTGATTTCCGGCATATTCGGCTTCAGCAAGAAATCCATGTTCAAAGCTGACGCTGACGCCGCTCTCGCGCCTCAAGTTTTCGAAGAATAATGAAAAGACTGATATATTTATTCGCAGGCGTCATGGCTGCGGGCACATGTCTGACATCATGCCTGGACAGCGACGACCCGTACAAATCAGAAAAAGATTGGCGCGAGCATAACGACGCATGGCTGGCCGCCAAAGAGGCGGAGACCGACGCTCAGGGACACCATGTCTATGAGCGTATCGGATGCGATTGGGATATAAACGGCTATGTCTTGATGAAGTGGCACAACGACCGCACGCTGACACAGAAGGAGCTCTCCCCTATCTCCAGCTCCACGGTCGATGTCAAATATGAAATGCAGAATGTCGACTCGCTGATGATAGACAATTCCTACAGCCGGACCAGTCCTGCCGACAGCATATATCGCACAAGGCTCAACAAGACCATCAGCGGCTGGGTAATAGGACTGACACAGATGCACGTCGGCGACTCCGTCACGATGATTGTACCCTATTCGCAGGGTTACGGCAATGCGGCCTACAACTCCGTCAGGGCATATTCCAATCTGGTGTACCATATTAAATTAACAGGAATACCGGGCTACCAGACCGAGGTAAAATAAGATGTTTCATCTATATACTGACAGCCGAGAATAGATTACCCGCGCTCTCTGCCAAAGGCGTTGAGCGCGGGTAATCTTATTTCCGGCTGTACGGCAACAGGGGAACGTACCGCTTATTTTTTATCTTTCGCAGGCTCGTCGGCAAAACGTCCGGGGAAGCTCCAGTGCTGCCGGGGGCGCGTCATGGCGTAGGCAATCAGGCCGATACCGAGCGCGATGAACGGCAACGAGAGCCACTGCCCCATGTTGAGCGTCATATCTGCTTCCCATGCTTCCTGCGGATTCTTGACATACTCTATCAGGAAACGCGCGCCGAAGGTAACGAGGAAGAATACGCCTGTCATAAGCCAGGGGCGCTCCTCGGCGTTGCGTTTCCAATACATCCACATCAGCAGCCCGAAAAGAGCGAAATAACAGAGCGCTTCATATATCTGAGTGGGATGCGCCGGCAGTGTCTGGCCGTCTCTGACAAATATCATACCCCACGGCAAATCGGTATAGCCGCCGTATATCTCGCTGTTGAACAGATTGCCAAGCCTGATCAGGCCACCGGTCAACGCTATGGGAGCGACAACCTTGTCTATAGTCCACGACGGATTCTTGTGTGTGACGAACCAGGAGAACAGACAGAGACCTATGAAGATGGCTATAGCCCCTCCGTGGCTCGCCAGACCTCCTTCCCATATACGCAGAATCTCCGACGGATGCTGGCTGTAATAGTCCCATTCATAGAAAAACACATGTCCGAGACGCGCGCCTATGACTGTACAAACCACAAGATATATCAGCAAAGTTCCAAGCCAGCGCTCCGGAGCGCCTTCATGCCTGAACATGCGCGCCACAATCATATAGCCCAACAGGAAACCTATGGCAAACATCAGACCGTACCAGCGGACTGACAACGGACCCAGTGTAATGAGAATAGGGTCTACATTCCATGTAATAAACGATGTAATCATTCTTTTTTTCGATTATACCGCAAAATTACTAAAAAATACACTATACTGCAAATATCAGCAACCTGCATCCGGCACTAACTACGCGCACCATACATATACAAATTTTGTCATTTAAAAAAATTATAGTAATTTTGTAAAAAATTAACCTAATCAACTAATCTGCCAATGAAGTCATTCAATAGCAAAACGGCAGGGCTAAGTCTCCTGTCCGCAATCTTATTGACTGCATGCGTCGACGACAAATATGACCTCTCGGATATAGACACCACCGTCGGCTTGAAAGTCAATGACCTTGTGATTCCTATGAACATGGATGCAATAACGCTCAAAAGCGTGATTGACATCAAAGATGGCGACGACATCCAAGTAATCAACGGGGAGTATGCGGTCATCAAAGATGGCGATTTCACATCATCGCCCGTAAACATCAGCGCAATCGACATGAACGCGCCCGCAATCAGCAACACAAGCCACAACTGCGCGCTGCTCCCCGGAACCAACACTTATGACATAAGCTCTAACGCCAGTCCGTTTTCATATTTTACAGATCAGGTTACTGACTGCATAGTGTCAATAGAGAGCGTGGGCACGGAGTGGACTCTGGACATAAACATGAGTCTGCATGAAAGCGACGGCGGCAAGGCCGTATCTGTAAACGGAAGTATAAGCGACTTAAAGTTGCGCATACCGCGCGGTCTGACCCTGAAATCAGATGCCAGCTCCTATAACCCGAAGACAGGCATATACAATGCCGGCAACCGCCGTGTTACTGATGGCAAACTGGCCATACACCTTCAGGCCATCGGCATCGATGCCGCGACCGCAGGAATAAAATATGACTACGCCACACATACTGCCTCGCTATCCGACGAGTGCGCCGTGACAGGCGGACTCCTGACGCTGGACAACGCCTCATCCCTCCCGCAATTATTACGCATGAACGCCAGCTACAATATGAGCGATATTCACGTGGCATCTTTTACCGGGGAGATACAGTATGACATCACAGGATGCGACTTTGAGGACATCGATCTCTCGACTTTGCCAGACTTTCTCTCGCAGAGCGGCACAGACATACGGCTCTTCAATCCGCAGATATATATAAGTGTAGACGATCCGCTCAACGAATATTCGCTGGCGGCCCGCACCGGTATGACCATATCGGCTTACGATACTGCCGGACTGCGCGACGACTATTCTCTCGATTCGCCCGGCTACTTTGACATAGTGACACGCCCATCGCAGTCCACTTACCGGTTCTGTCTCTCCCCATTGCGTCCTGACAACTATTTTGTCGACGGGCCGACAGAATGGGTTGCCTATAATTCACTGAGCAATGTGCTGTCCGGCGATGGGCTGCCGTCGCGCCTGCATGTGACACTTGACAATCCCGTGCTTCCCCGCCAACGCGTAAGCAAACTTCCTTTAGGCACACAGCTCGGATCCGTGACCGGCAAATATACATTTTATGCTCCCCTGCAGCTCAAAAACGGGTCGCGCATAGTCTATACCGACGTTATGGACGGCTGGAGCAGCGAAGATCTGGACGCTGTCACAATCTCAACCCTGACAGTCACGGCTACAGTAAATTCCGATCTGCCTGTAGATGCGGTGTTGACCGCCTTCCCCATCGACAAGGATGGTCGCCGCATCGGCGATGTAGAGATTACCGGGGCCGAAGTCAAAGCCGGAGCCAAGGACCAGCCCATCACTCTCGTGCTGACCGGGCAGGTACGCATGCTCGACGGACTGCGCTACAACGTTACCGTGACAGATGCGGACAGCAAAGTCCTTACTCCGAAAATGTCACTGTCTCTCAGCAATATCCACGCGAAAGTCAGCGGAGAATATGTAAAAAAATTGTAAACGCACATAACCAATCCTGCAAAACATGAAAAAAATCATCATAACAACGGCTGTGTGCGTGGCTGCCGGAGCCGTCGTCCTCCCGGCCCAGAACACGCAGTCCGGCTATTTCCTCGACAGCTATACTTACGCATATCAGATGAACCCCGCGCTGGGAAATGACAAGAACTTCGTCGCCATGCCGGCTCTCGGCAATCTGGACGTAGCCTTGCGCGGCAATCTGCACCTGACCGACATACTTTATAATGTGGACGGGAAGACCACTACTTTCCTCAATCCCGGCGTCAGCGTATCGGAAGTAATGGGCAATCTTTCGGATGTCAACAAAATAGGCTCGGATATACGCATCAATCTCTTAGGCGCCGGCTTCAAGGCATGGGGCGGATACAACACGGTCAGTATCGGAGCCCGCGTCAACGTCGGAGCGCGCCTGCCCAAGAGCGTATTCTCACTGCTTAAGGAAGGCATATCCAACCGCACCTACGACATAACCGATCTTGATGTAGACGCTTCTGCCTACGCCGAGATAGCGCTGGGCCACTCGCGTGACATAGACGACCGATGGAGAGTGGGCGGCGCCCTCAAGGTACTGGTGGGGGGCGCCTCGCTCAGCGCACGCATGAAGCAGGCTGACCTGACCCTGGGTACGGATTCATGGACCATCACTTCCGATGCCGAAATCCGGTCAAATATCAAGGGTCTGCGCTACAAGACAAAGTATGACGATAACACCGGGCGCACCTATGTCGACGGGCTGGACGGCAGTTTCGACGGTCTCAACGGTTTCGGCCTCGGCTTTGACCTCGGAGCGCAGTTCCGACTAAACTCCGACTGGTGTTTCTCTGCCGCTGTACTCGATCTCGGCTTCATCTCCTGGAGCGACACGCAGCTTGCCACTACCGACGGCCCGCAGACATTCGATACAGACAAATATGTATTCAATCCTGACGATGACGCTCCGAACAGCTTCAAGAACGAATGGGAACGCATGCGCGACGACCTCGGCGCTCTCTACGAGCTTGCTGACAAGGGAAGCACAGGAAGCCGCACACAGGCTCTGAACGCCACTATAAACCTTGGCGCGGAATACACCCTTCCAGTCTACCGCAATCTCAAGTTCGGCCTGCTCAACACCACCCGCATAGCCGGCCGATATACCTGGACTGATTTCCGTCTGTCGGCCAATGTCGCTCCCTGCAAGGTGTTCTCTGCCGGCGTCAATCTCGCCGCCGGCACCTACGGTGTAGGCTTCGGCTGGATAGCCAGCGTACACACCACGGGCTTCAACATGTTTGTCGGCATGGACCACACCATGGGCAAACTGGCCAAGCAAGGTGTACCCCTGAGCAGCAACGCCTCGGTCAACTTCGGCATAAACTTCCCCTTCTGACGCATAGCCAGACAGCACTGCAGCAATAAAATCAGGCGCGGTTTCCGGAGAAGCCGCGCCTGATTTTATTATGATGAATAGAGAAGGTTTATTTCCGCTCTCCGGCGATAGCGGCCGTGTCGCGCGCTATCATCAGCTCCTCGTCGGTAGGAATTACCACGACCCTTACCTTGGAACCGGGACGGGTCAGTTCTATCTCTTTGCCGCGGCACTTGTTGGCCTCCTCGTCGAAATCTATGCCGAGGAAAGCAAGCTGCTTGCACACACGCTCACGGGTAATGGTCTGATTCTCGCCAACACCGCCCGTAAAGACAATCACATCCACACCTCCCAGGGCGGCAGTATATGCGCCGACGTACTTTATGATGCGGTATTCATACATGTCGAGAGCCAGTTTGGCGCGCTCGTTGCCGGCAGCTATAGCGTTCTCTATGTCGCGCATATCCGAACTCAGCTCCGTGACTCCGGCCACACCGCTATCCTTATTGATAAGCTTGAGCAAGCCGTCGGCATCCAGATTCATCTGCTTGGCCAGATATACCAGCGCTCCGGGATCGACATCGCCCA
Source organism: Muribaculaceae bacterium (assembly GCA_017935045.1). Taxonomy (GTDB): domain Bacteria; phylum Bacteroidota; class Bacteroidia; order Bacteroidales; family Muribaculaceae; genus Lepagella. Next base: position 149,137 of record JAGBIJ010000020.1, read on the forward strand.
CGCGCGTACCCATCATCAGGCCCTCTGTCGGAGTGAGACCCATAGAGGTGTCAACGCATACACCATCCTCTATAGCGGCTATTGAAGCACCGTTGCCGATATGGCAAGTGATGATTTTCTGCTGCTCGTAAGGAAGGCCGAGGAACTCACAGGCGCGCTTGCTGACGTAACGGTGCGAAGTGCCGTGGAAACCGTAGCGGCGCACTCCATACTTGGCGTAAGCTTCGTAAGGAAGAGCGTACATGAAAGCCTTGGCCGGCATGGTCTGATGGAAAGCCGTGTCGAAGACTCCTACCTGGGGTACAGAAGGAAGCAGCTCTGTCACAGCCTCGATACCGGTCATATTAGCCGGGTTGTGGAGCGGAGCGACTGTATAGCACTCCTTAATTTTCTCTATTACCTCGGGAGTAATGAGCACGCTCTTGTTGAATTTCTCCATACCGTGGACCACGCGGTGGCCTACGGCGCCGATCTCGTCATAAGACTTGATGACACCTTCCTTCGGGTCGGTAAGTATCTTCAGTATATTGCCTACCGCGCTCTTGTGCTCGGGCATGGGAGTCACGATTGTCTCCTTTGTGCCGTCGGGACGCTTGAACTTCAGAAACGAATCGGGCAGACCGATTTTCTCTACACCGCCCTCAGCCAGCACCTGAGAGGTCTGCGAGTCGATGAGCTTATATTTTACGGATGAGCTTCCGCAGTTGAGAACAAGGATTTTCATATCTTTCTACAAATCATTAGAGTCCTTTTTCGCCGATGGCCTGATTGCAGGTCACGATTATGGTCTTATAAATGTCGTCTACGAGACAGCCGCGGCTCAGGTCGTTGACCGGAGCTGCAAGTCCCTGCAAGATAGGACCTACGGCGCCGGCGCCGGCAAGACGCTGCACCAGTTTGTAGGCGATATTGCCCACTTCGAGAGAGGGGAATACGAGGGTATTGGCATGGCCTGCCACGGGGCTTCCGGGAGCCTTGGATTCGCCTACGGAGGGCACGATAGCGGCATCGCTCTGCATCTCTCCGTCAATCTTTAATCCGGGCTCCATCTCGTGTACCATTTCGGTAGCGCGTATTACCTTGTCGATGCGCTCGTGGTTGGCGCTGCCCTTGGTGGAGAAGCTGAGCATAGCCACTACAGGGTCTATGCCGGCGATGTTACGGGCAGTGGCAGCGGTTGACACAGCTATCTGAGCCAGCTCCTCGGCTGTAGGATCGGGGACTACGGCACAGTCGGCGAAGATAAGCATGTGGTCAGTGCCATACGGCAGATTTTCCGGTAAGAGCATGATGAAAGCGCCGCTCACTACACTGATGCCGGGTTTGGTCTTCAGCACCTGGAAAGCAGCGCGAAGCACATTGCCTGTAGTAGACAGGGCGCCGGCCACCTGACAGTCGGCATCGCCGTTCTTAATCATAAGGCAGCCCAGATACAGTGGATTCTTCACAGTATAACGGGCATCTTCAAGGCTGACACCTTTCTTCTTGCGCAGTTCGTAGAAAAGCTGGGCGTAGGGTTCGGTAAACTGGCGGTCGTCGGGGTCTACGATATTGGCCTCGGCAATATTATCAAGAGAGAGTTCTGCCGCTTTGGCCAGGATTTCATCCTTCTTGCCTATAAGAGTCACTTTAGCCAGACCTTCGGCTATGATTTTGTCAGCGGCTTGCAGAGTGCGGGGTTCGGTTCCCTCGGGTAGCACGAGGCGCTGCGGATGGGCTGCGGCCTTCTGTGCCAGACGTTCAAAGAGTGTCATATCAATATGTCTATGGTATTATCGGCCCGGTCAGGCCGTGGTTATTATACATGCACAAAATTACAAAAATATTGGCTGAACGGCAAATAATTTGTAACTTTGAAGCCTGAAAAATGTAGCCGCCGGCACAGTTTTCGCCCCTATGAGACTGATTAAACGCCTACATATCTTTGTCTTAAAGAGTTTTCTCCCTTTGTTCGCGATGACTTTTTTCATCGTGCTGTTCATCGTATTGATGCAGTTTCTCTGGAAATACATCGATGATCTGGTAGGCAAGGGTCTGGAGATGAAAGTGCTGGCCGAACTGTTTTTCTATGCCGCTGTCAGCCTTGTGCCTACGGCTCTGCCGCTGGCCATACTGCTGGCCTCGCTGATGACTTTCGGCAATCTGGGAGAGAAATTTGAGCTGACTGCCATGAAAGCTGCCGGTGTGAGCCTGCTGCGGACCATGGCGCCGCTGATAGTCTTCATCGGCGGAGTATCGGTGGGGGCATTTTTCTTTCAGAACGAGGTCCTACCCCGCGCTCAGGTAAAGATGTGGACTCTGCTCTTTTCCATGAAGCAGAAGAGTCCTGAGCTGGAGATACCTGAAGGGGTATTCTACGATCAGATTCCCGGCTTCAACCTATACGTCAAACATAAAGACAAGGATCGCGCCATACTCCACGGACTGATGATCTACGATGTGCGCGGCGGATATGAAAAGAGTACCGTCCTGGTGGCCGACTCCGCCAAGCTCGCCTTTACCAAAGGAATGAAAAACCTGTATCTGCATCTGTGGAGAGGCGAACAGTTTGACAATCTTTCGGATCAGAATACCGCCAGTCAGAACGTGCCGTTCCGCCGTGAGCTTTTTGATGAAAAAGAGATTCTGATACCCTTCGATGCCAATTTCAACCGCCTCGACGAAGGGGGCATGCGCAAGCAATATGTAGGCAAAAATATTGCCGAGCTGAGGCATACCATCGATTCCGTACAGGCTCGCGTAGACTCTGTAGGCGATGTCTACTCGCGGTATCTGCGTCTGCGCGACTATGGAGGCGTACGCGCCGAAGTAGACCCCGAGACGCGCAAACCCAAGCCCTACAAGGCTGTCGCCATGCCGGCAGTCGTGCCGAACATAGACACTCTGATGTCTGCCTTGCAGCCTGCCAAGCGCAGTATGATATACGCACAGGCCATACGCAAGGCCGAAGCCGAACAGGCCGACTGCCAGTTCAAAGCCGAAACAATGGAAGACGACCGCTATTCCGTCCGGCGTCACGAAATAGAGCTGATGAAGAAGTTCACACTGTCAGTGGCATGCCTCATCTTCTTCTTCATAGGCGCGCCGTTGGGAGCCATCATACGCAAAGGCGGCCTGGGCACTCCCCTTGTGATTTCAGTATTCCTGTTCATAGTCTACTATATAATAGACAATACGGGGTACAAAATGGCACGCGACGGCCATTGGGTCGTATGGCAGGGCATGTGGATTTCCACATTCGTACTTACGCCGTTAGGCATTTATGTTACCTGGCAGGCCATGAATGACTCCGCCGTATTCAATCCCGATGCCTACCGCAATCTGCTCGCCCGCATGCTCGGAGTGCGCCAGAGCCGCAAAGTAGAGTTCAAGGAGGTAATAATCAACGACATCTCTCCGGCCCGTGCCGAAGCGGATGTAACCGGCGCATTGGACGCGGCCAAAGCCCTGCTCGCATTATGCCCGCGTCCGCAGCTCTATTTCAGCTATTGGCTGAAAGGCTTCCCCTCGCTGGCTATCCATAACTTCGGACAGCGCCTTGACGGACTATGCGAATACCTCAGCGACAGTCGTGACAAAGCCGTAGTCAACAAACTGCTCGACCTACCCGTCACAGGCAGCCTGTGGATATACCGGCCGGCCACACGCCGCTGGATGGGTTACGCCGGCATGATACTCTTTCCGATAGGCATCCCGCTGTGGCTGTTCGGCATGTACAAGCAACATTCCCTCATCGGCGAGCTTAAGACCTCGGAGACAGTGCTTACCGCCATCCTTGGTCTGCTCCGCAAAGATCAGGATATGGGGAATAATCCCTCTGGCAGCCCGCAGCCGGAGGTCACTGACGGGCCGACGGCATGAACGCGAAATAGACAGCGGCCACAAGACACAGAAAAGCCGCCAGATGATTCCAGCGCAATGTCTCCCCCTTGAAGAAAAGAGTGACGATAAGGGTAAAGACAGTAAGCGTAATGGCTTCCTGCATGACCTTCAGCTGCATAAGCGAAAACGGGCCTCCGTTGCCCACATAGCCTATACGGTTGGCCGGAACCATAAAGGAGTACTCGGCCAGGGCAATGCCCCATGAGAATATAATCACTATGAACAGCGGCCATGACGAGGATATGCCCGCTTCCTGAAGTTTCAGATGCCCATACCAGGCAAAAGTCATAAAAATGTTGGATATTACCAACAGTAAGATTGTGGTTATCGCCGGATTCATGGCCGCAAAATTACTGGAATAATTCCATTCCTCCAAAATTTCTTTGTACGAATGAGTATTTTTGCGTAAATTTGTAGGCAATGAAGGCAGAGAGCGAATACAGTTACCCTCCATTGTCGGAGTACAGCGAGGAGCGCGACGGAGCAGGTCACGCGCCTCTGGTAAGCATATATGTATCTACCTATAATCAAGAGGAATACATACGCCAATGCCTTGACGGCATATTAGTACAGCGCTGTCCTTTCGGCGTGGAGGCTCTGGTCATAGACGACGCCTCGACCGATAGCACTCCGGAGATCATACTGGAATATGCCCGACGTTATCCACACATTATAAAACCTGTTTTGCTGACTGAGAACCTGTACAGTCAGCGGCGGTCAAAACTGAGAGAACACTTCCTGCCCACAGCCGGAGGTAAATATATGGCTGTCTGCGAAGGAGACGACTATTGGACATATCCCGGCAAACTCGCCGCGCAGATCAGCTTTATGGAACGTCATCCCGGCTATGCGGCCTGCATGCACGCCCACGACGTACGCAACGAATCATCACTCACATATTTCCGGTATTATCCCCAACTGCGTCATTCGCGCCGGCTTGATCTGCTTGATCTGATAATCCTGCAGGTCATACAGACAGCGTCAGCAGTCGGCCGCATTGATGTGCTGCGCGACGACGCCCAGCTGAAATCGGAAGCCGCCGACCCGGAACACCGATTTATCTACGACTTACGTATTTTTCTTTCCTGGCTTAACGCCGGACGTGTCTACGCTTTTGCCGGACAATGGAGCGTATACCGCCTGCATGACAGGGGCGTTGCCACTGCAGCTCTGATAGACGGCACTGCCGAAGCGCGCCACCGCCGCTTTCTCGACTGGCTCGGCACACTGTACGGCAACAAATATGAACACGATATTGCCCGGATGCACCGGATGTGGCAGCATCTTGAGGCATGGACAGCTTTACGGCGGCAAAAGAAATATGCGCAGGCGGCAAACAGAATCATGAAAGCCCTGACTACGGGCAAGACAGACTTTCTAAAATTATACTGGCACCGATATATCTACTGATGGCACCTATTGTAAGCGTCATAGTACCGGCATACAACGGAGGCAGATATGTGACACGCTGCCTCAAGAGCCTGTGCAATCAATCTTTTAACGACATTGAGATTGTCGTGGTAGACGATGGCTCTACTGACAACACCGCCTCTGCCGTTGCCGGATTAATGGCCGCAGACAAGCGCATAAAAATGCTCGCTCACGACCGGACATGCGGCGAAGGCGCAGCAAGACGTACCGGAATACTTGCAGCGCAAGGTAAATATATAGCATTTCTCGACACCGACGATATTTTTTATCGTGACGCCGTGGCATCTCTGTATAATGCAGCCCGGCAATATGACTGCGATATTACCGTAGGGGCCTCAAGGCTGTATTTTTCACATTTACATTTTTCCATCGGGCACTACCCCGGTGCAGGGCACCCGATGTTCAGCCAGGGTCTCGTGTCAGGCAGGGAAGGGACACAAGCGTTGCTTGAGGCGCAAGACATACAATGCGTATGCTGGGACAAGCTATACCGGGCATCCTTATTGAAAGAGATTGAGGTGCTGCCCGATGTCAGTGTGGGGCCTGATTTTCTGATAAATTTGTCGGTTTTTCCTAAGGCTGGCCGGATAGGCAGCACTTACACAGAAGTATGCCGATGGACATATAACGGCATGGGCAGTAAGTATTACCTGCTCAAATGGGAAGAGTATCTGAGAAGCGCGAAAGCAGCCCACTCTTTGATAGGCACTATGCGTACTGACACTCCGGACATGTCTGTGACAGCAATGTATGAGTGGTTGGGCAAAGGCATACTGAACAATCTGCGCGAAAGCTGCGTGCAGCGGATACTCCACGGGTATAAGGATGAAGAAATCCTGACTGTAATAAGAGACACATGCCGGGAGTTTGATTTCGTGCCCGATACAGACGCAGTCCTTTTCCTTGCGGAATCGCGGCGGCACTTGCGTAATCACAGAAAATTTTATAACTTTACACGTCTGATAAATCTTCTGTCATGAGCACACTCGTTTCCGTCATAATCACTGTATACAACAAATACAACTACCTCAAGAAGTGCATCAAGTCCATACTGGCCCAGACACTGGACGACATAGAGATCATCATCATCGACGACCAGAGCTGTGACACGAGTTTCGAGATTGCAGAGCATTTCGCGGAAGAGGACAACAGGGTGCATGTCTACCGCAATGACCGCAATTTAGGTGTCTACGCTACTCGCTACGAAGGCATAAGATACTGCACTGGCCAATATATTACATTTGCAGATGCCGACGATTGGTTCAACCCCGATCTGCTCCGGCGCATGTACGACGCCATAGAGGAGACCGGCGCTGATCTGGCTCAGGCCCGTATATGCCGGCGCATGAACGGAATAGCCGTACGGTACCATGAGACGTTTGACAAGACGATGGCCGGACGCAGAATAGACGGAGAGGACTTCCGCACGCTTGCCACCTATATAGGTATGGACAGCTATATCCAGCCTCCGTGCTGGGCAAAACTGTACCGCTCCGATATATTGAGACAGATCCGCCCCATAGAGTTCCATCAGTTCTGGGGCGATGACCAGATTTTCAATATCCAGTATCTCAGGGAGATTAAGTCGATGGTTTTCGTAGACTATATCGGCTACAATTACCGCTGGGGCGGCCAGACCAGCTCACGATATAAATTTTCGGCCATACGCGACTATAAGAATGTATATCAGATCAAGCGTATGTTCGGTCTGGATGAAGAATGTCTGGACAGCGAGCTGCTGAGTCTGCTGCACTATTATGTACGCTCATTGATGACAGAAGTGGGATTTACACGTCAGGCTACGGAGATGACTATGGAGGAGGAGCTGCGCGACCCGCTGTGGCAACGGCTGCTTCCGGGCGTTACAGCCCGCGAGCTGGTGGCCGAACAGGTGGAACACGTGCAGAGCAATCCGCTGAAATATCTTGCAAAACGAGTTTTGCGATAATATAATTTTGTAGTGTTGGCGTAATTGGCTAATTTTGCAACTGAATAATCAAAGAACTATACCTAAAATGGAAACTAAAATAAAACTCGATTCCATCGAGGAAGCCATCGCCGATTTCAAGGCCGGCAAAATGCTGATAGTGGTCGATGACGAAAACCGCGAAAACGAGGGCGACATTATAGTCGCCGCAGAGAAAATCACGCCCGAACAGGTCAACTTCATGCTGAAGAACGCCCGCGGCGTACTCTGCGTGCCGCTTACCCTGTCGCGCGCGGCCGAACTGCGCCTGCCCCATCAGGTGCAGGACAACACATCTATGCTCGGAACCCCGTTTACCGTTACCGTCGACAAGCTTGAGGGCTGCACCACCGGCGTCTCTATCCATGACCGCGCAGCCACCATCCGCGCCCTGGCGGATCCGGCTTCCCGGCCGGAGGATTTCGGCCGTCCCGGCCATATCAACCCGCTGTATGCGCAGGACAAAGGTGTACTGGTACGCGCCGGCCATACTGAGGCAAGTGTGGATCTGGCCCGTCTGGCAGGCCTGCAGCCCTGCGCCGCGCTTATGGAGATAATGAGCGATGACGGCTCTATGGCGCGTCTGCCAGAACTGCGCCGGCGCGCCGACGAATGGGGCATGAAACTTGTCTCCATAGCCGACCTGATAGCCTACCGCCTGGAGCGCGAGAGTCTTGTGGAACGCGGCGAAGAGGTCGACATGCCGACTCGTTACGGTCACTTCCGGCTCATTCCGTTCCGTCAGAAAAGCAACGGTCTGGAACACGTAGCTCTTATCAAAGGCGATGTGACCGGTTCGGAGCCCGTGCTGGTCAGAGTCCATTCGTCATGCGCCACCGGCGACATATTCGCCTCGCGGCGCTGTGAGTGCGGCGACCAGCTGCACCGCGCCATGGAGCTGATAGAGAAAGAAGGACGCGGCGCCATAGTCTATCTCAATCAGGAAGGACGCGGTATCGGCCTGATGGATAAAATAAAAGCTTACAAACTCCAGGAGCAGGGGCTTGACACCGTCGACGCCAATCTGCATCTGGGCCACAAAGCCGACGAGCGGGACTACGGCGTGGGCGCTAATATCCTGCGCTCGCTCGGAATACATGACATGCGGCTGATGAGCAACAATCCCATGAAGCGCGTAGGACTTGAAGGCTACGGCCTGCGTATCGTGGAGCGCGTCCCGCTGGAAATAGAACCTAATGATTATAACCGTTTCTACATGCACACCAAGAAGACCCGCATGGGTCATCTGCTGAATCAGGTAGACTAATCCGGATACCATGAAAAAAATAATTCTGACCATGGCCGCGCTGGCGGCCATCACGGCGGTGGCCAAGAAGCCCCTTGACCATGACAGCTTTGACAGCTGGAACAATGTGCGCGTTTATCCGTTGAGCAACGACGGACAATGGGCGGCATACACCGTCAATCCCCAGGAGGGGGACGGAAATCTCTATTTCCGCAATACCCGTACCGGCCGACAGACTGTCATAGCCCGCGGCTACAAACCTCAGTTCTCGGCCGATTCGCGCTGGGCGGTGGCGCTGATAAAGCCTTTCCACGCCGACAGCCGCCAAGCAAAAATAGACAAGAAAAAGGATTTCGACGCGCCGCACGACTCCATAGCCATAGTCGACCTCCGTACCGGAAAAGTGGAAAAATACCCCCATGTCCTCTCTTACAAGCTCGGCAAGGAGGGTGGCGACTGGCTGGCCTGGAGCAGCTGCGACACTCTGTATGCGCCGGTCAAGGCACTGAAAGACAAAAAAGCCGGCAAGCCGCTGATAGTCCGCAATCTGGCCTCGGGCAAGCAGACCATAGTGGACTGGGTCAAAAGCTATACCATCTCCCGCACCGGCATGCGTCTGGCCGCCTATACTAAGCCGCATAAGAGCGACTCGCTGGCGGTCAGCGACATGATACTGCTCAATCTGCCTGACACCAGCCGCATCTCGCTGCTCTCCGACCAGAAATTCTACGGCTCGCCTGTGTTCAGCTACAATGCCGACAAGATGGCTTTCACGGCTTCGATGGACAGCGCCGAGAGCGGCACACGCCGATGCGACCTGTACAGCGTCGATCTTTCGTCCGGCGCTCTCCAGCCGCGCAAGATGCGCATCATGCCTACTGTGAACGCCAACTCGCGGCCTACGGTAATGCCTCCCCGCGTCACAGACGAGAGCAAGCGCGACTCGCTCTACGCCGAAGCACGCAAGCATCTCGCCGCCATGATGGGAGACTCAATCTTCATCAACCAGTACACCGTACCCTCGTTCTCCCACGACGGACGCCGCCTCATTGCCGGCGTAGCCCGCTACGTCGCGCCTGACGATACCACCATAGTAGACTTTGAGCAGCCCACGCTCGACATCTGGCGCTGGGACGCACCTTACACTCCGCCCCAGGAAAAATCGGCGCTGGAGCGTACCCGCAAAGCCACGTTGCCTTTGGTCATAGACATAGAGACTGAAAAGCAGACACTTATCACTGACTCAGAGCTGGCCACCGTAGTCGCCCCTGACCGCTGGGATGCCGACTGGGCCTTGGTACGTGACCCTGAAAAGGCCATCATATCGCAGCAGTGGAACTATTCCGCTCCCGAAGACCTGTATGTAGTCAATGTCAACAGCGGCGAACGCCGTAAGGCAGGCTCGGCCGCGATAGATAATTCCGGTCTCAGCCCGGCCGGCAAATATGTCTATTGGTATGACAACCGCCAGTATTACGCCTACGACATAGCTACAGGCGCCACTGTCTGCCTGAGCGAAAAGATAGAGGCGCCGCTATGGGAGGAAGATCAGGACATCCCTATGGCACGCCAGCCTTACGGCATAGCCGGATGGACCGAAGGAGACGGCGCACTGCTGGTCTATGACCGTCACGATATCTGGAGCCTCGATCCCACAGGTAAGACTGACCCGGTAAACCTGACCAAAGGAGAAGGCCGTAAGAAGAATTACCGCTACCGCTATATCAAGCTTGACCCCGAACAGCGCTTCCTGAAGAAAGGCGACGAGATGCTGCTCGACCTGTTTGACTATACGACCAAGGAAAACGGCCTGGCCACCATGAAAGCCGGAGCGCCTGCCGTGCCGGCGGTAAAAGTGCTTGACAAATACAAATTTACCCAAATCAACAAAGCCAAGAACGCTCCGGTCTACGCCTTCAACAAAAGCAACTTCAACACCTCGCCCAACGTATGGATAGCTACCGGCGGCAACTTCGCGGGAGCCAAATGCGTGACCGACGCCAATCCGCAGATGAAAGAATACAGCTGGGGCGACGCGCAACTCGTAAAATGGTATGCCTACGACGGCCGACTGACCGAAGGGGTGCTGTACACTCCCGAAAATCTCGATCCCGATAAAAAGTACCCGATGCTCGTGGTCTTCTATGAGACCAACAGCGAGGAACTCTACCGCCATTATGTCATGGAGCCGTCATGGAGCTGGGTCAACTATCCGTTCTATGTAAGCCGCGGTTATGTGGTCTTCGTTCCTGACGTGCATTACACCCCCGGCATCCCCGGCGAAAGCGCTTACAACAGTATCTGCAGCGGTGTGGAGTATCTGTGTGACAAATATTCCTTCATCAATCGTGACAAAATCGGTATCGACGGCCAGAGCTGGGGAGGCTACCAGACCGCATATCTGGTCACACGTACGGATATGTTCGCCTGCGCCGGCTCCGGCGCTCCGGTCAGCAATATGACCTCGGCCTTCGGCGGCATACGCTGGGGCACCGGCGACTCGCGCCAGGCTCAGTATGAATGTGGCCAAAGCCGCATAGGCCGCAACCTGTGGGAAGCTCCGGAACTGTATATAGCCAATTCTCCGCTGTTCAAAGCCGATCGCGTCCACACGCCGCTGCTGATCATGCACAACGATGAAGACGGAGCAGTACCCTGGTATCAGGGCATAGAATACTTCATGGCGCTGCGCCGCCTGAGCAAACCGGTATGGATGCTCCAATACAACGGCGAAGCCCACAACCTGCGTGAGCGCCGCAACCGCAAGGACATCACGCACCGGCTTCAGGAATTCTTTGACCATTATCTCAAAGATGACCCGATGCCCCGCTGGATGAAAGAAGGTATCCCCATGACCCGCAAAGGTCAGGAACTACGTTACGGTTCCGGCGAATAAATCGCCAGATGCATTTGATACTGTGTGCCGGGAAGCATATTTCCGGCACACAGACGTAATTAAGAGTGTGTAAAAACAAGATGAATAAATACATATCCCGGCTTGGCAAATACCCTGCAGGCGCTGTGTGCGTGTTTGGTCTTCTATTTCTGTTTATCGTATATGTGTCCTGGTGTACCGTCTGGCACTTCGACGAGATTTCATATTCGTATGGCTTTCCGGAAAGGCCCGGCGACATCTTAGGGCAGCCTATACAGAGCATAGCAGACATATTCAGATTCCAGAACCAGCACTGGTTTCAGACCAACGGCAGATATGTGGCGCATTTCATTGTCCAGATGTGCCTTGTCTTCGCCGGCAAACCTGTCTTCGCACTGCTCAACGGACTGATGTATATAGCGTTTGTATGCATGCTGCTGAAAGTCAGCGGAGTGAGTCTGCGCAGTGTCCGGTCGGTCACGACCGCTGCCATAATGACGCTGCTGTGCTTCAGCACCGGAATGTATCCCACATGCCAGGTAGGATACATCTGGATGTACACGTTAGGCATGTGTTTCATATATCTGTTTTTCAAGAAAATACGGCTCACACCGCTACGTTGCTCCGGCCTGGTCGCGCTGTCGCTTCTTGCAGGCAACTGCCATGAGTCACTGAATGTGCCTTTGGGTGCGGCTCTGCTCGTTTACGTCATAATCCATCGGCGCGATATGTCGGCGTCACAGTGGATTATGTTTGCTTGTTGGTGTGTCACAGCCGCTCTGCTCTGTCTTTCTCCGGGTTCGCACAGCCGGCTTGACGAAAGGCACAATACCCTGTTTATCGATTTTGCCATAATGGTCGAATTATGCAGGGCAGAATATATTCTTGCCGCCGTCCTGTGTTACGCTGTAATGGCACGAAAAGTCAGATTCATTGGTATTCTTAAGGACAATTACTTCTGGTTTATCGGCGTGGCCGCGGCGTTGCTGTTCAATATCTACATCAGCGTGACGTGCAACCGCCAGTTGTTCGGCATGGAGCTGTTTTGTTGCATCATTGCCCTGCGCGTATTGCGCCGCCATGCCTTCACACCTTTCTTTATCATCGCTTTCACATGCCTTATAGGCTACATCAGCTATTTGCAGATACGATTCATCCTGATTCAGAAAGAGGAATACGAGCAGCTCATATACGAAATCGAGACAGAGAAACGGAGTACTGTATACATGGATTTCAAAGATACCTACCGGTACTTTGGAGACTTTAGTTATTCAATCCCTTTGACCCACTGCTACGGAGACGCATTGTACGGCAGCCGCGTTATGAAAGCCGATCTGGAATACAAGTACCCAGAACGCGGCGAGATATTCATCTATCCCACATCCCTGCGTCCTGGTGCCGACAGCAATATTAAAAGAGGAATAACTCTGCTGACTTCCAACTCCGTACTGGTGGTCGAGGACACAGCTGTCCATACCAATCCCACTCTTGTCAGATCGATGAATATATGGGGTCATAGATTTCATTACAGGCGCACGCCGCAGAGAATAGACACCATATACATAGGTAAAGGCGTACGGGCCTATATTCTTGGCAACTACATTCCGCTTACAAGTATCGCCGGGGTCGAAACCGACAACAAACAGCTGCAATAATTGCCTGTATATCGCGGCAAATTATTAACTTTGCATCAGATGAGAAACGATAGCGAAAAATATTGCCGCAAAGCTGTAATCGCCGGAGCCGGTCCTGCAGGTCTGACGGCTGCGCTCGAACTGCTGAACCACGGAGACATACGCCCTGTCGTGGCCGAGGCTTCGTCTGAGATAGGTGGCATCTCGCGCACAGTAAGCTACCGTGGCAACCGCATAGATATCGGAGGGCACCGATTCTTCAGCAAAAGTGACTGGGTAATGCGGATGTGGAACGATATTCTCCCCATGCAGGGCACCCCGTCGCTTGACGACATCCTCCTGGACCGCCAGATTCCGCTTCTGCCCGGAGCGCCTGACCCTCAGACAGAGGACAAGGTCATGCTGTACCGCAACCGTGTCTCGCGCATCTATTATCTGCGTAAGTTTTTCGATTATCCCATCTCGCTCAAGTGGGCCACTTTCTCCAATCTGGGACTGCAGCGGACCATGTCTGCGGCTGCCGGATACCTGAAAGCGCGCATGCGCTCGAGAGAGGAGCGGTCGTTGGAAGATTTTTATATCAACCGCTTCGGCAAGCCGCTGTACTCCATGTTCTTTGAAGACTATACGACCAAAGTATGGGGAGTCCATCCCTCCGGTCTGGGAGCAGACTGGGGCGCTCAGAGAGTGAAGGGGCTGTCTGTAGCCGCCATTATGAAAGATATGATTCTGAAGAACCTCAATCCGCGCCGCAACAGAAAGCAGGTCGAGACATCGCTTATCGAATCATTCATATATCCTAAGTTCGGTCCCGGACAGCTCTGGGAAGAGGCGGCACGCACCGTCGCAAAGAAAGGCGGAGAAATACTCTTGAACCGTGAAGTCACGGCCGTAAACATCCGCGACGGCAAAGTCTGCTCCATCACACTACGCGGCTCCGACGGCACCGAGACCACCGCCGGATGCGACTTCTTCTTGTCCTCGATGCCGATACGCGATCTGATACGCGCACTGCGGGGCATCGAGGTGCCTGCCGCTGTCCGCGAAATAGCCGAAGGACTGCCCTACCGCGATTTCATTACGGTAGGCTTGCTGCTCGACGGCCTTGATATAACCGACACTACAGGATTGAAGACTTTTGAGAACAGAATCCCCGATACCTGGATTTATATCCAGGAGAGAGACGTGAAGCTGGGGCGACTGCAGATCTTCAACAACTGGTCCCCTTACATGGTCGATGATTTCCGGAGACATGTCTGGATAGGTCTTGAGTATTTCTGCTCAGAAGGCGACGAGCTGTGGAGCATGGATGAGCGGCAATTCATAGATTTCGCAATCGGCGAAATCGAAAAAATAGGTGTGGCTTCACGCGGCAATGTACGCGACGCCGTCTGTATCAAAGTGAAGAAAGCCTATCCTTCTTACCATGGCACCTACCGGGACCTGGCTAAAGTACGCGATTTCCTCGATACTATCCCCAATCTGTATTGCATAGGCCGCAACGGGCAGCACCGCTACAACAATATGGACCACTCGATGCTTACTGCCCGTGAGGCCGTAGCCGCCATATACAGCGGCAGCCAGGACAAAAGCAAAATTTGGAACGTCAATTCCGAAAACGACTACCATGAAACCAAATAACATAATGACTGCAATACGGCACACACCCCTTCCTGCCAGAGTGGCGGCCACGGCGCTTCTGCTTCAGATACTGCTGCTGTGCATCGGAGGTGTATGCACCGCTTATCCTGATACTGCCACTTACATCTACGCAGCCGACACCCTGCTGGACGGCCATATAAATGTCGACCGGATGCCGGTATATCCCCTCTATCTCGCTTTATGCCGCGCCATAAGCGCCGAAGCCTTCCCGCTGATTGCCGCCTTGGGGCAAATAATATGCTTTACGGCTTCTATTTTCCTGTTCAACACGGTGCTGCGTATGGCCGAAGTGCGGCGTCCGGTAGCCACTGTGGCTCTATGGGCCTACGCCATGTTTCCCAACATACTGATAATGCCGCTGTCGCTGCTTACCGAGTCTCTGAGTATATCAGGAATGGTATGTTTTCTGTATCTGACACTGCGTATTGTCCGACAGCGCCGCACCCTGCAAAGCGGAGCGGCGCTCGCCCTGCTTGTACTGCTGCTCGTATTCATGCGTCCGTCGTTTACTTATCTTCTCGTTTTAACCGGCATCGCAGCCATCCTAATGCTATGTATGCGCCGCGGCCGGGGTGCTGTGGCTTTCATTATGACACCGTTGCTTGTGTCGCCTTTGCTCTGGTGCTATTCGCTCCGCATCGAACAGCAGACCGGAGCCTTCAGTCCGAGTATGGTAAGCGTAGCCAATGACATCATAAGCATTTTCCAATACAAAATGTACAGGTCATCCGACGTTACCAACGCCAGGATGAAGCCCTACATGGACCGTATCAACGCTATGGAACATCCATCGCAGGACTTCAACGACGCCATGGCATCGCTATACTCGGATTTCAGCGAAGGAGAGATCAAGGCCGAGCTCGATGCGATGCGCGACCGGGATCCGGTGCGCTGGTACAAAATAAAGTTGGAAAAAGGCTATCTCAGCTCACTGTGTTTCAACACATTTGACGTATATTACGATCATATCATAGTGCGTGTCATACATTATCTTGTGTATGTGCCTATGTCGTGTATCTACTATTTGCTGCTTATCTCCGTCATAATATTCATGCGGCGATACCGCCGCAGCACACCCTACATCCGTACCGTTGCGTTGCTTATGCTGCTTGTCTGCTTCGGACAGCTTGCAGTAAATCTTCTGGGAAGCATGAATGAATGGGGACGCCTGTTCTCGCCGGCGCTTCCCGCACTCACAATCATTGTCTCACTCCTGTTTAGTCCAGGCAGAGCCAAAGGAAAAACATTGCCGGGCACTGTATAACTAACA
The DNA here is from genome assembly GCA_017935045.1 of Muribaculaceae bacterium. GTDB lineage: Bacteria > Bacteroidota > Bacteroidia > Bacteroidales > Muribaculaceae > Lepagella. Next base: position 165,103 of record JAGBIJ010000020.1, read on the forward strand.
TTTTGTCACTGCTGATTACTGATTTCAACAGTCAGAGGGAAATTTTCTTAACGAAAAGATAGGTTATTCCGTTTCGTTTTATTAACTTTGCATCCGATAATTCACACCCTCTTATCTCATATCCGCAGCCATGAACCAGCAACAGCAGCCCAAAATTCTCATTATATACACAGGCGGTACCATCGGAATGATTGAAAATCCGGAAAACCATACGCTTGAGCCTTTTGATTTCGATCATCTTATTGATAATGTGCCGAAAATCAAGATGCTCGAATATGAAATAGAGAATTTCCAGTTCGACCAGCCGATAGACTCCTCATCCATGTGTCCGTCTCACTGGGCGGAAATAGCTGCCGTCATAGAGAAACATTATGACCGTGTCGACGGTTTTGTAGTGCTGCATGGCACTGACACGATGGCTTATACCGCATCGGCACTGAGCTTCATGCTCCGCAACCTGAGCAAACCTGTGATAATTACCGGTTCGCAGTTGCCCATAGGCGAAGTGCGTACCGACGGAGAGGAAAACCTCATTACAGCTCTGCAGATAGCCGCCGCTACAGATGCCGCCGGCAAACCGATGGTACGCGAGGTAGCCATTCTCTTCGAACACTATCTGTGGCGCGGCAACCGCTGCACCAAGCGCAGCGCCGACAACTTCAATGCCTTCAAGAGCAACAATTACCCCGAACTCGCCCGCATCGGTCTCGGCATTCATTTCAACCGCGAGAGCCTATGGCGTCCTGACATGAGGCGTAAGCCGCTGATTGTACAGAGCGATATGGATACCAATATGCTGATTCTCGATCTGTTTCCCGGCATAGGTCCCAACGTGGTAAAACACGCGCTTACCACTCCCGGTCTGAAAGGCGTGGTAATGAAATCGTTCGGAGCGGGCAACGCCCCGGGCGACGCATGGTTCCTGGATCTGGTGCGCCAAACCGTGGAGCGCGGTGTGGTGGTAGTCAATATTACCCAATGCCCCAACGGGTGTGTGCATCCGAAGCTTTACGCCGCCGGTCTGAGTCTGGCCAACGCCGGGGTAATCAGCGGACGAGACATGACAAGCGAAGCTGCTCTTACGAAACTTATGTATCTGTTCGGCATGGGTTTAGGCGCGGATATGGTCAAGAAATACATGCTTTGCTCCATACGGGGCGAGATGACCATACAATAACTGTATATCGGATAAATACCCCTTATTTGCGGCGTCGGCGCTTCCCATGCCGGCGCCGGCGTGATTCATACATGAGCTGTATGTGGCGGCGGCGTGACTCGGATGCCATCATGATGACAAAATAAGCCGCTACAAGGACAATACCCGTGACAGAGACATCGACAGCCCTGTCATGTCCATGCGCCGGCAGCATGATGTAGACAGCCGAGATAGCGCCCTGAAGCAGAGCGTAACCGACCGCCACCTTGAGCTGACCCACTTTCCATACATGACACAGCAACTGATAGATATGCTTGCGATGCGGCATAAATATATTCTCGCCCTCGGCAAGCCGCCGGAATACAGTCAGAAAGGTATCGACTCCGTAGACTATCACAAAGATGAAACCCAGATAATCTCCTGTGGTCACTATGTAGTCTATGACCAACGTAGCGACAATAAAGCCCATGCAGATGGACCCTACGTCGCCGGCAAACACTATGGCGCGTCGCCGGAAATTGAAAAATGCGAAAATCACTACCGAGATGAGGGCTATCATTATCATCGAACCTGACACAAAATGCATGACATATTGGTTCAGATACATGAATGTCCCCAGCGTGACCATAGAATAAGCGGCTGTAATACCGTTTATTCCATCCATGAAGTTATAAGCGTTGATGAAACCTACAGTACAAAGCAGATAAAGAGGCCAGAGCCACAGCGGCACACCGAATCCGATACATTGGAATCCGAGAAAAATCGTCGCAACCGTCTGCACGACAAGGCGTATCCAGACCTTAAGCTGCATCAGGTCGTCGGCAAAACTACAGGCGGCCAGCATGGTCAGGCCGACTATAAAATTGGCGCTCGGCATATTGTCTCCATAGACAAGACCGGTGGCTACATTCCAGATTACCATGCCGACATAAAAGATTATGCCGCCCCCCACTACCGTGACAGGATGATTGTCGGCACGCCGGTTGCGTTCGGTACTCCACCGGTTGCGTCTTGCTATCGGAATATATGCCAGCTCTATGCCGAGCAGCATCAACGCCGCAAGTATGTATACCAGTATCTGCATCAGCGCTCCTTTACCGAGGCCCGATACCAATCGTAAAGGCGACCTACACCTTCGTCTATCTCGACCTTATGCCACCATCCCAACGAATGAAGTTTGCTTACGTCACATAGCTTGCGCATAGTCCCGTCGGGCTTCGCCGAATCCCAGAGTATGTCTCCGCAGAAACCGACAGTCCTCTTTATCAGGGCGGCGAGCTCGCGTATAGTCAGCTCCTTGCCGGTGCCGATATTGATATGACAGTTGCGCACATCGGGCTCTGAGCCTCTGACATCATCGAAATCTATATGCTCCATGATGTGGACCGAAGCGTCAGCCATATCCTCGCTCCAGAGAAACTCGCGCAGCGGAGCGCCTGTGCCCCACAATGTGAGCTGGCCGTGCCTGATACCGTACTTGGCCAATATGGCTTCGATATCTCTTTGGGATGCTTTTCCATCCACTCCCTCCACAGGGCGGCACGCAAGGTCAGCGCGCAATGCGTCCCAATTACCTTCCGTCAGCAGATGCGCAAGACAGGTCTTGCGTATCATGGCCGGCAGCACATGGCTCGTCTCAAGATTAAAATTGTCATTCGGGCCATAGAGATTGGTAGGCATGACGGCTATGTAATTGGTGCCATACTGCAGATTGAAACTCTCACACATTTTCAGTCCGGCGATTTTGGCTATGGCGTAAGGCTCGTTGGTGTACTCAAGCGGCGATGTCAGCAACGAAGACTCCTTGATAGGCTGCGCAGCCTCGCGCGGATAGATACATGTGGAACCTAAAAACAACAGTTTCCTGACTCCATGCCTGAACGATTCGCCTATCACATTCTGCTGTATGCCGAGGTTACGCCATATAAAATCAGCGCGATAGCGGCTGTTGGCCATGATACCCCCCACATGGGCGGCGGCAAGCACCACATATTCCGGCTGTTCCTCGTCAAAGAAACGACGTACCGCCGCTGCATCAAGCAGGTCAAGCTCAGAGTGGGTGCGGCCTATGACATTCGTATATCCTCGCTGCTCCAGATTGCGCTTAATGGCCGACCCGACCAACCCGCGGTGTCCGGCCACATATATTTTTGCACTTTTTTCCATGCTTACTTTCCTCCTACAAGCTTCAGGTCGCTTTCAGTCATTCGTCTTACAAGAGTCTCAAAATCGGTCTTGCGCGGATTCCAGCCCAATTTGCTTACCGCCTTGTGAGGATTGCCGAGCAGAGTCTCTACCTCCGCCGGACGGAAGAATCGGGGATCGACCTCCACCAACACACGGCCGTTTTCATCTATACCCTTCTCGTTCAGGCCCTCGCCTTCCCATCGCAACGGCAATCCGGCATAGCGGAACGCCAGGTCAGCAAACTCCCTGACAGAGTGCTGCTCGCCGGTCGCAATAACGTAATCATCCGGTTCCTGCTGCTGCATTATCAGCCACATGCACTCCACATAGTCGGCGGCATAGCCCCAGTCACGCAGAGCGTTGAGATTGCCCAGATACAGCTTGTCCTGCAATCCGGCCTTGATGCGCGCGGCCGCCAGAGTAATCTTGCGCGTCACGAAATTCTCGCCCCGGCGCTCGCTCTCATGATTGAACAGAATACCGTTGCAGGCATACATGCCATAACTGTCACGGTAATTGCGCGTGATCCAGTAACCATAGACCTTGGCGCAGGCATACGGACTGCGCGGATTAAACGGAGTCTCCTCCGTCTGCGGCGCTTCCAGCACTTTTCCGAACAATTCACTCGTACTTGCCTGATAGATACGCGTCTGCTTCTCTCGTCCCAGAATACGCACCGCTTCAAGCAGGCGAAGCGTGCCCAAAGCATCGGTATCGGCCGTATATTCCGGCACTTCAAAGCTCACTTTCACATGGCTCTGAGCGGCCAGATTATATATTTCATCGGGCTTTATCTCCTGGATGATACGTATCAGGGAAGACGAGTCTGTCATATCGCCGTAATGCAGATGCAGCAGACGCGAGCGGTGCATGTCGCGCACCCATTCGTCCAGATACAGATGCTCGATGCGCTCTGTGTTAAACGAACTTGAGCGCCGTATTATACCATGTACCTCATACCCCTTTTCAAGCAAAAACTCAGCGAGATATGAGCCATCCTGACCGGTAATGCCCGTAATTAAAGCTATCTTGGTTGCCATTGTTTCAAATGCTGTTTAATATCGTTAATACTTCTGATAGTGAGTCCGACCATATCTGCGGAGCGTAGCCGTCGGCGACGGCTATATCCTGCGGATGAATATTCCACCCCTTGTCACGCACGCCTATGGTAAGCCACCCCAGCCAGTTGGGATAATAGAAGTCCTTGGCAGGATTGTCTCCTATACTGACAAATCTCCTGGCGTTAGGATAACGACGCACCAATGACTGCCAGCTTCTTATATTCAGCTTGTCGACACCGACAGTCTCGGATATGAAGATATTGTCTGCCGGGAAATACCTGTCAAGACCCAGAGCGCTGATTTTTGCCATCTGCCGCGACGTGGCGCCGTCGGTTACAAGAGCCAGCCTTACGCCGCTCTCCGACAGACGGCCGAGCAAGCGGCCGGCCTCGGCATACAGCTTGATATCAGGCCAATGGGCGCGATATGTCTCCACGCACCTGGATATGAACTCATCGCGTTGCCGCGGCTGCATATATTCAGCCAAAGCGTCAAATGGATTTTCCGCGCTACACCTTGCGGCAGTCATTATCTCCACCAGTGAAGTGGCGCGTGCCATATCCTCATCAGCCAGCATAGCTGCCACAGCCCGGTAACCCGACTGCACGTATTGCGCCTCGGAGTAAAGAGTATCGTCAAGGTCAAAAGCCACGACAATGCCGGTATATGCCAATTCGGAAACCACTTTTATCAGATTATTTCAGCGAAATTACAAAAAATAACGCTACATTCCAAATTTATACGCCCACTTCCCACCCATTGAAGAAAGAAAAAAATTTTTTCTTCTCTAAGTCGACCCCGATTAAAAAATTTTTTATAACTTTGCAGCCTGAAACGGGCACCGGCGCTCCCTCGCGGAGTAACCTGTCAGTTTAGCCCGGCACTCGGGGCGTAGCGCAGTCCGGTTAGCGCACCTGCTTTGGGAGCAGGGGGTCGCGAGTTCGAATCTCGCCACCCCGACATAGCGATAGAAGTCTTGCAGTCAGGCATTTAATTGCTTCGCTACAAGACTTCTATTTTTTATTCTGCAATCCGTTGTAACAAAAATTTAATATTTGAGTTTGCTTATTTTTTGTAATTTTGCGTGATTAAACCCAATTATTATGTCCGAAAAACAGACTTACAAGGGCTTGTCCGAAGCCCAGGTGGAAGAAAGCCGTGCCAAACATGGCGCCAATGTCCTTACGCCAGCCGCCAAGGAATCGCTATGGATGGGATTCTTTAGGAAATTCGGCGATCCTCTCATCATAGTGCTGCTGATTGCCGGCGCCCTGTCGCTGGCTATCTCCTGCTACGAGTATTTCAGCCTCGACAAAGGCCCGTCTGTATTTTTTGAACCTATAGGCATATTCATCGCCATTCTGCTGGCTACGGGGCTCGCTTTCATTTTTGAGCTGAAGGCCGACCGCGAGTTCGCGCTGCTCAATCAGGTAAACGACGATGAACCGGTGCAGGTCGTCCGCGACGGCAACGTCTGTCAGGTACCGAAGCGCGACATCGTGGTAGGCGACATCGTGATGCTCAATACAGGCAATGAAGTGCCTGCCGACGGCCATCTGCTGGAGGCCGTAGCCCTGAACATCGATGAATCGACTCTCACCGGTGAGCCTCTCTGCCACAAGACCGTAGACCCGGCGCAGTTCGACCCCGACGCCACTTTTCCATCCGACACAGCCATGCGCGGCACCAAGGTAATGGAGGGCCACGGCATAATGGAGGTCACGGCCGTTGGCGACCATACGGAAAACGGCAAGGTATTTGAGGCCGCGCAGATTGACGACAGCGTAAAGACACCGCTCAACGAGCAGCTCGAAGGACTCGGCGGGCTCATCTCACGTATATCCTACATTATAGCGGCAGCGGTAATAGTCGGCCGTCTGACCATATATTTCCTCAACACAGACAACTTCGTGCTTGTCGATTTCCTTGCCTACGCACTGCAGAGCCTGATGGTGGCCGTAGCGCTGATAGTGGTGTCGGTGCCTGAAGGACTGCCTATGGCCGTCACTCTCTCGCTGGCCTACTCCATGCGCCGCATGCTCAAGACCAACAATCTGGTGCGCAAGATGCACGCCTGCGAGACTATGGGCGCGACTACGGTAATATGCACTGACAAGACCGGCACGCTGACGCAAAACCAGATGCGTATCTACAAGACCAATTTCTTCGCCAAAGAGAGCGAAAAGCAGTATATCGACGAAGGTATAGCCGCCAACTCCACGGCGCAGCTGCACACCGAAGGGGACAAGACCGAAGCGCTGGGCAATCCTACCGAGGGAGCGCTGCTGCTCTGGCTCAAAGACAACGGCGAGGATTATCAGGCGCTTCGCTCGTCTGTGACCAATATCGAGGAGCTACCCTTCTCTACCGAACGCAAATACATGGCCACCGTAGTGCGGCGTGCCGACGGCTCGCGCGTGATGTACGTGAAGGGCGCGCCGGAGATTGTCTTCGGACTCTGCCGCGATACCAACGGTGTGACCAAAGCCGAGATAGACGCACAGCTGCTGGAATACCAGAATCAGGCCATGCGCACATTGGGCTTCGCCTACTGCCTGCTGCATGAGGGCGACAAGACAATAGAGGACGGCAAAGTGGCTGCCGACGGACTCGTGTTCCTCGGCATCGTGGCCATCTCCGACCCGGTGCGCGGCGACGTGCCGGATGCGGTCAAAGAGGTAATCGACGCAGGCATACAGGTAAAGATAGTGACCGGCGACACCCCCGGCACCGCCAAAGAGATAGGCCGGCAGATAGGCTTGTGGGACGACAGGCGCGACAGCGACAGAAACATAATCACAGGCGTAGAGTTTGCCGCTCTCTCCGACAAGGAGCTTAAAGAGCGCGTCGGAGACATGAAGATTATAGCCCGCGCGCGTCCTATGGACAAAAAGCGCCTTGTGGAAGCGCTGCAGGCCAACAATGAGGTGGTCGCCGTGACGGGCGACGGCACCAACGACGCTCCGGCCCTGAAAAGCGCCCACGTCGGCCTCTCGATGGGCGACGGCACTTCCGTAGCCAAAGAGGCTTCGGACATTACTATAGTCGACAACTCGTTCGCCTCCATAGGCCGCGCCGTCATGTGGGGCCGCTCGCTCTACCTCAACATACAGCGATTCATACTGTTCCAGATGACGGTCAACGTCGTAGCCTGCCTCATAGTACTCTGCGGAGCCTTCATGGGCATGGAGTCGCCGCTGACCGTGACCCAGATGCTGTGGGTAAACCTCATCATGGACACCTTCGCTGCCATGGCGCTCGCCTCGCTGCCCCCGTCAGACTCCGTGATGCGCGACAAGCCGCGCTCACGCTCCGCCTTCATCATATCGCGTCAGATGTGGAAAGCCATCATCGGCGTGGGCGGCATCTTCTTCGCCATACTGCTCGCCATCCTCTATATCTTTGAACACTACGATGTAAGCAGCATGACAGAGCTTTTCGCCTTCATACCGCAGGCACCCGGCACAAAAGAAACACTGACCCCCTACGAGCTGTCCATGTTCTTCACAATCTTCGTCTTCCTTCAGTTCTGGAACATGTTCAACGCCCGCGCATGGGCTACAGGCCGCTCCGCCTTCCACTTCCGCAGCTGCGGCGGTTTCATGGCCATTGCACTGTTTATCCTGATAGGCCAGATAGCAATAGTTACCATCGGCGGCCAGTTCTTCTCAGTTAAGCCGCTGCGTCTCTCCGACTGGGCCATCATAATCGGAGGCACCTCCATAGTCCTCTGGATAGGCGAGCTCATCCGCCTCTTCAAAAAATAAAGAGTCTCAACAAAAAAGTGATATGCGGCGTTTTTCGCCAAATATCACTTTTTTTGTATCCTGTTAATACTGAACGAATCAGGGGATGCCGAGGTAGCGGTGGGTCTGCAGGCTGAGGCGCCAGCGGGGGTCGGATTTAACGCGGCTCACGGTACGTGCCACGTTCGCGCCGTATCGTTCCGGGTCGGGTACGAAGCAGGGTTGGAGGAACATGGCGGTGGTGGAGCCGGCCTGGCGCAGATGGAAATAAGGCTCAAGGTCCTGGCCTATGTCGACCACCTTTATCTCGTCAGCGCGCTGCACCCGCAGGACGGATGCCTCGGCAGCCGAAGCGGCCTCGGTCATCCCTATTTTCGGCGACAGCGTGATCCAGTCTATTTCATCGGGAACACGGCGCGTGCCGTTGGTCTCGATGGCAATCTTTTTACCCGTGCCTATGTGCAGCGCGCGGATGAAGTCGTCGTCTATCCACAGCGACGGCTCGCCGCCGGTAAGTACAATCCACTCGCATGAGTAAGTGTTGACGTAGTCTATTATCTCGGCGTCGGTCATCTCCACCCCACGCTCATGGGCGGTGTCGCAGAAGGGACAACGCAGGTTGCATCCGCTGAAGCGCACGAAGACGCAGGGCACGCCGGTATGCGCGCCCTCGCCCTGCAACGAATAGAATATCTCGTTGATACGGCGTGCCATCAGTCGTCGGTCTCGTAAGATGCTATGTTGCCTTCGCTCTCCTGCACGTCGCAGCGGTAGCACTCAGGTATGCTGTCCACGACCCAACGGGCCAGGTTCTCGGCCGTGGGATTGAAAGGCAGCACGTCGTTGAGCACGGCATGGTCGAGCGAGCCCTGTATCAGCTCCTTGATGTGGGTAAAGTCGGCCACCATACCGTCGGCATTAAGCTCGGCTGCGCGGCAGTGGACGGTAAGAATCCAGTTATGTCCGTGGAGCGCCGTGCATTTGCTGCTGTAAGAGAGGGTAAGGCGGTGGGCCGCGGATATTTCAATGCGTTTCTGTACGTAATACATAATTCAGTCCATATAGATTGTGGGGTCCTCTATTCCGGCCTCGGCCATCGCCTCCTTGCGTTCCACGCATGTGCCGCACTTGCCGCAGTGCTTCTCGCCGCCTTTGTAGCAGGAATAAGTCAGTGCATAGTCCATACCCAGCTCCTTTCCTCGGCGGGCTATGTCTCCCTTGGTCATGTCGGTATACGGGGCAAGCAGTGTGATGCCGGGGAAAGTGCCGAGCCTCATGGCTTCGCTCATGGCGCTCACGAACTCGGGGCGGCAGTCGGGATAAATGGTGTGGTCGCCGCCGTGGTTGGCCATCATCACGTGCTTCAGGCCTCGGCTCTCGGCCAGGCCGGCGGCCACGGCCAGCATTATGCCGTTGCGGAAAGGCACCACGGTGCTTTTCATGTTGTCGGCGGCATAGTGGCCTTCGGGTATCGAGTCGGCTCCCTCCAGCAGCGAGGAGTGGAAATACTCTCCCATGAATGACAGAGGGATAATCAGATGCTCGACTCCGAGTTTGCGGCAGTTGACGCGGGCGCACTCTATCTCACGGGCGTTGTGATTGGAGCCGTAGTCGAAACTTACGGCCACGGCTATGCGGTCGGCGTAGTCATAAAGCATGGTAGTGGAGTCCATGCCTCCGGAAAGTATCAGCACGGAGTCCTTCATAGCGCGGCAAGTTCAGCGATTATACGATTGTGTTCCATCTCTTTGTGTTCCTCGTCGCCACGACAGGCAAACGGATGGATACTGATACCGCCGCGCGGCATGAAGCGTCCTTTTACCTCCAGATAACGGGGCTCCATTAGCTTCCACAGGTCATTGAGAATGATGTTCACGCAGTCCTCGTGGAAGTCGCCGTGGTTGCGGAAGGAGAAGAGATAGAGCTTCAGGCTCTTGCTCTCCACCATACGGTGCCGGGGGATATACTTGATGTAGATGTGTCCGAAATCGGGCTGGCCGGTCTTGGGACACAATGTCGTAAACTCGGGACAATCGAAAGTCACGACATACTCGCGGTCGGGATGCTTGTTCTCGAATGTCTCCAGCAGTGAAGGGGCATAGTCTGTAGGATAGGCGGTGCCCTGGTTGCCCAGCAGGGTCACGCCTTCAAGTTCTTTGTCAGTACGCATAAATGTAAGAATTTTTATGGCGGGATTCACTTCCGCTCAGTGACTGCAAAATTAGTCAAAATTAGCCATATACACAAACGCGCCGCCAATAGAAAACGACGAAAAAATTTAAAATTTAAAAAACAAAAAATACCAATAAGAAGTGCAACGGCATTTTCCATTAGTTTGAACCGCCGCGCAATTTCAGTGTGTTGCCAAATAATCCTGACGGCTACACTCATCTTAGCAGTTGTCATTACACGTTGACAGGCTGCTTAAAACGAATGTGAATTAAGGGGAGTAAACCGTGAGAAGAACCGGCTCACTTGAAATATTTAACTTTTATTTTGCTAATGCGGTCTATTATCTGCCATACCCTTTTAAAATCTATATGATAATCATCAGCCGTATCATTCTCAAGCTGAGGAAATGGAGGACATGCCCTGAGATGAAACTCCTTATTCATAAAACCATTTATCTGGTGTTCTTTTACGCTTTTATTCTCACTGTCATCAAAAAAGAAATACTCGGGCTCTATGAACCCATAGACTGTATCAATCTGGCTGTAAATATTATTCATTATTTTTTGCTTGAAATACGGATCCCTTAATGTAAGTGCAATTACCCGTTCATGCGTAAATTTAAAGTTAGAAAACCCGTATTTACCATAACTGATATACCATTCCATTATATGCGGAGAACTCACGATTGAATCGCATACTATCTTTCGCATGCAGGCTTCATAGCCTTCTTCGCCCATAGTAGAAATTATGATACGATTGATTGCGTTACAAGTAATCAAATTTCCATCGGGATCATTAGTAAGTACTAAGGTATAGCCCAGTTTCCGAACGTCGTTATAATCACTGCTATGCAACGGAGTATAGCCAAAAAGGTCAATGACAAACAACAAGGCCACTGCCATCAGCAAACCTCTCATCATGCTCTTTTTCTCTTTCATTCTCATTATTTCTCGTTTATTCCAGTCTCGCTGTTAAAAGATGACTGGAGATACTTAGAAATTTTTAATCTCGCACTGTAATTTGTCTTTTTGCTTCCACAGTCGATACGCGCTGTCAAGACTCAGAGGCACGGCAGAGTCATAGTCTTGTATGATTTTTTCCAAACTGTCAGGACTCATATCGTACAGTTTCCGCCCGGAATAGTATGGCACAGGTATGGATATAGGAAACACAAATCTGTCTGAATTTTTTAATATTTGATATGACATTGAATCTCCGAGACTGCGGTCTTCAGGATACACTATTCCAGGTAAATAATCGCATTGATTGATACGGTTTATGAAACGCTCCCCGTATAGACTGTCCTGTAACAAATCCTTGAATACCGAGTCAGGATAATGCAGGAATTTAGCTGAAACAACAGTACTGTCATTATACGCTATGACAATATTTATATTCCTGATATTGCCGGTAGAGTCTTTTCGCAGCTTATCGCAGACGCGCCTATAGCCGTCTGTGCCGAACTCATCAAGAAATGCCCTGCAGCCTATAGCCTCGATTTTATAATTCGCCTCCTTCGACGGCATGACCCGTATTGTATGAAAAGCCCATACGGTCAGATAAGCACAAACTGACAAAACTATCGCCGCTAACAAACGCATATTTCTCATTTTAAAAGACCTATATCGATAAAATTTTGTTCGTTACATTCGCCTCTACATAAATCAGTACAGCTGTGGATGCCGCTTCAGCCTTTCATAACTGGCTTACTACATCACAGCATCTTTGGTACTGCAGATGTGATACAAATTCCTGACTATCTTCTCTATATCTTCATCCGGAAGCGTAAGCATGCTGTCAAGCACCGGATTGTCATCCATATACTCCCGGTTGCGTCTGTAGTAATCAATCGTCATCATTGCCGCCTTAACGTGTGACTCCTCATCTGATTTTTGCAGATTGTGGTCCTTGCAATAAATCTCGGATGCCAGTACATAAACATCTACAAGTCTTCTGCAATAAGGATTGTTTTTTACGTTCGCTCGGCACCATTCCGGATTGAGAAAAGCCAGCGAACTCAGGCTGAACTCTATGTTTTTTGTCTGAGCAAAAGCGTCAAGATATTGGTCTAAATACATATTTGTCCCGCCGTTATAACTCGGTGCATCCTTTATCAGATCATCAAACAGCGCTCGAGCTGCGATATACTCTACATCTTCTGTCATAGGCAACTTGATTTTAAGGACAGGGGCGCCGTGTATTACGATAATGTAGTTGTCCGAATCATTTTTCGCCCGATGTTTACGAGGCATTTTTATCGTATCGCCCTGCATCTTGCCCCATACCTCCGCGCTCCCTACGCTGCGCATCCTCTTGTCGGGCTGAACCTTTATCGTCAAATCCTTTGTACCGCAAATCTTATACAGACGTCTAATTATTTCTTCCACTTTGCTATCGGGCAAAGCAATCAGGCTGTCCATTACCGGATTATCATCCATGGCGGAGCGGTTGCGACGATAATAGCTTACTGTCTTCATCGCCGCCTGTACATGCGCTTCTTCATCCAAAGTCTGTATACCTCTGTCCTTGCATGCAATAATAGCCGCGTAAATGTAATATTCAGGCAGGAATCTCAAATAATTGTTCTTTTTTGTCACGGTCCCTGTCCAGTCAGGATCAAGAAAGGCAAGCGATGCGCGCGAAATGTGCATCACAGGGCCTTTCCCCTCCTTCCCGATTAGATGCGATAGCAACCCTAACCCTTCCCGGAGTCCTACGTTGAGCTCCCGAGACCAAAAGTCATCCTTTATGTCAGTGTTAAGCAGCACTCGCAAAAACGTATAGGCATAATTATCTTCTCTGGGGTACGTAGTGCCTGACAGTCCATTGTCAATGATAACTATGGAATCAGGGTGCTGACTCTTGTCAAAAGCATAAGGGTAAGCATGCCAATACCAAAAATCCTTCTCATATTTCGTCTTAAACTTATAATAATCGGGCATTTCATCCGCTATTGCCGCAAACATGAAGGCACATAGCGAAAATAAGAAAATATAAGCTCTCATAACAGATTTCAATGTGTAGAATATATTTTATGTTCTTCGCTCTCATTTTTGAGTTTCCTGCCGCAATTTACGCAAATTATCTGAAATATGCAAACATTTTTTGATATTTTTATTTTTTAAGAAATCGGCGGGGGAGCAGCGAACCCTCGAACGAATAAGGCGTTAAATATATATAAATTGTATGAACGTATGAAACTTACAGGTAAAATAGCTCTTAGCGCGGCGCTGATTGCGGGGTGCGCCCAGATGGCGTCCGCGCAGTATTACGATATGGCCAATCAGGCTGTCAATATGCTGAATACGGCACTGCAGGGAGGATTCAATTACCGGGGCATGGTTGACGCCTCGTTCACTTACGGCATAGGACGCAACGGCTGCTCGTCGCTGGAGATAAGCACGACACAGGGATTCAAATACGGATCATGGTTTTATATGGGTGTCGGCGCAGGCGTGAATGTAATGTTCGGCGGCTATAACGATGACGACGTACCGGCCGGCTGGCACCCGGGCCAATGGGGCGACGGCTTCGATCCGCACAACAAGGTGCATGACACAGGCGTGATTATTCCGCTCTATTCCGATTTCCGCTTTCAGATAGGCAAAGACAGCGATGTAGCCGGATTCATCGACCTGAAGGCGGGCGCGGCTTTTCTGATAGGCAAGAGCTATCTGCGCACCCCCGACGGTTATCTCGACAACTCCGAAGGATTTTATTTCAAGCCGACCATCGGCATGCGCATACCTGTCAACAGCAAAGACGCGCGCCAGGCCTTCAATGTAGGCGTCAGCTATCAGCTGATTACCACCGATTCCTGGGGCTGGGGCGGATATTACGAAGGCACCACTGTCAACTCTCTCGGAGTCTCGCTGGGCTACGAGTGGTAAAAACTCAAACCATTATATCATATAAATAAATCAGGGCGACTCCTTCGGGAGCCGCCCTGATTTATTTAGGGAAATTGCTTTTTACTGTTTGTCGAGAGCCTCGGGGCCGGTAATTTCGGGATCGACACCCCACTGAGCCTTGGAAAGACGCAGGTAGTTGTTGTAGCGCCACTTGGCGTTGTCCTCGGCAGCCTGGAACAGCTCCTCGGCCTCGGCGGGATATTGCTTCATCACAGATGCATAACGCACCTCGCCCTTGAGGAAGTCCTTGAACTTATCCCACTGCGGTGTCTTGCTGTCGAGAGTAAAGGGATTCTGACCCTCTTTCTCAAGAGCAGGATTGTAACGCCAGAGCTGCCAGTAGCCGCACTCTACGGCACGCTGCTCCTCAGCCTGGGCGTGGCCCATGCCAGCCTTGAGGCCGTGGTTGATACAGGGGGAGTAAGCTATGATGACAGAGGGACCGTCGTAAGCCTCGGCCTCACGGATAGCCTTGAGAGTCTGAGCATTGTCAGCGCCCATGGCTATCTGGGCGGCATATACGTAGCCGTAGGTGGTGGCAATCAGACCGAGGTCCTTCTTACGTATACGCTTGCCGGCAGCGGCAAACTTGGCTATGGCGCCCAGAGGCGTGGACTTGGAAGCCTGACCGCCGGTGTTGGAGTAAACCTCCGTGTCAAGCACCAGGATATTGACGTTCTTGCCACTGGCTATCACATGGTCAAGGCCACCGAAGCCTATGTCGTAGCTGGCGCCGTCGCCGCCTATGATCCACTGGCTGCGTTTTACAAGATAATGGCTCAGCGACAGTATCTGCTTGCAAGTGTCGCATCCGGCATCCGCGCCTTTCTGCACCAGAGGCAGCAGCTTGTCGGTGGCAGCCTTAGAGCCGTCGGCATCCTCGCGGGCATCGAGCCATGCCTTGGCGGCCTCCTTAAAGTCGGCGGGCGCAGACTCACATGTCAGCTCGCCTGACAGAAGCTCGACCAGACGGGCACGCATCTTGTCGTAGGCGAGAGTCATACCCAGACCGAACTCACAGAAGTCCTCAAACAGAGAGTTGGCCCAGGCCGGACCTTGTCCCTTCTCATTCTCACAATAGGGCGTGGAGGGTACGGAAGCTGAATAGATGGAGGAGCATCCGGTGGCGTTGGCCACGATCTGGCGGTCGCCGAAGAGCTGGGTAATCAGCTTGACATACGGAGTCTCGCCGCAACCGGAGCATGCGCCGGAGAACTCGAAGAGAGGAGTGGCGAACTGGCTGTTCTTCACATTGAGCTTGACATCCACGAGGTTCTGCTTGGAGCTTACATTCTTCACGCAGTAGTCCCAGTTCTTCTGCTGGTCATACTGAGTCTCGATGTGCTTCATTTCCAAAGCCTTGTTGCCTCGTTTGCCGGGACATACATCGACACAGTTGCCGCAGCCGAGGCAGTCGAGTACGTCTACCTGCTGTACGAAACGCATACCTGCGAACTGCTTGCCGATAGCCGGGATGGTCTGATTCTCAGCAAACGGAGAATTTTTCAGCTCCTCCTCAGTCAGCACGAACGGACGGATGGCGGCGTGAGGACAGACAAAGGCACATTTGTTACACTGTATGCAGTTGTCGGGGTTCCATTCGGGTACGAACGCAGCCACACCGCGCTTCTCGTACTTAGCCGTACCGGGCTGCCAGGAACCGTCTTCTATACCCTTGAATGCGCTTACCGGGAGCAGGTCGCCGTTCTGAGCGTTGATAGGCTGTACCACTTCCTGGATGAACTTGGGCGCATCATCAGGCTTGGCCTCGTCATCAGGCAGCGAAGCCCATGAGGGGTCTACTGTCAGCGTGTGGTATTCGCTGCCGCGATCCACAGCCTGATAGTTCATATTGACTACGTTCTCTCCCTTCTTGCCGTAAGACTTGTTGATGAATTTCTTCATCTGCTCTACGGCGAGGTCTACGGGGATAACCTCGGTAATGCGGAAGAAAGCGGACTGGAGTATAGTGTTGGTGCGGTTGCCGAGACCTATCTCCTGCGCAATCTTCGATGCATTTATGTAATACAGAGTTATATCGTTCTGGGCCAGATAGCGCTTTACCTTGTTGGGCAGGTTCTTGGCCAGCTCCTCACCCTCCCAGATGGTGTTGAGCAGGAATGTGCCGCCCTTGCGCAGACCGCGCAGCACGTCGTACATGTGCAGGTAAGCCTGTACGTGGCAAGCCACGAAGTTAGGCGTGTTGACCAGATATGTGGAGCGTATGGGCTTGTCGCCGAAGCGCAGATGGGAGCAAGTGAAGCCGCCCGACTTCTTGGAGTCGTAAGAGAAATAAGCCTGACAGTATTTGTCGGTGTTGTCTCCGATAATCTTCACTGAGTTCTTATTGGCGCCCACGGTACCGTCTGCTCCGAGTCCATAGAATTTTGCCTCGAAAGTACCCTCGTCGCCTATGGCTATCTCCTCGCCTACGGGCAGCGATGTGAAAGTCACGTCATCGGTAATGCCGATAGTAAACTGATTCTTAGGCTCAGGCAGCGCGAGGTTCTCATAAACGGCCAGAATCTGGGCAGGAGTTGTATCCTTGGAACCCAGTCCGTAGCGTCCGCCTACGATAACGGGGGCGTTCTCCTTGCCATAGAAGCAATCTTTCACATCAAGGTAGAGGGGCTCTCCGTTGGCTCCCGGCTCCTTGGTACGGTCGAGTACGGCTATGCGGCTGGCAGTAGCCGGCACGGCAGCCAGGAAGTGGCGCGCGCTGAAGGGGCGGTACAGATGTACGCTTACCAGACCTACCTTCTCGCCCTTGGCCGTCAGGTAGTCGATAGTCTCCTTGATAGCCTGGGTTACCGAGCCCATCGCTATGATGACGCGCTCGGCGTCCGGCGCTCCATAATAGTCAAACAGACCGTACTTACGGCCAGTAATCTTGCTGATTTCAGCCATATATTCTTCCACGATGGCAGGGACAGCCTCGTAATAGGGATTGCTGCTCTCACGATGCTGGAAGAATACATCGGGATTCTCGGCTGTGCCGCGGGTCACGGGCTTGGAGGGGTTCAGCGCGCGCTGACGGAAATCGGCGAGAGCCTCGCGGTCCAGCAGCGGAGCGAGATCCTCGTTGTCCAGACGCTCTATCTTCTGTATCTCGTGGGAAGTACGGAAGCCGTCGAAAAAGTTGACGAAGGGGATGCGGCTCTTGATGGTAGCCAGATGGGCTACACCGGACAAATCCATTACCTCCTGTACCGAACCTTCAGCAAGCATGGCGAAACCGGTCTGACGGGTGGACATGACGTCCTGATGGTCGCCGAAGATACACAAAGCATGCGAAGCCAGCGTACGGGCTGAAACATGGAACACGCAGGGCAGCAGTTCGCCCGCTATCTTGTACATATTGGGAATCATGAGGAGCAGACCCTGGGAAGCCGTGTAAGTCGTAGTCAGCGCACCGGCCTGAAGGGAACCGTGGACGGCGCCGGCGGCGCCACCTTCGCTCTGCATCTCCTGGACCAGAACAGTCTCGCCGAAGATGTTCTTGCGGCCGGCGGCAGCCCATTCATCCACATACTCAGCCATAGTCGACGAGGGGGTAATGGGATAGATGGCGGCCACCTCGCTGAACATATAGCTGATGTGAGCCGCAGCCTGATTACCGTCGCAAGTCAGAAACTTCTTTTCTTTACTCATAACGTTGTTTAGATATTACAATATAGTTTTTTATACTTGTCGCAGTCACACTCAACACCATGAAAATCATGGACACAATAAACAAGTACAAGCGGCCGGGCTGTCCACGCGGACACCGGACGAAATACTCTATCTCGTGCTGAAACTAAATTTTCTGCAAAATTAATCAAAAACTTCCACATAGCCAATTTATTTACTAACTTTGTATTCCCATTTCAAACGACACAGCATGACCCTACCTTTAAACAAACGCATCAATCTTTTGTCTGCGCGGGCAGAACTGTACAGTGTCATTCTACTCGCAATTCTGATACTCTGCACTGCTTTTGCAGCCTTTTCCACCAAAGGAGAGCCGCGCGAGGCGCTCGTAGCTGTCGAAATGCTTCGGACAGGAAACTGGATTCTGCCGATAGACCTGTCCGGAGACATGGCCTATAAGCCCCCTATGTTCCATTGGCTCATAGCTCTGTTCTCGCTTCCGGCCGGGCATGTGACAGAATTGACAGCCCGTCTTCCCTCAGTAGTGGCTCTTACTGCATTGTTCCTGATTTCCATCCGCTTTTTCGGACAGCGCAGCCGGAATATCGGCGTGCTGGCGGCTATGCTCGCACTGACTACTTTCGAGATGTTCCGTGCCGGCACTGTATGCCGCGTCGACATGGTACTCGTGTTTTTCATCACTGCTGCTATAATGGCCCTCTACAAAAGTCTGCAGCACTCAGGCAACAGCAAGGTATGGTACATAATGTCAATAGCGGCCATGAGCTGCGGTACTCTTACCAAAGGGCCCGTAGGCATAATTTTGCCTCTGGGCATCTACTGGCTGTTCGCCCTGACAAGAGGAGTGAACTTCTGGCGCACTATCTTAATAACAATAGGTTTGGCAATAGGTTCATTAATATTGCCCGCCGTATGGTATTACGCCGCATGGGAACAAGGCGGCAACCGGTTCCTGACGCTGGCCCTGGAGGAAAATTTCGGACGATTCATGGGCACCATGAGTTATGAGAGTCATGTTAAGCCATTCTGGTACAACATCACGTCGCTGTTGCTCGGCACAATGCCGTGGGGAATAGTATTCATTGCGTTGCTGTGTGTCGGCAAATTTTGGCAGAAATTGGATTTCAGCGGTATCTGGAAGCGGTTCCGCGGGCTCGATCCGCTCACGCAGCTCAGCCTGATAGCGGCAGTGGCTATCTTTGTGTTTTACTCCATACCCAAAAGCAAACGCAGTGTCTATCTGCTTCCCATGTATCCATTCATGGCTTACGGAGCCGCCCTTTACTGTCGCCGGCTCGTGGCAGCCGGCAAAATGACGGTGCGCACCGTAAGACTGAGTGTAGGTATCGTGTTCTGCCTTTTTGTCGCCGGTTTCGGCTTAGCTTTCCCGATAATCGCATCCGGCATCTCTGATAAGGGAAAAGCCAAAGAAATAGAAGCTATCTCTCCGTCGGGGCCGATATACAGCTACATACCCGACCGGTTTCTGCGTTACTACATCACAGACTTCTATCTGGGTGGGCGTATCGTCTCGCTTATCCCCTCGATGCAGGTAGACACCGCGCCGGGTATCCCTATCGACTCCCGCCGTCTGTCATCGCCTCCGGCAGATGAGTTTATGCTGATTACTCCGGAGGAGAGCGTAACACTGCCGCACTCCGATGCCCGATCAATCTACGGATGGCTTGACCGCCATGAGCTGAAAGCCGAAAGGGTGTACACATCGTCGGAAAAAGCCCGCGACATAAAAAGTAAAATCGTATTACTCCGCATTACCCGCCAATGAAGACTGCCATCATACTTGCCGCCGGCTCAGGCACGCGCGCCGGCGGCAAGCTGCCCAAACAGCTGCAGACCATATCCGGCAAGCCTATGTTCCTCCACTCTGTAGAGCGCTTCCGGGAGGTTGATCCCGAGACAGAAATAATATTGGTAATCAACGAGTCATACCGCGATGAGTTTCTCCGGGCAATCGGCGGCATAAAGCTGACTGTGACCTCCGGAGGAGCCTCCAGGCTTGAATCCGTAAGCCACGCGTTGCGCCTGGTGCCAGACGCCCCGGGACATCTGGTGGCTGTCCACGACGCGGCGCGCCCTCTGGTAGACACAATGCTTATACAGCGCGGATGGAAGACTGCTGAAGAATATGGCGCCGCAGTACCCTGTGTGCCGCTCTCGGACTCCATCCGGACGCTGGAGGCTGACGGAAGCAAGGCTGCCGACCGCAGCCGCTTTGTCGCTGTACAGACCCCTCAGGTGTTCGACGCGCCTATGCTGAAGCGCGCCTATGCCGCCATCGCCGGAATGACAGAGCGCGAACGGACGGTACTGACCGACGATGCTTCTGTCGTGGAAAGCGCGGGCGGCGCCGTCCGCCTGTATGACGGAGACACAAAGAATATGAAGGTAACCGGACCTGCGGACCGGGAGATAGCGGAGACAATATACCGCCTGACAAGATGAGCATACTCCAGACTGACCTGAAATTTCTGAAAGGCGTAGGCGAGACACGCGCGAAGCTGCTTGCTTCGGAGATGGGTCTGCACTCAGTGCGCGACCTGCTCTATACCGCGCCGATAAGGTATATCGACCGGTCACGATTCTACAGTATAAGCGAACTGCGCGAGGATATGCCTGCGGTTCAGGTCAAAGGCCGGTTCGTCAGGTTCAGCATGGAGGGGGAGGGCGCCAAGCGCCGCTATGTAGGTGTGTTTTCCGACGGACGCAGTCTGATGCAGGTCACATGGTTCAGATCGCTCAAATATATTGTCGACAAGTTTGTGCCCGGCAAGGAATATGTCTTGATGTGCAAGCCCAATTTCTATAAAGGCATCTATTCGTTCATCCATCCTGAGATAGAGCCTTTCGATCCAGACAAGCCCCCCGCTGGATTACAGGGAGTGTATTCTCTGCCCGATACTCTGCGCCGGCGCAATTTCTCGCCACGGTTTCTGACCGGACTGGTAAGTCAGATATTTGAGCGAGGCGCGGTAATCAGCGAGACGCTTCCGGCTGAAATACTCGCCATGCATAATCTCATGCCGCTGGGCACGGCACTGCGCGTCATACATCAGCCCAAAGATATGGCATCGGTGACCAAGGCCCGGGAGAGGCTGAAATTCGAGGAGCTTTTCTATCTTCAGCTGCACATTCTCCGTTATGCCGTACGGCGCAACAACTCCATACGCGGACAGATATTCGGCACCGTAGGACGGCATTTCAATGATTTTTACACGAGCCATCTCCCCTTTCCGCTCACAGGCGCCCAGAAAAGGGTCATCAGGGAGATACGCCGCGACATGCGTACGGGACTGCAGATGAACCGTCTGCTGCAGGGAGATGTAGGAAGCGGCAAGACTATGGTGGCTTTTCTGTGTATGCTGATAGCCGTGGACAACGACTGCCAGGCCTGCCTGATGGCTCCGACGGAAATATTGGCCACACAGCACTATGATACAATCAGCGCCTGGGGGGCGGCCATAGGTCTGAATGTCAGGCTTCTGACAGGAAGCACACGCGCATCGGCCCGCAAAGAGATAGACGCAGGGCTTACCTCGGGCGACATAGACATACTGATAGGAACCCATGCCGTAATCGAGGACCGCGTGCAGTTTCATAACTTAGGTATGGTGGTCATTGACGAGCAGCATCGCTTCGGCGTGGCTCAGAGAGCCCGGCTATGGCAAAAAAACAGTATCGCGCCCCATGTACTGGTCATGACAGCCACCCCTATTCCACGCACTCTGGCCATGACCGTCTACGGTGATCTGAAAGTGTCAGTCATCGACGAGCTGCCCCCTGGCCGCAAACCGGTCACTACCCTGCTCCGCTACGAGGAAAGCCGCTTTCAGGTCTACAGAGCCCTGCATGCCGAACTGCTGAAGGGGCGCCAGGCGTACATAGTCTACCCTCTGATATCAGAAAACGAAAAGTCTGACCTTAAGAGTCTGGAGGAGGGTTACGAAGCCATACGAGAGAAATTCCCGTCATTCAAGGTATGCTTTGTCCATGGCCGCATGAAGCCGTCTGAAAAGGAGAGAGAGATGCGCAGATTCGTAAGCGGAGAAGCGCGGATACTGGTGGCTACGACAGTAATCGAGGTAGGTGTCAATGTGCCTAATGCCTCGGTAATGATTATCGAGAACGCCGAGCGATTCGGCCTCTCGCAGCTTCATCAGCTGCGAGGACGCGTCGGCCGGGGCGCCGACCAGAGCTACTGCATACTGATGAGCAAGCAGAATATAGCTGCGCTGACACGCAAGCGCCTGAATGTGATGACGGAGACCACCGACGGCTTCGTTGTCTCTGAGGCCGACATGCGTATGCGCGGCCCCGGCGACATGGAGGGCACGCAGCAGAGCGGCATAGCCTTCAATCTCCAGTATGCCAACCTGGCCTCCGACGGCCAGATACTGCAGCTGGCCCGGAATGTCGCTGCCTCGGTTCTGCTCGGCAATCCGCAGATCAGCGGCCTCGCGCCTGAGCAGCTGGCGCTCGACGATATCGGAGCGCATCCGCTGCCGCTGAGCCTCGGTTCCCTCAATATACTCGCATCCGAGCTGAAAACCCGCTTCAGCGGCCAGCATGACTGGAGCCGCATATCCTGATGGCTAATCTTCCGGCTCGACCAGCCTTTTGCTTCCCTTGATGCGCTGACTGCGCCCTCTGCCGGCTATCTGCCGGGCCGCTTCCCGGCTCAGAGCCACAAGCGCGAAGTGGTCGCCAATCTCGATGCGGCCCACCTCGGCGCCCGTAACACCGCAGTCTTTGGTCAGCCAGCCTAAGATGTCGCCCTTCGACAGCTTCTCCTTCTTGCCCGCGCCTATATACAGAGTCTCCATACCGGAGTCCAGATGTCCCTTGGCCTCGGTGTCTGGACGCATGCTGCCGTCAGTCTCGATATATTCAGGCATATCTTCTTCCGGTCCGGTAATGACGTAGACCGCTCCGTTGCGGTCCACACGCGCCGTGCGGCCGTTGCGGTGCGTATAAGCCTCACGCGTCGGAGGCAGATGGTAATGCACTACATTCTCCACCCCCTCTATGTCCAGGCCGCGCGCGCCTAAGTCGGTGCTGACGAGTACCGGGCGGCTGCCGTTGCGCAGCAGCGCCAACGCTTTCTCGCGTCCGCGCTGATCCAGTGCGCCGTGGTACAGCGCCGCCGATACGCCGTTGTCCTTCAGATAGCGCGCCACCCGTTCGGCGCTCTCGCGGTAATTGACGAAAACCAGGGTCCTGCCTATCGGCCCCTTCTTGCTGATGTCGCGCAGCAGCGCCAGAAGAGAGGCGAGTTTGTCCTTGCCGTCCGACTCCACCCGGTACACTCTGATACGGCGGCGCAGCTCCCGGTTGCCCGTAAGGAAGCTGACCGTGCGGGGAGAGTTGAGCTTCAGGAAGTCAGGAAGCGAGTCAGCACTCGTGGCCGAAGTCAGGATGATGCGGCTCACGTTCTTAAGATGCGTAAAGATACTGGCCATCTCCTTCTCGAATCCGAGTTCCAGAGACTTGTCAAACTCGTCGAGCACGACTATGCGGGTTGAGATAACATCTATGTTGCGCCTCTGTATCTGGTCAAGCAACCGTCCGGGCGTAGCCACAATGATGTCCGGTGTCTGCCTCAGTTCGTTGACCTCATCCTCGACCTTGTGGCCGCCGTAGAGAGCGACCGTGCGCCACCCCGGCGCTATGGCGCGGAATACCCCGGCTATCTGCAAGACCAGCTCGCGCGACGGAGCGATCACGAGCGTCTGCAGCTGTCCGTTGGGATTCTTCAGCAACTTATGCGCCGGCATGACAAACGCCAGTGTCTTGCCCGAACCCGTAGGCGACAGCAGTATCAAGTCGCCCGGCTTGGTTATCTCCTCCATCATCCTGCGCTGCATCGGGTTAGGCTCCTCCACACCGAGCTTTTCACGCACCAGCGGCAAAAAATCTTTCTCTCTCATCCTTTCGATACATTAATAATCCTGCTTATACAACGGTTTTCAGCCGCCAGTGTTCGGCGAAACCGGTCGAGTCGGCGCAAATATATGTCAAGTGCAGCGCCGCGTACTCCGCGACACTGCACCCCTTACTTCAGCGGACAAGACCGCTCAATACCAGTACTCGCTCTTTTGCCAGGTCAAGAACTTGGCTATATCTACTGTTGTCTGATTTCAATAGTCATATTCACTTTTTTGCCACGATGAATATTTTGCAATGTCTTCATCATTCGCCAACCTGTAACGAATCTTCCGATAATTCTTATCATCCTGAATTTCCTTGCCAATAGTCTCGTCGTAATACCAGCAACCGAAATCCAAAAGAAGCATAATATTATTATCATCCACAGGCTGCACTACGTACCACAATTCTTTTTCTCCACTCCTCGGATTAACCATGTAAATGGCCGATTCGGCGGCATCATACTCATAGTCATAATCAAATTGACCATAAGGAGTGCCTATTTGAGATCCGATATGGCTCTGATGGACAAAATATCTGGTACATTTGTCTTTCCCGAAGACAATAGCGTTGCTGTGATGGGCACTCCCGCCAGGCATACCACACCGTAATGGTGTATCATGCTGGGAACCGTCACTGAGAATTGTCCAGTCATCGTCAGTACGCACCCACATTTTGTTTGCAACCTTAGTATCAAATACCTCCTTAGCAGCAGTTTCCGCGCTCTGCTCCGTATTGCTCACGTCAGGGTCTGTCTTTACCGGCTCGTCGTCATCAGAGCTGCAGCCGCCAAAAGCAAGCAAAGAGACTGCGAAGGCGGATATCGCAAGACCTTTCAGCAAAAACATCCACAATATCGAAATAAGATTTTTCATAGGCAGAAATTTAAATTTACATGAAGATATAAGACAAATATCTCACAATGCAAATGTATGTAAAAAAATATTAACAAGCAAAATAATTTCTAAATTTTAATCAATATTAACATTGCAAGAATTATGCGGTTTGAAATTCAAATAAATTAACATTCGACAAAACAGCAGCCATACTTGCAGAAAACCCGATGCAACGTCAAGATAATAAAACAGCGGCTCCGGAGAGGCGACGGTCAGTTACCGTCCTTCTCCGGAGCCGTGGATATGTTATATATAAAAAGTGGATTACATGTTCATGCCGCCGTCTACCTGGATTACCTGGCCGGTAACGTAGGAGCTCATGTCAGAGGCGAGGAAGACTGCCACGTCGGCTATGTCCTCCACCTTGCCGCCACGGCGCAAAGGTATCTTCTGGCACCACTCCTTGCGTATCTCCTCGGGCAGGGCCGCTGTCATGGCTGTCTCGATGAATCCGGGAGCGATGGCGTTGGCGCGGATGCCTCGGCTGCCTACCTCCTGGGCTATCGACTTGGCCAGAGCTATCAAACCGGCCTTGGAGGCGGCGTAGTTGGACTGTCCCGCGTTACCGTGAACACCGACAACGGATGCCATGTTGATGATGGAGCCGTGGCGCTGGCGCATCATGATGGGCAGCACGGCGTGGATGAAGTTGAAGGCGGACTTCAGGTTGACGGCTATCACGGCGTCCCACTGAGCCTCCGACATACGGAGCATCAGTCCGTCTTTTGTGATGCCGGCATTGTTGACGAGGATGTCGATGGAGCCGAAATCCTCCTTTATCTTGTTTACCACCTCCTCGGTTCCGGCGAAGTCGGCGGCGTTGGAGGCGTAGCCTATGCACTTCACTCCGAGTGCCTTGATTTCATCTTCAGTGGCTTTGCCGTTCTCGTCTATCACGAGGTCGGTAAACGCTATGTTGGCGCCCTCCTGGGCAAACCGTATGGCAAGGGCTTTGCCGATGCCGCGTGCGGCACCGGTAATCAATGCCGTCTTTCCTTCAAGAAGTTTCATTATATCTCTTATTTATTCGATGTTTCAATTCATTTTTTCAGCGATGAAGGCTCCGCAGCTGTAGCCGCCGCCGAAGACCATGAGAGCCACTTTCTCGCCGGGCTTTATCTCGTCCTGATACTGCGAGAGGACCAGGGGAGCCGAGGCGGAGCCGGTATTGCCGAGTTCCTCGATATTGTTGATAAAACTGTCAAGGCTCTTGTCAAGCTGGCGGGCGACCTGAGCCACGATGCGCTTGTTGGCCTGATGGGTAATGAGGCGGCTGACATCCTCCATCTTCAGTCCTGCCTGCTCCAGCGCATGGTTAAGCGCATAGATCATATAGCGGCAGGCATGGATGAATACGTCGCGGCCGTCGGGCATAGTGATGCCGTCCTCCTTCGGACGCAGACGCACGCCTTCGGGGCCTTTGCCGATATTGCCCAGCCCCTCGGTAAAGACCGTGTCTATCTTCCAGTCAGTGGGAGCGGCCTGCTCCTTGGAAAGGAAGAAAGCTACGGCGCCGTCTCCCCACAAATGTCCGGCCTTGGGGTCTGATTCGTTGCTGTAGTAGGTGTTGTGTTCGCTGCATACCAGGAGCGCTTTCGTTGCCTTGCCGGCTTTGAAATAGGTCTCCACCACCTCCAGCCCGTTGATGAACGATGAGCATGCCGCCGTGACATACAGCACTTTGGCATGATTGATGTCATACTGGCGCTGTATCTGGTGGCCGACCGTGGCCACGGTGTCATACACGGCGTAGGCGGCGCCGACTATCAGATCTACCTCACTGATGTCATACGGCAGGCGGCGCAGGGCGTCGTCTACAGCCTCGCGCGCCATAGTGTCCTGATTCTCTCCGTCCGCGCATTTGGAACGGGTCAGGATACCGGTACGCTGTACGATCCAGTCTGATGTCAGTCCGTTGACATTCAGGAAATGGTCATTGTCTACTCGCAGAGCGGGCACATAGTGGCCCATGGCGTTAATATACATCGGTCTGATTTTTCTTATTTAGAGGCTGTTTAATAACAAATGTGAATTATGGGGCGGCGGATTTTCAGGCAGAATCCGGTTAAGTCGATGGAGCATAGCGGGCTATGCGACTGAGACGCGGCCGGATTCTGACGAAAATCCGGCGGACAATGCAAATTATCCTTATTTTTTATCATTGTGTGTAAAATTATTCAACTCAGTTATTATTGCGCGGTCTCGAAATCGCAAATGTATTTTGTCCTTTGTCTCAGTCGCATAGCCCGCTATGCTCCTTCGCCTGCATGACAAAATCCAAGTTGCGATTTCGACCCCATAA